>CAZTQA010000001.1:0-205458 GCA_964615205.1 uncultured Candidatus Saccharibacteria bacterium
AAATCGGGATTTTGCTCAAAATAGGTTCTAACTTTTTTCAATAAAGACCACCATATAAATTTGACAGACCAAATAAGTTTTGATATACTGAAATTAGTCCGTCCATGAGCGGACTTATTTTATAAAAATATGTTTGAAATAAAAACATTTACATCGGCTATCAGCCAGATTGCTGAAGAAAAAGGAATACCTCAAGAAAAAATCATTGAGGTTATTGAGCAGGCCCTGGCTGCAGCTTATAAAAAAGAATACGGAAAAAAAGGACAGATGATTAAAGCTAAGCTTTTTCCTCAAAGCGGAAGTTTGAAATTCTGGCAGATTAAAGAAGTGGTTTCAGAGGATATGATTTATTCAGAGGAGGAGCTGGAAAAAATGAAGGCCTTGTTTTCTGAAGCTTCAGCAAAGGAGGAAGAAAAACCCATGGCGGACAAAGAAAAAATCAGATTTAATCCAGAAAGACATATTCTTTTAAGAGAAGCTAAAAAGATGAATACTAAAATAAAAGTAGGGGAGGAGATTTCTATTCCTTTGGAAACCCAGGATGACTATGGCAGAATTGCTGCTCAAACAGCCAAACAGGTTGTGCTTCAGAAGATCAGAGAAGCAGAAAGAGAATCTATTTTAGAAGAATTTGAATCCAAAAAAGGAGGAATAATTTCCGGATTGGTTCAGAGGGTTGAGCCCAGAGTTATTTTTTTTGACATTGGTAAGACAATAGGTGTTTTACCAAGAGAAGAACAGATTCCCGGAGAATTCTATAGACCTAACCAGAGATTTAGACTTTATGTTCTGGATGTAGAAATAACTCCTAAAGGGCCACAAATTATTTTATCCCGGGCTTATCCCAAAATGATTTCAAAATTATTTGAGCTGGAAGTGCCGGAGATTTCTGCTGGCCAGGTTGTTATCAATTCTATTGCCAGAGAAGCTGGCTCCCGTTCCAAAATCGCGGTCAGCTCTGACGTGGAAGGTATGGATCCTATTGGAGCCATGGTGGGACAGAGGGGAACGAGAGTAGCAGCTGTTATTAATGAATTAGGAGGAGAGAAGATTGATATTATAGAATATTCTGAAAATCCAGAGGAATACATTGCCAATTCTTTATCTCCGGCGAAAATAGTGGAAGTAAAGATTATGCCTAAAAACAAGGCCCTGGCTTTATTACCCGAAGATCAGCTTTCCTTAGCTATTGGAAAAGATGGCCAGAATGTTCGCCTGGCAGCCAAGCTAACCGGCTGGAAAATAGATGTAAGGAGTTCTGAAGGAAAGGAAGAGCCAAAACAAGAAAAATCTGAAAAACCTAAGGCGGAAAAGTCCCAAAAAGAAGAACCCAAAAAAGAAAATAAAAAAGAGGAAGAACCCAAAAAAGAAAAACCCAAAAAAGAAGAGAAGAAAAAACTATAAACTAACAGCTAATAATATGAACCTTATACCAACAGTTATTGAAAAAACTAAATATGGAGAGCGGGCATTTGATATTTACTCCCGCTTGTTAAAAGAAAGGATCGTCTTTTTGGCCGGGCCTATTAACGACATTATGGCTAATTCTGTTATTGCTCAGATGCTTTTTTTGGCATCCAAAGATCCTAAAAAAGACATTCAGCTTTATATCAATACCCCTGGCGGAGTAGTCACTTCTGGTTTGGCGATCTATGATACTATGCAGTATGTTAAGTCGCCTATCTCCACTGTCTGTATTGGCATGGCGGCTTCTATGGGTGCTACTTTACTGGCAGCTGGTGAAAAAGGAAAAAGATTTACTTTGCCCAATTCAGAAATTCTGCTTCATCAGGTGGCTGGTGGTAATATTGGAGGAGCAGCTGTAGAAATTGAAATTACAGCCAAACAGATTGTAAAAATAAAAGAAAAGCTTAACAGAATTTTAGCTAAGCATACAGGTCAGCCTTTGAGCAAGGTTGAAAAAGATACAGACAGAGATTTTTATTTAACTGCTCAAGAGGCTAAAGAGTATGGAATTATTGATCAAGTAATTAATACCAAAAAATAACTATCTTACAGCTTCCAACTTTCTCTGGGTATTTTGACAGGTACCCATAGAATAGTAGCAGAAAAAATAAGCCGCACAGTCGTCGTCAATAAACTCTATCCCTAGAGGGCAGACTGGTTCATCTGGATATTCTGGGTCTCTTGGATAATCAGGGCTACAAAAAACATTCGTTTCGTAACTAGCTCCATCTAAAGAACCTGAATAATTCTGGTCGGGGTTGCCTTCTTCGCCATAAAGAGCTCTCTCCATGCCTGTGTCAGCAGCAAATAAAGCTCTCATAGAGTTTTCCATTTGTTCAATGGTTTTGATTTGCCCTACTAAAATAGTGCTCAATCCTAAAACAACTGCCATACCAATGGTAAGAATTATTAAAGCTAAATAAAGAATAACTCCTTTTTCTTTTTTAAACATAATTTCAATATAATTGATATGTATCAATATTTCTCTGGGAAATGGTTGTTTCTAAAGTAATTTTTGGTCCTTCTGGACTGGTTTGAACAATTAAAAGCATAGTTACTCTAGATTGATAATTGTCATCCTGATTATGTCCTTGAAGCTTGAATTTGAAATTAGTAATCTCAAGTTTAGACGAAGTTAGGTTTACGGTTTCTTCATTAGTTGTACCAATGCCTTTTCTATATTTGAGCTGGTTGTTTTCCAAAAAGAATTCTTGGCAATCATCTTCCTCTAAATGGTTAATAAATTTTATTCCGGTTCCTAAACCTTCATCTCCTCCGATGCGAAAAGCAGACGGGATTTCATAATTTAATCCCAAAGAAGAAAGACATCCCTGGCCTGATTCTTTTTCTGCCATTCTCAAAGAACGGCTCATTAATTCCATAGAATAACCGCTTTGGTTAAGAAGTTCATAAGAAGATAGAATTCTTTTTTGGGATGTATGGGTAGTAATAAAAATACTTAATACAGCTCCTATAATAGAAACAGAGACACAAATAGATACCAATATCTCTACTAAAGTGAAACCTGGATTTTTCATAGATTTATTGCCAATTATATAAATATTCATTAACCGTAGTAGTTTTGATAACATCTTCTCCTGGCCAATAAACTTCTACTTTGACTTCAAGGCTGTCGCCGTTGGGATCAGGATTTAATGGGTCTATTTCATTAATAATTATTTTTCTCTGGAAGACACTTTCAGGATAATCAGGGGAACTGGAGTAGAAATAAAAACCCTGGTTATCTGTTTTTAAATATCTGCCAGTGTAAGAGCTTAATTCTAAATCTTGGTATGTATATGTATAATCAGCCTCATATTCTCCAGTAACAGAAAAACCTCGATTCCAAGGAATCTCTGGAGAGCCTCTTTGCTCTTCAATAAAATTACTGTCTCTTATGTTGCGTACTATTTCAACTCCTTCCTGCGCTAAAGCCAGGGCAGAAAGTTTTTTAGAATAATTAGAAGTTATGCGTAGAGTTTTATCTATGGCCGCCAAAGTTGCCAAAAGACCAATTGTGATAATAAAAATGGTGACTAATATTTCTAATAAAGTAAAAGCCTTGTTATCCATAAGAATACTTATGTTTTTATTGTTTTTGTCATTCTATTTCTACTAAGCCAGCTTTATTAATTCTTACAGTTTTAGTACCTATGTCTTCAATACCCAAAGTTATTTCTGCTTTATCTGCATCGTTAGTTATATAAATATTAGGATTGGGAGCCCTAAAAATGACAACTATGTTTGCTTTGGGAGAAAGTTGAACTATTTTGACATTTGGTTCCAAAATTATATCTCTAATATGTTCAGTTCCTGCCTGATAATGACCACTATTATCAATATCTGAAAAAATACTTATTATTCCTTCATTTTTATTACAATATATTCCATATCCTCCTTGAGGATAAAACTCTTCCCCCGGATCGCCTATTGTTTCTCCTGATATGGCCATTTGTTCCACTCTCCTTATTTCCTGGGCTAAGTTATTAGCTGATCTTTCTAAAGCATAATTTTTTCCCATTGTTTTATAATTAGTCAAAGTTATGGCGGTAAGAATGGCAATAATAGCGATAACCACTAAAAGTTCTACTAATGTGAACCCTGTTTTCATTCTTGTATTATAGCTTATTTTTTATTTTTTTGCTAAAATATAAAAAGGGTATTGACTGGCTTATTTTTTATTTTTTTGCTAAAATAAAAGAATATGGAGCTAAAAACTTTAAAGATAAAAAAAGGTAAAATTGATTTCAAAAATAAATACTTAAAATTATCAATAATTATTGTTGTTTTATGTTCTTTAGTTTTGATCTGGGTTTTGAACAGTCAAGATTTTTTTATTCCAGAACAGCCTGAAAGCAAGAAATTTTTTGAAAATTGCCAGGCATTATCCTCTTCTTGTCTAAACAATGAATGTCCTTATTATTTTCTCTGCGATGTAATTGCTTTCACTGATTGTAAGGTTTATGATTGCGATGCTTATTATGGGGTTGTAATCAAAGACAATAATGGCGAAACAATTACTAGAGAACAGTCAAAACCGGACGAGAAAAAAATTAAGGAAAAGCTCAATAAGTGCAGGGGAACCGTTGAGGTTTTGGAGAAAGAATTTAAAGATGGAAAATTGAATGTCAATGTTAAAGTGAACACTGTCGGCGATTGCAAAATAGTATCTTTTATAGCTCAAAGCCAAAATGGACTCAAAACCGCCTTTTTTGAAGAGAAGGATGATTATTATAATTTAATTTTTAATTCTCCCCCTTCTGAACCATTTAAAACCATAGCTGTAGGTGAAGGAGGAATAAGCATAAGAGAGAAATGAAGTTATCCTTATTTATATTCTTCTTTGTTTTGATAGGTCTGATTATGCCTCTGCAAGCCTTTGGCGTTGATCCGCCAAAGGTGACTTTAATTTCTCCCAATGATAATTGTGAGATTGAAGAAAATGTTTTGGATTTAACATTTAAACAAACTAATTCTGGAGGAGTAGCTTGTTCCTGCAGTTTATATTTGGACGATGTAGTTGTTCAAACCAATTCATCTGTTCCTCATAACACGCCAACAACATTTTCAGTTTCAGAAATCAAGCCCGGTCAGCATTGGTGGACTGTAAAGTGTACTGACGCTTCCGGCAACACAGGCAGTCCTTATTATGTAGCTGCTTCATCTAGAGATGGTGGGATTTATCAGAGCAGTACTGGGAATGCGGGAGAGTGGAGCAAACTTGATTTAAGTCCTTATACCTACAATAGTACTACAGGATATATAGAACCACAGATTTATTTTATGGATGCGGATCAAAGAGGCCAACTTTTTGCCCATTTGGATTATGAGAACGAATATTATCAAGGAGAACCCCAATATTACGGAGGATATTATGGAGATGTAGATCATAGGTCACTTTTTAGAAGACCGGACGAAGGATCGGCTTGGCAGATTTTAGATTTGAAAAAAGATGAATATAGCAACTGGAATATTGTATCAATGGCTGAAGACCCAGCCAGTGAAGATGTTTACATTTCTGTTAGCGGTGAAGGAATTTATAAAAGTGAAGATGGAGGGATTAATTTTGAACTGCTTCCCAACAGTCCTAGCTCTTCCATACTTTATTTAACAGTTGACCCAACCACAAGCGATATTTATGCTGGAAAGTTTAATTATAGTGGAAGCAGTATTTATAAAAGTGAAGATAGAGGAGATTCTTGGAATCTTTTAGAAGGAAGTCCTACCGTCTATAGCTATACTTATACTACTGGCAATGGAATGGATGTTGCTCCTAACGGTGATGTTTATTCAACCAATAATCGCGGGGGCGTATGCAAAAGCATAGACAAAGGAGCAACTTGGAGTTGTAAAAATTATCTTATTGGTGGTACTGATCCCTCTCGAACTGTTAAAGCAATTTCCAATGATATTATTTTTGTCGGAGGAGAACTAGACGGCTATAAAATTCAAAGAAGCACAGACGCCGGAGAGAACTGGGAGACAGTTTTTGACTTATCATCTTTAGGCACTAGAAGATATGTAAATGCTATTGAAATGGCTCCTAATGGCGATATTTATATTGCCATAGATTATTATTCGGTTTCAGGTTACAAAACTGCTATTTATAGAAGTACTGGTAATGGTGATTTAGGCACCTGGACCAAGGTTTTGGATTTAGCAAGCGGGTACGTTTTTAGCCAAGTAAGAGTGGTTGATAATGTTAAGAGATCATTTACAGTCTCTTCTTGGTCTCATATTGGGAGAACAGAAACCCACTCCGGTTTTACTCCAGCCATTGGTAATATTACGGCTGAAAAATGGTCTGCTTCGGTAGGAGGGGGTTTTAATTTTTATAATTCTCCGCTTACAGCAGATGTTAATGACGATGGAAAGGATGAGATTGTTTTAGTTAGAGATAGGACATTTGTTTTTGACGGAGAAGGAAACAAGCTTTTTGAGGGGGGGTGTTGTTTTCCCTCATGGCATTGTGCTTCTGAAACTTGTTTATCAGATAATTTAAGACCGTCTCATCCCGATATTGCTGATATTGATAATGATGGATTGAAAGAATTAGTTACTAAGGGAGGGGGTGTTGCACTTTTGTTCTCTCGCGAGTTAGATTTGACAGGAAATTTGAGATGGTATTACGATAATCCTTCCTATTTGCCTGTAGTTAGTGGATCTTTTACTCCAGTTATTTTTGATCTTGGTATAGTTGGTGCAAAAAAGGAGATAATTTTTGCCACAAACGGAGGCCTGATTGTTTTTGAAGAAGAGAACGGCTTGCCCTATCTTGGCAGAAACGATGGTCTGATGGGGGTTTGGCAGGATGGTATTGGCTTTAAAACAGATCCATATGGTTCAGTTCCTGCTGTGGGTGACATAAACAATGACGGCCAAATGGAAATAGTTGTTCAGGGCAGTCCAGACATTTATGCTTTTGATAGATGGGGAAATAATCTTTGGCAAACATCTACTGGCTATGACAGAACAGGCTATACTATTTTAGCTGATGTTGTTTCTGGAAATTCAGGATTAGAGGTTATTACACAGTACACAGATCATGTCCTCTGCCTTGACGGAGATAATGGCAGTATTTTATGGGATGTAAATATAGGAGCAGGTAGTCCTAACTTAACAGCTTTTCCTTCTCCAGCTGTGGCTGATATAGATAATGATGGAATAATAGAAGTGATTGCTCCAAAGGACGCCGGTGGATTCTATGTTTTAAACGGAGAAACTGGAGCTATAGAACAAACCATAGAAAGCGGATTAATATATGGATCAATTGTTATTGCTGATATTAATGCGGATGGGAGTCTTGATATCATTGCGCCTACTTACGAAGATCTCTATGTTTTTGATAAAGACGGTAATAAATTGTGGAGCGGCCTTTCCCTCACTGGCAGCGCTATTCCTTCCCTTAATTCCCCGGCCATATCTGATGTAGATGGTGATGGCTGGGCAGAAGTTATTTTAATTGATACAAGCGGTGTTCTTCATGTTTTGGGCAAAGACAATGATCCGCCTATAGTAACTATTGAAGCCAAAGACAAAAATAATGTTTTAATACCAGATGGAGGAATAGTTAAAAGCGAAGATACCGACTTAATAACTATTTCTTCTATTGCTTCTGATTTCTCTGGCATTCAAAACCACAAAATTAAGTATTGGGTAAACGGTATTCTTCAAGAACCAATAGATGAATGGTCTGAAGGAGGAACCCATTTTATTACTATTGGTCCACTTTTGATAGGAACCAAAATTGAATATCAAGCTACAGCAACTGATTATAGTCTTAATTACAGCGAAACTACTAAAAAATCGTTTTTGGTTGAAGTAGATACTCATCCGCCAAAGGTGTTTTTGCTTTCTCCAGATGACAATATTGAAACTGAAGAACAAAGCATGCAGGTTTCTTTTAAGCAGATTGACGATGTTTCTTCTTCCTGTTCCTGCAGCTTATATTTAGACGATGAAGTTATCCAGACCAATTCATCGGTTCCCAATGATACTGTTACTTATTTTACTCTTAGTAATATGAAGCCAGGAACCAATTATTGGACAGTTAAATGTACGGATGAAGCTGGAAATACGGGCAGTCCTTATTATATAAGCCTTGTAGCTAGCCATAATAATCTTTATCAAAGCGATGATGATGGACAAACCTGGACAGGGTTGGATGTTTTGAAATATTTCAATTCTCCTATTACGGGAGAAGATTCCATAGGAGGTGTTTCTTTTCTAGATTCCACTTCAGATGGAAAAATGTTTATGAGTTTAGGGTATGATAATCATTATGACTGTGACGGAACATATAAAAGCGTATGGCAGGTGCATCAAGCTACTTTTAGAAAAAATAGTGACTCATCCATTTTAAAAATGATTAAGGGTGATTGTATAAATGGAAGTTCTAATTTGATCAGTTCTTTAGCTGAAGCTTCTAACGGAGATTTATATGCGGTCAATGGTGGTATTTATAAAAGTACAGACAAGGGAGGTATTTGGGATCAAATATCTGGTCCATCTGGCTGTAAATCTGTAGCTGTGAGTGATAATGGATATATTTTTGCTACCGGCAGCAATGGCGTTTACAGAAGCATAGATAATGGTGAATCCTTTGAACTGCTTTCCGGAAGTCCTAAAATAACTATTACGCCCACAGCGCATCTTATTATTTCGGTTAATAATGATATTTACGTTGCCAGTGGGAAATATGTTTATAAAAGTATTAACAATGGAGATAACTGGACAATTGTTTTTACTTCTCCTTATGCAAGCCCTGGCAAAGAAGTTGCCTCTTTATTTGCTTTTAATCAAAACACTATTTTTGCTGGCATTAAACAAGACGATGAACTTTTAGGGGCAATTTATGTAAGCTATAATGCTGGAGTTGACTGGCAGATATCTTTACAACAACAGCAGATTTATAATGAAACAGATTCTATGGAAGGATGGACGCAGTCTATTGATAAATCTCCACAAGGAGATATTTATGCAGCTATCTACGGTTATTGTTATTCTACTGAGCCAAAAGCATTAGTATATAGGAGTATGGATTTGGGAGCAACTTGGCAATTATCTTTTTCAAGCCCAAAAAATACCAGTAATAATCCAAGCTTTTCAAGTGTAGTGGAGAATATTCGCCGTTCCATTATTATTCCTAGTTGGCCTGAGGTCGGAAGAGAAAAAGATCATAATGCTTACACTTTTCTGGAAGGAGGAATAAGTTTTGTTGAAAAATACTGGAATCAATCCATTAGTTCCCCTGTTGATTTAGATTGGGCTGGATTGGTAACGGCTGATATAGATGGCAATGGAAAAGATGAAATTTTTTCAATCAATGAAACAGCTCAAGCCTTTGATGGACAAGGAAACTTATTATGGAGCAGAACCTGCGGAGTAGGCTGGTCTTCTCCTCGTCCATGTTTTGAGCCAAGCGGATATGGGCAAATTTCAGCAGTGGGGGATGTTGATAATGACGGTGTTATGGAAATAGTTTTTAATGGCTATGACAATGAGATAATTTGCCGTAATGCAGCCACTGGTACTTTAAAATGGTTTACCTCTAGTCTCGATATCTATGAAGATGATGTAATAACACCGGTTATTGCTGATATTAATAACGATGGCTTAAATGAAATTATAATTCACGGAAAAAATCTTTATGTATTAGAAGGTTCCACAGGCGAAGTTTTATGGTCTAAAAGTATTTTGAACCGAGGCACAGTTCCTGCATTGGCTGATTTAAATCAGGACGGACAAATGGACATTGTGGTTGAAAATGCTAGTGATAATTATTTATATGCTTTTGATGGTCAGGAAAATCCATTATGGCAAGTTCAAGTTCAACCAAATTACAATGATGTAACCGGCTATATTTCAATAGCTGATGTAGATAATGACAATAAGCCGGAAGTCATTGAAACTTGTTGGGGGGAAATTTTTGTCTTTAATGGAGAAGACGGTAGCAAACTATGGAGCAAACCATATGCTGAATTTCCTGGACAGCAAGCAGTTAACGATTATGGTTCCCCAGCTATAGGAGATGTAAGAACTGATATTGCGGGAATGGAAATAGCCTTGGGATTAGCTGATCCTGGTGGTCATCCAGCCCAGGGATTATTCCTGTTAAATGGGAAGACAGGAGAGATTATTTGGAGTGATGCCTCTATTGGCAGTGTCTATGGCTCGCCAGCCATAGCTGATATTAACAGTGATGGAGAATTGGAAATTATTATTCAGACAGATATGGTTTATTGTTTTAATTCCAGCGGAGAAATTATTTGGAGTTATCCGGCTGGCGGAAGGTCAAATGTAGCCATAGCAGATGTAATGGATACAGAAGGAGCTGAAGTGATTGTTTTTTCTGGAGGAGAAATTTATGTTTTAGGAGAGGACAATGTCCCGCCCCAGCTTGTTATTGAAAGAGTGCCTGCGGGCGATGTTTACAATGATGATACAGTAATTTTTACTTCTATAGCTTTAGATACATCAGGTATTTATTATCATGCTGTTCAATATCGTATAAACGAAGGAGAATGGGCAACTATTTTCGAATGTTATGATTCAAACGGCGATAACAAATGCGACAGTGATTTCAGAGATGTTAATCCTTTAGTAGTATCAGTTGATCCCTATACTTATGCGGTTGATGATTATATTGAATATCGTTCTACGGCTGTAGATAATAGTTTTCCTCCTAATACTGGCTATAGTGATATAGGTTCTTTTACTGTGCTTTTAGGTAATGCTCCGCCATATATTCAATCCCAGGAAGTTAATTATCAAGAATACTGCGGATCAGGTCTTTGTGATGGAGCAGTAGGATTTAAGTGGATCTATAAAGATGAAGATGGGGACAATGAAATTAGATATGATTTCAAAATAAACGATGTTGATGATGTGGATGATCTCGATCCAGAAGTTGATAAGACTTTTAAGGGATTAAGTTATCCAGATGGAACAGAAAATAATCAGCAAGTAACAGTAGCTAAGTCTGCAGGAGAGAACGAAATTACCTACAACACCACTTATTATTGGTGGGCAAAGGTATATGATGAGTGGGGTGATTCCGGATGGATTAGCGGTAGTTCCTTTGCTACAGCTGCTCACGCTTATCCTGATCCTGATTTTACTTTGGAACCTGAAGCCCCGGCAGTAGATGTATTTGCTCAGTTATGCTCAGTGGAAGCACCGGGCCTTTGTGATTCAGATATTAGCAAATGCTATGACATTAATAATGAGGAAGTTTCTTGTTCCGGAGCCGAATTTACATGGGACATTAGTGGCTGCAATGGCATCTTTGTGGGAGGAACAGATGAGCATTCTGAAAATCCCAAAGTCAAACTTTATTCATCAGGTCAAATAAAGCTTTGGATTACAGACCAAGACGGTTTTGGCCCCTGTACTATTTCAAAAGATATTGAACCTAAACTTCCTTATCCCGGGTGGAAGGAAATTCCTCCCCAGAAGGAATAATTTTTGACAAGAAATATTTTTCTGCTATACTAACTTTATAGATACTAAATAAAATAATATGGTTTTTGGTATGAAAAAATATTGCCAATCTCTCATTTTAAACCATGGAATCATTAAACCTACTTTTAGCGGGCTTAGTTTCCTTAGTGCTGGGTTCGGTTTTAGGTTACTATGCCCGTCAATCAATTGCCAAGAAAAGAGTTGGAACCATAGAGCAAAAGCTGCAGAAGAAAGTAGCTCAAGCCAAGGAAGAAGCGGAAAAAATTGTTTCTGAAGCGGAAAAGAAATCATCTAGTTTTTTAGAAAAAACCAAGAGAGAAGCAGATAAAAGGCAAAAAGACCTTTTGAAAACAGAACAAATTTTACTGCGTCGGGAAAGCATTCTAGAAAGAAAAATTTCTGATTTTGAAGACAAGGAAAAAGATTTTCACGAGAAAGTGGATAAATTAAGAAAAATAAAAGAAAGTCTGGAAGACTACAGGCAGGAAGCTATCGAAAAATTGGAAAAAGTTGCCAAGCTTTCCCAAAAAGAAGCTAAAGAAGAGCTCTTAAAGAATATTGAAAAACAGAATGAGTTGGAAGTTTTAGGGAAGATGAGCAGACTGGAAAGAGAAGGATTGGAAAAATTTGATAAACGAGCTAAAGAAATCTTAGCTTCAGCTATTCAAAAATGCGCTGTTTCTCAAGCTCAAGAAATTACCACTACTAATGTCTCTCTTCCTAATGAAGAAATCAAAGGGAGAATTATTGGCAAAGAAGGAAGGAATATCAGGGCTTTGGAGAATTTAACAGGGGTGGAAGTTGTTGTAGACGAAACACCAGGCATGGTGGTTATTTCTGGTTTTGACCCCATTAGGAGACAAGTGGCTAAAAATGCTTTGGAAAAACTTATTCAAGACGGCAGAATTCAGCCAGCCAGAATTGAAGAAGTAGTCAACAAAGCAGAAGAAGAAATTATTACTCAAATAAAAGAAGCTGGAGAGCAGGCAGTTTATGAGACAGGAATAGTTGGATTGGATCCCAAGATTGTTCAGCTTTTGGGACGGCTTCGTTTTAGAACCAGTTATGGTCAGAATGTTTTGCTTCACTCTATTGAGGTTTCCCACTTGGCAGCTACCTTGGCTGAAGAAATAAGAGTCAATGTTCAGGTGGCCCGTAAGGCTGGTTTGCTTCATGATATTGGCAAAGCTTTGGACTGGAAGGTAGAGGGTTCTCATGTGGATATAGGTATAAAAATTTTGGAAAGATTTAATGTGGAAAAGGAGGTTATTGATGCTATGAAGTCCCATCACGGGGAATATCCAGAGGAAAGTATAGAAGCAGTTTTAGTGCAGACAGCCGATGCTATTTCTGGTTCTCGTCCCGGAGCCAGAAAAGATACTTTAGAAAATTATCTTAAACGTTTAGGTGATTTAGAAGATATTGCCAACGGGTTTTCCGGAGTAGAAAAGGCCTGGGCTTTGCAAGCGGGCAGGGAATTAAGAGTTTTTGTAAGACCGGAAGAAATAGATGATTTAACAGCTAATAAATTAGCCCGGGAAATAGCTAAGAGGATTCAAGAAGAATTAAGATATCCGGGAGAAATTAAGGTTACGGTTATCAGAGAAAAAAGAGTAGTAGAATACGCCAAGTAATGAATTTCTAATTTCTAAAATTTATGGATAAAAAGAATTTAGTTGAAACAATTAGTAAAAAAATAGGAATTTCTAAAAGCGACAGCAACGAAATAGTGAATTTGATTTTAGATGAAATAACTAAATCTCTTTCTCAAGGAGAAGAGGTTGTTTTTACTGGCTTTGGTAAATTTTGTATTTCTCAAAGAAAAGAAAGAAATGGAATCAATCCCCAAACCAAAGAAAAAATTAAAATCCCAGCTTCTAAATCGCCCAAATTTAAACCAGGTAAGATTCTGAAAGAAGCTGTTAAATAAAAAATTCTACTAAAAAATCCCGCACCTCGGTGCGGGATTTTTTAGTTGGAATATACAGGACTGTGGATAAAGTATCTATGGACTTTCTATTTTCTTTCTATTATAATTAAGTATAGAGAATATAAAAATAAATCAAGTCATGATTACTAAAAAGCAAAAACAAGTTTTAGATTTCATAACTTTATATCGCAAGAAACGAGGATATTCTCCGTCTCTTGAAGAAATACAAAAAAAATTCAGACTTGCTTCTGTTTCTACTGCTCATTTCCATGTTAAAAAATTACAAGAATTGGGACTTTTAGAAAAAAAACACAACAAACCAAGGTCAATTAATATCTACGAGAACGAAAAAATGGTTAATATTCCTCTCCTGGGCTTAATAGCTGCTGGGCAGCCGATTGAAGCAATACAAGATAAAGAAACAATTGCTTTTCCCCAAAACAAACTTCCTCGCTTTGGAGAATTTTATGCTTTACGAGTAGCAGGAAATAGTATGATAGAGGAGAACATCAAGGATGGTGATATTATTTTAGTAAAAGAACAACAAACAGTTGAAAATGGACAAAAAGTTGTTGCGCTGATCGATAATTATAAAGCAACCTTAAAAACGTTTTATAAAGAAAGAGATAAAATTCGTTTACAACCAGCCAATAAAAATTATGAACCAATTATTATAAAGAGCGGTGAACGAGAGATTGTTATTCAAGGACTTGTTATTGATGTAATAAAAAACAATGAAGAATTGCAAGCAACAGAATTATTATCGCAAAAGGAAATAAAGAGATATAATAACCTACCACTAAATAAAGTTATCTGTGGAGATGCTATAGAAGAATTGAAAAAACTACCAAATAAATCTATTGATTTGATATTAACAGATCCTCCTTACGGATTAAATAAAAAGGGCATTAGTAATGATACTGATTTAAGCTTATTTTATTCGTCTTTGCCGGAAAGTTACCGAGTTTTAAAGGATAACTCTTTCTTTATAACCTTTTTTAGTACAAAATTTTTACCACAAATTTTCAGAAGTAATCCTTTTGAATATTTCTGGAATTTTGTTCTTTATTGTCCGAATGGAAGCGTCTCTTCCCCTATAGGATATACAAAATATATGTCTTGTATGGTCTTCAAAAAGGGTAATCCTAAGATGATAAAAAGAGGGAAAGATATTTTTGTTGATACTCCAGGTAGAATGGTGGAACCTGACGAAGGGTTTATTAATCATCCAACGCCAAAACCAAAAACCTTTATAAAAGATATTTTGTTAATGTTCTCTAGAAACGGAGATATCGTTTTAGATCCTTTTATAGGTAGCGGGAGTACAGCAATTGCTTGTAAGCAAATTGGAAGAAATTTCATTGGATTTGAGATTGATGTAAATTACTATAAATTGGCTAAAGAAAGATTAAAGAAAATTGAAGGAAAATCTAAGACCTATGACCTTAAACTTAATTTTTAATAAGGTTCTTTAGAACTGTTTTCATATCCCAAGCATGCTCTTTTGAGGCAACGATAAAGCTTTCTGCAAGTCCTATCAGATCATCTTTACTAATTGGTAAAAAGATTACTTCATTACTTTTTGCTGTTCGTCCAATAATTGAACGGTTGTCTTTGTCAAAAAGATTGTTTGCTTTTGAACAGAAATATATCATACTTTGATAACCAACTGCTTTTTGTTTGTGTTGTAAAATAATTTCAACAAGAGTATTGCTACTTATTCTATTCATAAATAAAGGATTTTTTTCTTCAAATAATTCAAACTTGCCCAAAATTTTTTTATGAGTCGTTGTTCTGATAATTTTATACTGTTTTTCAATATCTAATTCATTTTTATTATTAAAATCTATCAATTGTTCAATTTCCTGTTTGTTTATTAATTTATCTTTTAATGCGATTTTGAACAAATCAGATAATTCATAACCGACATAAGTATTTCCATTTTTGTGCTCTTTTATAACTATTATTTCATTATTTCTTTTAAAAATTTCAAGTATTTCATTCTTAAAATCTTTTCTACTTTTGATGTTCGTTTCTAGAATAAATTTTTTAATATCGCTAAGGATGTTTATATTTTTATAATTTAAAGATAAATTTTCTAAAATGTTCTCGCGATCTTTTGGCGTTTTAGCTGTTCGATAGTTTTTCCAGATTGTATCAATCGGCAAGAAATAAGAAATTTGCCATTCAACATAATCATTTTCAGAAAATACATTTTTCTTTACAGAAATTGGTTCGCCAAAATTATCTTTCCTTCGTTTAACTCTAATTTTGCTAGTTGCACCAGTTATTGGGATAGAACAAATAATTTTACTATTTTTTATAAAAAGCATTGACATATTATAATAACAAATGACTTTTATTTTTTAAATTGAAGCGAGTGAAGGGAATCGAACCCTCATGACCAGGTTGGAAACCTGAGGCTCTGCCATTGAGCTACACTCGCCTTCGGGGTACCCAGATTTGAACTGGGACTAAATCCTCCCAAAGGACTCGTGCTGCCGTTACACTATACCCCGAACTCATTCATATTTTAATAAAACTTTTGCTTTTAGTCAATCAATGTTATCATAAATGTATGTATTAACAATTTAATTTATGCTATAATCATAAAATGAAAAAAGAATCTCCTTTGTCACAATTGAATATTTTAAAACAATGCAAAAAATACGGACTGCCCTTATGGCAATGTCCCCAATTTTTATTTTTAATAATGGGTCTCGTAACTATTTTTACAGCTGTGACTACCTATACTATAGGAACACGGCTTTTCGGAGATCCGGAAACAGTGGCTTTGATTGTTCTTGGCTTATCCGCGGTTTTATTTATGCTTTCCTTTGTTATTAATCACAGCTTGGAAAAACTGGCTGAAGCCAGTCGTATGAAATCAGAGTTTGTAAGAATAGTTTCTCATCAATTAAGAGCTCCTTTAACTAATTTAAAATGGGGGATTGAAATGATAATTTCCCGAGGCTTGGAACACGTGGAAGAAAAACAGCTTCTGAATTTTATTAAGATGTTAAGAGAGAACAGCAATAGAATGGAAGAATTAATTAATGATTTATTGATAGTTTCCAGGATGGAGAAAGATGGTTTGCCGGAGAAAAAAGAGAAAGTTGATTTTGGAGAGATCGTTAAGAATTTTATTTCTGAATTTGAGGCTTTTGCTATTTCTTCCAATATTAAATTAAAATTCGATTATTCTAAAGATATACCTTCTATCACGGCTGATCCTGGTCAGGTAAAATTAGTTGTGGAAAACTTTATAGATAACGCTATTCGCTATACTAAAAAAGGAGGCGTTGTAAAAATTAGATTAAAAAAAACCAAAAAGAATATTCATTTTGAAGTTGAAGATGAAGGAGTAGGTATTCCTAAGGAAGATCAAAAATATATTTTTGATAAATTTTTCCGAGCAAGCAATGCCATGAAATATCAAACCCAAGGAAGCGGTTTAGG
Source organism: uncultured Candidatus Saccharibacteria bacterium (assembly GCA_964615205.1). Lineage (GTDB taxonomy): Bacteria > Patescibacteriota > Minisyncoccia > Minisyncoccales > JAGMDC01 > CAZTQA01. The sequence continues at coordinate 16,820 of CAZTQA010000001.1, forward strand.
CCTTTTTATCGCTAAATCCGTAGCAGATAAAATGAAAGGAGAAATCGGATTTAAATCAAAAGAGAGCAAAGGTTCCACTTTCTGGGTTAAAATACCTATAAAATAATATCTATGAATTACGAATTAATACGAATATGCGAATTTGTACATTCGTAAACTGTTCGTAATTAGTAGAAAGCTATGAAGACAATTCTTTTTATCGAAGACGAATCTGCTCTTCAAAAAACCTTTGGTAAGGTTTTAGAACAAGAGGGTTTCCAGGTTATTTCTGCTCTGGATGGAGATGTAGGTTTAAAGTTGGCTAAACTAAGGAGGCCGGATTTAATTTTATTAGACTTGATTCTGCCTAAGCTTAACGGGTTTGAGGTATTGCAGGAGATTAAGCAAGATTCAGAACTGCAAAGCATTCCAGTTATTGTTCTGACTAATTTGGAAACTATGGACAATGTTGATAGAGCTATTGAATTAGGAGCTAAAACCTATTTAGTCAAAGCCAATTATACTCTTAAGGAAGTAATTAATAAAGTAAAGGAAACCCTTGGCGAAGAATAATCTTTATGAGGGTAGAACCCGGACAATTAAAAGCTTTTCTTATAGACGCCAATATAGTTACTGATGTCCAGTTTGAAAAGCTTTATATAAAAGCTAAAAAAGCCGGTAAAGAGATCGGCCAAGTTTTAATTTCCGAGGGATTAATCAGCGAAGAGGACTTAATTAAATTAAAAGCCTATATTTTAGGTGTTCCTTTTGTAGATCTAGAAAAGGAAACCATTACTCCGGAAATTTTAAAAATTATTCCTGAACCCATTGCCAGAACTCATAATATTGTAGCTTTCCGAAAAAAGGAAAATAATCTGGAAGTAGCTATGCTTGATCCCAATGATTTGCAGACAATTGATTTCATCCGAAAAAAAGCAGGATTGAAAATTCTGCCCCGTCTTACTTCTCCTGCCAGCATTAAAAAAGTGCTTCAGCAGTACCAAAAAACTCTTAAAGCTGAATTCGGTGATATTATTTTAGACCAGGTAAAAGATCTTTCCAGACCGAAAATTGGGATAGAGATGAAATCGATCAAAGAGGAGAAAAAAGAAGAAAAGAAAGAGGATCTAAAGAAAACAGCTGAAGAGATGCCGGTAATCAGGATTGTAGACACTTTACTCAAACACGCTATTCTTCAGAGATCTTCTGACATTCATATCGAACCCACAGAAAAAGAAGTCATTGTCCGTTACCGCATTGATGGTATTTTGCGGGATGCTATGACTCTGCCCTTACAAGTCACTTCAGGAATTGTGGCGCGAATTAAAGTTCTCTCTAATTTAAAATTAGACGAACATCGTCTTCCCCAAGACGGGCGTTTTAAGGTTGAAAGTGAGGATTACAAATATTCAGTCAGAGTGTCTATTCTTCCGGTTTTTAGCGGTGAGAAAATCGTTATGCGTTTGTTGGCAGAAACCTCTAAAAGTTTTAGTTTGGAGGAATTAGGTTTACAGGGTGGGACTTTAGAAAATGTTCAAACAAATATTAGAAGGCCGGTGGGTATGATTTTAGTCACTGGTCCTACTGGTTCTGGAAAAACAACCACTCTCTATTCAATTTTGGAAATTCTTAATACTCCTGAAGTGAATATATCCACCATTGAAGATCCCATTGAATATCAAATTCCCAGAATAAACCAAACTCAAGTTATGCCAAAGATTGGTTTAACTTTTTCCAATGGGCTTCGTTCCCTGGTAAGACAGGATCCGGATATAATTATGGTGGGTGAAATTAGAGATAAGGAAACCGCTGGACTAGCAATTAATGCTGCTTTAACCGGGCACATGGTTTTGTCTACTCTGCATACCACTAATGCTGCCGGCGCCCTTCCTCGTTTAATAGATATGGAAGCAGAACCTTTTTTGATTGCTTCTACTCTTAATGTGATTATTGCCCAACGCTTGGTAAGATGTTTCTGCGACGACAAAAAACCTTATAAGCTAACTGATTTAGAGATGAAAAGCTTGTCAAGATACTGCGATTTGGATAGAATAACAGATATTTTAAGACAAGAAAAAGTAATTAAGAAAAATGAGAATATTAAAGATGTGCAGTTCTATAAACCAGTGCCTTCTAAAAACTGTCCGGACGGCTATCGAGGCAGAAAAGGAATTTATGAGGTTCTGCCAGTAAATGAAACAATTAAAGAATTAATTATGAAAGGAGCTAATTCAAGCCAGATTCAGAATCAAGCCCAAAAAGAAGGTATGATAACTATGATTGAAGACGGCCTTATTAAAGCTGCCCAGGGAGTGACTAGTTTAGAAGAGGTTTTAAGAGTAATTAAAGAATAAAAAATAAATTATGAAAAAAAGAATTTTAACAGGAGACAGACCTACAGGACCATTGCATTTAGGGCATTATGTTGGTTCTTTGGAAAACCGGGTTAAACTTCAGGATGAATACGAATGCTTTTTTATTATCTCTGATTATGAATTTTTAACAGACCACTTGAACCAAACTAAAGAATTAAGTAAAAATGTGGAAAATATAGTTTTAGATTATCTTTCAGTGGGAATTGATTCCCGAAAAGCAGTTATTTTTTTGGAATCCAAGATTCCTCAGATTTCCGAGCTTAGTTTCCTTTTTTCTATGTTGGTAAGTTTGTCTCGGGTTCAGAGAAATCCTACTATTAAAGAAGAACTTAAAAGTCGAGGAATAAGTAAAGCCAGTTACGGTTTTATTGGCTGGCCTATTGCCCAAGCAGCTGATATCCTTTGCGTAAGAGCTAATTTGGTACCAGTGGGTGAAGATCAGCTTTCCCATATCGAGCAGACTCGGGAAATAGCCAGGGATTTTAACCGTATTTTTGGCAAGGTTTTTCCTATGCCTGAAGCTTTAGTAAGCCGGGTTCCTCGTTTACCGGGCTTAGATGGAAGAAAAATGTCTAAGAGCTTAGGCAATGCTATTTTTCTTTCTGATTCTTCTGAACAAGTAGAGGAGAAAGTAAAAAAGGCCATTACTGATCCTAAACGTATTCATAGCACAGACAAAGGTCATCCTGATGTCTGTAATATTTTTAAATATTATCAAGCATTTGCCAGAGATAGAGTTGACAAAATTGAAGAAAAATGTAAAAAGGGGGAAATTGGATGTACAGCTTGTAAAAAAGAGATAGCTCAAGTTATAAACGAGTTTTTAGAGCCCATTAGAAAAAAAAGAAGATTCTATCAGAAAAAGAAAACACTAGTTAAAGAAATTTTAGAAGCCGGTAATAGAAAGACTCAAAAAGAAGCTGCTGAAACCTTGAAAATAGTTAAACAAAAAATGCATCTTGATTATGAAAACCTTCTATAATTCAAAAAAAATTCTAAAGCTTTTTAATATTTTTGTTCCAGAAAAGCAAGAAGATATTAATTCCTTTTCTGAAAAAGTAAATAAGCTTATTAATCCGGTTATCAAACAACTACTCACCTCTTATGTTGATAAAAAAAACAAAGAGGTTGTTTTTTACCAAATTGAAGTAGGAGGGAAAAGATTAAGGCCGGCCCTGGCTATGATTTGCTGCAAGATGCTGAGAGGCAAGATTAAAGATGTCATATATCCGGCTGCCGGCTTGGAAATCTTGCATAATTATTCTTTAATTATTGACGATATTATTGATAACAGCCAGAAAAGAAGAGGTGAGCCAACTTGTTGGGTGAAATTCGGTAGTTCTGTGAGCCAGTGTATCGGGGTTGACTATTCAGCAGCTATTTTTCAGTCAGCTAAAAATTCTAAAGACCCGACTAAAATTTCAGAAATTTTTTCTACTACCTTAAAAGAAATAGTTGATGGTGAAATTATGGATATGCTTTTTGAGCAAAGAGGAAGAGAGAACGAGCCATATATTGTTAAAAATAGGTATAAAAAGATTAATGAAAAGGATTATCTGTATATGATAAACAAGAAAACCTCGGCTTTGTTTCGAAGTTGTTGCGAAATCGGGGGCATTTGCGCTGATGCTAATCAAAAACAGCTTGAAGCTTTAAGAGAATATGGCTTGAATATAGGTATTGCTTTTCAAGTTAAAGATGACATTTTGGATATTTTCGGCAAGGAAAGAAAATTCGGAAAGAAAATCGGAAAAGACATTATGGAGAGAAAAAGAGGGAATATAGTTGTTCTTTTGGCTTTGAAGCAGCTCAATTCCAGTGATAAAAACGAACTTTCCGAGATTTTGAAGAAAGATAGAATCAGTCGGAAAAATGTTAAAAAAGCAGTAGCCATAATTGAAAAAACTAATGCTAAAAACTTAGCTTTTCAATTCGGGGAAAAATATATTCAGAAAGCCAAAGATAACTTGGATTTGCTTCCCCATAATAAATGGAATCAAATTTTAAAACAGCTTACAGAATTCACCCTCACCCGCGAAAAATAAAAGGAGCTAAGCTCCTTTTGGAATAACTCAAAATGATTTGAGTATTTTTTTCTAATGGGGTAGAATTAAACAATGGCGGAAAAAGACACCTCTTTGCTTTCTTATTATGGTTTTACCAAGGCAGACCAGAAAAAATACCCGGTCATCTCGGGTATAGTTTTAAAAAATAGACATTAATAAAGGAAGTTTGTAAAAAACAAATGAATAGAATTTATCAAACTATTATTATCGGTGCAGGACCTGCAGGGTTGATAGCGGGTAGACATTTAAAAGATTCTTTAATTTTAGATCAAAAACAAGAAATTGGTAAACCGGTACAATGTGGAGAAGGAATTAGCAGAGATGCTCTTAAAATACATAATATAGAACCAGATTCTTCCTGGATTTCTTGTGACATTCATAGGGTTGAAAGAATAATGCCGAACGGTAAAAGAATAGGTAAATTTCATAAGGAAGCAATAGGATATATTCTAGATAGAACTGCTTTCGAAAAATTCTTAGCGAGTACTGTCAAGGCTGAGATTAAATTAAAAAGCAAAGTTGTTGATTTAAATAAAGAAAACAATATTTGGTGTGTTAAAACGCAAAATGGAGAAATATTTAAATCTAAATATATTATTGGAGCCGATGGACCAAATTCTATAGTACGAGAAAAGGTTTTTAAAGAGAGAATAAAGATCCTCCCAGCAGTTGAATATTTATTAGAATTAGAGAAAGAAATAAAAGTAGATACCTTGGAAATTTATTTAAATAATGAAAAATATCCTCAGGGATATGCTTGGATTTTTCCTAAATCAAGAAATACGGCTAATATAGGTATTGGTGGACAAGGGGATCTTTTAGAAAAATTTAGGGAATTTTTAGAAGAGGAGGTGAGAATTAAATATCAAAATTATAAAATTCTAGAAAATAGAAGTGGAGTTGTTCCTTTTGCTAAACCCTCAACAATTATTAAAGATGGAGTATTATTAGTCGGTGATGCCGCTGGTTTTACAAATAGCGTTTTTAAGGCAGGAATAAGTAGAGCGATGTGGTCTGCAAGGATTTGCAGTCAACTTATTTTAGATAATGATATAAGTTCTCATAAGCACAAAACAAGAGTAATTTTGTTTACCGGTTCTAAACTAGATAGAGCAGGAAGTATATTGTATGCTTTTAGCAATGAATCACTCAATGAATTAGGAGGTTTTTTAGAGAATAAGAATGCTTCTTATTATAAAAATATATTAGTAATAATGAAAATGTTATTTAGTCATTCTTTAAGAAAGGATATTTTGAAAATGTTTGAATTTATTTCAATCTGGAAAAAATACAAAAAATATAGTTGGTAATAATTAAAATAATCATGAATTTTTCACAAGCCTTGAAATTAATCTTTAATGAATTTCTTTACGGTGGACATTTAATCTCACTAGGAGCTGTTGGCATAGTTTTTTCGTCGGCTATTTTATTAGAAATAAAAATAGATTTGGATTTTTTGATAATTGTATATTTATTTAGTTATAATTCTATTTTATATAATCGGTATAGAGAATTTAGAATTGATTATTTAACTAATCCAGAGAGGACTAAAAATTTAAGAAAATATTTTAAATATATTTCTTTAATTCTTTGTTTTTCCATACTGATTACTACAGGTATATTTATTTTTAATAATAAATTTTTGGCTTTATTCTTTTTGATTCTATTATCTTTATTGACTTTCTTATATACAGAGTATTTTAAAAATATAACTAAAAATATATTTATTTTTAAGAATATTTATTTCTCTTTTGTCACGGGTTTATTATTAATATTATTGGTCCTTTATTATTCTTATCCAATTTTGAATTTCATTTTTTTTATAATTTTCATTTTTGTTTTTCTAAGAATGTTTATCAATACAGTGTTTCTTGATATCAAAGATGTTAAAGGTGATAATAAAATAAGGTTAAAGACAATTCCAATTTTATTTGGCGAAACCAAAACATTAAAAATTTTACAATTATTAAGTATGATATCAATATTACCAATACTTATTGGGGTTTATCTTGGTTTTTTACATCTTTTTTCTTTAGTTCTTATTTTCATAGTTCCTTATTCTTTTTACTATTTTTTTGAGTCTAAAAAGAGAAAAAATTTTTATTTAGTAAATTATTTTTTAGCTGATTTAGAGTTTATTTTATGGCCAATTTTACTTTTATTGTCTAAAAATTTAATATGATCGAATTAATTAATTTCTTATTCATAAATAAATTTATTATTATTTTAGTAAGTAGTTTTGGAATCTATCTGGCTTTTTGGGTTTATTATGCTGATCGAAAAGCGAAAACGAATCAATTATTCACTTTGATGATGCTTTTTGCTCTTTCTTGGATTATTCTTTGTTATTTCAGTGGGATATTAATTAATAATTTAGGTTTATCATTATTTTTGGCAAGACTAGCTTACGGGATAGCTATTCTTTTTTTCATACCCTTTTATTTTTTCTCTTTATGGTTTATCAAGAAAAAAGAAGAGGTTCGGCTTTTAAAGATTTTTATTCCGATAGGAAGTTTAACTATCTTTTTTCTATCTGTTTTTACTGATTTTATGGCAGAAAAAATGATTCCTATAAATATAATAGGAATTTCTATGGGTGTAGCTCCCGTTATAGGTGTTGGAAAATTTATTTATTTTGGTTTTGTATTCTTTGTCGCCGTATTAGTTGTTGTTCGTCTTATTAAGGCATATTTTAAAGTATCGAAAATTGAGAAGTTAAAATTACAATATTTCTTAATCGGCATTATAATTTTTGTAATTGCTAATCTTGTTTTTAATGTTATTTTTGCTTCGTGGGTGGGGGATGCGAGATATTATCAACTTGGGAATTATTCGGCCATATTTTTGTTGGCGTTTACGGCGTATGCGATTGTGAAAAGGGAATTGTTCGGGATTAAGGTTATTGTAACCTCCATATTTGTAGTTTTGATTGCGATTCTGCTTGCCTTAGATATGCTGTTGTTTACAGAAGTTTTCTTAATTAAAGCACTGAAAACTGCGGCTTTATTGATATTCCTTGTCTTTGGCAGAATCTTGATAAACAGCGTTGCAAATGAAGTTAAAAGAAGAGAGGAGTTGGAGAAATTAAGCCGAGCTAAGTCAGAGTTTATTTCTATGGCTTCCCACCAATTGAGAACCCCTTTGACTGCTATTAAAGGATATAGCTCTTTGATGATGGAAGGCACTTACGATAAATCAAAAGCAAAACAAAAGAAAGTTTTAAAGAATATTTTTATTTCTACAGAAAGATTGATTAAAATCGTAAATGACTTGTTGAATCTTTCCAGAATTGAATTAGGTAGATTAGAGATAGAAAAAGAGCCGGTAAGGATTGAAGAATTGGCAGAGAGCGTTTTTAAAGAAATGAAGTCGCGCGCCAAAGAAAAAGAAATAAAACTTTTATATGAGAAGCCGAAGCAAGAGTTACCGGAACTAAATCTTGATTCTTTGAAAATAAGGCAGGCCATATTTAATTTAGTTGACAATGCCATAAAGTATACAGAAGATGGAGAAATAAAGATTATTATTGAAAAAATAAAAGATAAGATTAGGATTACCATTAGCGACACAGGCAGGGGTTTTAGCAGCGAAGAGGCCAAAAGATTATTTGAGCTTTTTATTAGAGGAGAAGCGGGCATAGATACTTTTGTGGAAGGAACAGGGATTGGTCTCAATGTTGCCAGAAAATTTGTTGAGCTTCACGGGGGCAATATTAGAGCAGAATCAGAAGGAAAAAATAAGGGAGCTAAATTTTACATTGAACTTCCCATTGTTTCCAAAGAAGCAGAAGAATTTATTAAAAGAATATAATGGATAAGCAGTATCAAGCGGAGAAAATTGAAGAAAAAATTTATGACCTTTGGGAAAAGGGCGGTTTTTTTAATCCAGACAAACATAAAGCAAAACTTAAGAAAAGTTTTTCCATTGTTTTACCGCCGCCCAACATTACCGGCTCTTTGCATATAGGCCACGCCTTGAATGCCACTATTCAGGATATTATTATAAGGTGGAAAAGAATGTCTGGCTTTAAGACTCTCTGGGTGCCCGGCATTGATCATGCCGGAATTGCCACCCAGAATGTAGTTGAAAAGAAACTTAAGAAAGAAGGCAAGACAAGATTTGATTTAGGAAGAGAAAATTTTGTTAAAGAAGTTTGGAAATGGAAAAAAGAGAAAGGGGATACTATTTTAAAACAGCTTAGAAAGATGGGCGTTTCCTGCGACTGGTCCAGAACTACATTCACCATGGATGACCATTATATTGAAGCAGTCAAACAGGCTTTTCTGCATTACTATAATAAGGGCATGATTTACAGAGGGGAAAGGCCGGTTAATTGGTGCCCGCGCTGCCAGACCAGTTTGTCTGATTTGGAAGTAGAATATAAAGAAGAGAAAAGCAAACTTTGGTATTTAAAATACCCTTTCAAAGAAGATAAAACAAAGTTTGTTGTAGTGGCGACTACTCGGCCGGAAACAATGCTGGGCGATACAGCTGTGGCTGTTAATCCAAGAGATAAAAGGTATAAGGATAAGATTGGCAAAACTTTAATCTTGCCCATAATTAAGAGAGAAATACCTATTATTACTGACCAAGCCATAGATCCTAAATTCGGCACAGGAGCTATTAAAGTAACGCCAGCTCATGACTTTGTGGATTACCAAATAAGTCAGAGAAACAATTTGGAAATGGTTAAAGTCATTGATGAAAAAGGAGAAATAGAAGGAGTGCCTGTTCAAGAAACCAGAAAAAACATTTTGGAAAAATTAGAAAAATTAGGATTAATTGAGAAAACTGAAGATTATATCCATAAAGTTCCCCAGTGTTATCGTTGCGGTACTGTTTTAGAAATAATTCCTTCCAAACAATGGTTCTTGAAAATGGACAAATTAGCCAAGTTAGCCATTAAACCAGTAAAGAAAGGGGAGATAAAATTTCATCCTAATAAATGGGAAAAGCCGTATTTTGAATGGCTGGAGAAAACCTTGGATTGGTGCATTTCCAGACAGCTTTGGTGGGGACATCGGCTTCCTGTCTGGCAGTGCCAGAATCAAAAAGAAAAATATTTTGCTTCTTTAGATAAACCAAAAAAATGTTCTATCTGCGGGAAATGCCAACCCAAGCAATCAGAAGATGTTTTAGATACTTGGTTTTCTTCTGCTCTCTGGCCTTTCGCTGTTTTTGGATGGCCTCAAAAAACTAAACATCTGAAAATATTTTATCCTACTGATGTTTTAAGTACGGCGAGAGACATTATTAATTCTTGGGTGGCTAGAATGGTTTTTTCTTCGCAGGAATTCAATAAAAAAAATCCTTTCCAAAATATTATTATTCATCCTACTGTTCTTACCAAAGACGGAAGAAGAATGTCCAAGTCATTAGGAACAGGCGTAGATCCTTTGGATTTAATAGATAAATATGGTGCGGATGCGGTTCGTTTCGGATTAGCTTGGGAAATAACCGGATTGCAGGATATTAGATTTACTGAAGATAACATAATAGCGGGCAAGAAGTTTTGCAATAAATTATGGAATGCTTCCCGGTTTGTAACTTTTCAGCTTGGAAGAAAGAAATTTGATGATAAAAAAAAGCCCAAATCAATTACCGCTCAAGACAAAAAAATACTTAAAGATTTTGAAAAATTAGTTCACTCTAATACAGATAATTTAAACCAATTTCGTTTTGCTAAAGCTATTCAAAATACCTACCATTTTTTCTGGCATAATTTCTGCGATATCTATATTGAAAAATCAAAGATTCAAATTAAAGAAGCTAATTCAGAAAAAGAAGCTGACAATACAAGACAGATCCTCGTTTATGTCTTAATTAATTCTTTAAAAATGCTCCATCCTTTCATTCCATTTGTCACAGAAGAAATATACCAGAACTTTCCTTTAAAGCAAAAAAAGACATTGATTATTGAGGATTGGCCGTGTTATAATAGAAGATAGAGTTATGGCTAAAAAGATACTTTTAATAGAAGACGAGGATCTTTTGTCAGACATGTATATAGACAAGCTGAAAAAGGCTAAGTTTAAGGTCTTTTCTGCTTTTGACGCTGAAGATGGTTTAAGATTAGCTGTAGAAGAAAAGCCGGATTTGATTATTTTAGATATTATTCTTCCTAAAAAAACAGGACTTGAATTCTTGGAAGAAATGCGCTGCAATAAAGAAACATCTTCCCTTTCAGTGGTTGTTTTATCCAATTATGACAATCCCAAAGCTCGCAAAAAAGCTCGCCAGTTAGGAGCTTTAGATTATTTAATTAAAACTGATTTTACCCCTTCAGCTTTAATAAAAAGAATTAAGCAATACATAGCTGTTTAAAATCTGGTTCTGAATTATGATTAAAGAAACAATAAAAAAATTTATTCCTGATTTTGTGCTCTCTTGGTATCACCTTTCCTTGGCTGGCTTAGGTGCTTTTTTATATCTTTTTCCAAGCAAGAAGATAAAAGTAATAGGAGTGACAGGCACTAATGGAAAATCAACTGTAATCTATTTTATTTCTGCCATTTTAGAAGAAGCCGGATTTAAAACAGCTTCCATTTCTTCCATTAAATTTAAAATCAAAGACAAGGAATGGAGAAATAATTTAAAGATGACTATGCCTGGCCGTTTTAAGCTTCAGAAATTCTTAAGGCAGGCAGTTAAATCCGGATGCGAGTATGTTCTAATAGAAGTTACTTCTGAAGGCATAAAACAGCACCGCCATCGCTTTATTGGTTTTGATACAGCTGTTTTTACCAATCTTACGCCAGAGCATATTGAAAGCCATAAAGGATTTGAAAACTACAAAAAAGCCAAAGGCCAGCTTTTTAAGGCAGCCAAAAATATTCATATTATTAACATTGAAGACAAAAACGCAAATTATTTTTTACATTTTCCGGCCAAGAAAAAGATAACTTATGGATTATTTAAAGGCGACATTAATCTTTCCAATACTCCGGTTAAACTGGGTTTAACAGGAGAGTTCAATAAATATAATGCTTTGGCAGCTGCAGCTGTGGGCTTATCGCAGAAAATTAATTTGGAAACCTGCCAAAAAGCCATAGAAAAAATTAATTACATCCCTGGCAGAATGGAAACAGTTATTTCTTCTCCTTTTAGGGTAATAGTTGATTATGCTTTCACCCCTGCTGCTTTGGAAAAGGTTTATCAAACTTTTAAACCTGAAAACAAAAGAATGATTTGTGTTTTGGGTGCTTGCGGAGGCGGCAGAGACAAGTGGAAAAGGCCAGTTTTGGGAGAGTTGGCTGGAAAATACTGCGATAAGGTTATTGTTACCAACGAAGATCCTTATGATGAAAATCCAATGGAAATTATAGAACAAGTAGCAAAAGGAGCAGGAGATAAAGCTGAAAAAATAGAGGACAGGCGGGAAGCTATCAGAAAAGCGCTTCAATTAGCAGAGCCAGAAGATACGGTTATTGTTACTGGCAAGGGATGCGAACCCTGGATTTGCGTTGCCAACGGCAAGAAGATTCCCTGGGATGATAGGGCAGTAGTGAAAGAAGAATTTGGAAAATACTGGACAGAAGGTAATAAATAGTTTAGAATCAAAGAGTGTTTTGCAGAAAGAATAAATAAAATGAAAAATAAAGACAAAAAGAAAATGCCTTATTCATTGAGAAAACATATACGTAGAGAAAAAGCCCGCATCCGCCGGGAAGTTTTAGATCCTAAAAAGCAAAAAGAAAAAATAGATAAACTTTACCAAAAATTTCAATGAATGTATTATTCATTAATCCTGCTCTTAGCGGGGTTTTTTGTTATGAAATGTTTGAAATAATTATTTTTTCGTGTTAAATTTAAAACATGGAAGAAGAAAAGTATAAAAAGATTGTTAATTTTTTCTTTGAACTCTTACACTTAAAAAGAGTTCCTAGAAGTGGTTTGACTACCATCGGCATCAAAGACATTGATTCAGTTGCCGAGCATATTTGCGTTGCAGCCCAAATTGCCTTTATACTTGGGAAAATAGAAAAAGTCAATGCCGAAAGAGCTGCCTTAATGACGCTTTTTCACGATAATGGCGAAGCCAGGACTTTTGATATTTGTCTGTTGCAGAAAATTTATTTAAATAACCACAATGATGCTGAGAGCGAGGCTTTTTTAGATCAAATTAATGATTTACCGGCCAAAGAGGATATTGAAGAACTGTTTCAAGAATTTGTAGATAAGAAAACTCCAGAAGCCCAGATTGCCAGAGAAGCTGATAAATTAGAATTAGCTCTCCAAGCAAAACTTTATATCAATCAAGGGCATAAAGATGCTCAACTTTGGATTGATAATTTAAGGCCGGTGATAAAAAGTGATTCAGGAAAAAAACTTTTAGAGATAATTGAAAAATGCAATTCCAATGATTGGTGGAGGACAATCCCGGAAATAGAAGAAAGAATAAATAAATTAGAAAAATAATATGTTAAGTAAAAAGCAAAAATATTTGCAGATTGCCCTGAACAGTGATTTAAGTGAGGCTAAGAGCATTATTAGCCAGATTCCGCTTGACCAAAGAATTATCATTGAAGCCGGCACTCCTTTAATAAAAGCTTCTGGCGTCAGGGGGATACGAAGCATAAGACAATGGTGGGAGCAGAGAATTTTTGGGATGCAATATTTTAATCCGCAATATAGAGGATTAGTCAATCCTTTATTCGTAAAAGCAATAGAGAAAAAAAATCTTGAAACAGTTAGAGAAAAAAAAGAAAACTTTTTCTCGCCTTACATCGTAGCTGATTTAAAATGTATGGACAGGGGATTAAGAGAAGTAGAAATCGCCAAGGAAGGAGGAGCAAATGCAGCTACTGCCTTAGGCCATGCTCCTATTGAGACATTAGATTCTTTTATTGAAAAATGTGGAGAATATGAGCTTGACTCTATGATTGATATGATGAATGTTGATTTTCCCTTGAATATTCTGCGACAACTAAAAGAACTACCTAAGGTAGTAGTTCTTCATCGTGGAGTAGACCAAGAAGCTTTTAATCCGGAAAGTGAAATTCCTTTTCATGAAATAACTAGGATTAAAAACGAATACGATATTTTAATTGCTGTGGCTGGTGGAGATGATTTTCAGGAAGTTCAAAGAGCGATTTTCAATGATGCAGATATTGTAGTGGTTTGGAAATCATTTTATGAAAGCACAAAAGAGACCGCCAAATTGGCCGAGCAATTTTTAAAAGAGATTAGATAATATTATTCGCTTTGTTTTTTACGGGAAGACATTAACGACTTCAGTCCTTCCATCACCTCTACTGGCAAAGCAAAAATAATTGTTTTAGAAGGATCAGGCTGAAGCTTGTCTATTGTTTCCAGAGTCCTTAAAGACATTCCTCCAGGCGTAACCCCCAGTATTTGGGCGGCTTTTTGAAGATTTTCAGCTGCTTTAACTTCTCCCTCGGCCTTAATAATAATAGCCCTCTTTTCTCTTTCGGTTTCAGCCTGGGCGGCCATTGCTCTTTTCATGCCAGCTGGAAGTTCAATATCCTGCATTTTTATAGCTGTGACATCAATTCCCCAAGGATCAGTTTCGGCATCAACCACTTTTTTAATCTCTGTAGCGATGCTTTCCCTTTCCGTTAACAGAATATCAAGCTCAACTCCTCCAACAATATCTCTCATTGCTGCTAAGGCGTATTGAGAAACAGCATAGCGGTAATTTTCAACTTTTAAAACAGCATCTTCTGCTTTTTCTACTTTGAAATAAACGACAGCATTAATGCCTACTGGAACATTGTCTTTGGTGATGGCTTCCTGTCTGGGAATATCAACTGTAGTGATTCTCATATCAACTTTTATCATTCTCTGAATGCCTATGAAAATCCAGCGCAGGCCTGGCATATAAGTTCCGGTATATTTTCCCAAAGTAAGAATAACTCCTCTTTCATATTGATTGATAACTCTTAATCCGCCTAATCCGAAAACAACTAAAATGATTATTATAACTATAGTTATCGGCTCCATATTTTTAAATTAGTTTTTAGCGACCTTGTTCTAAATATTTTATCATATATGTGTTTTTGAGTCCATATCCTAATTTGCGGTAGTATCCGCGAACTCCCACTCCGGAAATAACAGCGATTTTTTTTACTTTGAATTCTTTTTGAGTAATTCTTTCAGCTTCTTTCATCAATTTTTTGCCCAATCCCTTGTGCTGGGGGGAAAGTGATTTTTGAGCTACAGCTGCCATTTGTCCAAAGGTATGCAATTCCCGAATCATGGCCGGGTAAAGGCCTTTTTCTTTCTGTATTCTTAGACGAAGCATGCTGTAAAGCTTAGTTCTTTGTTTATTCTCATAGCTTAGAAATATTTCTCTGCCTTGGGAGGCATTGTAATCTTGGCGGAAAAGATGAACTTTTTCTTGAGGATCATATCTTTCTCTTATTTCTCGGCATCTTATGCAATGACAGGTTTTACCTCTTTGAGCCATTTTTTTCTGGATAACCTGTCTTATATTGGAAATCTTGCTTCCGGCTTCAATTTTTTCTGCTGGGATATCGCGAAAAAGTCTGGCCATACGCACCCAATAGGGAAGAATTTCTTTTATTTTTATCAAAAGTTCAATTAACTCTTTGTCAGTATGGGGCTGATATTCGCCTTGTTTCCAGAGTTGATAAAGTTTGGTGTTTTTACAAACCAAGCAAGGGTAAATTTTAAGCCAGTCTGGTTTAAAGTCCGGGTTAGCAAATATTTCTTTTGCCATTAGGAAATCTTTTTTCAAGTCAGAACCGGGCAGATTAGGCATAATTTGATACATTATTTTAAAACCAGCATTTTTTAAGAATTCAGTGGCTTGAATAGTTTTTTCAAGCGTATGTCCCCTTTGGCAAAACTTTAATATTTCGTCGTAAATAGTTTGTACCCCAAGCTCCACTAAAGTTACGCCTAATTTTCTTAAATAGAGAATTTCTTTTTTATCAATTAAATCCGGCCTGGTTTCAACAGAAATTCCTACTATCCTGTGTTTGGCTTTTTCGTTTTTCTTTTGTTCTTTTTCTAAATTAAGTTTGATTTTTGTTTTTTTGGAAAAATCATTTGCCGCTCGAAAGCATTCTTTTACAAACCATTCCTGGTATTTTTTAGGATAATTACTAAAGCTGGCTCCAATAATTCTTAATTCAATCTTATCAGTAGGATGGCCCTGGATTTCCAAACTTTTAATTCTATCTTTTACCTGAAGATAAGGGTTAAATTTGTTTCTCTTGGCTCTTTCTACTGCTGGTTCACCGGAAAGATAACTTTTTGGCAGACCTTTTTCCTCTGGACAGTAAATACATTTTTCTGGGCAGGGATATGGCTTGGTTAAAACAGAAACAACTACTACGCCGGACAAGCTTCTTATTTTTCTTTTTCTTAGAATTTGTTCTAAAAGAGGATTCTTCTGGATAGTTTTGTTTTTAACTAATTTATGGTAAACTTGTATTAATTCAACATTGGAAGGAGAACTAATCTTATGCTTTTTAGCTGTTTCTCTTTTAATCTTAGCCAAACTTTCCAGAGTTTTTTCTCTGTTTGTCATAAACTTTTCGATTATCTCTTCATAAATATCCATCACTATCATATTAGCTTATTTGTCCTTGTGGTTCAACGGATAGGGCGCAACCCTCCGGAGGTTGAGATGCAGGTTCGATTCCTGCCAAGGACACATTCGGTTCAAAAGACCTTATTCTTATGTTTATAATGTGATATTATTAGAGTAATGGTATTAGGAATAAAGGAATTATTAAAATTAGTAAAGGAGAAAAAATTAGTAGAGAATCTTTCAAAAAGGGAATTAACTAATCCAGAAGGAGCAGGTTTTGATTTTCGAATAGGTGAAATTTATGAAATTTCTGGAAAAGGTTTTCTGGGTATAGAAGAGAGAAAAACGCCAAAAACAAAATTGCTAGCCAAGTACAATTCTAGAAAGGAGAAAAGTTTTATTTTTAAAACAGGTGAATATTACTTAATGAAGACAATTGAGAGGGTTAACTTGCCAGAGAATATTCTGCTTTTACTGAAACAAAGATCAACACTTCATAGGTCAGGAATGATGATTTTTAGCGCTAATGTCTCGCCTGGTTATAAAGGAGAATTAACTTTTGGTATTATAAATTTAGGACCTGCTGAAGTAGAAATTGAACTTGGGGCAAGAGTTGTTTACGCAATGTTTTTTGAAGTAAAGGGAAAAACTAATTTATATCGCGGCCAATGGCAAGGTGGTCGAGTTTCAACCCAAAAAAGAGAAAAACAAGTTTAAAAATGTCAGTAAATTTAGCTTAAAAATAAAAATTATTGACAAATTTGTTAAAAGTTATAAGAATAGAAAGAGAACAAGAGGTGTCAGAGTATGATAAAGATAGATGAAGATATAACCTGGATGATGTCTTTGATAGCTTCTTTCTTCCTAGTATTAGTAATAGCAAACCCTGTTTATTTTTGTGCCGAGCGAATCCCTGGGACAGTCTTAGGTGGTTTCATGGCAACTATAACATTAAATCGTTTTCTTTCTAGTAATAAACAGGGTGCTTTTAAAGATATTCAACATCAAGGGGTAGCGCCCTCTTTTTTTTATTGAAAAAATAGGGGATTTGTGATGTAATAGGAAATATGAAAGCAAGCGTTTTGTTTAGCGGAGGAAAAGATTCAGCTTTAGCGGCTGTGATGCTTCTAAGGTTTTTTGAAGTGGAATTGGTTACTTGTACTTTTGGAGCAATGGACAACTGGAAAAAGGCTCAAGAAGCAGCTCAAAAAATGAATATGCCTTTCAGATTGATGAAATTAGACAGAGAAATTTTAGGTCAGGCAGTAGAAATGACTCTTAAAGATAATTTTCCTTCCAATGCTATAAAATATATTCATCAGAAAGCTTTGGAGAAATTAGCCCAAGAATCAAAAATAATTGCTGATGGAGTAAGGAGGGATGACAGAACCCCGGTTCTGTCATTGGGAGAAATAAAAAGCTTGGAGGATAAGTTTAATATCCATTATATCCAGCCCTTGTCCGGATACAGCCGGAAAACAATAAACATTTTAGTAGAAAAATTATTTAAGATCAAAGAATACAAAAGCACTGATGAGATTGGAGCAGAATATGAGTTTGAACTGCGCAATCAGATTAAAAAGAAGAACATTTTTCCTCTAGAGCATACTCAAACAATAATATTGGAAATAAAAGAAAAATCTGCTAAGATATAGATATGGCTAAAAAGAAATATAGAATTGCTGTTTCCGGTGCAGCTGAAATAAAACACTGCTGTCCAGAAATAGAAAAATTAGCTAAAAAAATAGGCAAGGAAATTGCCAGGCAAGGTTGCATTTTAGTTACCGGCGCGACAACCGGCGTACCTTATTTAGTGGCTAAAGCAGCTGATCCAGATTGTACTAGTATCGGCTTTTCGCCAGCTGCTTCAGAATTAGCTCATAAAAAATCTTACAGGCTGCCGACTGATGCTTTTGATGTTATGGTTTATACTGGTTTTGATTATGCTGGCAGAAATCTTTTGATGACCAGGGCAGCTGATGGTGTTATTATAATCTGTGGTCGTATGGGAACCTTGAACGAGTTTACTATTGCCTTTGAAGATCAAAAACCCATTGGTGTTTTAGAGGGAAGCGGAGGAACAGCTGATATTATCAGAGATTTAACAAAATTTCCTCATCGTCGAGGAAAATTCCCGCTTATTTTTGATAAAGATCCAGAGAGGTTAGTTCGAAAATTGATTAAATTAATAGATAATTCAAAAAGGTCGAAAAAATAGTATTAAATAATTTTAAAATATGCCTCAAAAAAACTCTGCAGAACAAGGAAAATTAGTAGGCGAAGTTACCCATTTTTTCGGAAACATAGGAGTAGCTGTAATTAAACTCTCTGCTCCTCTTAAAGTTGGAGACGAAATAAGAATTGTTGGCGGCGAGGAAACTGATTTTAATCAAACCGTGGACTCAATGGAGGTTGAGCATAAAAAGATTAAGTCAGCTAAAAAAGGAGATGAAGTTGGAATGAAGGCTAAGGAGAAAGTCAGGGAAGGTTACAAAGTATATAAAATTTAAATAGACAGTTTTAAAATGAATAAAATGGTCAGACTCCACTTATTTGTTAGTGGCAGGGTTCAGGGTGTTTTTTTTAGGCAAAGCACCAAGGAAAAAGCCCGGAAATTAAACCTTAATGGCTGGGTAAAAAATTTAAAAGATGGAAAAGTAGAAATTGTTTCCGAAGGAGAGAAAGAAAAAAATAAAAAATTACTTGATTGGGTTAGAAAGAGCGGTCCTCTTCTGGCCCGGGTAGATAATGTAGAAATAAAAGAAGAGGATTCTAAGAACGAGTTTAAATCTTTTGATATTCTTTATTAATATGTCAGTTTTTCAAATCATTTTCATATACGGGTTAATTTTTTTAGGTTCCTTCTTATTTGCTTTAAGATATAAAGACCGTTTAGCCAAGCATGACGGAAATTTTCCTGAAACCCTAGTTAAAAGCTTTGTTATTTTTGTTTATATAGGAGGTATTTTTAGTATTTCATTTCTTTCACCTTTTTTAATATCTCAAGCAGGTGAGATTCAAACCATCGCTCAATCAATAGATTATTCTGCCTTGATTGCTTCAATAGCAGGTAATCTGGGTATTTAATATGAATTTTAAAAAGATTTTTGGCTGGCTGCTTCTTATTATAGGAATTGGAATTATTGTTTTTGTTCTCTACCTCTCTTATAATATTTTTACAGCCAAAGCTGAAATGCCCCAAGTTTTTAAAGCCCCAGAAGAAAATAAAAGCTTAGCTTTGGACAATAAGGATTTGAGTGTTGAAGAAGAAATGAAAAAGACGATCCAAGAAGAAATTAAGAATATAATGCCAAGCGAAATAATATTTACTCTTTTTAATTTGATTGCTTGGTCTATATTTGCTGGCATTAGTATTTTTGGCGGCGCTCAGATATCCGGATTAGGCATCAGATTAATTAAGGAATAAAAAATGAGAGATTTTCTCAAAGCCCTGGCTCTTTTTATGGGCACTATAATTGGAGTAGGAGTTTTTGGCTTGCCCTATGTTGCATCCAAGGCAGGTTTTTTTATAGTTGTTTTCTATTTTATTCTTATTTCTTTTTTTGTGATTATTACGGATTTGATTTTTGGTGAGGTTTGTTTAAACACTAAGGGTTTTCATCGTCTTCCTGGCTACGTGGAAAAATATTTAGGAAAGAACTGGAAAAAATTTTCTTTTTTCACTTCTTTTTTCCTTGTTACAGGCGCTTGTTTAGCTTATATGATTGTGGGAGGAAAATTCCTTTTTTATATATTGGGACCTGTATTAGGAGGAGAATCTTCAGTTTACAGTCTATTGTTTTTTGCCCTTGGAAGTTATCTTGTTTTCAGAGGAGTAAAAACTATTTCTCAAATAGAACTCTCTCTTTTAATAGTCCTTTTTGCAATTTTAATTACTTTCTTTTTAGAAGGTTTTTCTTTCGTTAATATTGATTATTTGAAAAACATTGATTTAACTTTTCTTGCTTTGCCCTACGGAGTAGTCCTTTTTTCTTTAACCGGTTTATGCGTCATTCCGGAACTAAAAGAAATGCTCAATAACAGAATTAAATTAAGAAAAGTTATTGTTTCAGGCGTTCTAATTTCAATGCTTACTTATTTACTTTTTACTTTTATCATTTTCAGCGTAAGCGGTTCAGTCACTTCTAAAGATGCTCTTTCTGGATTTGTTTCTGTGGTTGGAGACGGAACAGTTAAAATAGGTTTTGTTTTTGGCATTATTGCTTGTTTTACTTCTTTCATCTCTTTAGGCCTTACTTTAAAGAAGACTCTTTGGTATGACATAGGTTTACCTAAAAACATTTCTTGGTTAATATTCTCTTTGCTGCCTTTATCTTTTTTCCTCTTAGGCTTCTCTCAATTTATTGAGATTATTGCCTTAACTGGAGCTGTAGCCATTGGTAGTGAAGCCATCATTGTTATTTTTCTCTATAAAGCCTTTTTAGAGGAAAAGAAAAAGAAATTTAATTCTTGCTTTTATTTAATACCTTTGTTTTTCTGTTTAGGCATTATCTGTCAAATTTTTTATTTATTAAATTAATTTACATCTCTTTTTAATAAGTTATAATAAAATAATTTAAATGAATTTAACAAGATGAAGTTGTTTAATTTTTTAATTCTTATATTTTTATTATTTTTCTTTGGTTTTTTTTTAATTCCCGACCAGGTTGAAGCAGATACTAACGAACTTAAAGTATTTTTCTTTAAAAATACACCAATTTGTATAGTTGGTGATGCTTGTATCGTTGATTATGGCTGTATAAATAGTACGAACAAATGTTGTACTATTGAGAACGGTATCAATATAACAGAAGCAAATATGAGGGCGGAAAACAGTGACTGGGATCAGCTTCCATTATTAGAGAAGCAAAAAAAGATACAATATAAATGCTGCATTTCTGTTAGGGATAAAGATGATAATGTTATAAAAGCATTTCAGAAAAATGATAACGTGAAGGGACTTAAGCCAAGCGATAATAATGATTGCAGCAATATTAGTGGTGATAATAAGATTTTCCTAAATCCAGGTTTAACATATTCAGAGATATATGGTAATTATCCAGAGGATGATACAGATGATATTGGGCTTAGAGACGAAGTTAAAAAATTTGTAACGCAAGTTAAAGACTGGACCAACGAAACTCTGAATCTTGAGCCAGATTTTGTAGAGATAGAAATTTTAGAAACTTCAGAAAAAGTAGAATTATCTAGGCTTTGGGACGGTCTCTGGATGTCTCCAGACAATGCAGGATCTTTAATAAATCCTTACATAACAAAAGATACGGATTTTGTTATTGTTACTCAAAATATTTATGATAGTTCGCGTAATTTATTCTTTCCCCTTCCTGCCTGTGGTCTTAATTTTGGTGCTGATAATGGTGTTGGAGGAGCAAGTTATAGTTGGATACCTAAGAGTTTTGTTCATGGTCATAGTGTTTGGTTTGAATGTGCCAATAGCGGTACTTATATGCATGAGTGGTTGAATGCTATGGATTATGCTGTAGATCAGGTAACAGGTGTGCCTGATCAATATAAAAATAATTATCCAGATTATTGTTATAATCCTAACTCTACTAATTGTAGTGCTTCCCAGACTCGTTTATGGTTTCCGTGCGCTTCCGCTCATTCTACTAAAGACCCGTGTTTTGAGGCTTGCGGACAGAACTGGAATAATTATTGTGCTTCTGTTGATGACTGTAATTCAGTATGGCATAGATTTATCTTAGAAAAACATTATGTTCCGACATATGAGTATTCTTTAGACCCAAATTCTAGTTCTTATTTAGGACATTCTTTAATTGGCAACCATTGCAGAAATGGAATAAAAGATTGTGGCGAAACTGATATAGATTGCGGAGGAAGTCATTGTTCTGTCTGTTCATCAGTCAAGTCAATTACCGTCACTTCTCCCAATGGCGGAGAAATCTGGATACATGGTCACACATATGACATTACTTGGACAGCTACTGGAGTAGCTAATGTTACAATTAGTCTTCAAGGTATAAACACGAAGACAATTGCTACAAGCGTTTCAGCTTCTCTTGGAGAATATTCTTGGACCGTACCAATAGATATTTCTTTATCAAGTGGCTATAAAATTCTAATTAAAGATACTAATAGTTTAATGAATGATCAAAGTGATAATTTCTTTACTATTATACCACCTATCTGTCTTGATAGTGACAGTGGCAAGAATTATTACTTAAAAGGAACCGTTACCGACTCTACAGGTAAAAGTTATCCTGATATTTGTTCATCGGATACGTTAATCGAATATTATTGTGGAACTGATAATATTTACAGAAATGAGTTTTTTACCTGTCCTTACGGTTGCAATAATGGTGCTTGTAAGGAGGGCATTACCATCAATCTCTCCTTGGAAGCTAAACCAGTTGGAGGTAATCATCTAATCAATAAAGTATCCATCTTTAAATCGGGACAAACTACAGTTATCTGGAGTAAGACAAACAGTACTACAGATAATAATGATTTAATTTTAGATTTATCTAACTTTACTTACAATAGAAGTGATCTCTATAATATTAAGACAGAAATAGACAATTATTTAGATAAAAAGGTAACCCACAACTTAGTTGATAACATTACTACTGCTGTCCAGATGAAGATAGGTGATTTAGACAATAATAACATTATCAGTTCAAGCGATTGGACTGCTATGGCAGATAATTGGCAGACTGGTGATTCAGATGCCGACTTCAACGAGGATGGCATTGTTAACACCATTGACTTCTCTTTTATGAATCGCAATTGGGGAGCTAGTGGTGACTAATCATTTTAAAAATGCAATTTATTGCTGACTTTCATTTGCATTCAAAATATTCTCGGGCTACTTCCAGCCAAATGAACCTGGAAGGCATGGGCTATTGGGCAAAAATAAAGGGAATAAATATTTTAGGAACAGGAGACTTTACTCATCCAGAATGGTTTCAAGGCTTGAAACAAAATTTGGAACCAGCGGAGAACGGCCTATACAAACTGAAATCTAATAATAAAGCCAAGTTTATTTTAACTTCAGAAATAAGCTGTATTTATTCTAAAAATGGAAAGGTGCGCAAGGTGCATATAGTAGTTTTAGCTCCCTCTCTTGAAGTAGTGGAGAAAATTAATACTCAGCTTGGCTGGATAGGAAATATAAAGTCAGACGGCAGGCCCATTTTGGGTTTGGATGCCAAAGAACTGGCAAAAATAGTTCTTAATATTTCCCAGGATTGCTTGATTATTCCAGCTCATGTAATGACACCCTGGTTTGGTCTTTTCGGTTCCAAGTCCGGCTTTGATTCTTTGGAAGAATGTTTTGAAGAATATTCAAAACATATTTATGCTTTGGAAACAGGGCTTTCAGCTGATCCGGCCATGCTCTGGCGAATTCCTGATGCCAGGAAACTGACTTTAGTTTCTAACAGTGACGCCCACAGCCCAGCCAAATTAGGTAGGGAGGCCAATGTTTTTGAGGGAAACGGATTAAACTACAATTCTATTGTTGGTGCCATAAAAAATAGAGGTCTGTCCTCCAAGGGAGGACAGACCTCGGTTAAACTCGTTTACACTATTGAGTTTTTTCCTGAGGAAGGCAAATACCATTATGACGGCCACCGCAACTGCGATATCAGTTTATCTCCCTCAGAATCAAAAAAATATAATAATATTTGTCCGGTTTGCGGAAAACCCTTGACTATCGGCGTGTTGAATAGAGTAGAAAAATTAGCAGACAAAGCGCATGGGTTTAAACCAGATAGTTTTATCCCTTATAAGAGCTTGGTTCCTTTAGAAGAAATAATTGCTGAAAGCTTAGGCCAGTCAACCGGGACCAAGCAAGTAGAAGCAGAGTATCAAAAGCTTATTGATAAATTTGAGAATGAATTTAATATTTTAATTAATATTTCCCAACAAGACCTGGAATCCGCTAGTTTATCGGAGATTGCAGAGGGAATTATAAAGGTAAGAGAGGGCGATGTTGATGTTGAGCCGGGATATGACGGAGTTTTTGGCAAAGTAAGGATTTTTTCAAAGGCCGAAAAAAAAGAAATTATTAAACAAAAAACATTATTTTAAAATGACTGATATTTTTGGTGATAAGAAGACAATTAGTTTCAGAGATCTTAAAAACGCCATAGTTGATAATTCTTCAGACTTAGCTTTAAAGATAGGAAGAGAAGGAAGGGAGGAACTTTGCGACAGATTGTATTCCATGTTAGGAGAGTATGTTTCTAAGGAAGAAATTAGAAATGCTTTAAACAAATTAGGAGAAGAAAGAAGCCGGGTTTCAGGCGAAGAAAAAGAAAAATTGGATAGATGGATAAGGTTGCTGGAGCAGGTGACAGAATAATAAATTTTCAAATTAGGCGCTCAATCCAACTACTTGACAAGTATTCTTTTTTTGGTTAAGGTTTATATTACAAAAGCATAGGAGGGATAAAGAAAGAATGGAAAGCAAGTTATTGACTGGACTAGGTATTTTGTGTTTTCTGGCAGGGATAGTTTTGGTATCAGCAAACATAGACACAGGGGAAAATGCAGTCGTAGTTGATAGCAATACAGTTACAGCAGCCAGATTGACCTTGACAGAGATAGCACCTTTAAACATCAATATAACGCCGGGTACTAACAATACCTGGACAGTGAACGTCACGAACACTGGAACGATGAAAGGTAATGTTACGATAGAGACAATTAAATTCCTTGGCTTAGAGAACGGCGTGCTGGATATAGAAAATAAGACAATGGGAGACGAAGAAGGAAAGGATCTCGGCTGCGACCAGATTGAAGGGGACGGAGAATTGGACAACTTGGTAGAAGTTTTACTCAAGAACGGCGATACTATTGTTCTGCATTTGAAGGACGGAGAACTTTTCACCAACTCTTCTAATTGTACGCTGACGCCCGGAGAAACAAGGCAGTTGAATCTAACAGTGCTGTGGTCACCTTCCAAACCACCGCGGATAAGTGATCTGACTGCCCAAACAGACAGTTTTGAATTCGCTTTAGAAATAGAAATTGGGCAGATAGGAATTGCCAGAGGATTCTCTGACTCAAAAATAGTGCCAGTAGAGATAATAGCTGAAACCTGGGAGGAAGAGACATGAATCTGACTAGACGAGCCTTATTCGTTGTCCTGATGATTATACTCGTATGGGTTTTTGTGGGTTCGCTAATGTGGTATGTTTCTAAATCCATAGAGCGACCTGAACCCTCACCAATGCCGACGCCGTATCAAACACTCTATCCGACTTTTAGACCACCAGTTCCAACTTTCGTCCCAACTCCAAATCCGAGCCCTACTTCGACTCCAAGTTCAATTCCAACGCCTACCCCAATAGTTAGACGCAGCGGAGGAGGTGGAGGAGGAGGCGGTGGTGGCGGAACACCGTCAACGCCAACACCATCACCAACACCAGCGCCAATAGCGATAGGATTATGGTTGTGTGGGGCAGATGGCAGTAATTGCACCCAGAGAACAGAAGGTCTTATAAAGGCAGTCAATATAGCGCCGGGAGACAGCGGAGAAATTACTAGGACACTGAAAAACAATGGCAATGCTACTGCAGTATACTTCGAGGTGTTTAATTTAACTTCAGAAGGCTCAGGACGGCTAGAGAATCATTTTTATCTGGAGATTGATTTTGATAATCGGACAACCGTAGCTAATATTTCAGCATTCCAGAACAATTCAACCGAAATTGGAGAAATCCAGAATAACCAAACACTGCCTATAACCATGACTTGGGAGTTCAACGCAACGCAAATTGTCAGCCAAGAAGAGATAAATAAACTGCAAGGCACCGGCATAAACTTCGCATTCAGATACTTACCAAAACAATAATAAAAATTAAAAGAGGATTTATTTTTTACTCCTCTTATTTTTTATTTATTTTTCAAATTAATTGAGATATAATAAGATATAATTATCTATATGAATAATCAGGAGATAGCCCAAGTTTTTTATGAAATTGCTGATTACTTGGAAATGGAAGAAGCAGCTTTTAGGCCAGCGGCTTATCGCAAAGCAGCTCTTTCTATTGAGAATTTAGACAAAGATGTTAGATTAGTTTATAGAGAAGAGGGAATTAAGGGTTTGGAAAATATTCCTGGAGTAGGGAAAAGCATTGCCGAGAAAATAGAAGAATATTTGAAAACAGGAAAAATAAAATACTATCAAAAATTGAAAAAGAAAGTTCCCGTAGACATAAAAGAGCTTTCAGCTGTAGAAGGAATTGGCCCTAAGAAAATCAAGGTTCTGTATCAGAAATTGGGAATTAAAAATCTAAAAGATTTAGAGAAAGCGGCTCGCAGTCATAAAATTGCAAGCCTTTTTAATTTTGGAGAGAAAACAGAGAAAAATATCTTAGAAGGCATTGCTTTTCTTAAGAAAAGCAAAGGCAGATTTTTATTGGGCGATATTCTGCCCCAAATTAAAGAAATTATTTCTAAATTAGAAAAATTAAAGAAAGTTAAAAAAATCAGTATTGCCGGCTCTATAAGAAGAAAAAAAGAGACTATTGGAGATGCAGATATTTTAGTTGTGTCTGAAAATCCGTCCCAGGTTATGGATTTCTTTGTTTCTATGCCAGAAGTGCTAAAAATTTGGGGAAAGGGTCCTACTCGTTCTTCAGTCAGATTAAAGCAAGGCTTTGACTACGATTTAAGAATTGTACCAGAAAAATCTTATGGTGCAGCCTTGCAGTACTTTACGGGTTCAAAAGAGCACAATGTAGCTCTTAGGAAAATTGCTATCCAGAATAATTTAAAATTAAATGAATACGGGCTTTTCAAAGGAAAGAAAACTATTGCTGGCAAAGAGGAAAAAGAAGTTTATAAAGCTCTTGGTATGGACTGGATGGAACCGGAATTAAGGGAGAATAATGGAGAAATTGAGGCTTCCCTTCGGCGAGCTCAGGGTAAACTCCCTGGTTTGCCTAAACTTATTGATTATAGCGATGTCAAAGGAGATCTGCATATTCATTCTAACTGGAATGGTGGTGATGATTCTATACAAGAGTTAGCAAATCAGGCTATAGGAATGGGATATGAATATTTAGGTATCAGCGACCATACTAAGTTTTTGAAAATAGAAAATGGATTGGACGAAAAAAAGTTATCTCAGCAGAGAAAAGAAATTAATAAACTCAATAAAAGATTCAAGATTCAAAATTTAAAATTCAAGATTTTACAAGGAGCAGAAACAAATATTTTGAATGATGGTTCAATTGATATAGAAGACGAGGCCTTAAAAAAACTAGATTATACTATTGCTGGAATTCATTCCAGCTTCAAAATGTCTAGAGAAAAAATGACTAATAGGATTATTACTGCCATGAAAAACCCTTATGTTAAAATTATTTCTCATCCCACAGGCAGGATTCTTAAAAAAAGAGACGAATATGAATGTGATTTTAATCAGATTTTGAAAGCAGCCAAAGAATATAATGTTATTCTGGAAATAAATTCTTTTCCCCAGCGTTTGGATTTAAATGATATAAACATTAGGAAGGCTAAGGAAGCAGGAGTGAAAATGGTAATTAATACTGACAGTCACCAGAAGAGTCATTTAAGGTTCATGGAATTTGGTATTGCCCAGGCCCGGAGGGGCTGGGCTGAAAAAGAAGATATTATTAATACTTGGAGTTTGAATAAAATTTCAGAAATCTTGTTGGCAAAAAAATAAAATGCTATAATAATATAGCACCCTAATAAATGGGTATGGGAGGACAAAATTGGAACTAGATAAGCTATCAAAGTTAGAAGATGGGACAGAGTTAAGAAATGTAAGAGTCGTTCTGCGAAGGAAAGTGGGAGAGGAAACTGTCGGGACAAACCATATAAGAGATATCTTTGGTAGAGAAAGCTTTTTATATCTGCCAAGAGCTATATGGCGAGCGAATAACGGGAACAGGCGACTTGAGGACGAGAAAGGAAATAATATGCTCCTCTTGTCGGATCCTGACTGTAAGATAACAAATCTTGAGTTTTCAGCAACAATCCAAATATTCTCCCAAACCAAGACAACGTAAAGAATCAAAAAGGCCAGATTTTCATCTGACCTTCCCTTTTTATTCCTTGGATTTCTCCACTATTTTTTTGAAAACTTCAGGTTTGGTTTGGGCTAATTGAGCTAATATTTTTCTATCCAGCTCAATCTTGTTTTTCTTCAAACCAGCTATAAATCTGCTATAAGTTATGCCTTGTTCTCGACAAGCAGCATTGATTTTGATTTGCCAGAGCTGTCTAAAGTTTCTTTTCTTTGTTCTGCGGTCTCGATAAGCATAAGACCAAGCATGAGCTAAGGCATCTTTAGCTGCTTTGTATTTTGTTTTTCTTCCCCACCTAAAACCTTTGGCGTGTTTCAAAATATTTTTTCTGCGTTTATGAGCAGTTGTCCCTCTTTTTACCCTAACCATTTTTTTATCTTTTTAGTTTCCCATTTAGAAAGATTAACCCATTTTCTGGATTCTCTTTTCTGTTTGCCGGATTTTTTTGCTCTTTGGTGATCCTGGCCGCAGGGCCGACGCAAAATCTTTCCGGTTTTGGTAATTTTGAATCTTTTAGTTAAAGCTTTTCTTGTTTTCATATTATTTTTTTGAGATAATCATTGTCAATCCTCGGGCTTCTTTTTTTAAACCTCTTTCTACCTTAAATTCTACAAGTGCACTCAGCATTTCTTTGAATTTATTTGTTTTCTCTCTGGCAAAATCCTGTAGGGCTTTCTCTCTTCCTCTTAGGCGCATCTCAATTCTTACTTTATTGCCTTCTTTCAAAAATTTTTCAGCTTGCTTAACCCGTGTTTCCATATCATGAGGAGAAATGTTAAAGCTTAGCTTTATGCCTTTCATTTCTCCGCCCTTTTGTTTCTTGGCGGATTTTCTTTCCTGTTTTTTTTCTAGATACTGGTATTTCCCATAATCCATTATTTTACAAACCGGAACATCCAATTTTTCCGTTACCTGAATTAAATCTAAATTGCGCTCCCGAGCTATGTGGAGCGCTTCCTCCAAATTTAAAACACCCAAGTTTTTGCCGCTTTCATCAATTACTCTAACTTGTTTAGCCCTTATTCCATTGTTGACAAATGTTCTTTTAAACAATTTTCTGTGGAGATGAGGAGAATTGAACTCCTGTCCAGAAACTTCCCTAAGATATTTCGACAAGCTTAAAAAGTTTTGCCTCTTTTTCTTAACAGCTATTCGAGGCGGGATAGCTGTCTATCTCGATAATATGACACCTTCCTTATTTATCGAGAGTCAATAAAGAAGATGGCATTACGATTAAACGTAAGCAGGAACTAATCCAGCTACGCCGCCGCCAAAGGCATTGGCAAAAGCTGCTTTAGTTTTAGAAATTAAGTTGGCGCTTATTTCTTTTTCCCAAAGTTTAACGAGGTTTGAGAAAACTCGGCTTGCATACCTTAGTTCAGATTCCTGTCTATGCCTTTCATCCCCGTAAAATTCTTTGTTTTTCTCTTTCAAATTCGCGTTTCTTTATTTTTTCCCTTTTATCAATTTCTCTTTTTCCTTTGCCTAATCCAAATAAAAGCTTTACTTTCGTATTCTTAGTATACACCTTTAAAGGCATCAAAGTCAAGCCCTTTTGTTTGATTTTCCCAATCAATGATTTAATTTCTGATTTAGTTAGAAGCAGTTTGCGAGAGCGTTCAGGATTATAATCTTTGGGAGCGTTTTTAGGCTGGTAGGGAGGAATATTGGCGCCGATTAAGAATAATTCTTCATTTTTAAAAACTACATAAGCTCCTTTTAGGCTAATATGGCCGGTTTTAATAGATTTTACTTCTTGACCATTCAAAACCATACCTGCTTCGTAGGTATCTAAAATTTCATAATCATAGTAAGCCTTTTTATTTTCAGCCAACACTTTCATTAATTTAGTTTAGCAACTTTGAAATTATTTGACAAACTTTTTGATTGGTTTATGATTATTATGATCTTTTAAAATTGAAAATGATTAATGAAAAAGGGGAAATAAAAGAAAAAGCTTAGAGGTCTTTATAACAAAAGGATAACAAGTTTCTGTGAATGTGTTATACTCTTTCAAATAAAGGAGGGAATTATCTCTGAATGCAGAAATCCACCCCTGATAGATGATCCAGTGATAAAAGTGGAGAACGTGGAATTATCATTTCAAACAGAATTAACGAAATAAATAGGCGAACCAGTTCGCCTTCTTTTTTGCGCGTTACTATTGACAAATAATAAAAAAAGTTATATTATATTATTGGAGGTGAGAGACATGAAAAGATATATACTTTTGGCTGTTCTGCTTGGTTTGGGTTCTTTGATAGCAAGTATTGCGTGGAACAACGTTTATCTAACGAGCTCAGGTTTTCTATTCCTCTGTTTGCCCATACCGATGTATATGGCAAAGAGAAAAAGTATGCCAGATTGCTTAAGAAGATATTGTCCAAGCGGAAATAATTTTTAAAGCGGTAGACTAATGCCGCCTTATTTTTTTAAATTTGTTGACATGTAAACAAGAGAAAGTTATACTCTTTAAGAGGAGGAAAAAGATGAAAAAGTACCCGATCGATATGCTGATAATTATAGTAGCAGCGATTGCTTGTTATATACTAGTGATAATCGGACTAGAGACAAATATTTATCTCTGTCCAATCGGTCTAGGGATATTGGCTTTCGGTGTTTTTATAGCTGCTTTGTTTGATGTGATAACCCAGCCCTCGAGTTATTAAGCGGTTTTTGTGCCGCTTTTTTTATTGCTGAACCAGGTTTAACTATTTAAATAGTTGACTTTTTTATTTTAAAAGTTATCCTGAAATTAGGAGATTAAAGATGAATAAAGAATTAGCGCTTTCGCTGAGGGTTATGTCTAGTTTATTGCTTTGGCCAGGGGCTCTCTGGATAATGATTTCTGTGGGATTACTGCTATTTCTGTGTTACGATTTCAGCGGAACAATGCTTGAAGACATGTATCTTTCCTACGGAATGAATCTGCACCTATTTATAGTAGCAATAGCAATGGTGATTATTGCAACTATAGGAGATTTTTACAGTCATATCAAGACATATCTAATGTACCGTAGAGATAGTGAAGCTGCTTATTTAACGGGAAATGCACGTTTGTGCTTGAGAAGTAACGGTAGAATATGCTATAAGGTTGGAAGGAGAGCCAAGTCAAGCAAAATGGTACTAAAGTAAAAATAAACTTAGTACCTTTTTTTTAGCTATTTATTTTTAAGGGAAAATAAGTTAAAGTTTAATAATGGATACCATTAGAGGAGAAATAAGAAGAGTAGTTCAGGAAGCAGTAAAAAAAGAATGGCCCAAAATAAGATTGGATGAAGTTTTAGTTGAAGTTCCGGAAAATAATAAATATGGGGACTATTCAAGCAATATTGCTATGCAATTGGCAAGACAAGTCAAAGAAGAGCCACTAAAAATAGCAGAAATTTTACAGAAAGAAATGCTAAATACTAAATATAAGATACAAGATACATTCGAGAAAATTGAATTATCAGAGCCGGGATTTATAAACTTTTTTGTATCCAAAGAATATTTACAAAATCAGGTTAAAGAGATTTTAAGACAAAAAGAGAAATTCGGGCACTTAAAGATTGGCAAGAATAAAAAAATAAATATAGAATTTATTTCTGCCAATCCCACTGGTCCTTTAACCATCGGCAATGCTCGAGGCGGAGTTTTTGGAGATGTCTTAGGAAATGTTTTTAGGGTAGCTGGTTATAAAGCGGAGAAAGAATACTATATTAATGATTTCGGGAATCAGATTATAGCATTAGGTCATTCTGTTCTAAAAGACAAGGAAACTGTTTATAAAGGAGACTATATTAATAAACTTCATAAAAAAGTAAAAGAAAAAGATGTTTTTAAGGCTGGACAGAAAACAGCCAAAATAATTTTAGAGGAAATGATAAAAAAGACAGTTAAGAGAATGGGTATTCAGTATGATAATTGGTTTTGGGAAAGCCAGCTACATAAGAAAAAAGAAGTAGATAAAACAATAGATTTATTGAAAAAGAAAAACTTAGTTTATGAAAAAGATGATGCTTTCTGGTTTAAATCAAGAAAGTTCCAGGATAACAGAGACAGAGTTTTAATAAAAAAAGACGGGTCTAAGACTTATTTAGCCGGAGATATCGCTTATCATAGAGACAAAATTGAAAAGAGAAGATTTGATAAAGTTATAAATGTTTGGGGTGCAGATCATGCTGGTGATGTAGCTGGTTTGAAGGCAGGAGTAGAAGCTTTGGGATATAAAAATAAAGTTGAGATAGTTTTGCATCAATTTATAACTATTCTGAAAAAAGGAGAAAGACAAAGAATGTCAAAAAGAAAAGGAATCTATTTTACTATGGATGAATTAATTGAAGAAGTGGGTAAGAATGTTATAAGATTCTTTTTTCTTCAGAAAACGATTAACACTCATTTGAACTTTGATCTGGATTTAGCCAAGGAAGAGTCAGAAAAGAACCCGGTTTATTATGTTCAATATGCCTATGCTCGAATTTGTTCAATAATTCGCAAATCCGAGAAATCCCAAATCCCAAATCCCAAATTTAATTTATTAGAACATCCGAGCGAATTAAAGTTAATTAAACAATTAGTTAGATTTCCGGAAGTAGTTGCAGACGTTTCTAAGGATTATCAGGTTCAGAAATTGCCGCAATATGCTTTGGATTTAGCCGCAATTTTCCATCAGTTTTATCAAGACTGTCGAGTAATCTCTGATAATAAAAACCTTAGTCAATCGCGTCTGGCCCTTATCACGGCCACGAAAATTATTTTTAAAAACAGTTTTGATTTGATGGGTATTTCTGCTCTCCGAAAGATGTAAAATTTAAAAAAATCTGTTAGTATTTATAATATATG
Source organism: uncultured Candidatus Saccharibacteria bacterium (assembly GCA_964615205.1). Classification (GTDB taxonomy): domain Bacteria; phylum Patescibacteriota; class Minisyncoccia; order Minisyncoccales; family JAGMDC01; genus CAZTQA01. The sequence goes on from CAZTQA010000001.1 coordinate 49,632, forward strand.
AACATTAATTTTCCTCAATTAGAAGATAGAATAATAACGTTTTGGAAAAGAAATAAAATTTTTGATAAATCAATCGAAAGGCGTAAAAAATCGCCCTATTTTGTTTTTTATGAAGGTCCGCCCACTGCCAACGGAAAACCAGGCATTCATCATCTTGAAGCGCGCGCCTTCAAAGATATTATCTGCCGCTACAAAACAATGCAAGGATTTAAAGTTTTAAGAAAAGCAGGCTGGGATACCCATGGCTTGCCAGTGGAGCTGGAAGTAGAAAAGGAATTAGGTTTAAAAAGCAAAAAAGACATTGAGAAATTCGGTGTGGCTGAATTCAACCAGAAATGCAAAGAATCAGTTTGGAAGTATAAGAAAAATTGGGAAGATTTAACTCAAAGAATCGGCTATTGGCTGGATACAGACAATCCCTATATCACTTATGAGAATGATTATATAGAAACAGTTTGGTGGATTTTAAGGCAGATTTGGAATAAAAAAATGTTATACCAAGATTATAAGGTAGTGCCTTATTGCCCGCGCTGCGGTACTTCGCTTTCTTCTCATGAAGTTGCCCAGGGATACAAGAAAGTTAAAGAACCGTCAATCTATATCAAATTCAAGATTAAGGATTCAAGATTTAAAAATACTTATTTATTGGTCTGGACGACTACGCCCTGGACTTTACCCGGCAATACGGCTGTGGCAATTAATCCTGATATTACTTATATTAAAGTTAAATTTAATAAAGAATATCTAATTTTAGCCAAGCAAAGAATAAAGGAATGCGGAATTGAGGGTGAAATTAAGGAGGAATTTAAAGGGAAAAAGTTAATTGGATTAAAGTACAAACCATTATATGAGGATAAAGCTCCTTATAAAATAATTAAAGGGGATTTTGTTACTACTGAAGAAGGAACCGGGTTAGTTCATATTGCGCCAGCTTTTGGCGAAGACGATATGAAAGTGGCTAAAGAAAATAATATTTCTGTTTTAATTACTGTAGATGAACAGGGAAAAATGAAAACATCTGGCTATAAATGGAACAAGCTCTTTATTAAGGAGGCGGATAGTTTAATTATTAATGAGTTAGCCAACAGAAATTTACTTCTTAAACAAGAACTTTACGAGCATGATTATCCCTTTTGCTGGAGATGTAAAACTCCCTTAATCTATTACGCTAAAAAATCTTGGTTCATCAAAACAACTAAGATTAAAAAAGAACTAATTAAAAACAATCAGGAAATAAATTGGATTCCGAATAATTTAAAACAAGGCAGGTTTGGTGAATGGCTCAAAGAATTAAAAGACTGGGCAGTTTCCAGGGAAAGGTATTGGGGAACGCCTCTACCTGTTTGGCAGTGCCAGAAATGCGGTTATGAGGAATGCATCGGCTCTAAAAAGGATTTATTAGAACAAGAATTCACCACTAATCATTATTTTGTTTTGCGGCATGGAGAAACTGAATGCTATAAAAAAGGGGTTCTTAATTATAAAGATAGGGGGGCTAATTGTCCCTTAACTCAATATGGACAAGAACAGATTGAAAAAGTTGCTAAGAAAATAAAAAATAAAAAAATAGATTTAATTTTTTCATCTGATTTTTTTCGTACTAGGCAAACAGCTGAAATTATTTCTCAGAAATTAAGGATTAAGTCTCAATACGATTCTCGCTTGAGAGAAGTTAATCTGGGTATTTTTCACGGTGAGAATATTAAAAAATACTGGCAGAATTGGCAATCTAGAGTAGAGAAATTTAAAGAGAGAGCGCCAAAAGGGGAAAGTTATCTTGAGGTTAAAAAAAGAATGGCTGATTTTATTAAAGAAACAGATAGGAAATATAAGAATAAAAATATATTAATTATTAGTCACGGCGGCCCTATTTGGATGTTAGAAGTTTTAATGAAAGGTTTATCAAATGAGCAAAGTTTAGGGTACTGGACCAAAAGAGCAATTGAAGTCGGCGAATTAAGAGAAATAGAATTTAAAAAATTGTCTTATAATAATGATTTGAATTTAGATTTTCACCGGCCTTATCTTGATCAGGTAGAATTTCTTTGTCCTGAGTGCCATAATCTGATGAAAAGAGTTCCAGAAGTAATCGACTGCTGGTTTGATTCCGGGGCAATGCCTTTTGCCCAGTATCATTATCCTTTTGAGAAAGAAAAATTCAAGAGCCAGTTTCCCGCCGATTATATTTCTGAAGCTATTGACCAAACCAGAGGCTGGTTTTACACGCTTTTAGCTATTTCAACCTCGCTTAACCTTAAAAGCCCTTATAAAAATGTAATTTCTTTAGGCCATGTTTTAGATGAAAAAGGAGAAAAGATGTCAAAATCAAAAGGCAATGTAGTTGATCCCTGGGATGTTGTTGAAAAAGACAGCGCTGATGCAGCTCGTTGGTATTTCTACACCATTAATCAGCCCGGAGACGCCAAGCTTTTTGCAGAAAAAGATGTTAATACGGCTTTAAAGAAATTTATTTTGACGTATTACAATATATATGTCTTTTTTACTACTTATGCCGACAAAAAGGAAAAAACTAAAAGTAAGCATGTTTTGGATAAGTGGATTTTATCGCGCTTGAATAATTTGATTTTAGAAACCACTAGTAAATTAGACAAATATGATGTTGTTTCAGCAGCCAGAACCATAGAAGATTTCGTTATTAATGATTTATCTTTATGGTATGTCAGGCGATCAAGGAAAAGATTTCAAGAAGCTGCATCAACTTTAGAATTTGTTTTATTAACTTTGAGCAGATTAACGGCGCCCTTTGTTCCCTTTATATCAGAAGAAATCTATAAAGACATTTCCAATAAAGAATCTGTACACTTGGAAGATTGGCCCAAAGCCAATAAAAAATTGATTAATAAAAAATTAGAAGAAGAAATGAAACAAGTTAGAGAAATAGTAACTGAAGGATTAAGCCAAAGAGCCAAGGCTGGAATTAAAGTTCGCCAACCCTTAGGCAAACTGGAAATAACTAAGAAATTAGAAAAAGATTTTTCAGATTTAATTAAAGAAGAAGTCAATATAAAGAAAGTTGTTTTTGGCAGGGAGATAAAATTAGACACTAAAATTACTCTTATTTTGAAAGAAGAAGGTATAGCCAGGGAGATTATGCGTCATATTCAGGAAATGAGGAAAAGAGCTGGTTACAAGCCACAAGACAAAATCATAATTAGATTTAGCGGAGATGATTATTTAAAAAAGATTTTAAAAAGAAATAAAGAACTTAATTTAGTAGAAGGCGATAGGCCAAAACAAGTTTTTGATATTGAAAGAACTTTTGATATTGATGGAAAAAAACTCTGGCTGGGTATCAGAAAAATATAATTAAAATGTTTATTCATTATCGGACAAAAGGGATTTTCATTAAAAGACAAGAAAGGGAAGAAGCAGATATTCTTTTTACAGTTTACACTCAAAATTTCGGAAAGATAGATATTTTAGGCAAAAGCATAAGAAAGATAAATTCCAAACTACGCGCTGGCTCCAGAGAATTGTGTTTGTCAGAAATTGAATTTATTCAAGGCAAGACCCATAAAACATTAACAGATTCTCTTCTGATTGACAACTTTCCAGAAATAAGGGAAGATTTAGATAAAACAGAGATTGCTTTTCAGATTTGTAATATTTTAGATCAGTTAGTGGCTGAAGAACAGAAAGATGATCAGATCTGGGAGTTATTGTTAGAGAGTTTTGAAAGATTAAATACTGAACACAAGCTTTGTTATTTTTTCTTTCTCTGGAATCTTTTAGCTATTCTTGGTTATCAGCCCGAACTTTATAAATGCGCTTTATGCGAGAAGAAATTAGATCCAAATGATCTTCATTTTAGTTCAGAGCAGGGAGGATTGGTCTGTTCTGTCTGTGCTGGAAAAGATTCTATTTCTGTAAAAGCAGAAGTAATAAAAATCCTGCGTTTGATTTTAAACAAAAATTGGGATATTTTAACGAAATTAAAAACAGAAGAAAAAAATTGGCAGGAATTAGAAAAAGTTTCTCAAAAATATGTTTTTGAGTTAAAATAGATATATGAATAATAAATCAATTTTTATAATAATTTTATTATTTTTGGCTGTAGGGGCAGTAGGTTTTGGCTATTATCAATATTATGAAAAAAATATCTATTCTAAGGAGATTATAAAATTGGAGATATCGGGCCCGGACCAAGTGGAAGCCGGCCAGGAAGTAGAATATATTGTTAAATATAAAAATAATGGAGATATCAGAGTGGAAAAGCCAAAGTTGGTATTTGAATACCCAGAGCACTCTATTACTGATGATGGTTATTTAAGAAATGAAATAGGTTCTCAGGAATTAGGAGAAGCCATTTATCCAGGTCAGGAAAAAATCTTATATTTCAAGACCCGCATCTTAGGGAAAGAAGGGGAGAGTAAAGAAGCTAAAGCTACTTTGACTTATCGGCCCAAGAATATAGAGTCTGATTATAAGTCGGAAACGTCATTCAATTCAGTTATCAGCCGGGTGCCTCTGACTTTTGATTTTGATTTTCCTTCCAGGATTCAGTCTGGAAAAGAAATAGAATTCAGCTTGAACTATTTTTCTTATATTGACTATCCCCTTTCTGATTTAGGAATTAAAATTGTTTATCCTTCTGGTTTTGAATTTAAAAAGGCCTCGCCCGCAGCTTTAGAAAGCACAGAATGGTCTATTAATCTTTTGGAAAAATCAGAAGGAGGAAGGATTGAAATCACAGGTAAATTGTCCGGTAATGTGGGGCAACAAAAAATTTTTGAAGCCCAGTTAGGAATATGGAAAGAAGGGGAATACATTGTTTTAAAAGAAATTTCCAAAGGAGTGGAAATAATTGAACCCTCTTTATATATCACCCAGCAGATAAACGGCAATCCTCAATATGTGGCTAATGCAGGAGATGTTCTCCATTATGAGATTTTCTTCAGGAATATTGGAGAAAAGGCCCTAACCAATCTTTCTTTAGTAACCAAACTGGAAGGCAAGCCCTTTGATTTGGAAACCATTAAAACTTTTGACGGTGATTTTGGACCTGGAGATAATTCCATTATTTTTGACTGGAAAAAAGTGAATAAACTGCAATTTTTAGATTCTCAAGAAGAAGGCAAGGTTGAGTTCTGGGTTAATTTAAAAGAGGATTGGAAAATAGATAATTTGGGAGATTCAAATTTGACTCTTAAGAACACCATTTATTTAGGACAGCAGGCGAGAGAAGAATTCACTTACAAAGTTAACTCTAAATTAACTATAGACCAGAGAGCTTATTTCAACGAGACTTTTTTCGGCAATTCCGGACCTCTGCCTCCGGAAGCAGGAAAGACAACTACTTATACTATTCTTTGGCAGGTTCAGAATTATTATAATCATATTGAAAATGTAAAAGTTAAAGCTGTTTTGCCCAAAGAAGTAAATTTAACCGGTAAGATTTTTCCTGAAGAGCAGAGTGAAAAGTTTTCTTTTGACTCCAATTCCAGAGAGATTGTTTGGAATATTGGCGAATTAGATCCTAATATTGATAACCAGAATTCAATCCTAGTTTTTCAAGTATCTTTTATGCCTACTAGCAGCCAAAAAGGAACTACGCCGGAAATTATCAGACAGGTTTCTATTTTTGCAGAAGATACCTGGACAGAAGAAATACTAAAATCAGAAGATGAAGCCATAAATACGGGCTTGCCTGACGATGAAGGTGTAAATGAACAACAAGGAATTGTTCAATAAAAAATGCAAAATTTGATGCAAAAAATTATATCTTTGTCTAAACGCAGGGGATTTATTTTCCCTTCTTCAGATATTTATGGCGGTTTTGGAAGCTGTTATGATTTTGGTCCCTTAGGCGTGGAGATGAAAAGAAATATTAAAAATCTCTGGTGGGACGCAATGCTTAAAAAACATGATGGTATTGTAGGTTTAGATGCCAGCATTTTAATGTCTCCCAAGGTTTGGCAGGCCTCTGGTCATTTAACAGCCGGCTTTGCTGATGAATTAGTTGAGTGCAAAAAATGCCATAAAAGATTTAAATTAGATGAGATTTCCGGTTCAAAAAAATGTCCTGAATGCGGAGGAGAATTGACCAAACCCAGGAGATTCAATTTAATGATGAAAACTTTTGTAGGTTCAGTGGAAAATGAAGCAGCTACTACTTATTTAAGAGCTGAAACTTGCCAGGGAATATATGTTAATTTTTTGAACGTTCTCAATTCTATGAGAATGAAACTTCCTCTTGGTATTGCACAGATAGGCAAGGCCTTTAGAAACGAAATAACTCCAGGCAATTACGTTTTTAGAGTGCGTGAATTTGAACAAATGGAAATGCAGTGGTTCTGTAAACCTTCTGAAGATAATAAATGGTTTAATTTTTGGAAAAAAGAAAGATTAAATTGGTATTTAAATTTAGGAATAAAGAAAAAAGATTTAAAATTAGTAGAAGTTCCGGAAAAAGACAGGGCCCATTATGCTAAAAGACAGGTTGATATTGAATATCAGTTTCCCTTTGGTTGGAAAGAAATTGAGGGAGTACATAATCGAGGCGATTGGGATTTATCTAATCATTCTAAACACAGTGGTCAGGATTTATCTTATTTTGACGATCAATCCAACAAGAAATACATCCCCCATATTATTGAGACATCAGTGGGAGTGGAAAGAATTTTATTAATGTTTCTTTGTAACAGCTATAAAGAAATCAAGGGAGGAAGAACCATAACTACTCAATCAGCTAAAGAAATAGAATCAGTTTTGGAATTAGATAAGAGATTGGCTCCAATTAAAGTAATTGTTCTTCCCTTAGTCAGAAATAAGCCGGAATTAATTAAAAAAGCAGACAAAGTCTATAACCTACTAAAGACAGAGTTTGTTACTCAATATGACGAAGTAGGTTCCATTGGCAGGCGTTATCGCCGGGCTGACGAAATTGGAATACCCTTTGCTGTTACTATTGATTTTGACACCTTGAAAGATGATACTGTCACGATCCGTGACCGCGACACTATGAAGCAAAAAAGGGTCAAGACAAATCAGCTTGTGGATATTTTAAATAAAAATATTTGATTTTATGCAAGCATTATTACCTCAATACTCTTCTTTATTAGTAACCCTTCAGCAAATCGCTTTAAGAAGCGATTGTTATTTAATTGCTCGTATCCAGGACAAAAAATCAAAATTTGTAAATGTTGTAGGTGATAAAATTGAACAAGCCAGAAAAGATCATATCAAAGGGATAGGCATGAGAATTTTTACTAAAAATGGAAATAATGCTTTTGGTTCAATAGATGATATTAATAATGAAAAAGAAGTTATTGAATGTTTAAAACAGATTATTTATTCCGCGAAGCAGGCAGAAAAATTTAACTTTGATAAAAATAAAGAGATTTTTAAATTAAAGCCGAATAAAGACATTGTTATTCCCCAAACAAAATATTCTTTTGATGGCATTGAATTAAATGAAATTAAAAATAGATTAGTATATCTAAATAAAAAGGTTAAGGAAATAATCCCGGCAGTAGTTAACAGTTTCTTTAATATTGAAGAAGAAGTCTGGAGAATAACACGTTCTGATAAAACCGATGTCAGCTTTAAAATTCCTCGTAGTTTTTTTTATGCTAATCTAACTTATAAAAAGGACAGTCAAACAATTCAAAGATTGCTTCGTCTTTCAGGAAAAAGTTATGAAATATTATTGGAGGGAAAAAATATTGATCAGCTGATAGAAAAAGCAAAGGATTTAGCTTCTATTTTTCCCAAATTGATTGAAGCTCCCAAGTATAAATCCGGACATTATGATTTGCTGATAGACGCTGATTTAGCTGGCGTTCTGATTCATGAAGCTTTTGGTCATGCTGCTGAATCTGACTCTTCTCTTTACGGTTCGGTTTTAAGTAAAAAGGGGAAATTTTTAAAAGGAAAGAAAGTGGCTAGTTCAGTTGTTTCCATTTATGATTATGCCAAGGAAGATGAAAGAGGTTTTTACCCTTATGATTCTCAAGGAGTGAAAAGGAAGAAAATAAAGATAGTGGATAAGGGAATTTTAAAAGAAAGCATTTCTGATGTTTATACAGCTAAAATAACAGGGCAATCCTTAACCGGCGGTTCCAAGGCAGAATTTTATACTTCAATTCCAGTGCCTCGGATGAGCAATATTGTTTTAAAAATAGAAAAAATTATTGATGGTGCTTTCTTAAGAAAAGATACTTCAGTGGAAAAATTTCATAAGCTTTTGATTGATAAAAAAATCCTTAAAGGCAGTAGAAAAATCATATATCTTCAAGGGAGCAGTGGCGGACAAGTGGATCCTACCAAAGGGGTCTTTATGCTGGGTACAAATGTTCTTTTTGAACTAACAAAGGATTCTATAAAATTGTGCAAACCAGCTTCTTTCAGCGGTTCAATTTTAGAAGCTCTAAAGTCAATTAAATTCGGCATAGGTAAATATTCTAATTTTCCTGGCAGTTGCGGTAAAGCCAATCAGTGGGTTCCGGTTTCGAATACAGCTAACCAATTTGTTTTTATTTCTAAAAATAAGGGAATTAAAATCGGGGGTAATTAATCTATGATTTTTTTCAAAGAAATACACAATACATTTCAAATAGCTAGCCAGAAAAAAAGAATAATTAATTTTCGCGTTTTTTTGGTTCATAATAAAAATGTTAGTTTAGGGGTTACTAATAAATCTATCGCCGGTGTTTATAATCCAATCAATATTTCCTCTGGGATTTCAGGAGATTGCTTAATTGAATGGCCGGATAATTTGATCAGTTCTGTTTCTTTAAGCAGGGAAGATATGAATAATTTTAATAAGTTTTTGAATGATGCTAAAAAGATGCGCTATAAAGATGTGGATGAAGCTAATTTTCTTTCCAAACAGAAATATAAGGAAGTTAAACTCTATGACGAAGAAGTGGCTGATATTGTTGATGGCAAAAATGATTATTTATTTAAATTAGTTCTTAAGTTAAACCAGTGGCAAGACAAGATTAAGACAAAGCAAAAAGAAATCAATGCTTATGCTTCTAAAACAGAAAGCGCGATTTTTACTTCGCAAGGATTGTTTGAATCCCAAAAATCAACTTCTTTGGGTTATTATTCTATTTATGACAATCGTTTTGCTTTAGAAGATACTCTGATAAAAATTCCTGAAGAGAAAACACTTAATTTAAAAAAAGATACTATTGAGAAATTTTATCTCTATTTTGAAAAAGTTCCCAAAATCAAACCTAAACCTGGAAAGTTGCCTATTTTGTTAATGCCTTGGATTTCCAGTGAAATGTTCTTTCAATTTATTATTAGTAACTTAGCCGGTTCTTCTGTGTATAATAAAATAAGTCGCTTTAACTTAGATGATTTTGAGAAGCATAAGAAGATTCTAAGGGAAGATTTAAACCTTAGCTGTGATCCCACGATTGATTTTGATATTTCTTCGTATAAATTTACTCTTGAAGGCGTAGATAGCAAGAAAACTGATTTTATTAAAAACGGAAGATTAAATTCTCAAGTTCTTGATTTAAAATATGCTAAGAAACAAAACCAGGAGCCAACAGCTTTTTTCAGTGACTATAAGTCAGCTATATTGAGATCAAGCAAGGAATTTTCTTTTGATAAAGTTTTGAAATCACTAAAAGAGGGAATCCTTGTTTTTAATATCTTGGGTCTTCATACTCAAAGTTCAGTAACCGGGGATTATTCTCTGCCAGTGCCAGACGCTCTATACATAAAAAAGGGAAAGATTGTAGGCAAAGCAAGGGCTATCATCATAGGTAATATTTTTGAAGATATGAATAAAAACGATTTTAGATTAATTAGGTTTAAGACCGAAAAGTTTCCTGGTTTTTTGATTGAAACCAATACTGTTTTCGAAACTGTCAAATAAAAGTTGATTATATCTTTTTAAAATGATATTCTAAAAATAGATAAACTTTTATGACTAATGAGAAATTATTAGATATAACTTGGGGAACCATTCTCAAAATCGCAGTAGCAGGATTGATTCTTTATTTTCTTTTTTCTATCAGCCAATTTTTGGTTTGGTTTGCTTTTGCTTTTGTTATTTCTATTCTTTTTGAACCAGCCATTGAATGGCTTGGCCGACACAGAGTTCCCCGGCTTTTAGCAGTCACTTTTCTTTATCTGGTAGTTTTTGGAGCTATAAGTATTTCTATTTATTTAGCTCTCCCTTATTTCATTTCTGAAATAAAATATTTTTCTGAATATTTCCCTCAAGCTTTTCCAGAATTTTTTACTAAAATTTCTCCATTTTTTGAAAAGATAGGTTTTGAATCCTTTACAGATTTAGAAACTTTTTTGGGGTATATGCAGGAAAAATTAGAAGCATTGGGCAGTAATGCGCTTAGTGCTATATTTGCTTTCTTTGGAGGAATTTTCAGTGCTATTTTCACCATTACTATTGCTGTCTTTCTTTCTCTGGAAAGAAAGAATGTGGAAGAAGGTTTAAGGCTTTTTTTCCCAAAAAAATACGAAAATTATCTTTTAAATGCTTGGGAAAAGTCACAGAAAAGAATTACGGGCTGGTTTTTTATGAGAATCATCGGGGTTATCTTTGTGGGAGTCAGTTCCTACGTAGCTTTCTACTTTCTTAATGTAGAATACCCTATCTTTCTGGCTTTAATTGCAGGCATTTTTGATTTTGTTCCTTTTATTGGTCCCTTTTTCGGAGCCATTATTATTTTTGCTGTGATTTTTGTAACCAATCCTTATCAAGCCATCTTTGTTTTAGTGGCTTTTGGCTTTATTGAGTTTATTGAAAACAGTATTCTTTTACCTGCTCTTTCCAGAAAAGTAATCAAGGTTTCTCCCATTGTAGTTTTAACTGCTTTGTTTATCGGAGGAAAATTCTGGGGACCTATGGGAGCTATTTTGGGAGTTCCTTTAGGCGCTATAATGCTGGACTTCTTTAGAGATTTTCTACAAAAAAGAAAAGAGGAGGAAGAAATTGTTGAAGAAGAATAATATTTATGTTAAATGAGAAATTTTTCATTTCTACAGCTATTGATTATGTTAATGCCAAGCCGCATTTAGGCCATGCTTTAGAAAAAGTTCAGGCCGACGTTATTGCAAGACACAGCCGCCTTTTAAACAAGGAGGTTTTCTTTTTGAGCGGTAGCGATGAAAACAGCTTAAAAAATGTTCAGGCCGCCAAAAAAGAAAATATTCCTGTTCAAGAATTGGTTAATAAGAATTCTCAAAAATTCTATAAATTAAAAGAAGTTTTGAATCTTTCTTATGATGATTTCATAAGAACCACGGAAGAGCGGCATATTCAAGGGGTTCAAAAATTTTGGCAGGTTTGTCAAAAAGATATTTATAAGAAAAAGTACAAGGGGCTTTACTGTGTCGGATGCGAGCAGTTCTATACTGTAAAGGAACTTGAAAATGGGCTTTGTCCAGAACACAAGACCAAGCCGGAATTAATAGAAGAAGAAAATTATTTTTTTCGTCTTTCTAAATACGAAAATCAGATTAAAGAATTAATACAAAAAGATAAATTAAAAATAATTCCTCAAGCCAGGAAAAACGAAGTTTTAAGTTTTGTTAATCAGGGCTTAGAAGATATTTGCGTTTCCCGTTCCAGCCAGAGAGCTGGAGGCTGGGGGATTGAAGTGCCAGGAGATCCTACCCAAATCATATGGGTTTGGATGGATGCTCTTTCTAATTACATTAATGCCTTAGGTTATACTAATGAATCAAAAAAGTATAAAGATTTTTGGTCTCAAAAAAATCAAATTCTTCATGTGATTGGAAAAGGAATTTTAAGATTCCATGCTGTTTATTGGTCAGCTTTTCTTTTGAGCGCAGGTTTAACTTTGCCTAAAACTATTTTTGTTCATGGATATATTACTTCTGACAGCCAAAAAATGTCCAAATCATTAGGCAATGTTATTGACCCTTTTGAATTAGTTGAAAAATATGGAGTTGATCCAGTGAGATATTTTCTTTTAAGAGAAATTTCTCCATACCAAGACGGTGATTTTAGTTATCAGAAATTTGAAGAGCGCTACAATGCTGATTTGGCCAGCGGCTTAGGGAATTTTACTGCCCGTGTTGTCACACTCGCAGATAAAAATTTCAAATCCCAGATTACGAATCCTGGATTACAAAGAATGATAAGCCAGACGCAAAAAGAATATCATAAGTTGTTAGATGAATTTAAATTTAATGAAGCCTTGGAAAAAATTTGGAAGTTAATCAGTTTCTGTGATAAATACATTGAAGAGAAAAAACCTTGGGAAAAATCAAAAGAACGAGGATTAGTTATTAATGATTTACTCTTTGCTTTGGAAAATATTGCTCAGATGCTTGAACCATTCCTACCAGAAACATCAGAGAAGATATTAAAACAGATAGAAACTCAAAAAAGCAAACCACTCTTCCCGCGGATATGTTAATAGACACTCATACTCATTTGAATTTTTCTGCTTTTGATTCCGATAGAGATAAAGTTATAAAAAAATGCTTAGACGAAAATGTTTGGATGATAAACGTAGGCACTAATTATGAAACTTCTCTCAAGGCAGTGGAGATAGCGGAAAAATACAATCAAGGCGTATATGCGGCTGTTGGACTGCATCCTATTAATTTAGAAACAGATTTAATAAAACAAAAAGAAGATAAAGATGAGGAAGGCAGGTTTGAAAAAGGGTTTGATTACGGAAAGTATAAGCAGTTAGCGCTAAGCTCTAAGAAAGTTGTTGCCATTGGCGAAATCGGGTTGGATTTTTGGCGTAGGCCCAAAACTACTAAAAAAAAGGAAGAATTTAAGCAGCAACAGAAAAATTTGCTTTTGCAAGAGATAAAATTAGCTCAAGAATTGAATTTGCCTATAATCTTCCATTGCCGCTTAGGCTTCGACGATTTATTAGAAATGAAGGAGGTTCAACCTCCTTCGGTAATTCACTCATTTACCGGTACTTGGCAGCAGGCCAAGAGGTTTTTAGATATGGGATTCCATCTAGGATTTAACGGTATCATCTATAAACTGGATTTAAAAGAGGCCATTCAGAAAACACCGTTGGATAGAATTTTAATAGAAACCGATTGTCCTTATTTAACACCACCCGGATTTTCTGAAGAAAGGAATAATCCTCTGGGAGTCAAATTGATCGCTCAAGAGATTGCTAAAATTAAAAACCATTCCTTAGAAAAAATAGCTGAAATAACTTTTCAAAACGCCAGAAAAGTTTTCCACATTTGAAAAATTTTTGATATATCATACAATATCTCAAAAGGGGGTTTTAAAATGGGCTTTAGAGAGGTGATTAAGGAAGAACTAATGAAAAGAAAGAGACTGTTGAAAAGTGAGGTCATGGAAATAGCGGAAAAACTAGGCGTAAGCGATCCCCTTAGAGTTATCGCAGCTCTTTTGAACGATAGATTTATTGATTCTTGCCTTAACTACCAACACGGTGAGGCAGAATATTATTTAATATAGATTCTAATGGGGCAGATTTTTCCGCCCTTCTTTTTTTAATCTTGAAAAGAAGGGTTTTTTTATATATGATGAAAATATATTATGGAAAATTACGAGCCGCAAAAAATAGAAAAAAAGTGGCAGAAATTTTGGGAAAAAGAAAAATTATTTCAGGCAGAGGATTTTTCTAAAGAGCCAAAATACTATGTTTTAATTGAATTTCCTTATCCTTCTGGATCTGGATTGCATGTTGGTCATTGCCGGAGTTACACAGCTTTGGATACAGTAGCCAGAAAAAAGAGAATGGAAGGATATAATGTTTTGTTTCCTATTGGCTGGGATGCTTTTGGTTTACCAGCTGAGAATTTCGCCATTAAAACTGGAGTTCATCCCAGCAAAACTACTGCCCAAAATATTGCCAATTACACTCGGCAGATAAAAAGCCTGGGATTGTCTTTTGATTGGTCCAGGGAAATTAATACCACTGATCCAAACTATTATAAATGGACTCAATGGATTTTTCTACAACTTTTCAAAAAGGGATTGGCTTATCAAGCGGAGATACCTGTTAATTGGTGTCCTTCCTGTAAGATAGGCTTAGCTAATGAGGAAGTAGTGGCTGGCAAATGCGAGAGATGCGGAGCAGTTGTAAGTAAAAAAACTTTGAAGCAGTGGATGTTAAAAATTACTCAATATGCAGATAGGTTGATAGATGATTTAAAAAAAGTTGATTATTTGGATAAAATTAAAACCCAGCAGATAAATTGGATCGGAAGAAGCGAGGGAGCAGAAATAAAATTCCCAGTCCCTGATTCTAAATCTGAAATTAAAGTATTTACCACTAGGTTGGATACTATTTTTGGCGTGACAGCTTTAGTTTTGGCGCCTGAACATAAATTAGCCCAAAAATTGGTTACTGAAAAGAACAAAGAAAAAGTCAACAAATATATTAAAGAATCCCAAAAGAAAAGTGAATTTGAGAGAACAGAATTAGAAAAAGAAAAAACGGGTGTTTTTACTGGTTCTTATTGTATCAATCCGGTTAACAATGAAAAAGTGCCTATTTGGACAGGTGATTATGTGGTAGCCAGTTATGGTGGAGGAGCAGTTATGGTGGTTCCAGCTCATGACAAACGAGATTATGAATTTGCTAAGAAATATGGATTGGAAATAAAAGAAGTTGTCTCTGGAGGAGATATCTCCAAAGAGGCTTTTGTGGATTATGGTGTTTTAGTTAATTCAGATAGGTTTAATGGATTAAAATCAGAAAAAGCAACAGAAAAAATCAGAGATTGGCTGGAGAAAAAAGATTTAGCTGAAAAAGCTATCCATTACAAGTTGAGGGACTGGATTTTTTCCAGACAGCATTACTGGGGCGAGCCTATTCCAATTATCCATTGTCCTAAATGCGGAGCTGTGCCAGTGCCAGGAAAAGATTTGCCTGTAGAACTTCCTTATATTAAAAAATACCAGCCAACAGGCACTGGTGAGTCGCCCTTAGCTAAGATTAAAGAATGGGTTAACGTTGCTTGTCCTAAGTGCGGCGGTCCAGCTAAAAGAGAAACTGATACCATGCCTAACTGGGCTGGTTCTTCCTGGTACTTTATACGTTATTGCGATCCTGATAATGGTAGATCTTTAGCTGACAAAAATAAGCTTCAATACTGGATGCCGGTTGACTGGTATAATGGCGGTTTTGAACATATCACTTTGCATTTATTGTATTCTCGTTTTTGGTACAAGTTTCTTTACGACATCAAAGTTGTACCACAGGATGAACCATATAGTCGCCGTACCTCTCACGGTATTGTTTTGGCTGAAGACGGAAGAAAGATGTCTAAATCGTTTGGCAATGTTATTACTCCCGATGAGATTATCCAGAAATTTGGCGCTGATACTTTAAGGATTTATGAAATGTTTATGGGTCCTTTTGATCAAGCCATTGCCTGGAGTGAAGATGGGATCAAAGGAGTTTATAGATTTCTTCAAAAAGTTTGGAAGCTTCAAGAGAAAGTCAAAAACAAAAGATCAAGTTTTGATAAGTTTATACATCAGACTATTAAGAAAATCAATGACGATTTAGAAGAATGTAAATTCAATACCGCAGTTTCTGCTTTAATGATTCTGGTTAATGGAATGGAAAAAGAAAAAGAATTATCCAAAGATGATTATTCTTCATTTTTAATTCTTTTAGCTCCTTTTGCTCCTCATTTGACAGAAGAACTTTGGTCTCAACTAGGCAATAAAGATTCTGTTTTTAAGGAGAAATGGCTAAAGTATGATTCAGAATTAGCCAGAGAAGAAAAAATAAATTTGATTATCCAGGTTAATGAAAAAATGCGGGATAAGATTAAAGTTGAACCAAATATTTCTGAAGAAGAAGCCAAGAAATTGACATTAGAAAGAGAAAAGGTTAAAAAATGGATACAAGGCAAAGAAATTAAAAAGATTGTTTTTGTTCCTGGAAGATTAATTAATATAGTATGTGTGGGATAGTCGGTTACATTGGAAAAAGGGATGCTTTTCCCATTTTATTATCAGGATTGAAGCGACTTGAATATAGAGGATATGATTCCTTTGGTTTTTATATTTCTAATGGAAATGAGGATTTCTTAATTAAAAAAACAGGAAGAATCTCTGATTTTGAAAACCCGGTCGTAAATGGAAAAATAGGTATTGGCCATACGCGTTGGGCAACAACCGGTACAGTAACCGAAGCCAATACTCATCCTCATTGTGATTGCCATCAAAATATTTTTTTAGTCCATAATGGAATTATTGAAAACTATAAAGAGCTTAAGCAATCATTAGAGCAGGAAGGACATCAATTTAAAAGTGAAACAGATACTGAAGTTTTGGCCCATTTGATTGAGAAATATTCTTCGGAGCAGGTTCCTTTAGAAGAAGCGGTTAGAGAAGCTCTTAAAAAAGTAAGGGGAACTTATGGTGTTGCAGTTATCTCTAAAAAAGATCCTCAAAAAATAGTAGCTGCCAAATTTGGTTCTCCTCTAATACTGGGAATAAATTCAGATGAATTTTTAATTGCTTCTGATCCTTCAGCCGTTATTTCTCATACTAATCAGATTATTACTTTAGACGATAACGAAATCGCTGTTCTTTCTCCAGAAAAGTTTTTTATTCTTAAAGAAAAACCAATTGAAAAAATTGAATGGCAGAACGAAGAAGTTCAAAAACAAGGGTTTTCTCATTTTATGCTTAAGGAAATTTTTGAAGAGCCGGAAGCTATTCAAAAAAGCATTGTGGGAAGGACTGTTTTAGACCAGGGCTTGGCAAGATTAGGAGGGTTGGAGGGTACGGCCGAAAAACTTAAAGAGATTGATAGAATAATCTTAGTGGCTTGTGGAACAGCTGGACACGCAGCTAGGATAGGCGAGTATATGTTGGAAGAATATGCAAAAATACCAGCCAAGGTGGAATCAGGTTCAGAATTTCGTTACAAAAACTCTATTTTAGATGAAAGAACAACTGTTCTGGCTATTTCTCAATCCGGCGAAACTGCTGACACCTTAGAAGCTGTCAAAGAAGCCAAAAGGAAAAAAAGCTTGGCCTTGGGTTTAGTCAACACCGTTGGTTCTTCTATTGCCCGGGAAACTGATGCTGGGGTCTATTGTCGTATTGGGCCTGAAATCGGAGTGGCAGCTACTAAATCTTTTGTTTCCCAAGTTTCCATTCTAGCTTTGATGACAGTTTTTTTAGGCAGGCAAAGACAAATGAGCTTAGTAACTGGCAAAAGAATTTTAGAAGAACTGCAGAAGTTGCCTGAATTAACTCAAAAAATATTTAGCCAAACTGATTATATTAAAGAATTGGCTCAAAAATATGCCCAATACAAAAACTTTTATTTCTTGGGCAGAAAATACAATGCGCCGGTGGCTTTGGAGGGAGCTCTCAAATTAAAAGAAATTGCCTGGAAAATACATGCCGAGGGTTATCCAGCTGGTGAAATGAAGCATGGGCCTATTGCTTTAATTGACGAAGGTTTTCCCACGGTGGTTATTTGTCCTTCTGACTCAGTTTATGATAAAATGAAGAATGCCATTGATGAAGTTAAAGCTAGGCAGGGAAAAGTATTAGCCATTGCCACTGAAGGCAATGAAGAAATTAAAAACATAGTTGATGATGTTATTTACATTCCCAAAACTCTGGAGATGTTAACTCCAATTTTAAGTGTAATCCCTTTACAGCTTTTGGCTGCTTATTTGGGCTTGGAATTAGGGTTAGATATTGATAAGCCCAGAAATTTAGCTAAGAGTGTAACCGTGGAATAAAATTGATAGCAATAATCGGTCATAAAAATCCGGACACAGATGCAGTTGTTTCCGCTTGTGTAATGGGGGATTTCTTAAAAAAAAGAGGCCAAAAAGCCCAGGCTTTTAGAGCAGGTAAGGTAAACAAGGAAACAGAGTTCGTTTTTAAAGAAGCAGGAATAAAAATACCTCCCTTGATTAAAAATATATCTAAGAAGGAGGTTTTTTTAGTTGACCATAACGAGTCAGAGCAATCTGTTTCGGGAATTGAAAAGGCAGATGTAACAGGTGTTTTAGACCATCATAAGTTAGGAGGCTTAAAAAACGATAAGCCGGTTTATTTTAGGATTGAACCTATTGGAAGCACCTCCACTTTAATTTTTAAATTGTTTCAGGAAAATAATTTTATTTTAAATAAAAAGCAAGCCTTTTTATTGCTTTGTGGTATTCTTTCTGATACTTTAAAATTTAAATCTCCTACTGCTACTCCTGAAGATATTAAAATAGCTAAACAATTAGCCAAAATTTGTAAAAGCAATATAGAAGAATTAGCTAAAGAAATGTTTAAGGCAAAGTCAGATATATCTGGAATGAGTTTGAAAGATTTGATTTTTATGGATTACAAAGAATTTCAGAAAAACAAAACTAAGTTTGGCATTGGCGTTCACGAAACAGTTAATCCTAAAAATGTTTTAGATAAAAGAGATGAAATCATAAAAACTATTTCATCTTCAAAAAAGAAACTTAATACGCCTTTGATTTTTTTCGCTGTAGTTGACATTCTTAAAAAAGAAAGTTATCTGTTTGTGGCTGGGGAAAAGGAAAAACTGATTTCTAAAAAAGCTTTTAAGAAGACAAACAAAAATAATTTAGTTTTTCTTTCAAAGATTGTTTCTAGAAAGAAACAAATTGCTCCGGCAATTCTTAATGTTCTTTAAATTCTTTATAGTTGTGGATAACTAGCCTTACATTTTCTGTTTTGATATTGTATCATATATAAATATGAGACTATTTATTTTATCTTGTTTTTTAACTGTTTTTTTACTAACTGGTTCTATGGTTTGTGCAGCCAGTTTAAGTTTATCGCCAGCCACTAACTCTTACAATGTGGGCGATGTATTTGAAGTTAAGATTATATTGAACACCGGCTTAGCAGATA
The DNA here is from genome assembly GCA_964615205.1 of uncultured Candidatus Saccharibacteria bacterium. Taxonomy (GTDB): domain Bacteria; phylum Patescibacteriota; class Minisyncoccia; order Minisyncoccales; family JAGMDC01; genus CAZTQA01. The sequence goes on from CAZTQA010000001.1 coordinate 68,470, forward strand.
CAGATGGAGTAGATATTTATTATTTAAACTATCCTCAGAGTTCGCTAGAAGTTCAAGGAACACAAATTACAGATAATTCTCTTTATCCTATTACGGTTACAAATAATGCTTCTAATGGAAAAATTAATTTTTCTCAGGTTGTGGAGGGCGGTACCCATTATTCAACGGACGATTCTGAAAAAGTTTTAGCAACGATTACTTTTAAAGTTATAACGCAAGACACAGCTAATCTTTATTTTGATTTTAAAGAAGGCTATACAGATGATTGTAATGTGGCTAGCGATGGTAATGATATATTAACATTGGCTACGGGAGCAAATTATTTTTTAGGTGAAGAAATATCTCAATCAGCTGATTTGGATGGAGACGATATTGTTGGCCCTTTAGATTTTGCGCAATTAATGATAAATTGGGGTTCTACTGATCGTTCTGCTGCCGATATCAACCAAGACGGCAAGGTTAATTCTGTTGATTTCGGCATTATGATGAGTCAGTGGACTACCAGTTAAAAAAATTATGAATAATAATCAAAGCATTAGTAAATTCTTAAAAAAGAAGATTAGTTTTTTCAAGGGTATAATTTTAATAATCATAGCTAGTTTCTTTTTATTGACTAGTGTGGGATTTCTACTTATTTATCAAGAAGTAGACGTAGAAAAAATTTACTTAACCCCACCCATAAATCCGAAGGCATCTCTATATCTTTCTCCGGAAAAAGGTACTTTCAAGGTAGGGGATGACTTTATTCTTAATGTTTTAATTAACACTAAAGGAAGCGACATTGTCGCTTCAGCTGTTTATTTGAGCTATAACAGTACCAAGATGGAAGCTTTACACATTGATACTTCTGAATCTGTTTTCACTATGGAGGCAGAAAAAATAATCGACAATGAATCAGGCAATATTAAGTTAACCTTAGGCAAACCAACTCCAGGAGTTAATACTCCTAATGGAAAAGTAGCCACTATTCACTTTAAAACTCTTGAGTCAATTAATCCCCGGAGAGATAATGTTTATTTTAACTTTGATCCAAATTCTTCTCTTTTTTCAACTGTCATTTTGGATGACAAGTTGGGTACGAATATTTTATCATCCGTTGCTGGAGCAAAAATATTTATTAAATAATAGAATATCTTAAATCCAATATTTTTAATCTTATGGAAAACAAAAAATATATTTCGAAATCAATCTTTATAGGTCTTTCGTTTATTATTTTTATTTTATTATTAATTAGCAATCCCTTAGAAACTGAAGCGGGGTGGGTTGGTAACTCAAGTTATGCTACCTTAAGATTAAGTCCTTATACCGGTGTGTATAAATTAGGAAATACTTTTTCAGTAGATGTTTATATGAATACCTATGGTCAGAACATAGTGGTTGCATCTATATTTTTAGAATACGACCCGGCTAAGTTTGAAGTAATTTCTTATGATACTACCAGTTCTGTTTTTTATGACCCAACAGGAACAAAAGAAATTTACGATGACTCAGAAATAGCCAATGGTAAATTCAGGCTTACTATAGGCAAACCAACTCCAGGAGTTAATACTTCTAATGGAAAAGTAGCCACGATTGTTTTAAAAGGAATGGGCGATACAGGCGTTCCTTCTTCTGATAACTTTACCTTTGATTTTGATTTTAGTCCACCGTCAACAAATGAATCGAATTTGCTTTTAGAGGGGGAAGTAGAAGATGTTCTTAAGGGAGTTTTAAATGCTAAATTCAGCATTGACGGAACAGCTCCACCTAAGATAACTAATTTTAATGCCACTGGTTATAATGGCTATATATCACTCTCTTGGACAAATCCAACACCAACACTTGATTTTGATAAGGTAAAAATTTTGAGAAAAACAACTAGTTCTCCAGCCAATCCTAATGATGGAAGTATGGTTTATGAAGGCACTGGTGAAAGTTATCAGGATTATGGATTGATCAACGGGATCACTTATTATTACGCTGCTTTTTCAAAAGATGACGTTGGAAATTATTCTAGTGGTGTTACCGATTCTGCTGTACCCAGAGATCCTGTTGCGCCAGCCAAAATTACTAATCTTTTAGCCTCTTCTCCCGATTGGACTTCTATTACCCTAAACTGGACAGCTGTAGGAAATGATGGAACTTCTGGTACTGCTGCTAGTTATGATATTAGATATTCTGCTTCTACCATTACTGATTCTAACTGGTCTTCAGCCCATCAAGTTAATAACGAGCCAGATCCTAAATCAAGCGGAAATAGTGAATCAATGCAAGTCACCGGATTAGAAAGCGGAATAAATTATTACTTTGCTATAAAAGCTATTGACGAGGGCGGAAATACATCTTCTCTTTCAAATATCACCAACGAAAAAACATATAGGCGGGCTGATTTACACAAAGATTATTATGTTAATTCGCAAGATTTTGCTATGTTAATGTCTAATTGGGGTGATCTTACTCGTCCTTCTCCCGATATAAATCAAGACGGCAATGTAGATTCTCTAGATTTTGCTATTATGATGACTCAATGGAGCAGCAGTGGATATTGATAGTAACGATAAAAGGTAGTTTTATTAATTTTGTTACAGGATAAAAGTTATGAAAAACTTTGATATTTTTCCAAAACTAATTATTTTAATAGGTATTTTAGGAATTTTTGTAATACCTTCTCAAACACAAGCAAGCTTGGTTGGTAATACTAATAAAGCCACCTTAAGTCTTTCTCCTACAAGTGGTTCTTATGATGTTGGAGACACTTTTAACTTAGATATAAAAGTAAATACTAATGGGCAGACAACAGTAGTAGTATCTGCTTATCTAAATTACGACAAAGATCATTTCAAAGCTGATAGTATTGATACCAAGGGATCGATATTTACTGTTCAGGCTGAAAATAGTATTGATTCAAGCAACGGATTAATAAAGATTTGTCGTGGTAAGCCTACTCCTGGAATTAATACTAGTGATGGTCATGTAGCCACTGTTAATTTTACAGCTATTTCTAAAGTCACTCCCACTTCTGATAATTTTACTTTTAAATTTACTCCAGGAGCAACAACCGAATCAAATGTAATTCTAATTGGTGATAATCCTACAGACTTTCTTTCCGGTGTTTATAATGCTCGTATTTCAGTTAGCGGTGATGGCAACGGAACAGGAGATTTGACTCCTCCTGTTATTTCTTCAATATCTGTATCTTCTATTAGTAGTTCCGGAGCGGTTATTACTTGGAAAACTAATGAGCCAGCTGATTCTCAAATAGAGTATGGCTCCAGCGTTAATTATGGTTCTCAAACCATACTCAAGACTAATTTGGTTACTTCTCACTCAGTAAATCTTTCTAATTTATCGCCAGGCACATTCTATCATTATCGGATTAAGAGCAGAGATGAGGCTGGCAATCTGTCTACAAGTGGAGATAAAACCTTTACTACAACTGGAGGACAAACACCCAGCCAACCCAGCCAACCCAGCCAACCCAGCCAACCCAGCCAGCCCAGCCAGCCCAGCCAACCAATAGAATCTATAGAAATTGCAGAGCTTATAGGAGCATTAAAAGATATGAGCGATGAAGAACTAAAGATTAAAATTATTGAAGTTTTTTCCCTATTCTTGGATTTAAATAGCCGAACACTACAGGAATTACTTCTGATTGTGCCTTTTAAAATACTTTTGTAAAGGGATTTCTTAAAATAATTGAGTGTAAAAAACTGCTGGAAGATATCAGTCAGTTTTTATTTTTAAAAATTTTGTGTTAACATAATTATATGTTTGAGAATATTTTAGAAAAAGAAAACAGGAAGGTTTTTTTATTAGGAAACGAAGCTGTAGTCAGGGGCGCTCTGGAAGCAGGTGTTCAGTATGTTTCCACTTATCCTGGCACTCCAGCTTCAGAAATCGGAAATAATCTTTATCAGATTCAGAATTCTGATAAAAAAATAAAGAATCTTCATTTTGAGTTTTCAGTCAATGAAAAAGTAGCTATAGAAGGAGCAGCTGGGGCTGCTTTTTCCGGTTTGCGTTCATTGGTGGCAATGAAAAACTTTGGATTAAATGTAGCTTCTGATTTTCTTCTGCCCTTAGTCTATACCGGCATCAAAGCTGGCATGGTTATTTTAATTGCTGACGATCCAAGCTGCTGGAGTTCTGCCCAGTCGGAGGAGAATACGCGCGCTTTTGCTTATTTATCCCATATTCCTATTTTAGAGCCTTCTACACCTCAGGAATGCAAGGATTTTGTTAAATTAGGATTTGAATTGTCTGAGAAATTTGACATTCCCATAATGGTTAGGGAAACAACGCGCGTTTCCCACCAGAGCGCACCTGTAAAATTAGATAAAATAAATATATCGAGAACAGTTCTCGGCAATGCAAAGTTTATTAAGAACCACAAGAAGTTTGTGACTATGCCTCCACGGGTTTTGGAAATGCACCAGGAATTATTGGAAAAAATAGAGAAAATCAGAAATTATTCTGAAAAATCTCCCCTCAATAAAATTGAAGAAGGTTCAACCTCCATCGATTTAGGAATTATAACATCCGGAATTTCTTATTTATATGTCAAAGAAGCGATAAAGGAATTGAACCTTTCTTTGCCTGTTTTAAAGCTGGGCTTTTTTCATCCTTTGCCAAAGAAGAAGATAAAGAAATTTATCAAAGGATTAAAAAAAGTTTTAATTGTTGAGGAATTAGACCCTTATTTAGAAAGAGAGATAACTGTATTAGCTAAACAAGCTAATTGTCAATTGGAAATAGTTGGCAAAGAATTAATTTCAGAAGTAGGTGAACTCAAGCCAGAAATCGTCATACAGGCAGTTGCTAAAATAAGCAAAATAAACTATAAACTATTAACTATAAACTATAAACTGCCTGGAGAAAAACGGCATCCCCAACTTTGTTCTGGCTGTCCTTATTGGCTGATTTTCAGCGGAATTAAGAGGGCAACCAAAGGAAAAGATGTTATTTTTGGCGGAGGTATTGGATGCTATATGCTGGCTGGTTTACCGCCTCACAATATTCAAGATTATCTGTATTGTATGGGTGCTTCAGCTGGGATTGCTCACGGTATTGCAAAAGCAAGCGGTCCCACCTTTGCTAAGGCTTCGACGGGCAAGCAAAAAGTGATTAGTCTAATGGGGGATTCAACTTTCTTTCATTCAGGCATTCCGCCTATTATTAATGCTGTTTTTAATAAATCCAATCCTTTAATTATCATCATGAATAATTCCACCACTGCTATGACTGGCCATCAACCGCATCCGGCTGCAGCTAAAGTGGAAGATAAGATAGATATTGAATCTTTAGTAAGGTCCTGCGGGGTCAAGAATTTAAAAGTTATTGACCCAGTCAAACAAAATGAACTTGTGAAAACAATCCAGGAATTTTTAAATAAAAAAGAAGTTTCTGTTATTATTGCCCGTCATCCCTGCAAATTCGTCCAGGAATAATACGAATTTAATGCGAATAGATATTAATGCCGCGAATAAGCGGTTTTTTATTTGACTTTTGGTTTAGGTAGCATAAAAAGGAATATAGCTCGTTGACAACTTTGTTGGATGAAATGAGCAGAAAGGAGTTAGGAGGTGAAACGAAAAAAAATGGAAAAAGGATTTAGGCAAAGGCTTGCAGAACGACAGAAGAAAGTGAATTCGTTAGTGTGTGTAGGACTTGATCCGCTTGAGAGCAAAATCCCAGAGTTTATCAAGGGAAGACAACCCTGGAGTAGGATTCTTATCCAGATAAGGGAAATCATTGATGCCACTGCTGGATATGCCTGTATGTTTAAGCCCCAGAGCGCACACTACGAAGCAGTTCCTGGAGGCCGACAAGCACTTCAATCAATTGTGGATTATATCCACACCACATATCCTGATATTCCGGTGTTTCTTGACTGTAAACGAGGCGACATTGGACGTACTCAACAACAATATGGCATTGCTCATTTCGAAATAGACGGGGTTGACGGAATGAATTTCAGTCCTTATATGGGAAGAGATTGCATGGAGTATCTGGTGAACGAGGACCATCCAGAGAGAGCAATTGTGGGGTTGTGCTATACCAGTAATGAATCTGCCAGGCAGGTTCAGGATGTAAAGCTAGCTGATGGTAGGTGCTACTGGGAGTTTATGGCTGAAACTACCTTGGGTTGGGCAAAGGAGCTTGGGGTTATTGAGAATGCCGGATTAGTAATGGCCGCAGCTTACGAATGGCCGAAAAAATCAGGCAATATTTTCTATGCGCACCTGTATCGGTGTCGAGAAATCGTTGGTGATGAAATGTGGCTTTTGATTCCTGGAATTGGGACGCAAGGAGGCTTTGTTGCCGAAACTGTGAGAGCTGCCTATTCAGGTCCAGGAACAATCGTCATAAATTCTTCCTCAGGTATAACTTTTGCCAGCTTGGACAAAGACTTTTCCGAAGTTTCTGGTAAAAAAGCCAAGGATCTCCGAGATCAAATCAATGACAGTATTCCATGAGGGAGGGATTTCAGAGATGACATAAATTATTATAATTTTTATACGGGGATTGATTTTTTTTACCCTTGTGCTTTTTTTTGGAGGTGAAAAGGAAAAAATGAAAATAATTGACGCAGCTATTATAATGGAAGAAGCCATGGGTCTGCCATTAAGAGATCGTACAGTACCAGAGATTTTTGAAATGTGCGGAGCATGCTGGGTTTATAGCGGAAAACCTGGTGAACCTCATGCTCTTTTGGCGAGCGGCAGGCATAGCGATGCTTATTTCAATGTGAACTTGGTTACTGAATTCCCTAATATTCGTAAGGAATTAGCCATGCGTTTAGTGCGCGCGTTAGACAGATTCATCGTTTCTGGCGTTGATGTCGTAGTTTCTTCAACATACGCTGCCACAACCATTGGCCAAGCGGTCGCTGATTGCTTAAATGCTATGTTTGTTTTTACAGAAAAGGATGGCCAAGACCAGGTTTGGACAGGAAGATTTGAAATTCCTTCCGGGGCAAAAGTATTGCAAATAGAAGAACTTATAACTACTCTAGAGACTACTGAGAAAGTAAAGAAAGCGATTTTGGAGGCGGGTCTCGATGTAGAGTTCATTAACTCCAAAGGCAAGACAATCGTTGGAACGATCGTTCATAGACCGGCGAAAGTACCCATCGATTACGAAAGTCACAAAGTTGCTTCGTTGTGGGAAAGAGAAGTCCATAGTTGGACTAAAAGAGGATGCCCGATTTGCCGGAAAGGATCCGAAGCGCTGAAGCCGAAAAAGAATTGGAATAGATTCATAGGACGTATATAATTTCCCTTAGAGAGATTTCTCTTACGGGAATTTTTTTTATTGATGATTGGTAAATTTTATGATAAAGTAAAATATTATGAAGGATTTTAATATTGTTATTGTCGGTACTGGCGGGCAGGGACAGATTACTCTACTTCAGGTTTTAGCTGAGGCTGCTTTAATTGAAAATTGTGACGTTAAGACATCAGAGCTTCATGGATTAAGCCAGAGAGGCGGTTCAGTAGAAGTCCATATTCGGCTAGGCCAACAAGTTTTTTCTCCTTTAGTCAAACAACAGGGGGCTGATTTAATTTTAGCTATGGAAATGCAGGAGGCCTTAAAAGGTTTGTATTTTAGCAACAAAAATACTGTTTTCTTAATTAATAGGTTTTTTGTTCCTATTTTAGGAATTAAGTTGCTTAAGGAGAATGAAATTCTAAATAATTTAAAAAAAGTGACTAAAAATATAATTATTGTTCCGGCAGCTGATATTTGTGGAAAAGAGTTAGGCAAAAATGTAGTAGCCGGTATTTATTTATTAGGTTATGCTGCTTATAACAAAATTATTCCTTTAAAACCAAGTTCTATTGTTAAAGCAGTTGAAAATATCATTCCTCAAAAATATTTGGAATTGAATAAAAAAACTTTAGAGCTTTCCGAAAAATATGAAGGACCAAGAAAGAATAAATAAATTTCTTAAAGAATTTGATTCTAAGTTAAGCAAGAAATATCCCCGAAAGATAGATTTTATTTTGCTTTTTGGCAGTGCTGCCAGGGGTGACTGGAAAAAGGGAGTGAGTGATGTAGATTTAGTTATTCAAGTTAAGAAACAAGACTATATTAATGAAGTAAAAGAACATACAGACAAAATATTTTGGGAATTAGACAAAAAACACGGAACTCAGCTAAAAAATGCCTGCTCAACCGGGGATAAGAAAGACATTATTAAAAAAGCTTTGCGCAAGACAGAGCTCTATGTTCCTTATGAAGTTTTTGGACCCAAGGACATTGATTGGAAGAAAGGACGCATTAGAAAGAAAGAATTAATTCTGGGAGCCAAACTGATTGCTTCCCAGGCCATGCTTTTTAAAAAAATGAAGCAGGAAGGGCAGATTCTTTACGGCAGGGATATCAGAAAAGTGATTCATCCTAAGATAACCAAGTGGGAAAAAGTTAAAGCTATTTTGATTCCTTATCACATTGCTTCAGCTTCAGTTCTTCTGTCTTTGTTCTTGCCCAAAGTAGCTTTAAAAATAGCTGATAAAGCAGCTATTTATTCTATCAGTTCTACCCTTTTCTTTTTAGATAAGCCGGTAGGCAAGGGATTAAAAAGAGACACCCAGAGATTAGAAAAAGAGATAAGAACTGATTTCAAATACAAGCGCAGTGTTTTGGGAATGATGGAAGTTGATTTTGTTTTAAATTTTGATTACAGAAAATTATTGAATTTCAAATTTGCTTCTGAAGCTATAAGATTAAAAGGCAATTGGGAAGAAGCTGAGAAATTCAATCGCTGGAAAACCTTGAGATTTTCTTTACGTTCTCTGTTTTTTGTTAATGCTATGAATTGGTATGCCATTTTGCGAAGCGACAGGCATCATCTAATTTTGAGTTTATTATTTGTTATAAGGACAATTTTATTCTTTTTAATTCTCTGGCTAATCATACATTATTTATGAAAATTGACCCTTACATTTTCAGAGCCTACGACATCCGTGGAATCTATCCTGTTCAGATAAACGAAGATTTTGCTTATAATCTAGGAAGAGCTTTTGCCAGTTTTAATCCAGGAAAAATTGTTATAGGCAGAGATTGCCGTATTGGAGGGGAATCATTAGAAAAAGAACTAATTAAGGGATTAGTAGAAAGCGGGGCTGAAGTAATTGATATTGGTATTTTTCCTACTCCCTCAATTATTTTTACAATTGGCCATTATGGTTTTGATGGTGGGATTTCTATTACTGCCAGTCATAATCCAAAAGAATATCAAGGTTTTCTGCTTTATAATAATAAAGCTGTAGGAATTGGTCGGGAAAATGGATTATTAAAAATAAAAGATTTGATTAATAAACAGGATTTTAAAAAAGGTGCGGGCTTTGTTCAAGAAAAAAATATTTTAGAAGATTACATCAATTTTATATCCTCTAAGATTAATCTGCAAAAAATAAACAAGAAAGTCGTTATTGATTGCGGAAATGGAACTATTTCCAGTGTAATTTTTAAACTTTTAGAAAAGTTTGGGATAGAATATTATCCTTTATTTTGTGAATTAAATGGAGATTTTCCCAATAGAGATCCAGAACCTAAGAATGATAATTTAAAGGAACTGCAAAAAAAAGTAATTTCTCAAAAAACAGATGCTGGATTTGCTTATGATGCAGATGGTGATAGAGTAGTGGCTGTAGATGAAAAAGGAAATATTCTTAATTCCACCCAATTTTTCGGCATTTTAATAAAAAGTTACTTAGAAGAGAAAAAAGATAAAATTGTACATGATGTTTTAGCTTCCAGTGCCATAGACGATATAACCAAGTATTATAAAGGATTGTCTATTGGCTGCAGAGTAGGTCATGTTTTTATCCAGAAAAAACTTTTAGAATCTGAAGCAGCTGTGGCTGGAGAAATTTCAGGTCATTATTTTTTCAGAGAAATTTTCGGCGCAGACGATGCTGCTTTCGCTACCCTAAAGGTATTGGAATATTTAGAAAATAAAAAATTAAAATTATCAGAAGCTTTTAAAGATATTCCTAACTATCATTATGATTCTGTTAGAATAGGAATTAATGTTGAAAAAAAAGATAAATTTAAGTTTATTGAAGATTTAAGAAATGAATTCAAGGAAAAGTATAAAATGGATTGTTTAGATGGTCTTAAAATAATATTAAAGGATTCCTGGGCTTTGTTCCGACCTTCTAACACAGAATCGAAAATTTCTATTGCCTATGAAGCTAAAACTAAAGAAGAGTTTAAAAAAATAGAAGAGTTTGTTAATAAAATTATAGAAACTATTCCTCAATAAAAATATGAAAATTTCACAAGCTGTAATTTTGGCTGCGGGAAAAGGAACAAGAATTTATCCGTTGACTTTAACTAAACCTAAACCGCTTTTGAAAGTATGCGGAAAGACAATCTTAGAGCATGATTTAGAACAAGTTAAGGGACTAGTTAAAGAAGTGATTTTGGTTATAGGATATAGGGGAGAGGAAATAAAAAAATTAATAGGTGATAATTATAAAGGTGTAAAGATGAAATATGTCTGGCAAAAAAATCAGCAGGGAACTGGAGATGCAGTTAAAAAATGCCAGCCCCTTTTAAAAGATAAATTCTTACTTTTATACGGGGATGATTTGTATAGTAAGGAAGATATTCAAAAATGCTTAAGAAAGTTTCCTTGTATTCTATTAAAAAAAATTGAAGAAGCTAAAGCTTTTGGCCAAGTTATTGTTAAGAAAAATCTAATACAGGAATTAAAAGAAAAACCCAAGAGAATTTTTAGTAATTTAGTCAATACGGGAGTTTATTTTTTAGATAAAGAGATTTTAAATTTGAAAATTAAAAAATCAGAAAGAAATGAGTATGAATTCACGGATTATATCAAAGAATTCATAAAAAAGGAAAAACTGCATTCTGTTTTGGCTAAGGATTGGATTCCTCTCCCTTACGCTTGGAGTTTGTTGAATGCCAACGAATTTTTATTGAGCAAATCAAAAATAGAAAAAAGTGCTTTAATTAAAAAAGGAGTTTATATAGAAGGCCCAGTCTATATCGGAAAAAATTGTGTTATTGGTCCCAATTGTTATTTAAGAAAACATACTAGTATTGGAGATAACTGTCATATTGGCCAGGCAGTGGAAATTAAAAATTCAATTATTGGAGATAGCACTAAAATTAATCATTTAAGCTATATAGGAGATTCTATTATTGGAGAGAAATGTAATTTTGGGGCAGGGACGATTACAGCTAATCTAAGACACGATTATGCAACCGTAAAGACAATGGTTAAAGGGGAGCTTGTTGATACTAAAAGGAAGAAATTAGGAACGATTATAGGCGATAATGTTAAAACTGGAATTGGAACCTTAATTTATCCAGGCAGGAAAATCTGGCCTAATAAATTTACCAGGCCCGGAGAAATAGTAACCAAGGATATAATATGAAAAATCACATTTATGATTTAATTATTATTGGCGGGGGGCCGGCAGGCATGGCAGCCGGTATTTACGGAGCCAGAGAAAATTTAGATATGCTTTTGATTACAAAAAGTTTTGGAGGCCAAATAACCAGAAAGTCAGTAGAAATTGAAAATTATCCTGGATTTAAAAAGATTAGCGGACAAAAACTTATTCAGAGATTAGAAAGTCATTTTAAACGATACAAAGTACCAGTAGTGATGGAAAAAGTAACTGATGTGAAGAAAAAAGGAAATGTTTTTAAGGTTTGTACGGAGAAGAAAAAAGAGTTTCAAACCTTATCTGTTTTGGTAGCTTCTGGAGCTGATCCTAGACCGTTGGAGGTGCCGGGAGAGAAAGAATTTATTGGCAAAGGAGTGAGTTATTGCGTTACCTGTGACGGACCTTTATATAGAAACAAAAATGTGGCAGTAATCGGCGGAGGCAATGCCGGTTTTGAAGCAGCTCTTTTTCTAAGTAAGATTGCTGATAAGGTATATATTTTGGAATTTGGTTCAAAGATTAAAGCTGATAAAATTAATCAGGATAGAATTAAAAAAACCAATAATGTGGAAGTAATAACTAAAGCAGGATTGAAAGAAATAAAAGGGACTAGATTTGTTGAATCAATTGTTTATCAGGAAGTTGATACAAAGAAAGAAAAGGAAGTAAAAGCAGAGGGTGTTTTTGTCCAGATAGGCAGTGTACCGGCTACGGATTTTGTTAAGGATTTAGTGGATTTTACAAAAATAGATGAAATAGTTGTTGATTCCAAAACAGGGGAAACTAAATTGGCAGGGCTTTTTGCTGCAGGTGACATTACAAATGAAGAATATAAGCAGATTGTTATAGCGGTTGGGCAAGGAACCAAAGCGGTCTTGTCTATTTCCCGCTATATTGATAAATTAAAAAATAATTGAAAGGTCGTTTAAGATAATCTTAGAGTTATAAAAATATGAAGGTTCTAAAAATAGGGAGAAAGGAGTGTGAGGATTGCAAGATTATGGGTCCTCGCTGGCAAGAGATTGAAGAAGAGAATCCTTGGTTGGAAACAGAATATATTAAAGCAGATGAGAAACCAGAAATAATTGAAGAGTACCATATTACAGCTGTTCCCACTTTTATTTTTCTTAACAGAGAAGGAAAAGAAATTAGAAGATTTATTAATATAGTAGAAAAAGAGATTTTAGTTGAAGTTATTTTAGAAGACAGAGATAAATAAATTTAAAATATGAATAAAAAATATTCTAAACTTCTAACAGTTTTAATACTGACAGTTCTGGTTTCTGCACTTTTCCAGACTCAAAACGTATTGGCTGAAAGCGAAAAGAGTCAAGTTTCGGTTTATTTCTTTTATAGTCGCACCTGTAGTGTTTGCGCTAAAGAAAAACCTTTTTTAGAAAATTTAGCCAAAGAACATTCTGAAATTGATCTTCAGAAATTTGACCTTTACGGCAGTGAAGAAAATTTTGCCTTAATAAAGAAATTTTATGAAAATTATAATGTTTCTTCTAATTATCAAGGGAGCGTGCCTATTACTTTTATAGATGAAAAGTATTTTTGCGGTTGGTGGTCTGAAGACATAACTGGGCGAGAAATTGAGAATTATATTTTGCAATTAATAGATGAGTTTCAACCCGAACCAGAGCCGGAACCTGAACCCAATCCTGAACCTAATCCTTATCCCGAGCCAGAGTCCAATCCTGGACCTGAACAGGAGTCCAATAAAAAGATTATAGTTGTTCCCTTTTTTGGCCAGATTGAAATTCCTCAAAATATTTCTCCTTTATTTTTAGCCGTTTTTTTGGGAACTTTAGATGGTTTTAATGCTTGCGCTATGGTGGCTTTGGGATTTTTATTGACAGTTTTAATCTCCACAGGAATAAGAAGAAGAGTTATCTTAATAGGGGGAACTTTTATTTTAGTCTCCGGCTTGGTTTATTTTCTTATTATCTCTGGGATATTAAAACTGATTCTTTTTTCCGGTCATGAGAAAATCATTAACATTGCAGTAGGCGTTATCATTATTGTTTTCTCTGTATTTTTACTTAAAGATTATTTTCAGGGGGTGGTTTGTAAGGTGTGCGAGATCGGAAATAAAAAAGAAAATATTTTAGCTAAAATTCAAAAGAACCTCTTTGCTAAAATGAAAACTTTTTCCAGTGCCAGAATGTCTTTACCCATAATGCTTTTAGGAGTGGCTTTAGTAGCAACTGGAGTAAATGTGGTAGAGCTGGTTTGTTCTTTTGGTTTTCCCTTGACTTTTAGTAACATTTTGAGATCAGCAAATCTTTCCGCATTTTCTTATTATTTCTATATTTTTATTTTCGTGCTTTTCTATATGCTGGACGATTTTATTATCTTCCTTATAGCTGTTTATACCTTAAGAATGACTCAAGTATCCCAGAAATATTTGAAGTTTATTAAGTTAGTTTCTGGAATTGTTCTATTAGTTATGGGTCTAACTATGCTTTTTAGACCTGAGCTTTTAGTCTTTTAACCATGAACGATGATATCATTGAAAAATTAAAGGAATCTGGATTAAGGGGCCGAAGCGGATCCGGTTTTCCTACTGGGTTGAAATGGGAAATGGTAAAAAAAGCCAAAGGAGAAAAGACATACATTGTTTGTAATGGAGCTGAAGGGGAGCCAGATGTTTTAAAAGATGGATTTATTTTAGAAAATTATCCTCAAGAAATTATAGACGGAATAAAGATTGCCCTAAAAACTTTTGATAATAGCTCTGCTTATCTTTATTTGCGTAAAGATTATTATCAAAAACTAAACAAAAAGCTAAAAAAAATAATTGCCAAATCCCCCATCACTTTATTTAAAAAACCAAGCGGCTATTTGAACGGAGAGGAAACAGTAATTTGTGAAGTTATTGAAGGAAAAAAATCCGAACCAAGATTAAAACCCCCCTATCCCACTGAAAAAGGTATTTGGGGATATCCTACTTTAATAAACAATGTAGAGACTTTTTATTGTATATCTAAGATTGCTAAAGATGAATACCAAAAAGAACGTTTTTATTCCATTAATGGTTCGGTTAAAAATAAGGGAGTTTACAAACTGCCAAAAGATTGGATAATTGAGAAAATCTTAAAAGAAACTGGAAATTATCCTAACTTTAAGTTTTTCATCCAAATGGGAGGAGGAGCCAGTGGTGAAATTTTGTCACCCCAGGAACTTAATCGAAAAATTGAGGGCATTGGTTCTATTATTGTTTTCAATCGTCAAAAGACAAATCCTTTTTCTCTAATGAAAAAATGGGCTCATTTTTTCTATGAAGCAAATTGTGATAAATGCATACCTTGTCGGGAAGGTATTTACCGTATAAATGAAATGTTAAAAACAAAAAAAATTGACAACAAATTAATGGCTGATTTGATATTTGTCTTAGAAGAGACCAGTTTCTGCGGTTTGGGTAAGGCAGCCGCTGTGCCTTTTAAGAGTTTAATCCAAAAACTATATGATTAATTTGAAGATAAATGGCAAAAGAATACAGGCCAAGGAAAACCAGACTATTTTAGAAGCAGCTCAGGACAATGGAATTGAAATTCCTGCTCTTTGTTATCATTCTGATTTAGATATCAAGGCTAATTGCCGGATCTGTTTAGTGGAAATAAAAGGCAGGAAAGATCTTCTTCCTTCCTGTTCAACAAAAGCAGAAGAAGGCATGGAAATACTAATAGATTCTCCGCGCGCTAAAAGAGCAAGGAAAATTAATTTAGAACTGGCTTTTTCCCAGCATTGCGAGGAATGCCAAGATTGCATCTGGGATTTCGACTGCCGGCTTTTGAAATTAGCTAAAAAATATAATCTTAAAATAGCCAGGTTTCCAGACAGAAAAAAGAATTTCCCGGTTTATCAATTCGGGCCCAGTTTAATTTTTGACAGTTCCAAGTGTATTGACTGCGGAAACTGTATTGAGATGTGCCAAAAACAAGGCGTAGGTTTTTTGGAGAAGAAAGAAAAGAAAGACTTATTTCAGGTTGTTCCTTCAAAGGATAAGAATAAAGACTGTATTTATTGTGGCCAATGCATTGTTCATTGTCCGGTAGGTGCTTTTGAGGCAGTGGGTGAGTTTGAAGATGTAGAGAAGCCCCTTTCTGATAGAAACAAAATTGTAGTTTTTCAGTTTGCGCCAACTATCAGAACTAGTATTGGTGAAGAGTTTGATTTGCCTTACGGTGAAGTGGTAACTGAAAAGCTGGTAGCCGGGATAAAAAAATTAGGCGTAGATAAGGTTTTTGATACCAGCGTTGGGGCTGATTTTACCACAGTTGAAGAAGCTAAGGAGTGGTTAGAGAAATTAGACAAAGGAAAAGTTCCTTGTTTGACTTCCTGCTGTCCGGCCTGGGTCAAGTTTGTTGAGTTTTATTATCCGGAATTTATTCCTTGTTTAGCTACCACTAGGTCCCCTCAAGTTATTTTAGGCGGTTTAATTAAAACTTATTGGGCGGAAAAAGAAAAAATTAATCCTAAAAAAATTGTTGTCGTTTCTATTATGCCCTGCGTGGCTAAAAAATATGAAATCCAGAGAAAAGAGATGGAAATTGACGGAATGAAGCCGGTTGATTATGTTTTAACCACCCGGGAATTAGCTTATCTTTTTAAAAAGCATAATATAGACTTAAAGACAATAAATCCAGAAAAAATAGACGATCCCTTAGGCATTCCTTCAGGCGCCGGCGTGATTTATGGCGCCAGCGGCGGAGTAACTGAATCAGCTTTGCGAACAGCTTATAGTAAAATAACAGGAAAGAATTTAATCATAGAGTTTAAGAAGATTAGAGGTATGGATAGGGTAAAAAAAGCTGAAATCAGAATAAACGGAAAGAAAATCAAATTAGCTGTGGTCAATGGCATTGGAGAGGCAAAATTGATTTTAGAAGAGATAAAAAAAAAGCCGGGTATTTATGACGGAGTAGAGGTTATGGCTTGTTTTGGAGGATGTATTGGCGGTGGCGGCCAGCCAGTGCCCACAGACGGGAAAATAAGAAAGAGAAGAGCAGATTCGCTTTATCAAATTGATAACAAAAAAGAAATCAGATTAGCTCATAAAAATCCTATTGTTAAAGAAGTTTATAATAATTTTTTAACTAATGATAAAATTATAAAAAAGATCTGTCACACAAAATATTCTACTAAAAAAAGAGAAGTTAAACTATGAATACAACAAAAACAAATATTCTGACAAAAATAAATATTTTAATTCTGCTTCGTTTTGGGTTGCTGTTAAGTTTAGCTGTTTTAGCGCCTTTATTCGGCAACCAAATTGTTAGCGGTCCTATTGTTAATGCGGTTTTGTTTATTTCTGTGTTTATAGTGGGGATCAGAGGAGCAGTTCTGATTGCTTTTACTCCCAGTCTTATAGCTCTATCAACGGGTCTCTTACCTTTAGTTTTAGCGCTAATGATTCCTTTTATTATAATGGGTAATATTATCTTAGTTTTGTCTTTTTATCATTTAAGAAGCAAAAATTATTGGTTAGGAGTAATTTCAGCCAGCTTGTTTAAGTTTATTTTTCTTTTTTCAGCCAGTTCCATTATTTCTTCTAAATTAGCTGTTATGATGGGCTGGCCGCAGCTTTTGACTGCTTTAGCTGGTGGCTTAATAGCTTATTTTGTTTTAAAAAGTTTTAGAGAAATATGATTTTAGAAGTTAAAAAATTAAAAGTAGAAAAGGATAGAATCTCTGTATTAAAAGGGGTTAATTTAAGAATAAAAAAAGGGGAAATCCAAGCTCTTTTGGGGCCTAATGCTAGTGGAAAAAGTAGTTTAGCTCAAGTTATTGCTGGTAACCAAAATTATAATATTAAAGAAGGCAAGGTTTTTTTAAATGGTAAGGATATTACCAAGTTAGCTCCTGAAAAAAGAGTTAAAATGGGATTGGTTTTAACTTGGCAAAGTCCTCCGGGAATCAAAGGAATTAAGCTTTCCCAATTGTTACCAGATACAACTGATCGAGAACCGTTCTCGTACAGTTTATTAGATAGGGAAGTGAATATTAATCTTTCTGGGGGAGAGAAAAAAATGTCAGAATTAATGCAAATCTTAGCTTTAGAACCCAAGCTGGTTATTTTTGATGAAATTGACTCTGGATTGGATTTGAAGAAAATAAAAGAAACAGCAGAAATTATTAAAAGAGAGTTAATTAAAAAAGGCGTGGCTGTTCTTTTGATTACACATTCCGGTGAAATTTTAAATTTTTTGAATCCTAAAATTACCAATGTAATGGTAAATGGCAGGATTATTTGTAAGAATAAAAATTACAAGAAGATTCTTAAAGTGATTAAAAAATATGGCTACGAAAAATGTAAAAAATGCCAATTACTGGCAAGTAAATAAAGACCAACCCCAAATCTGTTCTCTAAGGGGGGCAGAAATTCTTCCCAGTAGAATTGCTTGGGAGAGATATTCTTGGTTCAGAAAGTATTTTTTTAAAAAGCCACAGTACGGTTATTCTATTTGGATTAATCATCAGCCTAATGGAATAGTTTATACCTGTGTTAACATTGATAAAAAGGGCATTAAGCAAGGAATGAATAATCTTTTAGTAATAGAAAAAAACTTAAAAGTCACTCTTAGAGGTACCTGTAGCGCTTTAAAGAAAAATTTATCAGCTAGTCATCAGGCCCAAGGAAAAATAATTTTAAAAGAAAGTTCAGTTCTCAATTACGAGCATTTTCATTCCTGGGGAGGGAAAGATTTTTTAGATACTGACTATGATTTTATTTTAGAGAAAAGGGCTAAATTAAATTACAATTACAAAATATTATCTTCACCTCGAAAAGCTAAAATAAAAACAAATGTTGATCTAAAAGAAGAATCATCAGCTGATACTAATATTGTAGGCAGTTTTTCTGATACCCAAACAGAAATTAAAGACAATTTAATTTTAAAAGGCAAGAATTGCTCTGGTATGGCTAAACTAAGATTGGTAGGGAATAAAAACAGCCGTATTTCTGCTTGTTCTCAAATTAAAGCCTTGGCTGAAAGCAAAGGTCATTTGGATTGCCAGGGATTATTGATTGATAAAAAAGCTAAAATTTCTTTGACACCGGAATTAATTTGTGAAAATAAAAAAGCCCAGCTTACTCATGAGGCATCCATAGGAAAAATATCTGAACAAGAGTTGATTTACTTAAGAATGCGCGGATTTACTGAAAAACAAGCTATAGATTTAATTGTTAATGGTTTTTTGAGAAAATAATTATGCAGGAAAGAGATAACGAACTCAAAAAAATTAAAGATGAAGTTATAGAATGCCAAAGATGCCAGCTTCATAAAACCAGAAATTTGCCCGTAATAGGCCAGGGCAGCCATAGTGCAAAAACAATGTTTATCGGCGAAGCTCCGGGCCAGTCAGAAGATCAAACCGGCCGCCCCTTTTGCGGGGCGGCCGGTAAAGTTCTTGACGAGCTTCTGGCTTCAGTCAATATTAAGAGAGAAGAGGTTTACATCTGTAATATTCTAAAGTGCCGGCCCCCGGGCAATCGCAATCCCAAACCAGACGAAATCAAGGCCTGCACGTCCTATCTTTTAGGCCAGATTGAAATTATTAAACCCGAAATAATCTGTACCTTGGGTAATTTTTCCACGGCCTTTATTTTAGAACAGTTTGGATTAAAAGATAAAGTTGAGGGTATTGGCAAGATACACGGAAAGGTTTTTGAAGCTCAATCCTTGTTTGGCAAAATAAAAATTATTCCTCTTTATCATCCAGCTGCTGCTACCTACAATCCTAATATGAAAACCATTCTCCAAAAAGATTTCCAATCTCTTCTCTATGATTAAATGATTGAGATTCAGTCTCACTCATTTTTATTTTACATAGTCGCATTCTTTATTGGAACACTTGATCTGGCCTCTTTTTGTTTGCATAAGCAGGGAACCGCATTGGGGGCATTTTTCATTAAGGGGTTTTTCCCAAAGAGCAAAATCACAATTAGGCCATTCAGAACAGGCATAAAAGGTTTTTCCTTTCTTAGTTCTTTTTTCAACTATTTCTCCTTCTCCGCATTTAGGGCATTTTATATTTAATCTTGGTCTTTCTACTGGTTTAGTAAATCGGCATTTGGGAAAATTAGGGCAGGCATAAAATTTTCCAAACCTTCCGATTTTCTTGATCAGTTTTGCTCCGCATTCTGGACAGACCTGATCTGTTTCTTCTTCTGCTATTTCTTTCTTATCTATTTCTTGTTCTTTAATCTTTAATTTTTCTTCAAAGGGATCATAAAATTCTTTGATAACCGGAACCCATTTTCTTTTGCCATCAGCAATCTGGTCCAAGTCCTTTTCCATTTCTGCAGTGAATTTTATATCCACAATTTCAGGAAAATGATTGACCAGTAAGTCATTGACAATCGTTCCTATTTCTGTTGGCTGGAATTTTTTATTCTCATTTTTCTCAACATAGTTTCTTTCCTGAATAGTAGAGATTATAGGGGCATAAGTTGAGGGCCGGCCAATGCCATTAATTTCTAGGACCTTAATAAGTGTGGCTTCGCTGTATCGCGAAGGCGGTTGGGTAAAATGCTGGGAGGGAATAAGTTTTAGTAATTCTAAAATCTCATTAATTTCTAAAAAGGGAAGTTCGTTTTCCTCGAATTTCATTGGATAAACCTTAAGGAATCCATCAAACTTTAATATCTGACCATTACTTCTGAAAGTATGATCCTTAGCTAGAATATCTACGGTTGTAGAGTCAAATAAAGCTTCTTTCATCTGGCAAGCAATAAATCTTCTCCAGATTAAATCATAAATCCGGAACTGATTGTCATCTAATTTTGCCTGCAGCTTTAAATCACCGGGTTGTTTGTCGGCATAGCTGGGTCTAATAGCTTCGTGGGCTTCTTGAGCACCCTTAGATTTGGTTTTGTACCGTTTTAAATAACCAGCCCAGTATTCTTGGCCGTAATTTTGAATAATAAATTTTTTAGCAGTAGACAAAGACATTTCTGAAAGATTGAGAGAGTCGGTTCGGTGATAAGTGATATGTCCTTTTTCATAAAGCTGCTGGGCAGTTCTCATAGTCATTTTGGCTGGCCAGTGGAATCTTTTCCAAGATTCTTGCTGAAGAGTGGAAGTAGCAAAAGGAGGCAAAGGGTTTTTCTTAATTTCTTTTTTTTCTATATTACTCACCTTATATTCTGCTTTTTCTAAGTCCTTAAGTATTTTTTCTGCTTCCTCTTTTGTTTTAATTCCTAATTTAGGAATTACTTTTCCATCTTTTTTTATAAGTAATGCTTTAAAATCATTTTTTGATTTCCGAATCTCCGCTTCAATCTGCCAGTATTCTTCTGGTTTGAAATTTTCTATTTCTCTTTCTCTTTCAACTACCAAACGAACAGCTACTGACTGGACTCTGCCAGCGGAAAGCCCCCTAGCCACTTTTTTCCATAAAAGCGGAGAAAGCTTATATCCCACCAAACGATCTAAAACCCTCCTTGCTTGCTGAGCATCAACTAAATTAATATCAATTTCTCTAGGATTCTTTAAAGCTTCTTCAACAGCCTGCTTGGTAATTTCATGAAAAACAATACGTTGATAATTTTTGCTACCTGAATCTAAAACATGGGCTATATGCCAGGCAATAGCTTCTCCTTCTCTGTCTTCATCAGTAGCTAAAATTATATTATCGATTTTTTGAGCTTCTTTTTTTAATAGAGAAACTTTTTTTCTGGCTTTTAAAGGAATAATATACTTAGGTTCAAAGTTTTTTTCTGTATCAATGCCTAATTCGCTTTTAGGAAGGTCACGGATATGGCCATATGAAGAAACAACTCTATAGTTAGGGCCTAAAAATCTTTCAATGGTATTGGCTTTTGTAGGTGATTCAACGATAATTAAATTCATATGATTGAATTAATTGGCAGGTTTCTTTAATCGTCTC
Organism: uncultured Candidatus Saccharibacteria bacterium; assembly: GCA_964615205.1. Classification (GTDB taxonomy): domain Bacteria; phylum Patescibacteriota; class Minisyncoccia; order Minisyncoccales; family JAGMDC01; genus CAZTQA01. Next base: position 89,772 of record CAZTQA010000001.1, read on the forward strand.
TTTTATAATCTTTTCTTCATCTTTGTCAGATTTCTGCAGAACAAATCTCTCCACATTCTTGATTTCTTTTTCTTGAGGTTTAATTCCCAAACGAAACCTAATAAAATTTTTAGTACATAGGCTATCTATTATTGATTGAACTCCTTTATGACCGGCTGAACCACGATTCTGGACAACTTTAATTTTTCCCAATTCTATATCCAAATCATCATGAACTACCCATAAGTTGGTAGTTTGCTTGTCCACCGAAGCCTTGGCGTAGGCGGATGGTTTATAATTGGTAGTTAATTTTTTTACTGCGTAGCCAGAATCATTCATAAAGGTTTGGGGTTTGGCAAGAATTGTCTTTTTGCCATTTATAATCCCTTCAGAAATTTCTGCTTTGAGCTTCTTTTTTTTTTGCCAATCTGAAAAGCTATGAATTTTTTGCAATTCATCTAAAACTCTGAATCCTAAATTATGGCGCGTCCTTTTATATTTTTCTCCTGGATTTCCCAGACCCACAATCAAAATCATTGTCTCATTATAGCATCCATTAGAATAACATCAAACCTCTTTTTTTTATTTAGAAACAGGGCTTGTTTCATTTTTAAAAACTGGTATAATAGAAGATATGAAAAAACTGCTAACCAATACTTTGTTATTTTTCTGGGAAATAACAAAAATTGTTATTATTGCCTTATTAATTGTTATTCCCATTCGTTATTTTATTTTCCAGCCCTTTTTTGTTAACGGACAGAGCATGGAACCCAATTTCACAGATGGTGATTATTTAATTATTGATGAAATAAGCTATCGCTTTTCTCCTCCCCAAAGAGGAGAAGTAATTGTTTTTAGATATCCAAATGATCCTTCCCAGCGCTACATCAAAAGAATTATTGGCTTGCCCGGAGAAACAATAGTTATCAAAGACGAACAAGTGGGCGTTATAAACGAGAGTTACAGTTGGTATTTAAATGAATCAGATTATTTAGGAAATATTAGCCAAACCCCAGGAGAAATTATGATTACACTTGGAGAAAATGAATATTTTGTTATGGGTGATAATCGCGATGCTTCTTATGATTCCAGAAGATGGGGAGCCTTGGAAGAAGATAAAATTATAGGTAGGGTTGTTTTCCGGGCTTGGCCTGTGAATTCTTTAGCTAAAATTGAATTACCCGACTATTAAAATATGCGAAAACCCAAATTCCAAACCTTAACTGGCATGCATGATGTTTTGGGAGAGGATCAGAGATATTTTCATAAAATATATAAAGTGTGTGAAAATATAGCTGATTTCTATAGCTTTGATAGAATTATTACTCCTGTAGTAGAACAGGCAGAGCTTTTTGAGAAAGGAACTGGAGTCAGCACCGATATAGTGCAGAAAGAAATGTATGCTTTTAAAACTAAAGGAGGCGATGTGGTGACTTTGAGGCCGGAAGGTACACCCTCTATTGTCCGCGCCTACATCGAACATGGAATGAGCTCTTTGCCTCAACCCATCAAGCTTTGGTATAATGGTCCTTTTTTCCGCTACGAACGACCCCAGGCCGGACGCTATCGCCAGTTTAATCAAGTTGGTTTTGAGGTTTTAGGAGAAAAAAGTTCAGTTATTGACGCCCAGATTATTCAGATTTTCTATAATATTCTAAAAGAATTAAAAATTAAAGATATTATTGTAGAAATAAATACCATTGGTGATTTTCAGTGTCGTCCTTACTATAAGAAGCTTTTAACAAGTTATCTAAAGAATAGAGAGAGTATGCTTTGCCCTAACTGTCGCAGGAGATTAAAAGAAAATCCTTTGAGAGTTTTGGATTGTAAGGAAGAACGATGCAAAAAAATTATTAGCCAGGCACCTCAAATGATTGATCATCTTTGCGAAGAATGCAAAAAACATTTTAAAGAAGTGTTGGAATTTTTAGATAGTACGCAGCTTCCTTATAATCTCAATCCCTATTTAGTCAGAGGTCTTGATTATTACACTAAAACAGTTTTTGAAATATATGAAAATAGCAAGGAAGGCAGAGAGCAAGGGGCTTTGTCTGCTGGAGGAAGATATGATAAACTAATTAAACTATTGGGTGGCAAGGATTTTCCTGGATGTGGTGGAAGTTTAGGGATAGAAAGAATAGTTAATATAATGAAAGATAAGGAGATTTCTCTACCTATTCAAAATCCCCCTTCAGTTTTCTTTGCTCAGTTAGGAATGATGCCCAGACAAAAAGGATTAAGTTTATTGGAAGATTTTCGCAAAGCCCGAATTTCAGTAGCCGAGGCCTTCAGTAAAGATTCTCTAAAAAATCAATTGAGAATGGCAGATAGATTGAAGGTTAAGTATACTTTAATTCTGGGACAGAAAGAAGTTTTTGAAGATATGATAATTTTACGGGAAATGAGAACGGGTAAGCAGGAGACAGTCAATATTGATAAAATTGTGGATGTGGTAAAGAAAAAATTAAAAAAATAGTTATGGAAGATTGCATCTTTTGCAAAATAGCCAATAATCAGGCACCAGCAGATATAATCTACGAAGATAATAAATTTGTAGTTTTTAAAAATATTAAGCCATCTGCTCCTATTCATTTATTGGTTGTTCCCAAAAAGCATATTCCTTCTGTCCAACATTTGGAGTTAGAGGACAAGGAATTAATGGGTGAAATGTTTTTAGTCGCTAAGAAAATTGCCGAATTACAAAATATTGCTAACAAAGGTTATAAACTAGTTTTTAATGTAGGTGAAGGTGGAGGACAAATAATCAATCATCTTCATTTACATCTAATCGGTGGATGGAAATCAGAAAAAGAAAGAGATATTCCCGGAATGCCATAAAAATTAGAATAAAATTATGCCAATTAAGATTCAAAAACAATCAAGAGAAAATTCCCAGTCTTTGACAAGACGCTTTTCTAGAAGAATTCAGCAAAGCGGTCTTTTACGCAGAGCTAAAAAAAATAGATTTAGAGAAAGACCTAAAAGCCAACAGGCAAAAAAACATTCCGCTTTAAGGAAAGAAAAGAAAAAACAAGAGTACCAAAGTTTGAAAAAACTGGGAAAATAAAATTATTGCTCAATTATGAACGGATTGAGAGAGAAAATCCAACAAGATTTAATATCAGCTCTTAAAGAAAAGAGAGAATTTGATTTATCTGTTTTGAGAATGCTGGCAGCTGCTTTTCAGAATAAGGAGAAGGAAAAAAGATTTAATTTAACCAAAGAAAAGCCGGATCTAAAAGAAGAAGAATTAATCCAACAAAGCCAACTAAGCGACGAAGAAATAGTTAAAGTTATATCCTCGGAGATTAAAAAGAGAAGAAAAACGATCCCAGATTACGAAAGAGGGAGAAGACAGGATTTAGTTGATAAAGAGCAAAAGGAGATAGAGATTTTGAATGAATACTTGCCAGAAGAAACACATGATTGAGATTAACAATTTGACAACCAATTCTGTTGATGAGAATTTTTTAAAAAAAATTGCCAAAATAGTATTGGAAGAGGAGAAAAGTAGTGAGAGTAATATTTCTTTAGCTTTTGTGGGTCAAGGAAGAATGAGAGAGATAAACAAAAGATATCGGGGGAAAAATAAAACTACAGATGTTTTGAGTTTTCCAGAATCAAAGGTTTCATTTAACAAATTTAAAATTGGTCCTACCCAAAAGATTGAAGGATTAGGAGAAATAATAATTTGCTTACGAGAAATTAAAAAGAATGCTAAAAAATTTAATTCTTCTTTTGAAAAAGAATTAGCCAAAGTTTTAATTCATGGTATCCTACATCTGTTGGGTTATGAACACGAGACCATGCAGGAGAAAGAAGAAAATTATTTAAATAAAGTAATCTAATTTTTATGCCCAAAAAAGATTTCATAACCGGATTGGATATTGGCACTGGATCTATTAAGGGTTTGATCGCGGTAAAGAGAAACGGTTCTCCTAATTTTGATGTTTTAGGTAGGGCAGAAAAATTTTCTTTAGGAATTAGACGAGGTATAATTATTAATCCAGATGTTGTTTCTGATAATATTCGGTGGGTTATTAACCAACTTGAAAACGAATCTGGGCAGAAAATCAGAGATGTTTATGTAAACTTAGGCGGAGGCCATATTTTTTGCACTCCTTCTCACGGAACAGTGGTTGTTTCCAGGGCAGATCAGCGTATTTCCCGAGAGGATATTGATAGAGTGCTTCAATCAGCTCAGGCCTTTTCTCTGCCTTTTAATAAAGAAATCCTAGAAGTGTATCCCAGGGAGTTTATCGTTGATGGAGAAAAAGGAATAAAAGAAGCTGAAGGTATGAGGGGTGTAAAGCTGGAAGTAGATGCTCTGGCTCTCTGTGCTTTTACTCCTTATTTAAATAATTTAAGCAAGGCAGTTTTAAATTCAGAAATCCAAGTTAATGATATTATTCCTTCTGTTTTAGCTTCTGGCAGATCAGTTCTTTCTCCTCGTCAAAAGGAATTAGGTGTAGCCCTGGTTGATATTGGAGCTGGAACAACTTCTTTAGCTATATACGAAGAAGGGGACTTAATCCATACAGCTGTTTTTCCCATCGGTTCTGATCATATTACTAATGATATTGCTATCGGACTTCAAACAGATGTGGATATAGCTGAAAAAATAAAGAAACAGTTTGGCGCTTGTATTCTCAATGGTTCTTCGGGAAAGAAGAAAGAAAAAATCAATGTCAATAATTCTTCCTTGATTTTTTCCAAGAAAATGTTAACCAGAATTATTGAGGCCAGAGTTTCAGAAATATTTAGGTTGGTTCAGAAAGAAATAAAGAAAGTTTCTCCTCAATCGATGCTTCCAGCCGGGATAGTTTTAACTGGAGGTGGAGCCAAGACAGCCAAGATTATGGAATTGGCTAAAAAGAGTTTTAAACTGCCTGTGAAGAGGGGATTTGCCCAGGGTTTTTCTGAAATAGAAAATGATTCTTCCTTAAGTACGGTTTGTGGTTTAGTTTTAGAAGGTTCTTACTGGAGCAAGCCGGACACTGTTAGTTTTAATTCCGGAAAAGGAATTTTAAGAAAATTCAAAAAAATATTTAAAATCTTTATACCATGATTTCAAAATCGGCTAATATAAAAGTAGTAGGAATAGGAGGTTCTGGCGGGAATGCCATTTCCCGAATGATGAAGTGCGATATTAAAAATATTGATTTGTTAGCTTTAAATACTGACGTTCAGGATCTTTCCAAGATTAATGCCCATAAAAAAATACATATTGGAAGAGAAATAACTAAAGGCTTAGGAACAGGCATGAATCCTATTATAGGAAGGAAAGCAGCTGAAGAAAATATAGAGGAAATAGAACAAATGCTTAAAAACAGCGATATGGTTTTTATTACCTGCGGGTTGGGAGGAGGCACTGGTTCTGGTGCCAGCTCGGTTGTGGCTGAAATAGCTAAGAAACAGGGAGCCTTAACCATTGCTGTAGTAACTAAACCTTTTACTTTTGAAGGAAATCAACGTAAAATAATAGCTGAACAGGCATTAAAGGATTTAAGAGGAAAAGTAGACACCCTGCTTATTATACCCAATGACAAAGTTCTTTCTTTAATTGACAAAGAAACCACTCTCTTGTCTGCTTTCTGGGCCTGCGATGAAGTTTTAAGAGAAGCGGTCCAGGGTATTTCTGATTTAATTGTTTTTCCGGGCATTATCAATGTTGATTTTGCTGATTTGAAAGCCATTATGAAAAATTCTGGGCCAGCTTTATTTGGCATTGGCCGCGGAAGAGGAGAAAACAAAATTGAAGAAGCAGTTAATAAAGCTATAAATTCTCCTTTACTTGATTTTTCTATCAAAGGAGCTAAAGGTATTTTATTTAATGTTAGTGGGGGCCAGGAAGTAAGCTTAGATGAAGTTAAAAACATTGCTGATCTTATTACCCAGAACGTTGATTATAAGGCTAAGATTATTTTTGGAGCTGTTCAAAGTAAAAAAATGGATAAAGGAGAGGTAAAAATAACAGTTATTGCTACTGGTTTTGAAAATGGTTGTTGAATTAAACGATGAAAATTTCAAACAAGCAGTCTTAGAAAATGACAAGCTTTTTTTAGTTGATATGTATGCCGAATGGTGTCCGCCTTGCAAGGTAATGGCGCCTTTAATTGATAAAATCAGCCAGGATTATGAAGATAAAATAAAAGTAGGCAAATTAAATGTGGATAAAGCTAGAATGACAGCTATCCATTATAATATTGAAGTCATCCCCACTCTTTTGCTTTTTAAGCAGGGTCAGGTAGTAGATAAAATCATTGGTCTGGTACCTCCTGAAGTACTAATTCAAAAAATTAATTCTAATTTATGAACAAAAAAGAAATTTCCAATTTAATAGATGATTACAGAATTTATGCCCAGGAAAACAATTTGAAGCTAAACCCTGATCAAAGAATAGTTGAAGTTTTAGTAAATAAAATTTTAGAGAATGAAAAAAAATACGGGAAAAGATACTGCCCCTGCTATTTTATTAGCAATAATTGTGAAGATTGTGAAAATAAAAAAAGAATTTGTCCCTGCCATTTTTTGAAACAAGAGGTTGAGAAAAATAATCAATGCCACTGCGGATTATTTATTAAAAATGAAAAAGATTAAAGTCCTTCTCTTATTTTCCGGCGGATTGGATTCCATTTTGGCGGCCAAGATTCTACAGGAACAAAAAATAAAGCTTTTGGGAATAAATTTCAAGAGCTGTTTTTTTAATGATGACGTAGCTAAAGATATAGCTCGGAAGATAAATCTACCCTTAATTAAGACTGATTTTTCCGAAGAGCAAATGAGATTAGTCAAAAAACCAAAATATGGTTATGGCAAGAATATAAATCCTTGTATTGATTGTCGGATCTTGATGCTGAAAAAAGCTAAGGAAATAATGGAAAAGAAAGGGTTTGATTTTGTGGCTACAGGTGAAGTTTTAGAACAGAGGCCAATGACTCAGAACAAAAGGATTATGAAATTAGTTGAAGAAAAATCTGGTTTGAAAAAATTGATTTTGCGTCCCCTTTCAGCTAAATTGCTAGAACCAACCATTCCCGAAGAAAAAGGATGGGTAAAAGGAGAAAAGCTTCTGGGTATCTCCGGCCGTTCCAGGAAAAAACAAATTGAATTGGCTAAAAAATACAAAATTAAAAGTTATCCAGCTCCAGCTGGCGGCTGTTTGTTAACCGATAGGGAATTCAGTGAAAGATTAAGAAAGTTAACAGAAGTTTATTCTCAATATCAGGAAAATGATATTGACTTACTTAAATTAGGCAGGCATTTTTTAATTAACAAAACTAAGATAATTGTTGGACGTAACAAGAAAGAGAACCAGAAAATAAAGAAAGTGGCTCAATCAGGAGATATTTTAATTGAAATGAAAGATTTTGTCGGGCCCTTAACCTTAGTTCGTAAATATGGAAAAAGAAAGATTTCTAATAAAGCTTTACAAAAAGCCAAAAGTTTAACCCAATATTATTCTCCTCGCACCCGTGGCAAAAAAGAGATCCAATTTATCCTAAACCAGGTTTAGAAAAATGTGCCGGGGGTGGGAGTCGAACCCACACGGACTTGCGTCCAAAGGTTTTTGAAACCTTCTTGTCTACCAGTTCCAACACCTCGGCTCAATTTTAGATTAACAGAATTTTTACCCTTTTGTCAATTTTATTTTTTTGTGCTATATTAATTTAATGGCTAGAATTATTTCTATTGCCAACCAAAAGGGAGGTGTGGGAAAATCCAATGTGGCAGTTAATCTTCCTGTTTTTTTAAGTGCCCAGGGCAAAAAAGTTTTATTAATTGATATGGATCCTCAAGCCAATGCTACTTTGAGTTTGGGAATCAATTGTCGTAATCTACCTCTTTCTATTTACAATGTTTTGATGGATCAAATAACGCCATCTGCCATTATCAGAAGAAGTTCTTTTTTTGGTTATGATATTATGCCTGCTTCTCCAGATTTGGCTGGAGCCACTGTGGAGTTGGTATTTATGAAAGACCGGGAATTTAAACTATCCCATATTATTTCCAAGGTTGAAAGAGATTATGACTTTATTATTATTGATTCCCCTCCCAGCTTAGGTATCCTTACTCTTAATTCTTTGGTCGGCTCCAAAGAAGTCCTTATACCTGTTCAGTGCGAATATTTAGCCTTGGAAGGTTTAGGGCAGCTTTTAAATACTATTGATTTGGTTAAAAATAATCTTGGCCAGGATATAAAAATTGCTGGAGCTGTTTTAACTATGTATAATAGAAGAAACCGTATTTCCAGAGACGTAGCTAAAGAAGTAAGAAGAAATTTTCCAGGATATGTTTTTGATACGGTTATTCCCAGAAGCGTGGTTTTAGCAGAAGCTCCTAAATTTGGCCAGACCATTCTTCAATATGCTCCTGCTTCTCAAGCCGCTAAAGCTTACCGCCAGCTGGCAGAAGAATTAATTAATAGAGAAAAAGAAAATTTAGAATCTTAAATTTATGAAGCAAACATTTGGAAAAGGGTTAGAATCTTTGATCCCTAATAAAATTCAAAAAACTAATACAGAATCTGTTAAAAAAGGAGAAAGTATTTTTTATGTTGATATTGATAAAATTAAATCCAACCCTTATCAGCCCAGAAAAGAATTCGATTCTGTTGCCCTGAATTCTTTAGCAGAATCAATCAGGGAATATGGTATTTTACAGCCTTTAGTGGTGAGTAAAACGGAGAAATTCAGTCCCCAAGGAAGAACCATAACTGCTGAATACCAGCTTATTGCCGGAGAAAGAAGATTAATGGCTTCCAAGATAGCTGGATTAAAAGAAGTGCCAGTAGTAATTAGAAAACCCACTGATAAAGAAAAATTGGAGATATCTTTGATTGAAAATATTCAGCGTCAGGATTTAAATGCTATGGAAAAAGCTGAGGCTTTTGACCGTCTTCAGAAGGAGTTTAATCTCACCCATGCTAAAATTGGGGAGATGGCTGGAATATCGCGTACAGCCGTAACCAATTATATAAGATTCTTAAGTTTTTCAGATGATATTAAACAAGCCCTTAGAGAAAATAAAATAACCGAAGGTTTGGGCAGGGCTATCCTAATGACTAAAAATCTTTCTGATAGAAGATTAATTCTTAAGAAAATTTTGGAAGATAATTTAAATGTCAGGGAAGCAGAACATCTTGCCAGAAAAATAAATATCAGCCAACCCAACGTTAAGATTAAGGGAGATATTGTCCAGGAATTAAGGGATTTAGAATTAAAAATTAAGGATTTTTTTGGAGTAAGCGCTAAGACAATCAATCTTCGACTCGTGGACGGAAGACCCAAATTAACCATATTTTTCAATTCCAAAAAATATGTGGAAGATTTGATTGATGATTTAGACAAAACTCGTTTAAGTTAATCTATTCCCACTTGGCCTTAACGATTCGCTGGGGCCATTTTTGTTTTATTTTTTTTAGATTAGGGCAGTCAAGAGTGTGTATGGAGGCTCCGCTGTTTCTGGTGATATAGGCGACTATTTTTTCTCCTGGTTTGGGAGAGCAACATTTAGCCATATTGATTAAAATCCCTTCTCCTCCTTCCAAAGATACTTTTAATTTATGAGCTTCTTCCTTCTTTTTTGTTTTTTCTTTTTTAGAACCTAAGGAAATAAAAGAAAGAATAGAGGGTATGGCTTTTTTCTTTTCTTCTTTTTTTAAAGGAGGATTGAAGAATTTTTTAATCCTGATTTTAGCTAAATTAGTTTTGACAAAATCCAGCCAGTCACGGGAGGGCGTTCTGTTCTTATTAGTAATAATCTTCACTACATCTCCGTTTTGCAGCTCATAATTTAATTTTATTAATTTACCGTTTACCTCGGCTTCCTGGCAGTGATGCCCTACATCTGTATGGATAGCATAAGCAAAATCCACAGGCGTAGATTTTTCGGGTAGATCAATGACATCTTTTTTAGGCGTAAAAACAAATATGCGATTGCCGAAGAAGTCAATCTTTAATGAATCTAAATATCTGTCCGGAGAAAAACCCTTAGTTTCTTCCTGCCACCGCCTTAGTTGTTTCAACCAGTAAAATTTAGTTTCTGGCGGCTTGGTGACCAATTTTTTAATGTAAGTTTTAAGTCCTTTTTGCTCCGAGTAGTACCAATGGGCAGCAATACCTAATTCTGCTTCCCTGTGCATTTGAGGAGTGCGAATTTGTATTTCAATGATTTTATCGTCTAAACAATTCACAGTGGTGTGCAAAGAACGATAGCCATTGGGCTTAGGTTTGGAAATGTAGTCCTTTAATCGGTTAGGAAGAGGTTTCCAAAGTTTATGAATAACGGCCAATGTTTTATAACATTCTCCTTCGTCGGGAACTATAATCCGCAGAGCCACTAAATCATATATTCGATCTAAGTCATTGTTGTATCTTTTGAGTTTCTGAAAAAGAGAAAAGTAATGTTTTGCCCGGGAGTCAATTTGAATAGGATGTATCCCTTCTTGAATAAGATTTTTTTTAATGGCAGGAACCAATTTTTTAAGATATTTTTCTCTCTGCTCGTATTTGTCTTTTACTTTGAAAATAAGTTGTTTGTATTCTTGGGGATAAGCATAGGGAAAAGAAAAATCTTCCAACAGTCCTTTTATTTCTCCGATTCCTAAACGATAAGCCAGAGGAGCATAAATCTCAATTGTTTCCAAAGCAATTCTTTGGGCTTTATCTGGGCGGAGACAATGAAGGGTTTTTAGATTGTGAAGGCGGTCGCAAAGTTTGATAAGGATAACTCGAATATCCTCTGCCATAGCCAAGAACAGTTTTCTGAAATTTTCTGCCTGTCTTTCTTTTCCGTGGTATTTTATTTTTCCTAATTTGCTTACTCCGTTAACCAAAAAAGCAATTTCTTTTCCAAATTCTTTTTTTAATTCTTCCTGAGTGACATCTGTATCGTCAACAACATCGTGAAGCAGTCCAGCGGCTATGGTGGTGGGACAGGCTTTGGTTTTTTTAAGGCAAACAGCTGTTTTTAGAGGATGAATAATAAAATCATCACCCGACTGTCTTTTTTGGTTTCTATGGGCTTTTTCAGCAAAACAATAAGCTTTTTGAATCAGCTTTGGATCAGGACTGTTCTTAAGAAGTTCTTTTAATAATTTTTGCTTGGATAATGATTTGTTCATGTTTAATTGTAAACTTATTTTAACCCTGAAAAGCGATTTTATCAAGGTTTCATTAATCTGATTTATGTGGTAAAATTAATATATGGAAAGAATTATTATTACTTCAATGGGATCGGATTTAAATTCAGCGGTTTCGCCTGTTTTTGGAAGATGCAGTTTCTTTCTGGTTATTGACGAGAAGAAGAAGCTGGAGAAGAGTATTCCCAATTCAGCTCTTCAGGCTATAAGAGGCGCTGGTATTGCAGCTGCCCAAGTTGTGGTAAGTGAGGGAGTAAAGGCAGTTATTACGGGCAATGTTGGACCGAATGCTTTTGTCGTGCTCAAGGATTCCGGAGTAAGGCTTTACAATGGTACTGGGATGAGTGTTAAGCAAGCTATAGAAGGATTTGAACAAAACCAGCTTTCTGAAATTAGTGTTTCCGCTGGTCGTTTTGGTCCAGGCGGAGGAGGAATGGGCAGAGGAGCTGGTGGAGCTGGTGGAACTGGTGGAGGTGGTGGCAGAGCTTTTGGAAGAGAATTATGAAAACGATCGCTCTTACGGGAGGCAAAGGCGGGACAGGCAAATCAACCGTAGCTGTTTTGTTAGCTAAAGGTTTTCTTAAAAAAGGAAAACGGGTTTTGCTTTGTGATTGTGATGTTGAATGCCCTAATGATTATTTGTTAATCAATCAAAAGCTAAAAAAACCAGTTAAAAAAATCTATGCTTATTTTCCAGTTTTAGATAAGAAGAAATGTCAGAAATGCGGTCTTTGCAGAGAAACTTGTCAGAGCAATGCCATTTTTCAGAAACCGGGTTCATTTCCGGTTTTTATTAAAGATTTATGTTCAGCCTGCGGCGCTTGCTGGCAGGTTTGTCCTTTTAAAGCTATTAAACCTAAAAAAGAAGAAGTAGGGAAAGTATATTTAAATACAATATCCAAACTTTGGCTGGTTACAGGAATGGCTAAACCTGGCTTAGAAGAAACCGGCCCTGTTGTCAGTCAGGTTAAAGAATGGACCTTAGATTTGGCTCGGAAGGTAAAAGCAGATTATGTTTTATTTGATACCGCAGCCGGTATTCATTGTCCTGTAATCAGCGCCTTAATGGATTGTAATTTGGCTTATTTAGTTACAGAACCCACGCCTATGGGTATCCATGACCTGAAATTAGTTTTAGATTTGTGCCGAAAACTGAAAGTGCCGGCAGAAATAATTATTAATCAATCTGATTTAGGGGATAAAAAAGAGATTAAGAAAATAGCTCAAAAGTTTAAGATTAAGATAAAAAAAGAAATTCCTTATTCAAAAGAAATAGTCCAAGCTTATTCCCAAGGAAATTTGCTTAAAATAAATGAAAAGATTTAAATTAGCCATAGCTTCTGGTAAAGGAGGAGTAGGAAAGTCAATGCTTTCTTCAGTTTTAGCAGTTCTCTTTTCGGATAAAAAAAAGATAGTGGCTGTGGACTGTGATGTGGATGCACCTAATTTAGCCATTTGGCTTAACGAAGGCAGAGAATGGAAAACAAGGAAAAAAGTTTATACTTCTTCCAAAGCAGTGATAGATTACAGAAAGTGTACTGGTTGTGGATTGTGTGCTGATGTCTGCAGGTTTAGGGCTATTAAAATGGTCAAGGGCAAACCTGTAATTAATCCCTTTTTGTGTGAAGGATGCGCGGCTTGCAAGGTTGTCTGTCCCCAGAAAGCCATCAGCTTAAAAAAAGTCAGGAATGGAGAAATTAAGATTAAAAAAACCAAGCACGGCTTTTATTTAATAGCGGGCCAGCTTGTGCCTGGAGAAACCGGTTCTGGAAAAATAGTAGCCCAATTAAAACAGGAAGCTGAGAAAATAAAGCATGATCTGGCTATTATTGATTCAGCTCCAGGAACCGGCTGTCCGGTTATTGCTTCTTTACAGGGCGTAGATTATGTGGTTTTGATTACTGAACCCACTCCTTCTGGGGTGAGCGATTTAAAAAGAACCTTGGAAGTAGTCAGTCATTTCGGGATTAACTGGGGATTAGTTATTAATAAATGGGATGTTAATCCGGATTTAACCCAGAAAATAGAGAAAGAATTTAAATCCAGAAACATAGGGAAGATATCTTATGACAAGGATATTTTTAAAATGAAGATAAGCTCTAAGATAAGGAAAGAGATTGATAATATATTTAAACACCTATTGACTATCTTTTCGGCTTAATTTAAGCTAATATATAGGGGAAATATAGAATAAAGGTCGAGGACTTATAATATCATAATCATTTTTATTTTATTATGGCTGAAAAAATTACAGCATATTGCGTAAAGTGTAAAGCTAAAAGAGAAATACAAGATCCCAAGGAAGTAACTATGAAGGGTAAAGGCGGAATGAAGAGAAGAGCTATGACAGGCACTTGCCCCAAATGTGGAACCAAGATGTTTAGAATAATGGGCAATAAATAGGGATTTTAGAGTACTCTGAAATTCAAATCCCGATGCCGTTAGCACGGTATCGGGTTTTGCTTTCTAAATAAGAGAAGGGCAAAAAAATGCCCATAAGTGTGATATAGGAGATCCTTCATCAGCCTACTTCTTTAATGTTGGGAGGATAAAGTTATGGCTTCAGGATTCTCCTGTTCTCAGGATAGCTTATCCCTCTTATATTGTCAAGTAAAATGCTATAATATTCCAATGAAGGATGATAAAAAGATCGTCTTATACATCCTATGTGGATTAATTCTATCCAATATCGTGGCTTTTTATGCTATTTGGGATCTAGGGCAGTCCCAGGATCTGGAAGTAATTTTCTTTGATGTTGGCCAGGGCGACAGTATTTTTATTGAAACAGAGGGTAGATACCAGATTTTAATTGATGGAGGTCCGGATTCCACAATTTTAGAAAAATTAGGAAGAGAAATGCCTTTTTATGACCGTACACTTGAAATGGTTGTTTTAACCCATCCCGACCATGATCATATGGCTGGTTTGCTTGAAGTTTTGGAAAGATACAATGTGAAATATATTCTATGGACGGGTGTGATTAAAGACACTTCTGAATTTGAAAAATGGCAGGAGTTGATTAAAAAGGAAGGGGCAGAAATAATTATTGCCCAATCGGGACAGAAAATAGAACTTGGAGAAGCTTATTTAGATATTCTTTATCCTTTGGAAAACTTGGAGGGAAAAGAGTCTAAAAGTATAAATAATACCTCCATTGTCTGCCGTTTGGTTTTTGAAGACAATTCTTTTCTGTTTACCGGGGATATAGAGAAGAGCGTGGAAAGGGAATTAGTTTCCTCAAATACAGATTTAGATTCAGATTTTTTAAAAGTAGCTCATCACGGAAGCAAAACCTCTTCTTGCGAGGAATTCATTCAATCTGTCAGTCCTGAAACAGCTGTTATCCAGTGCGGAAAAGACAATAGCTATGGCCATCCCCACAAGGAAGTTTTGGAAATTTTGGAAAAGTATGATATAACTATTTTAAGAACAGACGAACAAGGAGATATTAAATATGGATTTTCCAATCTTTAAAACAAAACAGCCAGGAGTAAAAAAGAAATTTAATTTAACTAAACCTGAAGAACGTCAGGAATATTTTTATTTGAAGGCAGGTAAAGATATTAAAAAAGTAAGAAAATATCTGGAAAAGCATACTTTTATTATCTATCTTTTAGGAAAGAAAAACTCAGGAAAAGGAACTTATGCTAAAATGTTTGCTGAAGCAGTGGGTCCGGAAAAGGTTTTTCATTTTTCAGTAGGCGATATGATTAGAGATATTGACGAAGAATTAAAAGACAAGAAGAAAAAAGAGGAATTAGTTCAGTTTTTAAAGAATAATTACCGGGGCTGGTTTTCTCTGGAGGAAATAATATCTGTCTTAGAGTCCAGAAACACCAAAAAATTACTTCCCACAGAATTAATCTTAGCTTTGGTTAAAAGAGAAATTGCCAGACATAAAAGAAAAGCTCTTTTCATTGACGGTTTTCCCAGAGAAATGGATCAAATAGCTTTCACTTTATTTTTCAGGGATTTAATTGATTACCGGGACGATCCAGATATTTTCGTTTTAATTGATGTTCCAGAAGAAGCTATTAACGAAAGAATTAAAAAAAGAAGGGTTTGTCCTGTTTGTCATACTTCAAGAAACTTAACTACTTTACCCACCGCCCAAATTGGCTATGATAAAAAAAAGAAGGAATTTTTCTTGATCTGCGATAATCCAAAATGCAAACAGGTTAGAATGGTCAAGAAAGAGGGAGATGAAGCGGGTATTGAACCCATTAAGAAACGTTTAGCTCTGGATGGGAAACTAATTGAAAGAGCTTTTTCTCTTTACGGCGTGCCTAAAATCCTATTAAGAAATTCTATTCCAGTGGATAAGGCCCGGAACAGCGTTGATGATTATGAACTTACTCCGGAATATTTTTATCATTGGAATGAGAAAGAAAAAAAAGTTGAAATAACTAAAAAGCCCTGGATAATTAAAGACAACCAGGGCGTCAAATCTTACAGTTTAATGCCTCCACCTGTAGTGGTTTCTATGATTTCTCAATTGACAGATATTTTAGATAAGCTATAATGAAAATACAGGGGCAGTGCTTCTTTGAAAATTATATCAATAGTTTTTAACGGAGCCCTGCTGGATTATCTAGATTCTGGGACAAAATTTCTATTTGGGGTTTGCGGTTTGTATAATCCTTGGGTTATACGACAAATCCCCACTTGGATTATTTTCCGGAGATTTCTAGAACCAGTAGGGTGTTAAGTTAAACTTTTACAAACACCGGGTGTTTGTTTTTTTATTAAAAAAAGGTGGCTCTTTAAGAGCCAGCTTCGCCGAAAACTTCACCACCAATAACGATTGTTCCTGTTTGGAATGGTCCGTTTATTGCTAATATATTTGCTTCGCTAGTTAAAGCAATAGTTCTACCATTCTCTTGTGATGATTTGAGGGCTTGATTAGACAAGATTCTTCCTGAATCAACGAGTAAGAGCAGTGCGTTTACTCTGTCTTTTTTCTCAAGAGGCCAAAGCTTAATTTTGCAGTATGTGTTTTCAAGATTAGTTATAGTCGTGAAATCAATTCTGGCTGGTTCCTGAAATTGCATTTTTATTCGTTCGGTGACTTCAGAAGAAAAGAGTATTGGCACTTTTTTATCCTTGATTTGCGCGTCAACAGCTTTCACTAAGGGTTTTCGATGATCAAATATATGTGTTCTTGTAAACCCTTTGATTTCTAAAAGGACAAAATTCCTTTCGGAGGACAAAAGTATTTTTGATATCTCTTCTGGTGGTATGATTATGTTTCCTGATATACCTTTATTTCTTTGCATTTAAGGTCCTACTTTCAGGATACAAAATCGCTTTCCAAAAAGCAAGAGGAAACCCTTGATTTTTTTGGATAAGTTATTAATATAAAAATAGCATCCAGCATAAAGAGGTGAAAAAAAATGAACCATCTTTTTCTAGGAAAGGATGACATCATTGTCCTTGAATTTCCACCAGATCAACACCTTCCCACACTTTTTCCTGACATAGAAACAGCTGAAGAAAGGATATGGGGTTTAGTTATCCTTCCTAAAAGAGACAAATGGCGGTTAGAAGAACAAGAAACTTTGATTAATAGGACCCTGCTTGGCGAAAAAGGAAGCATTCTAGAGCAGCTAATCGGAGTTTTCAAACCTGGCAAATTAATCGGTTTTACCAATCTTCTGTCATATATGATAGAAGAAAGAAAAGATCTTTTTGAACGGAGCTTAGCTCGCTTTAGCGCTCAAGATTAAACAAACCAGCCCTTCTGGGCCTTTTTTTATTATTCCCGGCGGCCGTTTATTGCCTAAAGCCCCAAAAAGAGGTAAATTAGTTATCCCCAGGAAAAGCCATTGACCCAGAATAAATAGTCGGGTATCATAAAGTAATGGAAAAGCAGATAACAAAGAGACAAAAAGAACTATTATTTATTATCTACGAATATATTAAAAATACAGGTTATCCGCCAACATTTGAAGAAATGAGAGAACGATTAAACGTTTCTTCAAATCAATCAGTAATTGATCTTCTAGAGAAATTAAAACGAGCTAGTCTAATTAAACGTGAACAAGGTGGAGCAAGGAATATGATTATTCTTCCGTTTGGATATAAAATTCTTGGAGAACCGCCACTTCTTGCTTTTCTTGGTGTTTCTAGTGCTGGCGCGCCAATTGAGACAATAGAAATTTCTGGAGAATGGGAAACTCTATCTTCAGATGTTGATAAATTAGAGAAATTAAGTAATGAAATTTTCCTATTGAAAATTTCAGGTGATTCTATGATTAACGCCGGGATTGAAAACGGCGATATTGTTTTAGTTAAAAATCAAAAAGAATTTGTTTCTGGCGATATTATTCTGGCTCAAATAGGTGATGAATCAACTATAAAAAGATTCATTTCAGAAGATAAACCTCCTTATATTTACTTGAAACCTGAAAATCCTGATTACAACATAATTCCTTTTACCGAAGAAATGCAAATTAAAGGTAAAATTATTTCGGTATTAAAAAATAATTATTGGAAAAAAATTAAATAATTAATTTTTAAAATTATGCCAACAAAAAAAATAAACAAAACAAAAGAGATAATTAACAAGGTTTTCCGAAATCCTGAAATTTCTTATGGCTTAAAAGAATTTGAAAATATTGACCTTGAAAAAGCTTTAGAAATCACAGAACAGGAAAGAGATAAATTTTATATTAGAGATCTTAAATCAAAAAAGTTAAAATTTGTTTTTGATAATAAAATTCAAAAGAGCAAACCCGAAGAAATTATTCGTCAATTGTGGCTTTACAAACTTAATGAATATTACAAATACCCATTTGAGAGAATTGATACGGAAAAAAGTATTCATTTTGGCAGAGAAATTCATGCTAAAGCTGCAGATATTGTGGTTTATAAGAAGGATAAAATAACGCCTTTTATTATTATAGAAGTCAAAAACCCAACAGAGAAGAAAGGAATTGAACAACTTAAAAGCTATCTTTCTGCCGAAGGTTCAGAAATAGGTGTCTGGTCAAATGGTATAGAGCGGGTAATACTTTATAGGCCTTATCCAAAAGAATTCCAGGATTCTTTAAGTGAAATACCTCGAGCGGATCAAACCATTGATGATTTATTTGAAATTAAGAAAACATGGCCAGAATTAAATCCAAAATTTGATTTTGTGGAGATTATTAAAATAACAGAAGAATTAGCTCTGGCTGGTTCCGGAGTTAATGTTTTTGAGGAGATATTTAAAATTATATATGCTAAACTTTATGACGAAAAATTAGCTATAGAACAGAGAGAAAATCAAGAAGTTCTTTTTAGAAAATATCGTGATCCTGAAAAAACATACGAAATAATTAATGATGAACTTTTTAAGAAAGCTATTAATGAATGGCCTGATACTTTTGAAGAGTCAGAGCATATAAAACTTTCTCCTGCTCGATTAAATATTTGTGTTCCTTTCTTAGAGAATGTTCGACTTTTTGAATTAGGAAAAGGAGAAATGGAAATTATTGATAGTGCTTTCGAATATTTAATTACAGAGGTTTCCAGAGGTAAAAAGGGTCAATATTTTACACCGCGACATGTTATTAAAATGTGTGTGAGGATGTTAAATCCTAAAACAGAGGAACATGTTATTGATCCGGCTTGCGGCTCTGGAGGATTTCTTTTACATACAATGTATTATATTTGGGATAAATCAAAAACAGAAGAAGCTAAAAAAGATTACGCTTCTAAATATCTTTTTGGCATTGATTTCGACGAAAATATGCGTCGTATCTCTCAAGCTTTGATGCTCATTGCCGGCGATGGTAAACATAATATTTTTAAAAGAGATTCTTTAGATGCCCGTGATTGGCAAGGAACAGAAAGTGAAGAGGCGAGAGTAGCTTTAAAATCTCATTTGATAAAAACAGAGAATTCATCGGAAATTAAAGAAAACCAATTAACTTATAGAAAATTTGATTTTGATATTTTAATGACAAATCCGCCTTTTGCTGGCGAAAATCCGGAATCTGGTTTGCTCCGCCAATATGAGCTTGCTAAAAAAGATGGAAAATTAAAAAGTAATGTTGAAAGGCATATTCTTTTTATTGAACGTTCTCTTGATGCTATACGACCTGGCGGAAGAATGGCCATTGTTTTACCTCAAGGAGTTTTGAATAATACTAATATGGGATATGTCAGAGATTATCTTTTTAATAAAGCAAGAATTTTAGCAGTGGTTGGGCTACATGGCAATACGTTTAAACCCCATACTGGAACAAAGACAAGTGTTTTATTTTTACAGAAATGGGGCGGAGAAACGGGAAAACCATTAAAAGATTATAAAATTTTTATGGCGGTTTCCAAAAAAGCAGGTAAAGATAATTCTGGAGATTATGTCTATAAAAAAGATGAAAAAGGAAATTATGTTCATAATGAAAAAGGCCGAAAAGTTTTAGACCACGATTTAGATGAAATTGCAGATGCTTTCATAAAATTCGCCAGAGACCAAAAATTTAATTTTTGGAAGTGAAAGATCCATGAATATTGATGTAGAAAAATTTAAGAAAATCAAAGAAGAAGTTGAGGAATTTTATAAACAAATTAACGAAGTTTATTGCCCTTATTTTAAAGAAACCATATCCTTTAATGTAAAAGGATTAGATCATATAAAATTTAAAGATTGGAACAGAACACGTCTTATTGAAGATCAATATTTTAGATTAAAATTCTTGAAATTAGCGCCAGAAGTTATAAAAAAATCTAATACACTTCAGGAATACCGAGAAACACAAAACTTCGAAAGACAAAAAATAAATTCACGTTGGGAGCGGAGAATGACTCTGGTGAAATATTATGCCTTTATAGCTATTATGAATAGTGTGCGAATTAAAGTAATAATAAAAGAGATTACGGGTGGGAAAAAGTTTTTTTGGTCGATATGTCCTTTTTGGAAACAACGAAAAAAATATGATGGAACAATTGAAAAAGCCCTTTATGAGGGCAACTTAGAAACACAGTAAAGTTTTAGTAGTACTTGTCTGCGGTTTAAAGGTCGTCCCTTTATTGAACCGCGGGAGAGCCAAAGCCCTCACAAGTACCATTTATATATTATCATATTAATAATTTGCGTCAAGTGGAAAACCACAAAAGGCTGAAAATAAAACAAAAATTTAGTTTTTAGAAATAACAAATTAGAAATAACAAATATGATTAAAACGATTAATAAATTTAGGCAGACTAAAAAGGAACGTAAAAATTCTTACTGGTTACCGCGAGAAGTACCACGAAAAATTTATAAGTTTCTAATGTCTTTAGGAGGAGATAGATTCTTTTTTGTTTTTGTAATTATAATTCCTGGAGGTATAATTTTTATGAGATATCTAAAAGGAATTTCGTTTCCGCTATTGCCTACAGGAACGATGAACGAGATACTTAAAGTGATTGCGGGCTCTATTTTAATTGGGGTTTTAGTATTTTTAGGAACCGTGATTATTGAAACACGTAATAAGCTTGAAAAAAATAAATTAAAAAAAATATGGAAAGGAATTTTAACAGTAATTACCTTCGCCTTTAGTGTGGCAATTTTAAGCTTGAGTTTTATAGCTCTATCTGAATTTTTTCGCCAGCAAAATCTTGAAGTACCAATTTTGATTATAATATTCGCTCTCGTATACTATACTTTTTATTTAATTATCGATATACTTGAACATTCTTTTTTATAAACAGAATAATGATTACTTATTCAATAATTAATAAAAGTCAATTAGAAGGAAATTTGCGGCTGGATGCGGAATACTACCGGCCGGAGTATTTAGAGTTAATAGAAAATATTAATAATCTTGGTGCAGTACCAATAAGAAATATGGTTGCAAATCCAAAGCGGAAGTTTAAACCACAAAAAGATAAAGTTTTTCAGTATATCGAAATTTCGGAAGTAGATTTATCAACTGGTGAATATAATAAAAGAGAAATTTTAGGGAGATATACTCCAGATCGGGCACAGTGGATTGTTAGACAAAATGATGTAATTATCTCTACTGTTCGACCGATTCGCAATGCGGTTTCTTTAATTAAAGAAGATATTGAAAATTTAGTTTGTTCATCTGGATTTGCTATCTTAAAACCAGAAAAAATTGAACCCGAATATTTATTTATTTATCTTAAATCAAAACCCATAGTTGAACTTTTAGATAGGATGACAACTGCTACAATGTATCCAGCGATTACTGTTGAGGATATTTTAAAAACAAAAATATATTTAGGAAATCAAAAATTTAGAAATGAAATTAAAAATGAAGTTCTAGAGGCAGAAAAAGAAACAGAAAAATCAAAATCTTTTTACTCTCAAGCGGAAAATTTGCTTTTAGAGGAATTAGGACTAAAAGATTTTAAGGTTGAAGATGATTTGTTTTATGTCGTTAATCTTTCTAACGTAAAATCAGCCCATCGCACCGACGCCGAATATTTCCAGCCGAAATATAGATTAATTGAAAAAAAATTGATTAAAGATTTTAAGGCCAAGAAAATAAGAGATTTTAACTTTATAGAAATAACAACAGGGCAATATTCAGAAGAATATATTGAGGCGGCTTTAGGAAAACCATATATCCGTGGCACTGATTTATCAGGGACTATAACTGTAAAATTAGATAATTTAGTTTATATAGATTCTAAGAAGCAATTATCTTCAAAAAAAGCAAAATGTGGAGATGTGGTAGTTACACGAGTAGGTACAGTAGGTATTAGCGCAAGATTACCAAAAGAAGTCGAAGGCGGTACTATAAGCGATAATTTGATAAGATTAAGTTTCCCAGAAGAAAGGTTAAATTCTTATTATGTAAGCTTATTTTTAAATTCTATCGGATCTCAATTTATGATTCGTGAAAGCAGGGGAAGTGTTCAGTCGAGATTAAACCAAGAAACACTAAAAGAAATCGTATTGCCGGTTTTGCCAAAAGCTACCCAGCAGAAGATTGCGGATTTGGTTCGAAAATCTCACGAAGCTCGCAAAAAAGCTAAGGAATTATTAGAAGAAGCAAAAACAAAAGTCGAAAAATTAATTGAAAAATAAATAAAATGTGTTTTGATTTTAATATAATAAAAAATTTATTTCTGAAGCTTAGTATAGGAAAAAAGAAAAAAAATTCAATTGGTATATTGAATAAAGGGAGAGATAATAAATTTATAAATAATAAAGTTGATGGATTTGATATAGGTATGAAAGATGAAGGAAAGAATACTGAAGCAAGAAATAACAAATTTAAGAAATAAGGAAAAAGTTTTTTAAATTAAAATAATCAAAATTTAGGCCGAAATTAAAATATGAATAACAGATATTCGCCGTCGAAATTGAATACTTTTAGTGGTTGTAAACTTCAATATAAATACAAATATATTGATAACCTTAAATCTGACTTAACAACCATTGAAAATTTCTTGGGATCAAGGGTTCATGAAACTCTGGAAAATTTTTATAAATTAGTGAAAAACAGCCGCGTTGAATCACTTAATTGGCTTTTAAAAGAATATGAAAATCTCTGGAAAAAGAATTTTGATGACAGCATAAAAATTATTAGAAAGGATTTAACCGCTGAAGATTATTTTAATAAAGGAAAGCAATGCCTTGTTGATTATTATAATAGTTATAAGCCATTCAATCAGGCAAAAATTGTTGAAATAGAGTATCATGCTGATTTTGAAGTTGAAGATAACGGATCTAAATATTTATTCAATGGTTATTTGGACAGATTAGATTGGGATGATAAGAATAGTGTTTTTGAGATTCATGATTATAAAACATCCAATAAATTAATGACTCAGGAAGAAGCAGATAACAATTGGCAGCTTGGACTTTATAATCTTGCATTAAAAGAAAAATGGCCGGACGCTCAAAAGGTAAAGCTTATCTGGCACGCACTGCCGTTTAATAAAGAAATAATATCATACAGAACAAATGACCAGCTTGAAGAATTGCAGAAAGATATTATTGAAAAGGTAAAAGAGATAGAATCGTGCAGAGATTTTCCATCCAAGAAAAGCGCTCTTTGCGACTGGTGTGATTTTCAAAATATCTGTCCTTTATGGAAACATCCAAAAGAAATGGAAGCAATTTCGGTTAACGAATACAAGAAAAACCCTGGCGTGAAATTGGTAACCGCATATAAAGACTTAGATGAAAAGAAAAATGAGCTTCAGGAGGAAATTAAAAAGATAGAAGAAGAGCAGGGAAAAATTGCTGAAGCAGCAATAGATTTTGCCAAGAAAAACAATATATCAGTTATTGACGGGCCAGATATAAAATTAAAAGTGGATATAAAAACCGAGTTAAGGCCTCCTGCTAAAGCTGAAAATGAAGAAAAATGGTGGCAATTAAGGGAGCTTTTAATAAAAGAGGGCAGATTTCAAGATGTATCTACAATAAATGCCAATATGATGACATATAAAATAAAAGGATGGCCGGCTGAATTAGTGGATAAAATATCCAAATTCCTTATTAGCAAAACAACCGAAACAGTTAAATTAATTAAAAAATAAAATAAAATTGTGAAAAAGAATATTATAAAAAAGGAAGTTTTTGATAGAGAAATTAGCCTTTGTAGGATGTTGTCAAAAAAGAATAAAGGAAAGTGCGCTTGGGGAAAATGTAAAGATTGCGGGGTTATTCCTCTGCTTTATAAATTACACAAAGGAAAGTTATTGGAGAAATCAGCTGAATTAGCTAAAATAAGGAAAAAGATTTTTAAATAAGAGATTATGAATAAACAGCTCGCAAAACAAATTGAATATCTCGAGGTTTCATTATTACAGCCAGAAGTTCGTAGATCAGCAAAAAGAATCAGTGAATTGCTCGCTGATGAATTTGTTGAATTTGGAATGTTCGGAAAAATATACTCTAAACAGGATTTCTTAGAGCTTTTGCCGAATTCTGAAGAAGAAAAATTTGAGAGATATAAGGCTTCAAATTTTGAAGCAAAAGAAATTACTCCAGATACAGTTCTTTTAACATATAAGGCATCTATAGAATTCCTTAAAACCAATGAAATGGTTTGGACGCTTCGTTGTTCAATCTGGCAAAAGCGCAGCGAAAACTGGCAAATGATTTTTCATCAAGGAACTGTGATTAAAAATTAGTGAGTGAAAGTGTTAGACACTGAGTGTCTAACATATTAATATAAAATTATGAAAAACGATAAAATTGTATTAGCTACCAGGACTAGTTATGATGAATATGATGATTGTATTGAGCGTATTAAGAGACTAAAATCTTCTAGCACTGGCAATGTTATCCATAAGGTTTATATCATTTCCAATTTAAGGAAAGAAGATGTTAAAACCGATGAAAATATTGAGATTGTTTTTGATCAAAATCCACCTAGGTCAACAGCATTCAACTTAATTATTGATAGATTAAGGAAAGAACAAGGTGAAGAATATCATCTTTTAGTTTTTTCTAAAGAGGTTGAGTTTGATTATAGCCATATAACCAGAATGACAGAAGAACTTAACAAAGATATAGATCATTTAATAGTGGTCGGATATTCTTTACGAGATAATATTCTTAGCGATGAAGAATATAAATTATATTCTAATGATATAAATGGCAATAAAGGCATAGCATATCAGGCTCCGTGGAATACTTGCGCTTTATGGAATAAAAAATTTATTTATAGTAAAGGAAAGGAATCTTTAAGATTTGATGAAATATGCGAGAAAGAAAAAAATCAACTTGGGGAATTAATGGTTAAAATAGATGGTAAACCTGAAACAACGAACTATAAAGGAGTGGAGGCTGGTTTGGCGATTGCGGGATTTGTGACAAGAAACAATAAACTGAAATTTAAACTTATAGAAGACAAGTTGGCTTGGAATATTAAGGGAGATGAAAAGAAAATTAAAGAACACAAAAAAAAGATGGCAAGGAAAAACATTGTCCTCGCTACATTTATAAATATTAAAGGATATTCCATTGATGCTTTACTAAAAGCGAAAATGTGAGTAATAAACCTATGGCGAATTATCCGAAAATTATTTTTAGATATTCATTTATTTATGACCTGTTTTGGAGAGAGGTCTGGTTAGAAAGAAATAAAAAAATAAAAAATCATCTTTTTTCTAAAAAGAAAATTTTAAATTATATAAAAAAAGTAGAAAGATTATGGAAAAAAGATGAGAAGAAAATTTTACGAGAACTTTCAAGAATAAGCAGCTTAAATTGGCAAGAAAAGATAATAAATTGTTATATTATAAGTATTGGCATCTCATTTTCTGAACCTTTGACTATGTCATTAACTATGCCTTCTAAGAAAGGTCTTCCTAAAAATATTAAAGAAGATTACTTTATTGATATATTAATCCATGAGCTTATTCATAGATTATTGAATCAAGAGTGTAATTCTAAAAAATTTTGGAAAGCATATAAATTTTTTCAAAAAAAATATTCAAAAGATGATTGGAATACCATATTACATGTAATGGTTTTTGCAATATATTGGCAAATATATTTGAAATTATTTAATGAGAAGAGATTAAAACAGGAAATAAAAACATCAAGTAGTTTTCCAGACCCAAGTTATCGAAAAGCCTGGCAGATTGTTGAGAAAGAGGGTTATCAAAACATAATTAAAGAATTCCAAAAGAGGATAAAATAAATTATGAAATTATTTTTAACTTCGGCAGGATTGCCACCTGAAACAACTAAATATTTTTTAAAGCTACTCGCTAAAAAACCAAAAAATACAAAGGTTTGTTTTGTGACTACGGCAGCTGTTCCTGAAAAGAATAAATGGTATCTTAGAAAAGATAGAAAAAGGCTTTTGGATTTAGGCTTTAAAGTAACTAGCATGGATTTAAGAGAAGAAAATAAAAAATCATTAAATGATAAACTGAAAAATTTTGATGTAATCTATATAGAGGGTGGTAATACTTTTTACTTACTGAAATATATTAAAAAGAGCGGGTTTGATAAAGTTATTAAACATTTTTTGAAGAAAAAGGGGATTTATGTTGGAGTAAGCGCTGGTAGTATTGTTGCTGGGTTAAATATAGATTCAGCTAAGTGGAAGCAGGCTGATAAAAATATAGTTCGCTTAAAAGATTTAACTGGCCTAAAATTAGTGCCTTTTGGCTTGACAGTTCATATAGATGAAACAAATATAGAAATAATTAAAAAATGCGCTCAAAAAGTGAATTATCCAATCATAGCTTTGTCAAATAAGCAAGCTGTTTTAATAAAAGATAAAACAAAAAAGATAGTCGGCCCAGGCGAAAAGCTTGTTTTTAATACAAGAGAAGGATTTTAATTTGACAATAAATATTGCAGGTGTTAAAAGTTAACCAGTACCTTAGGGTATTCTAAATAAAGAAGGATTAGGAGGCGAGAAGAACGATGCCGAACATTAAACTCTATAGTTTTAACAGTAGGGGAGTAAGGTCAGTTAAGGAAACCTTAAGAGAACTTTTTAAAGACCATCCTGACTTTGACAAGATGGTTGTAACAGTTATATCTAGCACAGTAACGACCGTAAAAGATGGTACTCCTGCGCCATACATTGAGGTAGCTGATACTGATACACCACGAGGCAAGACTGTTGCTGACGAGATATCTAAAGTTCTCAAAGCGGATGTAGAACAAACATTGATAATCAAATTCACACCCACTAAATAGATCGTAAAAAAGTTGAAAGCTATATGCAAATAGGCTTTCTTTTTTTATTTACCAGTTGGTGAAGATAGAACTTTTTTGACAATTTTTATAGATTGTGTTAAAAAATATTATCCTAGGAGGTAAGTTCGTTGAAAAGAAAACATAAAGTGACTGTTGGGGTATTTGGGATTCCGCAGAATTCAGAGGGAAAAGGACTCTGGTCTAAAAGAACTGACGGCAAGGGCATTAATGCGATCGGAGGCACGATTGATCCTGAAGATGCAAAAAATTCAAGGAAATTGTTTGAAGTTCTTAAGCGTGAGTTTAGAGAAGAAGCGGGCGTCGAAATAGAATTGGTAGAAGAAAGGCCATTGGGAGTATTCCCGACAGCCAACCTTCAAGATATTGCCATTCTTTTCAATGTTAGGATTGTTTCAGGAGAGCCTGCGCCGAGCCCTGAGGTCTTAGAACACATCTGGATGGATCCTTTTCAGGTTGTTAGAGCTGCCAAGCGTTACGATAAAGGCGATATAGCTAATGGTCTTGTGAGTGGAAGGGGAAAGCGGCAATGGCAGATGGCAAAAGCTTTCTTTAAATACGCCAACCAAAACGCAGGATTTAAAAAGATCGCTGAAAGCGCAATGTAAATAAAATGTAAATAAAAGGGGTATAAAGAAATTAAAAATAATTTCTTATTCCCTGTTTTTTTTATTTAAATTTAGTTTACTCTTTCATTTACCAGTTGGCGGATGGGCAGTTTTTTGGTCCTCCTTCGTCCCGTTTAACGGAACTTCGGGTGGATTTAGTCTTCCTTCGCTTGCAAGCTTCGAACAGACGCAGTAAAATAAGATAATATAAAGAAAATGAAATCATTTATTAAAGAGACTAACATACTGGCAATTTTTAGTTTTCTGATTGCGGTCTTCGCTTATGTGTATGAATTTATTATTAGTCATGAATATGGTACTACGGTTCTAAATTCAAGCGGAGTTATTGCTGTCGTTATAGGAATAATATCTTTAATTTACATAAGAAAAAGAAAAGAAAGAGGGAAATGGTTTGCGATTTTAGGAATAATTTTAGGATTATTAGCTGCCTCAATAATATAAATATAAAAAATATGTTTGAATTATTAAATCGAGGCATTTCAACATTAATCATTCTTTTAGTAGTTGCCGTTGCTGGCACAGGTATTTTAGCTTACCAATATCTCTGGCAACCGGAACCTATTACGTCACCAAATAAAACGCCACAAGTTCAGTCGCCAACTGATGAAACCGCTGGTTGGCAGACTTATGAAAATGAGGAACATAGACTTGCGATGAAATATCCTAAGGAATGGGGTTTTTTAACATTAAAATCTGTAAAAAATAACGAGATCTATATTTTTGATTGTTCTAATGAAAGAATAGATCAAATTTTTTATTTAGAATCACGGGAAATATTTGCTTTTATAGAAGAAGGTAGACAATATAATAACTCATATACTTTTATAAACGAGGGTAGAGGATATGAACAAATTATTAAAATTTTATATCCAGATAAGACAATAGAAAAGGTTTATAGCAGTTATGATGAAGATAAGGGAAATAGCCTTCCATCATTAGGAAGAATAAGAGATATCTATCTTTTACCTAATGAGAAATATCTTGCTTTTAAGAAAACTTTTTTTGAAGGCTCAAAATCTTATGTGACTAATACGGAAACTGGTTTGAATATATTAGAGAATCAACCTGAAGAGATTTTATTTTCCCCTTACGATGATCTTTATTTATCACAAGATAATCAAGTTTTGGTAATTAGAAGCTATAGTGATGTTTTTACGACTATTGGCACAAACGGTTTATTTGTAAGCGATTATGGTAATCTTGAAAAACTAAATGAGGTTTTTGAATTTGTTAGTGAGTTTCCTGTATTTGATACTAAAATTGACCAGATATATTTTATAGATGATGAAAATTTATCTTTTATTTTAAAATCAGAGAACGAAGAAACCTTTTATCAATATTCTATAAAAACAAAGGAATTAAAAGAGGTAGAATTTACCAATTGGAAAACTTATAGAAATGAAGAATACGGCTTTGAGATAAAGCATCCTTCAGAATGGTCGAATCCAGAAATATCAGGAAGAACAGTTTCTTGGTATATTACGCCGTTTTTTTCTTTTAAGATTTTTAATGGAATACCTAATAATGAGTCTACTTTTAATGAGGATCCAGGTCTAATAAATGATTTAGAAAAATGGGTAGAGGTAGGAGATTGGCAGAGGGGCGGAGGTGTTTGGAGAACTTTTATAGATTGGCTTACTATAGGTAATTATAAAGCAGTTAAGGCTGAAGTAAACTGGACACACGCTAATCAAACCCATGTATATATTGGGAAAGATGGCGTTCTTTATGATATTTGGCTTACAAGTTCAATACCATTTGATGAAGCGACAGATGAAGAACGTGAGAAGTATATAAAAGATAAGGCTAACGAGAAAAAGTATGAAGAGATTTTCAATCAGATGCTTTCTACTTTTAAGTTTATCGAAGAAGAGGAATACGCTACGGCTTTGCTATTTTGTCTTGAAAAGTATAAAGAACATGAGTTGGTCTTAGAGGTATTACGCATAGAGCCGTATTTACAATCAGCTTCTTTCTTGAATTTTGATAGCGATGAAGATAAAGAAATAATAAGTCTTTGCTGGAATGGGGAATATTCTGGAAAAGAAGGAATATTATTTGTTTTAGATAAACAAAATAACCAGTGGAAATCTGTATGGGAAAAAGAGGGCGGGATTGATCAAAGATATTTTACTTTTGAAAATTTACGAATAAATGATGTTGATAATGACGGAATTGATGAAATAATATATGAAGAAAGAGGTTGGTATGGTGGAGGGGGCAATAACTATTTACATTTATATTCTCCAAAATATGATGAGTGGTTTTTGCGAGATAGTTGGTGGAGTTGGGATCTTGAGAAAGAAGAAGAAATAACAGGAACAAATTTTTCTCCCAATCTAGATTTGGAAGAATATAAAGTTTTTAAAGAATTTTTAGAAAACTATAGCATACAATAGTATGGAAGCAGAACTTAAGTGGCAAATTACTTCGTCAAAAAAAAGAAAACAAATTCAAGAAGGAGTTCTTATTATTGGACCAGTACTTATTGGTTTTATTTTTCTTTTTTTAACGAGTAGATTCAATATATACAATATTAGCTTTAAAGAAATTATTTATGCCATTCTTGGCGTAATAATTAGTTTTTTATTACTTTTATTGATAAATAAAATTTTTCCATACCAGGACAGAAAATATTCTTTAGATAATAATGGAATAACGATCTCTAAGGGTAAAAAAACAAAAAGATATTTATGGACTGATTTTGAATGTTTTCATCCATATTCAGAGGGGCGTGGTTTTAAGCCGGATGTAAGGCCGCGCAGTTTAGATTTAGAAGAATCCAGAGAAAAAATATTTGAAGCTGGCAAAAAGATTGAAGGATATATATTCTATCTTAAGAAGAAACAAAAAAATATTTTCTCTAAATTATATAAAGTTTTTGTTGTCGTTTATTCTGAAATTGAAAATCAAAAAGCGGTTAATAAATTTCTATCAAACCATTTGCCCAAAAAATCAATGAAAAATACAACTGACTTAGGATTGATTTTTTACGAGTTTAAATAAAAAAATAATATGGAGAAATTCTGTATAGGAAAATATAAAGAGGACGCAAAGGAGGGCAAGGGCTGGTTTTTAGGTTCTTTTATGAAAGATGAAATCAGAAAGACCGATAAAATCCAGTTTAAATATTGGAAGCTTAAAAAAGGAAAGAATCCGGAAAACAAGGCCCTAACCCATACCTCGCCGGAGTATACTATTATTCTAAAAGGTAAATTAGACGGCGAGATTGACGGCCAGAAAATAGAATTAGAAACAGGAGATTATATTGTTATAAGAGCCGGAGTGCCTCATCATTAT
The DNA here is from genome assembly GCA_964615205.1 of uncultured Candidatus Saccharibacteria bacterium. Classification (GTDB taxonomy): domain Bacteria; phylum Patescibacteriota; class Minisyncoccia; order Minisyncoccales; family JAGMDC01; genus CAZTQA01. The sequence goes on from CAZTQA010000001.1 coordinate 120,457, forward strand.
CCAATTAATATCTATGAGGACGTAGAGGCCTTTACCCTCAGAGTTCCAAATAACGAAAAACACTCTTGAGAGTGTTCTTTATGTCGGGGCACCCGGACTTGAACCGGGAATCACACGCACCCCATGCGTGCATGTTAGCCAATTACACTATGCCCCGAATTTTGAGAGTTGGCGTCATTTTGTCTTAAATAGAGTTCTCATACACTTTGCGCAGACAAGAATTCTTTTTCCAGCAAAAGCTTTGAATGCTTTTTTTTCTACATCCATAGGAACTCTAACCCATTGAAGATTGGGGTATTTTCTTTTTTTGGGAGAAGGATTATACTTTCCTCTTAGCTTATTGAGTTTGCGCGCCATTATTCCTTTTTTTTCGCAGAGAGCGCATTGTTTAGCCATCGCTATTATACTAATATCTTTTTTAAAATTTGGCAAGCCCTGTTTTTTTTGTTATAATCTAATTACCTTTATGGATTTAGTGGCTTTTAAAATTTTTTTGTACATCGTTATAATCTTTTCTGCAGTTTTTCATGAATTTAGCCATGGATGGATGGCTAATTTTTTGGGAGACCCGACCGCCAAGTATGCCGGCCGACTTACTTTAAATCCTTTGAAGCACATAGATCCTTTGGGTACAGTAATTATCCCTTTATTTCTCTTATTTTCTGTGGGCGGATTTATTGGATGGGCTAAACCAGTACCCTATAACCCCTATAACCTTAGAAGCGGAAAGTATGCTTCCACAAAAGTGGCTATGGCTGGTCCGGCCTCAAATCTTGTTATTGCCTTGATTTTTGCTTTGATTCTAAGATTTTTTCCCTTGCAAGGTTTTTTCTATATTGCCTTTACCTGGATTGTTTATATCAATATTTTCTTGGCCTTTTTTAACCTTATACCTATTCCGCCCCTAGACGGTTCTAAGTTATTGATGGACATCTTTCCTCAATCCCAGGCATTGAGAGTTTTAGAACAATCATTCATAGGCATATTTTTGGCCATTGCTTTGGCTATTATGATTTTACCAGTTATTTCTTCAGTTATTTATTATGCCTTTGTGGGAAATGTTTTCCAGGGCTTAATATTTTAATTGACAATGTAAGTATTATTTGTTAAATTGACAATAGGCACTTGGTGCTGTATTATTTTTAATATGCCAACAATACACCAACTTATAAAAAAGAAAAGAAAGACTGCTAAAAAAGCCAGTAAGAGGCCGGCTTTGGCTTTTGGCTTCAATGTCTTAAAAAATAGACCCAGTAAATACAGATCTCCTTTTAAAAGAGGAGTTTGCGTTAAAGTTTTTACGGTTACTCCCAGGAAGCCTAATTCTGCCTTAAGAAAGGTGGCTAGAGTGAGATTGAGCAACGGGATGGAGGTGAGCGCCTATATTCCAGGCATTGGCCATAATTTGCAGGAACACTCTGTGATTATAATCAGAGGAGGCAGGGTAAAAGATCTGCCCGGAGTGAGATACCACGTAGTGAGAGGTATTTTAGACACTAGCGGTGTGGAAGGAAGAAAACAGGGAAGAAGCAAGTATGGAGCTAAAAAAGAAAAAGGTCCAGCAGGTGCTGCTGCTTCCAAGGCAGAACCAGCGAAGCCGGATAAAACAAAATAAACTATGCCTAGAGGACAATACAAAAAAAAAGAAATTATTCCAGATCCAGTTTTTGAAGATATTATGGTGAGCAAATTTATTAATTGCCTTATGCGTAAAGGCAAAAAAAGTGTTGCCCGAAAAATTGTTTACAATGCCTTTGATATTATAAAGAAAAAAGCCCAAAAGGAACCCTTGGAAGTTTTTACATCAGCTATAGAAAATACTTCTCCTTCTGTTGAAGTGAAATCAAGAAGAATGGGAGGAGCTGTTTATCAGGTTCCAATTGAAATTAAAGGCGAAAGAAAAACCAGTTTGGCTATGCGCTGGATTGTGGCTGCAGCCCAAAAAAAGAAAGGGAAAGTTATGGCAGAGAAACTGGCAGAAGAATTAATGGCTGCTTCCAAAAATGAAGGCGCAGCTATAAAGAAGAAAATTGATACTCATCGCATGGCTGAAGCTAATAGAGCCTTTGCTCATTTTGCCTAAGCCCAATTAATATGTTTGGAGAAAAAACAGATTTCATTCTTAGTTTTATTTTAGTCTTATTATTGATTTATCTTTTATATATTTTAAACAATGCCTAGGAAATACCCCATTGAAAAAACAAGAGATATAGGAATTATTGCTCATATTGACGCTGGAAAAACTACGGTTAGCGAGCGAGTTTTGTTTTACACCGGCATTTCTCATAAAATCGGAGAAGTTCATGAAGGCCAGGCTATTATGGACTGGATGGAACAAGAAAGAGAAAGAGGCATTACCATTACTTCAGCAGCTACAACTTGTTTCTGGTCTCCGGAAGAATATACCACCAAGGAAAAAACCAATGAACATAAGATAAACATCATTGATACCCCGGGCCACATTGATTTTACAGCTGAAGTCCAGCGCTCTTTAAGGGTTTTAGACGGAGCAGTAGTTATTTTTGACGGAGTAGCCGGTGTTGAATCCCAGTCAGAAACAGTTTGGCATCAGGCAGACAAATTCAAGGTTCCCAGAATATGTTTTATCAATAAATTAGACAGAATGGGAGCTAATTTTGAAAAAAGCTTTGATTCCATTATCCAAAAACTTACTCCTAATGCTGTGGCTATGCAGATACCTATTGGGAGCGAAGACAAGCTGGAAGGAGTAATTGATTTGTTAAAAATGAAGGCCTTTAAATTTGAAGGCAGTTTAGGAGAACAAGTGAAGGAAGAGGAAATTCCTGAAAATTTAAAAAGTGAATCTGAAGACTGGCATCAGAAAATGTTAGAAAAGATTGCTGGCGAGGATGAAAAGCTTGTAGAAAAGTATTTAAAGGAAGAGAAAGTATCAGAAGAGGAACTAAAAAATGTTTTGCGAAAAGCAGTTATAAATTATAAGCTAATTCCGGTTTTCTGCGGTTCAGCTCTTAAAAACAAAGGAGTTCAGCTTCTTTTGGACGCAGTGGTTTATTATCTTCCCTCTCCCACAGAATTGCCTGCCATTAAAGGCAGAAATCCCAAGACTGACCAGGAGGAGGAAAGAAAACCAGACGATAACGAACCCTTTGCGGCTTTGTCTTTTAAAATTGCTACCGACCCTTTTGTGGGAACCCTGACTTATTTTCGGGTTTATTCTGGTTCTATTAAAAAAGGTTCTTATGTTTCAAATAGCCATACTGGAGAAAAGGAACGCTTAGGAAGGATTTTGCGCATGCATTCCAACGAAAGAGAAGAAGTGGAAGAGCTTTTTGCCGGGGATATTGCAGCTACTGTAGGATTAAAAAATACTGGCACCGGGCATACACTTTGCGACGAACAGTATCCTATCATCTTGGAAGAAATTACTTTTCCAGAACCAGTTATTTCTATTCGTATTGAGCCTAAAACCAAAGCTGATCAGGAAAAGATGAGCTTGGCCTTGAAACGGTTGTCAGAGGAAGATCCTACTTTTAAGATCAAAACCGATGAAGAAACAGGAGAAACAATTATTTCCGGTATGGGAGAGCTGCATTTAGATATTCTTTGCGACCGCATGAAAAGAGAATTTAAGGTGGAAGCCAACAAGGGCAGGCCTCAAGTCGCCTATAAAGAAACAATCAGAAATTCGGCTGAAGCAGAAGGGAAATATATCCGTCAGTCAGGAGGCCGAGGTCAGTACGGACATGTCTGGTTAAGATTGGAGCCTAAGGAAAGAGGCAAGGGTTTTGAATTTATTGATGAGATAAAAGGAGGAGTTATTCCTAGAGAATTCATTCCGGCTGTAGAGAAAGGAGTTAAAGAAGCTATAGAAAAAGGAGTTGTGGCTGGATATCCAGTGGTTGATGTTTCAGTTGCTCTTTACGACGGTTCTTTTCACGAAGTTGATTCTTCTGAGATTGCTTTCAAGATTGCTGCTTCTACTGCTTTTCAAGAGGCAGCCAGAAGAGCCAAGCCGGTTTTGCTGGAACCGATTATGAAACTGGAAGTGGTTATTCCCCAAGAGCACTTGGGTGATGTTATTGGTAATTTAAGTTCCCGCAGGGGAAAGATTGAAGAAACCCAAGATCGTTTGAATATGAAAGTAATTGATGCTAAAGTACCTTTAGCCGAAATGTTTGGTTATGCGACAACTCTTCGTTCTTTAACTGAAGGACGGGGAACTTTTACCATGGAATTTGACCACTATGAACCAGTACCAGATAATATTACCCAGGAAATAATAGAGGGTAAAAGGAAATAAGCTTGCTTTTTTTCTTGGTTTTTGCTATTATATTTTATTATGGATTTAGAAGAAATAAAAAATTTAATGAAATTAGATAAAGGAAAATTTATTATTGTAGAAGAAGGAAAGCCGGTTTTAGTAGTGGTTAGTTTTGAGGATTACAAAAAAATGGTGGGCAATCCGGAAAGATTATTTTCCCAGCAGCCAGCTCCGAGCGAAAAAAGCAATTCCGAGGTTCAGGATTTTAGTTCTGAAGAAACAGATGAAGAATCCTTGAATATTGAGGATTTACCCGTCTAAAAGGTTGACTTTATTTTAAATTTTAATATTATGAACTATATATAGTAACATTTTAGCATAGTAATGTTTTAACATAGGAATGTTTGTTAGAATGTTAAAATGTTAGAATGTTTAAACGATTAATTATGGCAGAAAAAGAAAAATTCGAAAGAGGCAAGCCTCATCTTAATATCGGAACCATTGGTCACGTTGATCACGGTAAGACAACTCTTACCGCAGCTATACTTAAAACCTTGAATTTGAAGGGTTTTAAAGCCACTGAAAAAGCAGTTGATCAGATTGATTCCGCTCCTGAAGAAAAAGCCAGAGGAGTTACCATTAACATTGCTCATTTAGAGTATGAAACAGAGAAGAGGCACTATGCCCATATTGATTGTCCTGGACACGCTGACTATATTAAAAATATGGTTACTGGAGCAGCCCAGATGGATGGAGCTATCTTGGTAGTTTCTGCTTCTGATGGAGTTATGCCCCAAACCAGAGAACATATTCTTTTAGCTCGCCAGGTAGGCCTTTCCAATATTGTGGTTTTCTTAAATAAAACAGATATGGTTGATGATCCGGAAATTATTGATTTGGTCGAATCAGAAGTAAGAGAACTTTTAAAGAAATATGAATTTCCTGGAGATGAAGTTCCCATTGTCCGCGGTTCTGCTCTTAAAGCCTTGGATATTAAGTCAGCTGATGATGAAGCCGCCAAACCTATTTTGGATTTACTAAAGGCTGTGGATGATTATTTTCCAGAGCCAACTAGAGATATAGAAAAACCCTTTTTAATGGCTGTGGAAGATGTTTTCTCAATTGCTGGAAGGGGAACTGTAGCTACAGGAAGAATTGAAAGAGGAGTTGTTCATCCTAATGAAGAAATAGAACTTATTGGCTTTAAACCTACCCAAAAAACAGTAGCCGTAAGCGTAGAAATGTTTAACAAGATGCTTGATGAAGGAAGAGCGGGAGATAATGTGGGGATTCTTTTAAGAGGCCTAAAAAAAGAAGAAGTGGAAAGAGGTCAGGTTTTAGCCAAACCAGGCAGTGTCACTCCCCATACCGAATATGAAAGCGAAATCTATATCTTAACCAAAGAAGAGGGAGGAAGGCATTCGCCATTTTTTGCCGGATACAAGCCCCAATTCTATATCAGAACCACTGATGTTACTGGTGAGGTTACTTTGCCTGAAGGGACAGAAATGGTTATGCCCGGAGATACGGTTAAATTGAAAATTAAATTAATTGCTCCTGTTGCCTTAGAAGAACAACAAAGATTTGCTATTAGAGAAGGGGGTAAAACAGTAGGTGCAGGAGTAGTGACCAAGATTATAAATTAAAGGTTCATTAGATGTCAGTTAAAAAGAAAGCAGTTGAAGAAGAAGTTAAATCAAAACTCCGTATTAAGCTGCGGGGTTTTGACCATAAGGTGATTGACAACAGCGCCAGACAGATTGTCGAGACGGCTTTACGTTATGGAGTGGAAGTTTTCGGACCCATTCCATTGCCCACAGAGATTCATAAATACACTGTTAACAGGTCTACTTTTGTCCACAAGGACAGCCGGGAACAGTTTGAAATGAGAATTCACAAACGTTTGATAGATATTCTTAATCCTAATCCCAAAATGATTGATGCCTTAACTAATCTTACTCTTCCTGCCGGGGTTGAAATAGAAATCAGAATGTAATTTTTAATCACTATTTGCCTGAAAAACTGGGCAATTGCCCAGTTTTTCATTGGAAAGATTTTATGGTTAAGTTTATTTTAGGGAAAAAGTTAGAAATGACCCAGATTTTCAACGATAAAAACAAGGTTGTGCCAGTAACCTTAGTTAAGGTAGGCCCTTGTTATGTAACCCAGATTAAGAATAAAGAGAAAGATGGCTATGAATCAGTTCAGATAGGTTTTGAAAAATTAAAAGATAAGAAAGTGGGCAAGAGCAAAAAAACAAAACCCTATAGATATTTAAGCGAATTCAAAAAGAATGATCAGGAATTGAAAATAAATGATGAGATCAATGTTTCGGTCTTTGAAGAAGGAGATAAAATAGAGATTTCCGGGATATCAAAAGGAAAGGGTTTTCAGGGAGCAGTGAGAAGATGGGGATTCCACGGAAGGAATGCCACCCATGGCGTTAAACATGAGCAAAGAACCCTTGGTTCTGTGGGTAGTGCTTATCCGGAAAGAGTCATTAAGGGCAGGAAGATGCCGGGTCGCATGGGCGCAGACAGAACTACAGTCAAGAACTTAAGAATAGTAAAAATTGATAAAGAAAATAATATTATAGCGGTTAAGGGAGCAGTTCCAGGCCACAGAGGAACTTTATTAGAAATCAAAGCCCGATAATATTTATGAAAATAGATATTTATAATCAAAAAGGCGAAAAGACAGGACAGACAGAATTACCTAAAGAAATTTTTGAGGTTCCTATGAACTCTGATTTAGTGCATCAGGTGATTGTTTCCCAGATGGCTAATCAAAGACAAGGAGGAGCCAAAGCTAAAGACAGAAGTGAAGTAAGGGGCGGAGGCAGAAAACCTTGGCGCCAGAAAGGAACTGGCAGAGCCAGACATGGTTCCATTCGTTCTCCTTTGTGGATGGGCGGAGGAGTTACTTTTGGTCCTGTTAAAGAAAGGAATTTTAAAAGAGTTATTCCTAAAAAGATGAGAAGAAAGGCTTTGTTTATGGTTTTAAGCCAGAAAGTGAGAGATAAAGAATTAGTTGTTTTAGATCAAATGAAACTGGAGGAAATAAAAACCAAACATATGGCAGAAATAATTAAGAAATTGAAGTTAACCAAAGCTTTGATAGCTTTGTCCCGGATAGATAAATATTTGATTTTATCAACCAGAAATATTCCTGATATAAGCGCTATTCAAGCAAGAGAATTGAATTGCTTAGATGTTCTGAAGTATAAATACCTGGTTATGCCTGAAGAAAGTATAAAAATAATTAAAGAAACATTTCTAAAATGAGTTTAATAGATTTTTTTAAAAAAACCAAAAAAGAGCCAGAAAAAAAGGAAATAGAGAAGAAGGTTAGAGAGATTAAGGAAATCAAAAAAACCAAGGAGAAAAAAGAAAGGAAAGAGATGAAAGAAAAGAAAGTTGAGAAGCCCAGAACTGAAAAAACCAAAACCAAAGGTCTTGATTTAGCTTGGAGAATTTTAAAAGAACCTCACATTTCAGAAAAAGCCACAGATTTAAATAAAGAAAACAAATATGTTTTTGATGTTTTTCCCAAGAGTAATAAAAAGGAAGTTAAGGAAGCAGTGGAAGCTGTTTATAATGTGGATGTAGTCAAAGTTAATATAATTAAAGTTCCCAGGAAACCCAAGAGAAGAGGCAGGGTAGAGGGATTTAAGAAAGGATACAAAAAAGCTATTGTTCAAATCAAGAAAGATCAAAAAATAGAATTATTACCAAGATGAAGATATATAAACCAACTACACCCGGAAGAAGAGGTATGACCAGAGTAGACACATCAGAATTAACCAAAAAGAAGCCTGAAAAAGGTTTAATTTCCACATTAAAAAAAAGAGGGGGTAGAAATATTCAGGGAAGAATTACTTCTCGCCATAAGGGAGGCGGAGTTAAGAAAATGTACAGGCATATAGATTTTAAAAGGGAAAAAATAGATGTTCCGGCTAAGGTTATAGCTTTGGAATATGATCCTAATCGTTCTGCTTTCATTGCTCTTTTAGAATACCAGGATAAAGAAAAAAGATATATTTTAGCTCCCCAGAAAATGAAAGTAGATGATGAAGTTATAACCTCTGAAAAAACAGAGTTAAAGCCGGGAAACAGAATGAGATTAAAGAATATTCCTATCGGAACTTTAGTGTATAATGTTGAGCTTGAACCCAATAAAGGCGGAATTGCAGTGCGAGGGGCAGGTGTAGGAGCTAAAGTTTTAGCCCATGAAGGGAAATATACCCATTTGGTGATGCCTTCTTCAGAAACAAGGAAAGTTCCCCAGGAATGTTTTGCTTCTGTTGGCTTGGTCTCTAATCCCGAACATAGATATGTTAGAATAGGAAAGGCAGGTCGTTCCCGTTTAAAGGGAAAAAGACCTCGTGTTAGGGGTACGGCCATGAATCCAGTTGATCATCCTCATGGAGGAGGTGAAGGAAGAACAGGAATTGGAATGAAACACCCCAAGACCCCTTGGGGAAAACCAGCTTTGGGCGTTAAAACCAGAAAAAAAAGATGGACAAAAAAATTGATTATTAAAAGACGTAAAAAGAAAAATAAATAAAAAATATGCCAAGGAGTTTAAAAAAAGGTCCATATATAGACCCAAAATTATTAAAGAAAATGAGCCGGCTTAAGAAAGGAGATAAAACCATTATTAAGACCTGGGCCAGAAGTTCTACGATTTCTCCAGAAATGGTTAGTTTTACTTTTGGAGTTCATAATGGAAAGGAACACATTCCAGTTTTAATCACTGAAGATATGGTGGGTCATAAATTAGGTGAATTTGCTCCCACCAAGAAATTTGTCAGACATGGAGGAAAAATGCAGAAAGAACAGGAAATGAAAGCTAAACAGGCAGAAAAGGAAAAAGCTTAAAATTAAGTTTTAAATTATGTTAACTACAGCCAAGTTGAGATATCTAAAAATAGCACCCAGAAAAGTAAGATTAGTTGCTGATTCAATTAGAGGAAAAAATATTGAGGAAGCTCAAGCCATTTTAAGTTTTAGTTCTAAAAGAGCTTGTCAGTCATTGTTAAAACTTTTAAAATCAGCTTTGGCTAATGCTAAAAGTAATTTTGACAATATTAATGAAAAAAACCTATATATTTCCAGAATTTTCGTGGATGAAGGGCCAAAGATGAAAAGATGGAGAGCCCAATCCAGAGGTAGGGCGGCTCAAATTCAGAATAAAAGCTCCCATGTTTCTTTGGAATTAAGTTTAATTGAAGGAAAGGCAAAAAAGATTAAAAAATCAGTTAAAGAAAAACAAAAGTTAGTGGAAGAAAAACCAGTGGAAGAAAAGAAAGAAGAAAAGGCCACTGAAGTTAAAGAAAAACCCAAAACAGAAGTAAAGAGAGATTGGATTCAGGAAAGAGCTAAGCCAAGATTAAGCCAAAAAATGAAAATATTTAGAAGAAAATCATTCTAATTATGTCACATAGAGTCCATCCAAAAGCATATAGATTGAGAGAAACAAGTAATTGGGATTCCAGATGGCAGAACAAAAAGAAAATTCCTCAATATTTAAAGGAAGATTTTCTGATACGATCTTTTCTTGAAAAGAAATTAAAAGATTCCGGAGTTGACAGGATAGAAATAGAAAGATTTCCTGGAAGAGTTAATATTATTATAACTACTTCCAAGCCCGGCTTCATCATCGGCAGAGGAGGAAAGGGGGTTGAAGAAATCAAAAGAGAATTAGAAAAAAGAATTATAAAAGAGTTCAAGCCGTTACCCGAAGAGAGGAGAGAAATGAAAATTGATATTAAGGAAATAAGAAATCCTTGGATTTATTCTTCCATTGTAGGCCAATGGGTGGCTCAGCAAATTGAGAAAAGGATGCCTTATCGAAGAGTTTTAAAGCAGGCCTTAAGTAAAGCTAGCGCTAATAAAGAAGTTCAGGGAATTAGAATACAGGTTTCTGGTCGTTTGAATGGAACTCAAATTGCTCGTAGAGAATGGCTGCAAAATGGCCATTTACCCAGACAAACCTTAAGGGCAGATATTGATTATACTTTGACTATGGCAAACTGCACCTATGGAGTAATAGGCGTAAAGGTCTGGATATATAAAGGAGAAAAGTTTTAATTCTTAACATGTTAATGCCCAAAAAAGTAAAACATAGAAAATGGTGCAAAGGACGTTCTAAGGGAATAGAAAACAGAGCTACCTATTTAGCTTTTGGGAGTTATGGATTGAAATCCCTGGAATCCTGCTGGATCACAGCTCGTCAAATTGAGGCTGGAAGAAGAGCAGTTATAAGGTATCTTAAAAAAGGAGGCAAGCTTTGGATAAGAATATTTCCAGATAAGCCGGTAACCAAAAAAGGGACAGAAGTCCCCATGGGTGGAGGCAAGGGCAGTGTTGAATATTATGCCTTTCCTATCAGGCCGGGCAGGATTATTTTTGAACTGGAAGGTGTGAGCGAAGAAATAGCTCGGGAGGCCTTTAGAAAAGCAGCTGACAAAATGCCTGTTAAAACAAAGTTTATAAAACGCTAATTATGAAAACAAAGGAATTAGAACAAAAAAACAAACCAGAGCTTGAAAATATATTGAAGGAGATTCAGGAAAAGTTGAGGCAATTGCGTTTTAACCTAGCTTCTGGTAAGGTTAAAAATGTTAGAGAGATTAGAAAAACAAAAAAAGACATTGCTAGAATTTTAACCGTAATGAAACAAAAATAATATGAGAAAAAAGCTTCAAGGAACAATTGTTTCTGCTAAAACACCCCAAACTTTAGTGGTAGAAATAGAAAGGATAAAGGTTCACCCTAAATATAAAAGACGATATAAGTCTCACAAGAGATACAAGGCTCACTATGATGAGGGTGAATTTAATGTAGGGGCAAAAGTAATTATTGAGGAATGCAGGCCCATATCTAAAGATAAAAATTGGAAAGTCGTTAAAAAAATATGATTCAACCACAAACAATGTTAAATATCGCTGACAATACTGGAGCTAAAGTTGTTCAGTGCTTTAAGGTATTAGGCGGAACCAAAAGAAGATATGCTCAAATTGGAGATATAGTTGTGGTCTCAGTTAAAAAAGCGGAACCTCGGAAGATAGTCAAAAAACATGACAAAGTGCGAGTAGTAATTGTGAGGCAGAAAAAAGCTTATCGTCGCTCTGACGGTTCCTATGTTCGTTTTGATGACAATGCCGCCGTAGTTTTGGAAGGAAACACTAAAGAACCCAAAGGCAATCGTATTTTAGGGCCTGTGGCCAGAGAATTAAAGGAAAAAGGTTTTGACAAGGTAATGGGAATGGCCCAGGATATAGTTTAATTATGAAAATAAAGAAGAATGATATAGTTTTAATAATTTCAGGCAAGGACCGGGCCAGAAAAGGCAAGGTTATTCAGGCATTGCCTAAAGAAGAAAAGATTATCGTGGAAGGAATCAATATTAAAAAAAAGTCAGTTCGGCCCAAGAAGAGTGGTGAGAAGGGTCAGATTGTAGAAGTGCCGGGTCCTATTTCAGTTTCCAGCGTAAAGATTATTTGTCCTAAATGCAAAAAACCAGCTCGAGTAGGTTACAAGATAGTAGAATCTGAAAAAAATAAAAAAAAGACAAAAGTTAGAATATGTAAAAAGTGTCAAGCAGAAATATGATAGTTAAACTTAAAGACAAATACACAAAAGAAGCTGTTCCAGCTATGAAAAAGAAATTTGGCTATAAAAATATTATGGCTGTTCCTAAAATTGATAAGGTTGCTATTAATACCAGTTTTGGAAGAATGATAACTGAAAAAACATCAGATGAGAAGAAAAAAATCAAGGAAGCTATCTTAAATGATTTGAGTTTAATTACTGGCCAGCGACCAATTTTAACCAAAGCTAAAAAATCCATTTCCAGCTTCAAGCTTCGAGAAGGGATGGAGATAGGAGCCAAGGTAACTTTAAGAAAAAAGAAAATGTATGATTTTTTAGAAAGGTTGATACATATTACCCTTCCTCGTTCTAGAGATTTTCAGGGTATTAATCCTAAATCAATTGACAAAGAAGGAAACTTAACTATGTCTATCAAAGAACATATTTCTTTTCCTGAAATTTCTCCAGAAAAAACGAAATTCCTTTTTGGTTTTGAATTAACAGTTGTAACTACAGCTAAAAACAAAGAACAAGGATTAGAATTGTTTAAATTATTAGGTTTTCCAATGAAAAAATAATATGGCTACAAAATCACAGATAGCAAAATCAAATAAAAAACCCAAGTATTCCTCCCGAATTACGAGAAGGTGTTTTCGCTGCGGAAGAAAAAGAGGGTATCTAAGAAAGTTTGGATTATGCAGGATATGTTTTCGGGAATTATCCAATAAAGGTCAGATTCCAGGAGTTAAAAAATCTTCCTGGTAAAAACTTATGGATTCAGTAGTTGATATGTTTAATATTATAAAGAATGGACAAGCCGTACTTAAAGCTACGGTGGATGTTCCTTTTTCCAAATTTAAATATGAGATAGCTAAAATCTTAGAGAGGGAGGGCTATATTGGCAAGATAGAGAAAAAAAGAAGAAAAAATAAAAACATATTGCAGATTAATTTGAAATACGATAAAAATGTTCCGGCCATTAATGCAATTAAAAAAGTTTCCAAGCCGGGTCAGAAAATATATCTTCCTTATAAAAAAATTAATAAAGTAAAAGGAGGATTTGGAATGGCTATTATTTCTACTTCCAAAGGGTTGCTTAGCGATAAAGAAACCAGGAAACAAAAGTTAGGAGGAGAAATAGTAGCTCAAGTTTGGTAATATGAGTAGAATTGGTAAAAAAAATATTCCTATTCCAGAAGGAGTAGAAGTAAAAATAGAGGACAACAATGTAAAAATTAAGGGTCCCAAAGGAGAGCTTGAAAGAGAGATTAGGCCCGAAATCAATGTCGAAATTAAAGATAAAGAGATTAAGGTGAGTGTTAAAGAGTTAAGCCCCAGAGAAATGAAGAAACGAGCCAAAGAAATAAAGGCTTTTTGGGGTTTGAGTAGAGCTTTAATCGCTAACATGGTCATAGGCGTTGTTAATGGTTACGAAAAAAAACTACAGATAGAAGGTTTGGGTTACAAAGCTTCTTTAGAGGGCAAGGATTTAGTTTTAAATATTGGTTTCAGCCACCCGGTTAAAATTAAAGTTTCGGAAGATTTAGAAGTAAAAGTAGAGAAAAACATTATTAGTGTTTTTGGGATAGACAAAGAAAAAGTAGGGCTTCTGGCTGCCAAAATAAGGAAAGCTAAACCACCAGAACCATATAAGGGTAAAGGAATACGTTATGTGGGAGAGGTGGTGAGAAAGAAAGAGGGTAAAAAAGCCGTAGGCGCAGAATAAAAAAAATGGAAATTCAAAGAAAGGAAAAAAGAATAAAAAGACATAAAAGAGTAAGGGGCAGGATATCGGGAACAATCCAGATGCCTCGGCTTTGTGTTTTTCGATCCAATAAACATATTTACGCTCAATTAATAGATGATGAAAATTCAAAAACTATTTTATCTGCCAATGACATAGAATTGAAAGGAAAAGCAAAAGAAAAGCAATCTGTCTTAGCTTCAAAGGTGGGAGAATTAATAGCTGAAAAAGCAGAAAAGAAAAAAATTAAAAAAGTTCTTTTTGACAGAGGAGGATATAAATATCACGGAACAATTAAAGCTCTGGCTGAAGGAGCCAGAAAAAAAGGATTAGAATTTTAAATTATGTATAAAAAAAGTTTCAGACAAGAGAAAAAAGACGATTTCGAATCAAAACTACTGGATTTAGCTAGAGTGGACAGAATGACAGCCGGAGGCAGACGGCTCCGTTTTCGGGCTGTCATAATAATAGGCGACAAAAAAGGAAATGTGGGTTTGGGTGTTGCCAAGGGAAGAGATGTGGCTCAAGCAGTAGAAAAGGCTACCCGTTTGGCAAAGAAAAAATTAATTAAGGTTCCTATTAAAGAAGGAACAATTCCTTACGAAGTTTTTTCGAAATTTGGAGCGGCAAAAATACTTTTAAGACCTCAAAGAAAGACCAGAGGTTTGGTGGCAGGAGGAACTGTAAGAGTAATTTGTGAATTAGCTGGAATAAAGAATATTTCTTCCAAAATGCTGGGTAGAACTTCCAGTAAACTCAATAATGCTAAAGCCACTATCAATGCTTTAGAAAAACTAAGAATGGAAAAATAATATGCAGATTCATCAAATTAAACCCAAACATTTAAATAAAGATAGAAAACGTGTTGGCCGGGGCGGTAAACGCGGGACTTTTTCTGGTAGAGGAGTAAAGGGCCAGAAATCACGTTCAGGCAAGAAAATGCAGCCGGTTATCCGGGAAATAATCAAAAGATATCCTAAGCTTAAAGGTTATAGATTTAGTCCGATTTTAAAAACTGGCAAAGCAAGAAAAGTGGTTTTGAATTTGGATGTTCTGGAAAAGAATTTTAAAGCCGGAGAAAAAGTTACTCCCCGGGTATTGATTGAAAAGAAATTAATTTCTAAAATAAAAGGGAAGATGCCTTTGGTGAAAATCTTGGGAAAAGGGGAATTAACCAAGGCCTTAACTATTGAAAAATGTGAATTATCAGAAAAAGCTAAAACTAAAATTGAAAAAATAAAAAAGTAAGATGAATTGGTTTACTAAATTAATACAAGTTTTTAAAATAAAAGACCTTAGAAAAAAGATTCTATTTGTCTTTTTTATTTTTGCCGTTTTCAGATTAATGGCTAATATTCCGGTTCCTGGGGTTAATCTTGAAAATCTAAGAATGTTTTTTGAAAGCAATCAAAGTTTAAGTTTGCTAAATCTTTTTACAGGTGGAGCCTTAGAACGATCTTCTATTGTTATGCTGGGATTAGGCCCATATATTACGTCTGTTATTATTCTTCAATTATTAACAATGATATTTCCCCAATTAGAAAAGATGTATAAAGAAGAAGGAGAAGCTGGAAGGCAAAAATTTAACCAGTACGGAAGAATCTTGACTGTTCCATTAGCTGCTTTGCAGGGGTTTGCCATGCTGAATTTATTAAGCCGGCAAAATCCTCCAGTAGTAGAATTTGCTTCACCTCTTTTGTTTTTGTCAGCCATTATTACCATTACAGCTGGAGCTGTTTTTCTGATGTGGTTAGGGGAATTAATTACCGAAAAAGGTGTTGGCAACGGAGTTTCTTTACTTATTTTTGCCGGTATTATAGCCGGTTTTCCCAGCTCTATTTACCAAAGTTATTTTCAAGTGGAAAGCAATCCCGCTATGGTTTTCAATTTTCTGGTTTTCTTTGTTCTGGCTCTCTTGATTATTTTTAGTGTTGTCTTAGTGAATGAAGCCAGAAGAAATATTCCGGTTTCTTATGCTAAGAGGGTAAGAGGCACTAAAATGTATGGCGGGGTTTCTACTTATTTACCCTTAAACCTTAATCCAGCCGGTGTTATTCCTATTATTTTTGCTTTAGCCATAATGCTTTTCCCAGGAATGATTGCCACTTTCTTAGGAGGCGCAGGGGGATGGATAGGCGCTATTGCTCAAAAAGTTGGTAGCATTTTTAATTCTCAAGAAAATCTTTTAGCTTACAGCGTTTTCTATTTTCTTTTAGTGGTTTTATTTACTTTTTTCTATACAGCAGTTACTTTTGATCCCAAAGCCATTGCCACTAATTTGCAGAAAATGGGCGGTTTTGTTCCCGGTATCAGGCCCGGTTCTTCTACCGCTAATTTTTTGAAGTATATTTTAAACAGGGTTCTACTTTTTGGAGCTCTCT
This sequence comes from uncultured Candidatus Saccharibacteria bacterium, assembly GCA_964615205.1. GTDB lineage: Bacteria > Patescibacteriota > Minisyncoccia > Minisyncoccales > JAGMDC01 > CAZTQA01. Next base: position 136,420 of record CAZTQA010000001.1, read on the forward strand.
TTCTGGGCTTGATTGCAGTTATGCCTTTTGTTGTGAGTTATTTCACTAAAGTTCAGCAAGGGACTTTTTCTTTCTTGATTGGAGGAACTTCGTTATTGATTGTTGTTAGTGTAGTTTTGGAAACAATGAAGCAAATTAACTCCCAGCTCCAAATGCGGGAATACGACACATTTTAATAAAAATTATGTCTAAACCATTATTAATAATTATTTTTGGACCGCCTGGTTCCGGCAAAGGTACCCAGGCTAAATTAATTGCTAAAGAGCTTGGATTAGAATATTTTGGAAGTGGGGTGGCTCTTCGTGAGCGTCAAAAAGTGGGCGACTTTACAGGAAAAAAACTTTCAGAAGTTATGAATCGCGGGAATTGGGTTTCTGAATCTACGGTTATTAAATTATGGATGGATAATTTGGAGGAATGCAAAAAGAAAAGAAATTTTAAGGGTTGGGTTTATGACGGTGGTCCCCGAAAGACATTAGAGGCGCAACTTTTGGATGTAGCCTTAGAATGGTATGAATGGGATAAAAGAGTAAAAGTTCTCTATATTTATATTTCAAGTAAAGAATCTTTTAATCGTCTAACTAAAAGAAGACAATGTAAAAAATGCGGGGAACTTATTCCTTGGGTTGGAGAATTTAAGAAACTTAAGAAATGTCATAAGTGCGGGGGTGAATTAGTTTACAGACCTGATGATAAACCAGAAGCTATAAGAAAACGTTTAGGAGAATTCAAAAAACATACCTTGCCAGTGATAAATCATTTTAAAAAACAAGATAGAATTATAAAAATAGATGGAGAGCAAGACATTGAAGGTGTTTTCAAGGATATTTTGAAAGTTATAAAATAGTGATTTATGAATAATAAAATTATTTGCGTTGTGGGAATGACTGGTTCTGGCAAAAGTGAAGCGGCAGATGAATTATCCAAACAAGGTTTTATATATTTAAGATTCGGGCAGATTACGCTTAATAAAATTAACGAGAGGGGACTAAAACCAACTGCAGAAAATGAAAGAAAAATTAGAGAAGAGATTAGGGAAAAATATGGTATGGCTGCTTTTGCTACTTTAAATATTTTTAAAATAGATAAATTACTCAAGAAATTTAACGTAGTGGTTGATGGACTCTATAGCTGGTCAGAATATAAAGTTTTAAAAGATAAATATGGTGAAAAATTGATAACCTTAGCGATTTATACTCCACCAGAAATAAGATATACTAGATTGGAGAAGAGGATCGTTGAAGACGATAAAGCTCAACGTTTTAGAATTTTTACAAGAAAAGAAGCAAAAGCGCGAGACTATGCTGAAATTGAAAACATTGAGAAAGGTGGACCAATTGCTATGGCTGACTTTACGATTATCAATACCGGAACAAAAAAGGAACTAAAAGAAAAAGTCAGAGATATTTTAAAAAACTAAAGTTATGATTTCTATTAAAACGGAGCAAGAAATTAAAATAATGGCTGAAGGAGGAAAAATTTTAGCCCAAGTAATGAAAGAATTGATGTTGATGGTTAAATCGGGCATAACTACCAAGGAATTAGATAAGGTCGCAGAAGACCTTATTTTTAAATTTGGAACAGAGCCAGCCTTTAAAGGCTATGATGGTTTTCCCAATACTTTATGTGTTTCTCTTAATGAGACTATTGTTCACGGAGTTCCTTCAGATCGGGAATTAAGGGAAGGGGATATTATTTCTCTGGATTTGGGTTTGAAACATAAAGGATATTTTGCAGATATGGCTGTAACTCTTCCCGTGAGCAATGTTTCTCCGGAAGCCCAAAGAATAATCAGAATTACCAAAAAAGCTCTTAAAAGAGGAATTAAAAAAGTTAAGCCGGGAAATACTTTTGGCGACATTAGCAATACCATTCAAAGATTCGCCGAATCGCAGAAATACCAGATTATTCGGGATTTATGCGGTCATGGTATTGGTAAAGAATTGCATGAAGAGCCGCAGATTTTAAATTATGGAAAGAGAGGTAAGGGGCAGAAACTAAAGCCAGGAATGGTTTTTTGTTTAGAGCCTATGCTGGCAATCGGAGACTGGAGAATTATTAAATCAGAGGATGGTTATGGCTTTGAAACCAGAGACGGCTCTTTATCTGCCCATTTTGAACACACTGTGGCTGTCACCGACCGCGGTTGCCAGGTGTTAACAGAATAAAATTGTGGTATAATATTTTAATGTCTAACGGAATTCATTTATCAGTAATCATACCGGCGTATAAAGAGGAAAAAAGGATTCCTGAAACCTTAAAGGAGGTTGATAAATATTTATCAAAGCAGGTTTACGGTTATGAAATTATTGTTGTCTGCGATGGTTCTCCGGATAGAACAGCTGAAGTAGTCCAGAAGATGACAAAAGACATTAAAAACCTGCGCTTAATTGATAACAAAGAAAATCACGGCAAAGGTTATGTGGTCAGGCAAGGTTTATTGGAAGCTAAAGGAAAATTTCGCCTTTTTATGGATGCGGATAATTCCACATCCGTGGACCAGGTGGAAAAGATGTGGCCTGAATTTGAAAAAGATTTTGGGGTTGTTATCGGATCTAGGGATATTAAAGGAGCTGTTTTGGAACCGGCCCAGCCCTGGTGGCGCATAACGCTGGGTAATACCTATAATCTTATTGTACAGATTATTTCCGGACTTTGGGGAATCTGGGATACCCAATGCGGTTTTAAGGGTTTTACAGCCAAAGCTGCAAAGGATATTTTTTCCAAATGCCAAATTAATCGTTTTTCTTTTGACGTTGAGGTATTGGTTACAGCCAAAAAGATGGGCTATAAAATAAAAGAAATTCCAGTTACTTGGAAAAATGATTTATCTAGTACAGTTGGTTTTAAATCAATGTTTAAGATGCTTGTTGAGGTTTTTCAAATTAGATGGAATTTGATAACAGGAAAATATAATCTATGATAGATTTTTCTAAAAAAACTCTTACTTGTGATATTCCGAAATTTCCTTCAGAATTACGTTTTGATTTAGCTTCCAGGGATTGGGTTATTATTGCCACTGGCAGAGCCCGACGTCCGGAAACTTTTAAAAAGGAAAGGAGAAAAATAGAAAAAGTTTCTAAAAAGAATTGTCCTTTTTGCCAAGTTCATACCCAAGAAATACCCACTCTTATTTTTTCTCAAGGCAAGAGATTAGATTTTAAGCCCACTCAAAAAATTCCTGAAGATTGGACTACCATTGTTGTACCCAATAAATTTCCAGCTTTTATTCCTTGCGCTGAACTAAACAAACAAATTGAGGTAAGAATGTTTGAGAAAATGAATGCAGTTGGTTTTCATGAAGTGGTTATCACTCGCGATCATAAAAAACAAATAAGCCAATTTTCTGTAGAAAAAATAAAAGAAGTCATAGATGTTTACCAGGCAAGATATTTAAGTTTAATGAAAGAAAAATTTGTCCATTATGTTTCTATTTTCCATAATCATGGAATAGAAGCAGGAGCTTCCATAGCGCATCCTCATTCCCAAATTATTACTTCTCCTCTTATTGATACAGATTTAAAAACTGCTATTAGCGATTCTAAAAAATTTTGGAAAAAGAATAAAAAATGCGTTTATTGTTTACTAGCTGAACTAGAATCAAAGAAAAAAGTAAGAGTGGTCTTTGAAAATGAAGGATTTCTGGTTATTTGTCCTTTTGCTTCCAAAATGGCTTTTGAAACAATTATTACACCTAAAAAACATTCAGCTTATTTTGAAAAAATTACAGAGAAAGAAAAATGGCTTTTAGCTGAAGCTTTTCAACAAGCCACTAACCGGCTTTATAAGGCACTGGGAGATCCGGCTTATAATTTTTATTTACATACCGCTCCCTGCGACAAAAAAAAATATGAGTATTATCACTGGCACTGGACAATCTTGCCTAAAACTTCTACTTGGGCTGGATTTGAAATAGGCACGGGTATGGAAATTTCCACTATTGAGCCAGAAAAAGCAGCCCAATATTTAAGAAAACAATGATTTTAGAATTAAAAACATTTTTATTAGCCATGACTCCCTTGGGAGAACTGCGCTTGTCTATTCCTATTGCTTTGACTAGTTATCAGCTTTCTGTATGGTCTGCTTATCTCATTTCTGTTTTTGGTAATATAGTTCCGGCTATTTTTATTCTTTTGTTCTTGGAATCTTTTCTTAAACATGTAAAGGAAAAATCTCCTTTTTTGCATAATTTTTTAAATTGGGTCTTTGTAAGAAATGAAAATAATCACAGAAAGAAATTTGAATATTGGAAGGAATTGGCCCTGGTAATCTTAGTAGCTATTCCCTTGCCTTTTACCGGTGCATGGACTGGTGCTATCTGCTCTTTTATTTTCCGAATTCCTTTTAAAAGAGCCGTTCCTTTGATATTCTTAGGCGTTCTTATCGCAGGAGCGTTAGTTACGTTATTCACCTTAGGCATACTACATTTATTTTAAATATTAATCTATGACTAAAAAAAAGAAAAATATACTTTTGTTTAGAGAAATTTCTAAAGAGGACGTAGCTTTAGTAGGAGGTAAAAATGCTTCTTTAGGCGAGATGTTCTCTAATTTGACTAAAAAAGGCATTAATATTCCTGATGGTTTTGTTTTAACCTCAAAAGCATACTGGTATTTTTTAAAAGCAAACAAAATTGATAAAGAATTAAAAGAAATTTTTAAGAATTTTAATTCCACAAATTTAGAATCTTTAAAAAAAACAGGCAAAGCAGCCCGAGAATTAATTTTAAAATCAGAAATTCCCCAAGACTTGAAAAAAGAAATTTTTAAAAACTATAAAAAACTTTCTCAAAAATACAACCAAGAAAATTTAAGCGTGGCTGTCAGAAGTTCAGCTACAGCCGAGGACTTGCCCAGCGCTAGTTTTGCTGGTCAACACGAAACCTATTTAAATATTTCCGGACAGGAAGAACTTTTAGTAGCTATTAAAAAATGTTTATCCTCTCTTTTTACTGACCGAGCTATTGCTTATCGCGAAGAAAAAGGATTTGATCATATTAAAATTGCTCTTTCAGTAGGTATCCAAAAAATGATTCGTTCTGATTTAGCTTCAGCTGGAATCATTTTTACTTTAGACACAGAAACTGGTTTTCAGAATGTGGTTTTAATTAATTCTATCTATGGAGTTGGCGAGATGATAGTTAAGGGCAAGATTACGCCAGATGAGTTTTACGTTTTTAAGCCGACTCGAGCCATAATCTCAAAAAATTTAGGCAGAAAAAATAAAAAATACATTTATAATCAAAAAGGAGGCTTAAAAGAAGTTAAGGTTCCAGAAAACCAGCAGATAAAATTTAGTTTAACTGATCAAGAAATTTTATTTTTAGCTAAATGGGCTTGCCAGATTGAAGAACACTATCAGATACCTCAAGATATTGAGTGGGCAAAAGACGGAATTTCCGGCCAATTATTTATTGTTCAAGCTAGGCCAGAAACAATTTACGCTTCTGAAAAAGAAACTAGTTATCAAGAATATGAAATTCAGACGAAAAAAGAACCTATTTTAAAAGGTATTGCTATAGGTAATAATATAGGACAGGGAAAGGTGCGAGTTATAGAAAATGTTTCTAAAATTTCTCAATTTAAAAAGGGAGAAGTTTTAGTGACCAAGATGACTGATCCTGATTGGATGCCAATTATGAGACTAGCTTCGGCTATTGTTACTGAAGAAGGTGGCAAAACGTGTCATGCAGCCATTATTGGCAGGGAGTTGGGAGTAACAGCAATTGTTGGTGCAAAGATGGCAACTAAAGTTTTAAGAACAGGGGAGATGGTCACCGTAGATTGTACCCAGGGTTTAAATGGTAGGATTTTTTCAGGAAAAATTCCTTTTAAAGTTAAAAGCTATAATTTAAAAAAAATACCTAAACTTAAGACTAAGATAATGATTAATATCGGAGCTCCGGAAATCGCTTTTAAAACTTCGTTCCTTCCCAATGACGGAGTAGGATTAGCCAGAGAAGAATTTATTATTGCTGAAAAAATAAAAGTTCATCCTTTAGCTTTAAATAACTCCAAAGAAAAAAGACAGTATTTTATTGATAAATTAGCTGAAGGTATTGCTCAAATTGCGGCTGCTTTTTATCCTAAAGAGGTAATTTTGCGTTTTTCTGATTTTAAGAGTAATGAATATAAAAATCTTATTGATGGTCAATTATTTGAAGGAGAAGAGGCTAATCCAATGTTGGGATTTAGAGGCGCTTGCCGCTACCTAGACAAAGATTTTCAGCCTGCTTTTAAAATGGAATGCCAGGCCATAAAAAAAGTCAGAGAGGAGATGGGATTGAAAAATCTTACCTTAATGGTTCCTTTCTGCCGAACAGTGGAGGAAGGGAAGAAAGTTTTAGATCTGATGAAAAAATTCGGTTTAGAGAAAGGCAAAGACGGATTGAAAGTTATTGTTATGTGTGAAATTCCTTCTAATGTAATTCTGGCTGAAGAATTTTTAGAAATTTTTGATGGCATGTCTATTGGCAGTAATGATTTAACCCAATTAGTTTTAGGTTTAGACCGAGACAATGCTAAGATTGCTTATATTGGCGATGAAAGAAACGAAGCAGTCAAAAAAATGATCAGCCGAGTTATTAAACTCTGCCGTCAGAAAAAGAAATACTGTGGTATTTGTGGTCAGGCACCAAGTGATTTTCCAGATTTTGCTCAATTTTTAATGCAGGAAGGAATTGAAAGTATTTCTCTGAACCCGGACAGCGTTGTCAAAACCATTTTTAAATTATCCAAAAAAAAGTTATAATAAAACATAATTCTAATCTACGAATAAATACGAATGCTACGAATAAATACGAATGCTACGAATAATATTTATTTGTACATTTGTATAAATTCGTGATTAGCGGAATATGAGAACAACTTTATCTATCATTAAAGCTGATATTGGCAGCATCGGCGGACACATTAAACCCAGTCAGGCTCTTTTAGGAGCTGTGGCAGACTATATCCAAAAAAAAGGAAAAAAACTCATTATTGATTATTATATTGCCCATACGGGTGATGATATAGCCATTTTAAGCACTCATACCAGAGGAGCTTCGGATGAAAAGATTCATGAGCTTTGCTGGAATGCCTTTATAGCTGGAACGGAAGAGGCTAAAAAACAAGGTCTTTATGGAGCTGGTCAGGATCTGTTAAAGGATACCTTTTCTGGGAATGTGAGAGGAATGGGGCCCGCAGTGGCAGAAATGGAAATAGAAGAAAGACCAGCCGAACCATTTTTAATGTTCGCTGCTGACAAAACTGAACCGGGCGCATATAATCTTCCTCTTTTTCTTTCTTTTTGCGATCCTATGCATACTGCGGGATTGATTCTTTCTCCACGCTTAAAACAAGGTTTTAAGTTTAGAATTATGGATGTAGCTTATGCTGAAGCCAATAAAGTTATTGAGTTGAATTCCCCAGAAGAAATATATGATATTGCCGCTCTTTTGAGAGACAATGGAAGATTTGTGGTAGAAAGCATTTGGTCTCGGGCCAGCGGAGAACAGATAGCTTCTGCCAGCACTACCAGATTACATAACATTGCCGGAAAATATGTTGGTAAAGATGATCCTGTTTTATTAGTCAGAAGCCAGAAAGATTTTCCAGCTACAGGTGAAATTCTTTCACCTTATACTATCGGTCATTACGTAGCTGGTTTTATGAGAGGAAGTCATAACGGGCCTTTAATGCCAGTTAAAGAAAATTCTACTATTTCTTTCTTTGACGGACCTCCGGTTGTTTCTTGCCTTGCTTTTTCTGTTAAAAATGGTAAATTGACAGAGCCAGCAGATGCTTTTGACCATCCTTACTGGGATTATGTAAGAGATAATGTTTCCAGAAAAGCAGAAGAAATAAGGAGGCAGGGATTTTCCGGCGCAGCTATGTTGCCCATGACTGAATTAGAATACACCGGAGTTATGGAAACCTTAGACAAATTAGAAAAGAGGTTCGAGATTGAAGGATAAATATGGCGAAGATTGTTTTAGACAAAGAAAAATGTGTAGGATGCGGAGCTTGTCAGGCAATATGCCCTGAATATTTTGAAGTAGACAAAGACGGAAAATCTAAAGTTAGGAGAGAAGAAGTGGAAAAAGAAAAAATGAATTGCATTAGAGAAGCTATCGAAGGTTGTCCGACTCAATGTATTAAATTAGAAGAATAAAATGTTAAAATTATCCGCCAAAGTTAAAAAAGAAAACGAAAAAATAGAAGACCTTAAAAATAAGGGCTTTTTGCCTGCTGTTCTTTATGGACCTAAAATAAAGAATATCAATTTAGCAATGGATAAAAAAGAGTTTGAAAAAATATTTAACGAAGCTGGAGAAAGTTCTTTAATTGATTTAGGGGTAGAAGGCGATAAAAATAAATATTTAGTTCTTATCCATGATTTTCAACAAGATCCAGTAAGCAATAATTTTATACATATTGATTTTTATCAGCCAGCCTTAGACGAAGAAACAGAGGCTACTGTGCCTTTGGAATTTATTGGTGAAGCACCGGCAGTAAAAGAATTGGGGGGTACTTTGGTTAAGAATTTAAAAGAAGTAGAAGTGAAAGCCCTACCTCAAAATCTTCCCCATAGCATAAAAGTTAATGTAGAGAAATTAAAAACCTTTGAGGATAGTTTTATGATTAAGGACTTAGTTCTTCCTCAAGAAGTGAAAATTGAGAGAGATCTGGAAGACATTATTGTTTTAGTTACTGCGCCTGAGAAAGTTGAAGAAGAATTAGAAAAGCCGGTAGAGGAAGGAGTCAAGGAGGTTGAAAGAGTGGGTGAAAAAGAAAAAGAAGAAAAAAAAGCCGCCGAAGCAGAGACAATTAAGGGAGAGAAAAAAAATGAAAGCAAATAATAATATCTTAAAACCCATAATTTTTCTCTTATGCTTTTTGGCATTAATTTTGCCAATTTTTTATTTGTCAGCAAAAGAAGATTTGGAAGAAACTTGCCAGATAGAAAATATTGAAAAGAAAGAAAAAGAATTATCTAAAAAAGATTACGAAGCTTTTTTAAAGAAATGCGAGACCTACTTTGTTGAAAAAAGCCAGGAAATAGAGAAGGATATTAATAAAACAGAAGCTGAAAAAGAGGACTTACAAAATACTATTTCTAGCTTGAGAAAAAAGATTCAGAACTTAAATTATAAAATAAATGAAAGCAACTTGATTATTAAGGATCTTGGTCTTCAGATTGAAGATACTGAATTATCCATAGACGAAACTACTTTGGAGATAGAAGATTTAGAGGAAAGATTAACAGAAATATTGAGAACCATTTACAAGGGAGATCAAAAGTCTTTGATAGAGATTTTTATTTCTGAAGAAGAAATATCTGATTTCTTTGAGGATTTAGTAGCCTTAGAAATACTTAATGCCGAAAACCAGAAAATACTTGAAGACATTAAGGATCTAAAATCTTATTTAGAGAATCAGAAAGTTTCTTTAGATGGAGAAAAAGAAGATAGAGAAAATACCCTAGCTGTTTATGCCCTGCAAAAGCAAGAAAATGATACGACCAAAAAAGAACAGGAATATCTTTTAAAACTAACCGAAAAAGAATATCAGAAATATCTTGCAGAGAAGGAGAAAGTAGACAAGACAGCGGCTGAAATAAGAGCTAGAATTTTTGAATTAGTAGGCATTACAGAAGCTCCTACTTTTGGAGAGGCATATGAAATTGCCAAATACGTTGAAAGTGTAACCAATGTGCGTCCCGCTTTCCTTTTAGCCATTTTGACCCAAGAGTCAAACATTGGTAAAAATGTAGGCCAATGCTATTTAAAAGATACCAAAACTGGTGACGGCATATATATTAAAAGCGGAAATACAGCTCCCAAAACTATGAGTCCTAAAAATATTCCTATTTTTGTAGAAATCACAAAAGAATTGGGAAGAGATCCATTTGCCACACCGGTTTCCTGTTGCATGTATTATCAGGGTGAACCTTATGGTTGGGGAGGAGCTATGGGCCCGGCCCAGTTTATTCCCTCTACATGGAATCTCTATAGAGACAAAATAAAAGCCGTAACTGGCAGTCCGGCTGATCCTTGGAATATTAGAGATGCTTTCCTGGCATCAGGTATTTACTTAAAGGAATTGGGCGCTGCTAAGAATGAGTTTAGTGCTGCTATGCATTATTTCTCTGGCACTACTTGGACAAGTTACGAAGAGTTTTATGGCCGTTCTGTTTTAAACATGGCAGCGGGCTATGAAAAAGATATTGCTAAGATTGAATCTGAGTAAGTTTCTTAACGACCGGTTCCATATGTCCGTCTAATATTTTCTCAATATTGTGCCATGACTTTTTTATACGGTGATCAGTAATTCTATCTTGAGGAAAGTTATAGGTTCTGATTTTTTCCGCTCTCATCGCCCAGCCAATCTGGGATTTTCTTTCCCCGCCTATTTTTTCCTGTTCTTCTATTTGTTTTTTTTCCAATAAGCGCGCTTCTAAAACACTTAGAGCGTTTTCTTTGTTTTCTAACTGGTTTCTTTCTGTTTGGCAGGTAACTGTAATCCCTGTAGGAATATGAGTTACCCTGACAGCTGTTTCCCTTCGGTTAACATACTGTCCACCTGCACCAGAAGAACGGTAAAAATCAATTTTCAATTCATCAGGCCTTATATTAATCTGGGCTTTCTTTGACTTAGGGAGGACAGCTACTGTAGCTGTAGAAGTGTGAATTCTTCCTCCCTTTTCTGTTTTGGGAATTCTTTGAACTCTGTGGACACCGGCTTCGTATTTCAATTTATCCCAGGCCTCTGGACTTTTTACTTCAAAGATAACGCTTTTGTAACCTCCTAATTCGGTTCTTTGAGAATCCAAGATTTTCTGCTTCCATTCTTTATTTTCAGAATACCTGCTGTACATCCTAAATAAATCAGCAGCAAAAAGGGCGGCTTCTTCGCCACCAGTGCCTGCCCGGATTTCTATAATCGTAGAAGAAATCTCCGGCTCTATATTTGTAGTTTGATTTTCCTCCATACTATTTCTTTTTTTTGACTTGTTTTTTAGCTAAGCGTTTGCGGAATTTTTCCACTCTTCCAGCTGTATCTACCATTTTTTCTTTACCAGTATAAAAAGGATGGCATTGAGAACAGATTTCAATTTCAATCAATTCCTTAGTTGAGCCAATATTAAAAACATTTCCGCAGGCGCAGCGGACTTGAGCGTTTTCATAGTATTTCGGATGTATCTCTTTTTTCATATATTTTATATTAACAAAATCCTTTGAAAAATCAACCCTTCGGCAAGCTCAAGGCAGGCTCTTGATTAATTTTAGAGGCAGTGATATATTATAAGTATTATGACGGAAGAAAAAAAAGAAAAAGTTAACGAAGTTAAAAAGACGTCTCCAAAAGAGACTAATTTTAAAATTGATATTAATGAAATGGTAAAAGCCGGTCTTAATTTTGGGCATCGGACTTCGCGTCTTCATCCTAAAATGTCTCCATATATTGAAGGGATTAAAAACACGGTTCATGTAATTGACTTAGCAAAGACTGCTCAAGAGTTGGGGAAAGCCCTTAAATTTATTCAGGAGATTGTTGTCCAGGATAAAGTTATGCTCGTGGTAGGAACCAAAATTCAGGTTAAGGAGTTGGTTAAAGAAATAGCTGAAGAGTGCGATCTTCCTTATGTAAGCGAAAGATGGCTTGGAGGGACTTTAACTAATTTTCCAGTTGTCTCCCAAAGAGTAGGATATTTAAAAGATTTAGAGAAAAAGAAATCCAGTGGAGAATGGGATAAATATACAAAGAAGGAAAAGATTAAAATGAACAAAGACCTTTCAAACTTAAAAATAAAGTTTGATGGTCTTAAAAAATTGGAACGGGTTCCAGATTGTTTACTGGTGCTGGATATTAAAAAAGATGATTTGGCTGTTAAAGAAGCTAAAATGAAAGGAATTAAAATTGTGGCTATCACAGACACCAATACTGATCCCAGTTTAGTTGATTATCCTATTCCTGCTAACGATGATGCTGTTTCTTCAGTAAAATATATTTTAGATAAAATAAAGGAAGTAATAAAAAAATCAAAAAAATAATATGATTTCTATAGAACGAATCAAACAGCTCCGAGAAGAGACAGATGTTTCTGTCTCAGAATGCAAAAAGGCTTTGGAAGAAAGCAATGGCGATATTGCTAAAGCCAAAGAAATTTTAAAGCAGTGGGGCAAAGATTTGGCTAATAAAAAAGCAGATAGGAAAGTCAAACAAGGAATTGTTGAAAGCTATATTCATCCCAATAAGAAAATAGGTGTTGTTTTAAAGCTTCTCTGCGAAACAGATTTTGTTGCCAAATCAGATGAGTTTAGAAAACTAGCTCATGAAATTTGTCTTCAGATTGCAGCCGTGAATTCCGAAGAAATTTCTCTTTTGGAACAAGCCTGGATTAAAGACGAAAGCAAAACCATAGCTGATTTAATTAATGAATATATTGCTAAAATCGGTGAAAATATTGTTATAAGAGAATTTAAAAGATTGGAAATTTAATTCTCTTTTATGACCACTCTAATTTTATCTATAACTTTGCTCGTTAGCTTGGCTGGAATGATAATAATTATTTACCGCAAGCTTCCTCTGCTTATAGAATTACCTCTTGATAGTAGGGAGGGCGTTCTTTTGAGGGTCAAAGAAACTATTAAAGAGAAGGATTGGTCCAAGGTTTTTAATACTCGTAATTTTTTACGCAAGACATTAATGCGCATTCGTATTTTAAATCTAAAGTCTGAAAATATGATTAACAAAAAATTAGAGGAATGGAGACATAGAGAAATCGAGAGACCTTCCCACGAAGATAATTACTGGAGTAAGTTAAAAGATCTCACTCAAAAGAAGAAATAGGCCAGGGTAGCTCAATCGGCAGAGCAGCGCTTTTGTAAAGCGAAGGTTTGGGGGTTCGATTCCTCTCCCTGGCTTGAGTTTAGCAGTTATTGACAAAGAGAAAGAAAGAATATAAGATGAAAATACGAATATAAAGGAAAGTTCCTTGAGAATTTATAATTGGTTTTTTCGAGTTGTCCCGACTCATTTTTTTTGAGAGTTCGATCCTGGCTCAGGATGAACGCTGGCGACGTGGATAAGGCATGCAAGTCGAGGGACTCCGATTTATCGGAGGACCGGCAAATGGGTTAGTAACACGTAGGTACATACCTTAGAGGTGGGAATAGTCCCGCGAAAGCGGAGGTAATACCCAATAGTCTCCGATTTATCGGAGTAAAGGTGTGAGCAATCATTCCGCTCTAAGAGTGGCCTGCGGCTTATCAGCTTGTTGGTGAGGTAATGGCTCACCAAGGCTATGACGAGTAGGGGGTGTGAGAGCACGGCCCCCAACATAGGCACTGAGACACGGGCCTAACTCCTACGGGAGGCAGCAGTCGAGAATATTGGGCAATGGACGCAAGTCTGACCCAGCGACGTCGCGTGCAGGAAGAAGGCTTTCGGGTTGTAAACTGCTTTTCTTGGGGAGCAATCTTCGGATGAGTGTACCCAAGGAATAAGGAGCCGCTAATTACGTGCCAGAAGCGTCGGTAATACGTAAGCTCCAAGCGTTATCCGGATTTATTGGGCGTAAAGCGTTCGTAGGCGGATTAAAAAGTCTTTGGTTAAATTCAAAAGCTTAACTTTTGAGCTGCCAAAGATACTTTTAAACTAGAGGGCGTTAGAAGCTGATGGAACGGTCGGTGTAGGGGTGAAATCCGTTGATATTGACCGGAACACCAAAAGCGAAGGCATTCAGCTAGGGCAACCCTGACGCTGAGGAACGAAAGCGTGGGTAGCGAATGGGATTAGATACCCCAGTAGTCCACGCTGTAAACTATGGACACTAGCTATTGGTAGTGTCGACCCTATCAGTGGCGAAGCTAACGCGTTAAGTGTCCCGCCTGGGAAGTACGGCCGCAAGGCTAAAACTCAAAGGAATAGACGGGGACTCACACAAGCGGTGGATCATGTGGCTCAATTCGATAACAAACGAAAAACCTCACCAGGGCTTGACATGCTAGTGAAATTCCAATGAAAGTTGGAACTTCTCACAAGGACACTAGCACAGGTGCTGCATGGTTGTCGTCAGCAGGTGCCGTGAGGCGCTCCTTTAAATAGGGAAACCTGCGCAACCCTTGTCCCGCGTTTTACTTGTCGCGGGAGACTGCCTCGGACAACGGGGAGGAAGGCGAGGATAACGCCAAATCAGCATGGCCCTTTGACGCCCTGGGCTGCACACATGATACAATGGCCGGTACAAAAGGTTGCCAAGCCGCAAGGCGGAGCAAATCCTCAAAACCGGTCTCAGTTCGGATTGGGGTCTGCAATTTGACCCCATGAAGCCGGAATCGCTAGTAATCGCCAATCAGCTATGTGGCGATGAATACGTTATTGAGTCTTGTACTCACCGCCCGTCACACCAAGAGAGCTGGCAATACCCGAAATCCCCGATTTATCGGGGCTGAAGGTAAGGTCAGTGATATGGGTGAAGTCGTAACAAGGCACGCGTAGCGGAAGCTGTGCGTGGATCATTACATTCTAAAAAAGTTGTCGACAATGGTTGAAGTTTGGAATTCGAACTTTAACTATTCAGGTATTGGTCTCAGAACCTCAAATCGAGACTATTGTCGGGACAACTCAAAGAAACCACTTTCTTATGGAGGATTTGGAAAACAATTTAATAAAACTTAAGAGCCTTTCTAAACTTTTAAGAGAAAGCTGGGAATTGTATAAAACAAGGATCCGAACTCTGTTGACGATTGCTTTTTTGCCAATTGTTTTTTCATTATTTTTTTCTTTTTTGCTTCACTCTTTAGAAAAAACTAATTTACAATACTCAATTTTATTTTCTATAGTAGAGGTAATTTCTCTTTTAGTTTCTTTTTTTCTTTTGTTATGGATTACTCCTTCTCTAATTTTAAGCATTAAAAACGATACTGACGCAGTAGATTCTTTAAAAGAGGGTTTAAGTTTTGTCGTTTCCTATTTCTGGCTTTATTTTCTAGTTAACATCATTGTTTTGGGCGGAAGTTTGCTTTTAATAATTCCAGGAATATTATTTTCAATCTGGTTTGGTTTATCTGTTTATATTTTAGTTTTTGAACAAGAAAAAGGATTCAAAGCTTTATTCGCCAGCAAAGAACTTGTTTCCGGTAATTTTATTAAAGTTTTATGGAGATTTTTAGCTTTTGGTTTAGTCATTTTCTTGTTTTTTTTATTTCTTAGTATTTTTCTTGTTTTTTTATTTCAAAGTTATGATTTTGTTGGTGATTTGATAGGTTATCTATTTAATTGGTTAGCTTTTCCTTTATTAGTTGTTTTTGGAATTTTACTTTACAAAAATTTAAGAGAACTAAAGAAAGAAGTTATATATCCAGAACCTTCAGTTGGAAGAAAAATAAAGTATATGATCCCAGGCTTTTTGGGAATACTGGTGGTTATGGCAACGGTGACCTTTGTTTCTTTAAATGTTTTTTGGGGAAGAGATGAACCGCCTTTTGATGATAGTGATTTGTGGTTATCTAAGGTAGAGATTAATCAAGAAGACAATGCTTTTTATTATTTCCAGGATATTGAGGAAAAAATTTACATTCCTTCCGATAAAGAGGAGAGAGAATTATTCCGAGATATGGCTAACGGCAAAGTCTGGGATAGCGATTTTGCCAAAGATTTAATAGACAGAAACCAGGAAGCTTTTGAATATTTAGACAAAGCCCTTGCTTGCCCGGTTTATCAACAGCCATCATTAATGAATCCAGAAGAAATTTCAGGTTATACAATTTATCCTGCTCATGGTTCTATTCGAGAGATTGCCAGATTAACTTCTATAAAATCTGCTTATTTATTAGAACAAAATAAACCAGAAGAAGCTTTTAATGAAGCAATGAAAATATTAGAAATAACTTTTTTATTGAGAACAGCGCCCAATCCTACTATAATTGATTCTTTAATGTCTCTGGGCGTTAATCAGGTTGGATTGAATAGAATAAAATTAATTTTAGAAGAAGCTGATTTTTCTTCGCTAACATTAAAAAAATATATAGATAGACTAGATAACTTTAAAGAAAATAAAGATTGGGTAGAAAACAGTCTTAAAAGAGAATATATTGAATGGGTCAATAGTCAAGAGATGAGTTTGCAAAGTGATTTACCGCCATTTTCAGAGTATGCAGAACCTCCGTTAAGCGAAAGAATGCTTTCAGAAAAAAATCTAGCTAAATTTTATCTTTACAAGCCTAATAAAACTAAAAGAATCTTTGCTGATAATTATCAAAGAATGGTTAGAAACGCTGAGCAAGATTATTACAAGGATATAGAAGTCTTTGAGTATCAACGTTTTTGTCCAGATTCTGTAATAAAAATGCCCTTTACAGAAAATTTAGTAGGCAGAGTACTTCTTGATATGAGTGTAGTTTCTTTAGATGGATGCTTTGCAAAAAGTTGCTTGGATAATTTTAATTTAGATGCTATACAGGTTTTGATGGCCTTAAAGGCTTACCAGATTGACAATGGAGAATTGCCGGATTCTTTAGAAAAACTTGTTCCAGAATACCTTTCGGAAGTGCCAAAAGATCCTTTTGACGGCCAACTAATTAGATTTTCTTTGGAAAAGAAAATCATTTATTCAGTCGGTCAAGATCTTATAGATTCTGGCGGGAGCCAAGGAGATGATTTAGACTCAATGTCTGATCCTACTATTAAAATCGAGTTTTGATTGAGGTCCGGCCTCAATCATTTTCTCCGGCTTGATTATAGACAGCCGGATTTAATTTTGTTAGAATAATAAGATGAAATCTAACCAGTTAAGGAAGGAATTTTTAGATTTTTTCCAGAAAAAAGGACATAAAATTGTACATTCTTCTTCGCTTTTACCTTCTGATCCAAGCGTTTTGTTAACCACGGCAGGCATGCAACAATTCAAACCTTTTTATTTAGGAAAAGAATCTCCTTACGGTAGAAATGTTGCTTCCTGCCAAAAATGTTTTCGTACCTCGGATATTGAAGAAGTAGGCGATATCAGTCATCTAACTTTTTTAGAAATGCTGGGTAATTTTTCCTTTGGCGGCTATTTCAAAGAAGAAGCCATTGAATTAGCTTATAATTTTCTTTTCAAACAGTTAAAGCTGCCTTTAGAAAAAGCTTTTTTTACTGTTTTTAGAGGAGATAAAAATGTTCCTCAAGATGAAGAGTCTATTCTTATTTGGAAGAAATTAGGCGTGCCTGAAAGTAAAATAAAAAAGTATGGAGGAGAAGATAATTTTTGGGGTCCTACCGGTAAAGAAGGTCCCTGCGGTCCCAACACAGAAATTCATATTAATAATGTAGAAATTTGGAATTTGGTTTTTAACGAATATTTTCAAGATGAGAAAGGCAAGTTAACTTCTCTAGATAAAAAAGGAGTTGATACGGGAATGGGGCTTGAGCGATTGGCAATGATTAGCCAAGAAAAAGATAATGTTTTTGAAACAGATCTCTTTTCTCCCATAAACGATCTTATTAATAATAAATCTAAGAAAACAGAAAAAGCATTCAGGATTATAGCTGATCATATTAGGGGAGCTGTTTTCTTAATAAGCGAAGGAGTGCTTCCCTCTAATATGGAAGAAGGATATATCTTAAGACGTGTTTTGCGTAGAGCTATTCGTTATGGTAGAATAATAGAAGCTGAACCAGGATTCTTAATTCCCTTGGCCAACAAGGTTATTGAGACCTATAAAGATGTTTATCCAGAGCTTTTTTCCAAGCAGGCAGAGATTTTAACTGTTATTCAGAAAGAAGAGGAAAAGTTTGAAAAAAGCTTAGAAAAAGGGATAACAGCTACTTCTTCAGATCTGATTAAGGGTGATTTATCAGGAAAGCAAGCCTTTGATAAATACCAGAGTTATGGTTTCCCAATTGAAATGATAAGAGAAATGGCTGAAGAAAAGGGAAGAAAAGTGGATATAGAGGGTTTTCAAGAAGAGTTGAAAAAACATCAAGAAATATCTCGGGCTGGCAAAGAAAAAAAGTTTGGAGGAGGTGGAGAATTTTCCCCCCAGCTTCACACTGCCACACATCTTTTACACGCAGCTTTAAGAAAAGTTTTAGGGGAACAGGTCAAGCAAATGGGTTCAGATATTAATTTAGAAAGATTGAGGTTTGATTTTTCCTTTTCCAGAAAATTATCTCCAGAAGAAATAAAAAAAGTTGAAGATTTGGTGAATGAAATAATAAAAAAAGATTTGGAAGTTAAAAAAGAAGAAATGTCTTTAGATAAGGCATTGGAATCAGGTGCTCTGGCTTTTTTCAAAGAAAAATACCCAGAAAAAGTAAACGTTTATTCAATTCAAGGTTTTTCAAAAGAGATTTGCGCTGGGCCTCATATTGAGAGAACCAACCAACTGGGAAAATTCAAAATAATAAAAGAAGAATCCAGCAGCGCTGGAGTCAGAAGAATAAAAGCCATTTTAGAAAGATGAAAAAAATATTTGACATAATTCCTCCAGAAGGAGTAATAAAAAAGGAGAAAAGAGCCAAGCTCCTGAAAAAGAAAGAGAAAAAGAGTTTTTTCACCACTTGCAGGGTTTTTGTTCTCCTATTTTTGTTTGTTTTTTCAGGAGTTTTTATTCATGTTTTTCTTTCAAAGGCAGAAATAATTATCCAGCCTCAAACTGAATTAGTTCAATTTGAAGAGAATTTATCTATAAATTCAGATATTAACAAAAGTGATTTCAGTCATAATCTTATTCAAGGGAAATTAGTTGAAAAGGAAAAAGAATTTAGCCAAGAATTTCCAAGCACAGGTTCAGTCACTAAAAAAGCCAGAGGCACTATTCGCATTTATAATGCTTATTCAACTTCTCCCCAATCTTTAGTAGCTACTACCAGGTTTGTTTCTGCTTCAGGAAAGTTATTCCGCATTCCAGAGAAAGTAACTGTGCCTGGGGGGCATTATGAAAAAGGAAAGTTAGTTCCGGGTGAAATAGATGTGGAGATTGTAGCTGACCAGCCCGGAGAAGAATATAATATAGAGCCAACCACCTTTTCTATTCCTGGTTTTGCCGGACATGCCAAGTATACCTATTTCTATGCCAAATCTTTCAGCGATATGACTGGAGGAGGTGAATTTCCTCAAGTCACAGAAGAAGATTTTAAAAAAGCTGAAAAAATTATGATAGAAAGTTTAGAAAAAGAACTTAAAAACGCACTTTTAGAAGAAAATCAATTAGAATATCTTATTTTAGATGGAGCTTTTAAAAAAGAAGTTTTGGAATCTTTTTCTTCAATTGAAGCAGAATCAGAATCAGATAGATTTACTTACACAGTTAGGTTAAAATTATCAGCATTAATTTTTAAGAGGGAGGATATAAAGGATTTTGCCGTTAATTATATTTCTTTGCAGACTATTTCAGACAAGCAGGTTTATGAAGAAAGTTTTCAGTCAAACTATTCTTTGCAATCAATGGACTTAGATAATGGCAAAATGGATATTTCATTAAATTTTTCAGCTAAGATTTATCCAAGTATTAATATTCAAGATTTGAAAGAGAATTTAAAAAATATGCCCTTGAATGAAGCTGAATTTGTTTTAAACAATCAAGCCGGAATTGTTAATTTTAAGATAAAGCTTTGGCCTTTTTGGCTAAAAAGGATTCCTAAAGACATAAACAAGATCGAAGTAGAGTTAATTATTAAATAGTAATCTTATATGAGATTAAGGAATCAAATTAAATTTTTTGCAATTTTATTAATTTTTTTATCTATCGTTTGTGCGTCAAAGATTTCTGGAACGGAATATCCAATAGGTGATTTGAATCAAAATGGTTATGTCAATTCAGATGATTGGCTGATAATGCGAGATAACTGGCAGATCAGCAATAGTAATGCTGATCTCAACAACGATGTCATTGTCAATACAGTAGATTTCAGCTTAATGAATAAAAATTGGCAGAATATTGCTGTCCTTTCGCCTAACGGTGGAGAGATGCTAATAAAAGATAACCCTTGCGAGATAGAATGGATATCAACCAACATAACTAGTGTTACAATTAGTCTTCACAAAGGTTCAAATTCAAATTTGGTAAGGACGATTAGTTCAAACTTTCCAGCTTTTTCGGGTCAATGTACTTGGACTGTACCAGTAGATATTGCCGTGAGTTCTGATTATAAAATTATGGTTATGAATAATGTTTCCCCGCACGAAATCGATATGAGTGATGATTATTTCAGCGTTAGAGACCCAGAAACTTGCACAGATGGAACGATTTACGGCCAATGTTCTACTACTAAGCCGCTGTATTGTGATAATGGAATTTTAGTAGATAAAGCTTCTCTGTGTGGTTGTCCATCGGGTTTTACAATTTACAGTGATGGCTGTCTTAGAGTAGTTCCGGCTAATGAGCAAATAGTCAAAAGTTTTAATTTTGAAGATGGAAGCGGCGAGAAGCCGGAGTCATGGATCACCGGAACTGATAATCCTTCAGGGACTGAATTTAATTGGGAAAATTCAACAGGATATTTAAGTTCTCGAAGTATTAGTATTACATCAACTAGCGCAAGTGATGCTAAGTGGATTTATAATATTAACTTAAATCCTCAAGAAATTTATCGACTTAGCGGCTATATTAAGGGCCAGAATATTATAAATGTAGATGGAGGTACTATAGGAGCACATCTTAACGCACTTACTTGGGACATGACAGAAGACCTGAAGGGCAGTTTTGATTGGAGAAAGGTCAATGAGGTATTTCATGCTTCTTCAGGAACAACTGATATTAAGGCTCGTTTGGGATTCTTCTGGAATACAGTTACTGGCAAAGCTTGGTTTGATAATATTGTTCTGACCTCAAACCCGCTTACCAGATACGAGGGATCTCATATTTATCTAATGCTCGAACCCAGCGATTTAACTGCTATCTCAGATAGCAAAATGAAGCAATGGATAATTAATCTTGATAAGGCATATAATTCCTATCTTGATCTTGTTGGAACTAAACCCTATGACGGAGAGAAAATAGAAGTTCTTTCAGTTATTAGATATCCAGGCGGTTGGGCAGTTGCTGGTCCTCCAATAAGATGGATGCAGCAATACGTAAGACCTGAATTAACAGCCATCAATAATTACAATGATTGGTCTTTTGGAATTATACATGAGATAGGGCATGCTTTTGATATAGATTATCGTTGGGTATGGGATGGTGAATTTTTTGCTAATCTTAAATTGTGTTATGTAGTAGAAAATCTTAATGCTAAGGTAGAACAAAGTGGAAAATATTATGTAGGAAATCAATTGGAAACATTTTACAAAACCGATGCTGAAAATAGTTATGAGAAAACGCTTAAAATAGGCATATATCACAATGATGGTTTAGATTATAAGTTCCTTTATATTAAAAATCAGATTGGTTGGGAGCCCTTTAAGCAAACTTTTAGATACTTTACGGCTCTTCCTCAAGACCAAGTGCCATCTACCAGATTAGATAAATTTAATCTTTTTGTTGACAAATTAGCAGAGTTTTCTGGAGTTAATGTAAGAAATATGTTTACCCAAGTAGAGATGAACGCTATTCTGGCAGAGCTTAATAAATAGGTTTTTTATTTTTTTCTAAATCTTGACTAAAAAAAGAAAATTTGTTAATCTAACTCCAGATGGAAAATAAGATAAAAAAACAAGGGATTGTTACAGAAACCTTGCCTAGTTTAAAATTTAGAGTCAAACTGGATGACGGAAAAGAAATAATCGCCCATTTAGCTGGACGTTTGCGCATGTATAGAATCAAAATTTTAGCAGGCGATAAAGTGACTGTAGAAATGAGTCCTTATGATGAGAGCAAAGGAAGAATTGTCTACAGAGGGAAATAGGCTTTTTTTATTTATGAAAGTAAGACCTTCAGTTAAAAAAATGTGTAGAGATTGTAAAGTCGTCCGAAGAAAGGGGCGAGTTTATATTATTTGTAAAAAAAATCCCAAACACAAACAAAGACAAGGTTAATATGCCTAGAATAGTCGGGGTTAATATTCCCGAGAAAAAACAAATAAGAATTGCTTTGACCTATATTTACGGAATAGGTCCTTCTTTAGCTGAAAAGATTTTGAAGACGGCCAAGATTGATTCTCAGCTACCGGCTCATAAACTTTCTACAGAACAGATTAATTTATTAAAAGAAATTATTGAAAAAAATTACAAGATTGAAGGGGACCTAAGACATGAAAAAAGTACTGCCATTAGGAGATTAAAGGACATCGGATGCTTGAGAGGACTTCGGCATATTAAAGGCCTGCCGGTTCATGGCCAAAGGACAAAAAGCAATAGTCGTACAGTCAGAGGTAATGTAAGAAAAACCGTGGGTAGTGGTAGAAAACCACCCCCTGCTCCTAAGTAATAAATAATATGGGAAAGAAACGTATTATCCAGAAAACTAAAGAAGAGTTGATTAAGGAAGAAGAAGCCTTAGAAGCGGCTATGAAAAAAGAAGGGAAAGTTAAATCCTCAAAAAGAATAAACGAGGGGAGAATTTATGTTTCTTCATCTTATAATAATACTCTTATGAATTTAGCGGATTCAAAAGGTAATATGCTTGCTTGGGTAAGCGCTGGGAACATAGGATTTAAGGGCACTAAGAAAGCCACTCCCTTTGCCGCTTCCAAGGTGGCTGAAGCTTTAGTTCAAAAAGCTCAAAAAATAGGCATTCAGAAGGTCCAAGTTATAGTCAAGGGAGTAGGCAGCGGGAGAGATTCAGCCATTCGAACATTAAGCAACAGAGGATTGGATATTTTATCTATCGAAGACGTTACTCCCATTCCTCACAATGGATGCCGGGCTAAAAAACCTCGTAGAGTGTAAAACGATTAGTCTATGATCAAAAATAAATGTAAAATTTGTAGACGGACAGGAACAAAGCTTTTCTTAAAAGGAGAAAGATGTTTTTCTCCTAAATGTGCTATGGTTAGAAAAGCTTATCCGCCTGGACTTAAAGCTAAAAGACCGAAGTCTCTTTCTGAATACGGTAAAGAGTTAAAGGAAAAACAAAAACTTAAGAACTGGTATAATTTAAGTGAACAACAGTTCAGCGCTTATGTCAAAAAAGCTCTAAAGAAAAGAGGCAAAGTGGAAGATGCAGGCACTTTTTTAATAAAAGAATTAGAGAGCCGTTTAGACAATGTTATTGTTAGATTGGGTTGGGCCACTTCTCATTCTCAAGCTCGGGAAATGATTTCCCATGGCCATTTTTTAATAAATAACAGAGTGGTTGATATACCTTCTTATAAAGTAAAGAAAAAAGATAAGATAAGTATTAAGCCTTCTTCAGCTAAATTGAAATCTTTTTCCGATCTTTCGGCCAAGCTTAAAAAATATGAAGTTCCTTCTTGGTTGTCAGTAAACAAAGAGAAATTAGAAACAGAAGTAATAGAAGAACCAGTGGTAGACAAAGAAAATCTACCAGCAGAAGTTTCAGTTATTTTTGAATATTATTCAAGGTAAAAATATAGTAACATCTAAACATGCTAACATGTTAATAAAATGTTAAAATGTTAAATTGTTTATATGTTTAAATGAATTATATGATTCCTTTACCCAAACATATCAAAGTTATTGAAAAAAAAGATAATTCGGCTCGTTTTCAAATAGAGGCTCTTTATCCTGGTTATGGAGCAACTATTGGAAACAGCATGCGCAGGATTCTGCTTTCTTCTTTGCCCGGAGCAGCTATAACCCAAGTCAAAATTAAGGGTGTTTCCCACGAGTTTTCAACTATTCCCGGAGTGTTAGAAGATGTGATTTCGGTTTTACTGAACTTAAAGCAGCTACGTTTCAAAATGCATACCCAGGAACCTCAAAGAGCTGTTCTTTCTGTTAAGGGTGAAAAAAAAGTAAAGGGTTCTGATTTTAAAGTACCCAGTCAATTAGAATTAATTAACAAAGATGTATATATTGCTAACTTGACTGGCAAAAAATCAGAATTAGAAATGGAAGTTTTAGTTGAGCATGGGTTAGGTTATGAACCGGTGGAAGAAAGAAAGAAAGAAAAATTAGAAATTGGAGAAATTCCTTTAGATGCCATTTATACTCCGGTTAGAAAAGTTAATTTTACAGTTGAGAATGTAAGGGTTGAAGAAAAAACTGATTTTGACAAATTAAAAATGGAAATTGAAACAGATGGAACCATAACTCCGGAAGAATCTATGTCTCAAGCTTCAGCTATTTTAATTAATCATCTTTCCTTAATTAAGCAAGCTTTTGAAACCAAGCCGGAGGTTAAAAAAATCAAAAAAGAGAAGAAAGAGGAAGAAGATTTGACAAAATTAAAAATAGAGGAATTAGGGCTTTCAGCGCGAACCTTAAACGCCTTAGATAAAAACAACATAAAGAGCATAACTGGGATAATTAAAAAAACAGAAGACCAACTTTTAGATTTGGAAAGCATGGGAGAAGCAGGCGTAAAAGAGATCAAGAAAGTCTTAAAGAAAAATAATTTAGAATTAAAATCTTAATTTATTATGCGTAAACTTAAAAAAGGAAGAAAATTCCAAAGAACCTCTGCTCAACGCAAAGCTTTGCTAATCAGCTTAGCAAGTTCTTTGATTCTAAATGGAAAAATTAAAACCACAGAGATAAAAGCCAAGGAACTTTCTTCCTTTATTGAGAAAAAGATCACTCAAGCTAAAAAGAACGATTTAGGTGCCAGGAGATTATTAGCAAAATATTTTTCTCCTCGGGTAGTTAAAAAAATAATAGAAGAGGTTGCTCCAAATTACAAAGAAAGAAAAGGGGGATATACGCGAATAATTAAATTAGGACCCAGAGAGAGAAACGGAGCCAAAATGGTTATTATTGAATTAGTTAAATAATATGAAAAGAGAAACCCATACTATTGATGCTAAAAATAGAATATTAGGAAGATTAGCTACAGAAATAGCTGTTCTTTTGAGGGGGAAGAATAAAACCGAATTTAGTCCCAATAAGGATACAGGAGCGTTTGTTATTATTAAGAATATTGGTAAGATTAAGCTAACCGGTAAAAAAATTGAGCAAAAAGTCTATTATCAGCATAGTGGTTATCTAGGTGGACTAAAAGAAACACCCTTGAAAAAACTTTTAAAAGAAAATCCAGAACAGGTCTTAAAGAATGCTGTCTGGGGCATGCTTCCTAAAAACAGATTAAGGAGTGAGATGATTAAACGTTTAAAGTTTGAAAAATAATTTATGGAAAAGAAAACAAATCCTAAAAAAGATTCATATATTGAAACAGTGGGAAGAAGGAAAACATCGGTGGCTCGTGTGCGGATTTGGACTAAGGGCGATAGGGAATTCAAGGTGAACGGAAAGACGGTTGAGGATTATTTTCCTGACACAGAAACAAGGAAGATTGCTACTGATAGTTTATTAAAAATGAAGAGCGAGGATAAATTTCGCATTCAGGCCTTGGTTAAGGGCGGCGGCTTTCATTCCCAAGCTGAAGCTGTTCGTCACGGAGTAGCCAGGGGTTTGGTTGAATTTAACCCTGATTTCAGAAAGCGTTTGAAAAAAGTTGGTTTTTTAACCAGAGACTCAAGAATGAGGGAGAGAAAGAAGTTCGGCCTCAAAAGAGCCCGTCGCGCTCCACAATGGAGAAAAAGGTAATATGCTTACGGAACGCATAGACCAATTTTATTTAGATCAGCAAAAGCACAGAGAACAGAACCACTTCTATATTACCGATGTTGGCAAATGCCCTCGGGCGGTTTTTTTTAAGTTCAAAAATGTTCCCCGGGAAAAAATGGATGCTCGCATTTTAAGGATTTTTGAAAGAGGAGAATCAATGCATATGAATATTATCAATACCCTTATTAGAATGGGATTGGTGGTAGCAGCTGAAATAAATATACCCAGTCAGGAAATAATTTCTGGAAGAGCAGATGCCATTATTTCCTTAGATGGAGAACTTTATGTTTTAGATATTAAAAGTATTAATAGTATGATTTTCAGAACATTAGAAGAGTCCAAACCGGAAAATTTCCAGCAGGTTCAACTTTATCTTCATTTTTTTAATATTAAAAAAGGCGTCCTTCTTTATGTTGATAAGGATCAGCAGAATATGAAAGAATTTGTCTTTGATTATGACAAACAATTAAGCGATTCGCTTTTAGAAGATTTTAAAAAATTAAAAGTTAAGATTGATAAGGATACTATTCCGCAACGGTTGGCTGACTGGCCCCAAAATTGGCAGTGTCAGTATTGTCAGTTCAAAGATATTTGCTCAACAGCTGGTGGAGAAGAAGTTAATTGGGAGGAATTTAAAAAGAAGATAGATAAGTAAATTTTAATTCTTTTTGAGAATCAACGCAATAAATTATTTTGTTATTGCTGTTCCAATAAAATTTTTCTGCAGTTAGCGATAAATCATAACCGTTAATCCTGTCCCGGTCATCTATTTCGATGACTTTTATTTTATCTCCTAAGATAAAGACAAGATACTCTGAATTCAGCCAGGCAACGTCTTTAATTTCATCTGAAAAACGATTAATAAATTGTCTGCTCATAGCTTCTTTATAGAGTTGACCGGTTTGTTCTTCCAAAAATAGAATCCAGATTTCGTGTTTATTGAAATAAAGCATTTTTTTATTATCAGGAGAAAACTCGATTTCTTGGACTGAATCAGAAAATTTTTCAAATTCTTTTTTTTCAGAATCAAATAAATACAAACAGGTATCTTCAAAAAGAAAAATGAAATTGTTCTTTATTGTTAATTTGTAAAAAGTTTCATTTTTTATTTCAAAGGCCGTCTGGCTCAATTTTTCTTCTCTTTCAAAAGAAAGATTATTTTTGAATAGATTTCCTGATTTGTCTAAGTAATAAGCATCGTTTCCCACAATTTCATAAACAAACACTTTTTCAGATTCTATTTCCTCGGGCAGGAAATTAATCTCTGTTACTACTGGAGGATTCTGCCCTAAATCTACAGAATAATATTGAATTTGCTCTTTTAACCCTAAGCTTAGATAAATTTCTTCCTTATCTGAAGAAATCTTTAAATCCAAAAGCTGTGAATTCTTTTTGGAGATTTCATCTTGATCTATAAGATGGATTTTTAAATTTCTATCAGTATTGATAATCTTTAAACCCCATTTTTCTCCCGAAATTTCTTTTACTAAAATTTTATTTTCAGATAAAATCCAAAATTCTTCTACAGATTGGCTTAGTTGCTGAACGTCTAAGTTTTCGGGAATTAAAACAATATATTTGGCTTCTGTAACCTGTTTTTCCTTTACTTCCAAATTCTTTTCCCAGGCATAATATCCTTCTTTTTCTACGCGGATATTGTATTTTTTAGGAATCAGATTATTAACCACGGCAGTAGTAAAAAAAATGCCGGTTTTCTTCTTTAATTTTCCGTCTAAAAAAATACTTACATTATTAGGAGAAGCGCCAATAGCTATTCCTCCGGTTTGGATCAATTTTATTTTTTTCTCTTGCCAGTTGAAGTCAAAACGATATCCTTGAGAGTAAAGGATTAAAACAGGGGCAGTTAAAATAAAAAAAAGAAGGAAAAGCAATATTATAGTTTTTCTCAATCTATTAGTCATATTTCATTTTAACTCTTTATTGACAAAAATCAAACTCTTTGCTACCCTATAAATCAGGGAGGATATGAAATGGCTATGGAAGTAGGCATTCTCGGAGATTATCTGCGAGATATAAAAGTAGATGTTGCAGAGCACGGTGGATCAAAACAAGTAACAGCGCTTATACAATTTGAGGGTGACAGAGAAGAAAAGGTTGATTTTACAATCAACCCCCCCGCTTTGTTTGGACATTTTTCATGTGGAAACAATGGGCGAGACATGGACATGCAATTCTCTTGAATGCGTAAAAAGGTTTCTTTCCAGAAAAGGAGCCAAATAAATCATTCATGCTGGGGTTTGAAATTCATTCTTCTGCTTATTTTTTTCAATTTTTATCTAATTTTATCTAAAACAATAAACTAAAGTAATCTCACGATCGTGAGATTACTTATTTTTACAATTTTACAAAGCAATTAAAAGAAGCTAATATATCATCAGAAGAAAGTTAGGAGATGAGATAGAAAGAAATGAGAATTAAAGATTTTGAGGAAAGAATAGAGGAAATTGGTGCTCTTTATGCGAAAGCAGTTGACGAGGAAGAGTATACAACGGTTATGGAGAATTCCCTGTTATTAAGGGAAGAAATGGAAAAAGCAGGTTGCATTCTAGAAGAGATTGCAGAGGCTGTGTTCAGTGGATTTTTTGCAAGGTATTACTGGATAAGAAAGTTCTTCATAAACGAAGAGGTTACCGAGGGACTCAAGGAAGAGGTAAAGAAGTTCTATGAGCGGATAACTGATCCGTTGCTGAAAGTAAGGTACGGCTATCTACTTGCGATTATCGTAGGCGAACTTGAAGAAGATTTTGACGAGGCTAAGAGATTAAATAAGGAAATTCGTCAAATCGCGGAGAGTACAGGCAACATATCGGAAATATTAAGAGAGATAAATTCTCGAGGATTGCAAGCAGCGAAAGAAGGTAACCATATACTCGCAATAAAGATTTTCAGCGAGATAGAAGCATTTACTAATATTCCAGAAAAAGCCTTCAGGCATGCTGGAAATATTCTTAATAATAGAGGAGCTTCAAAGATCCGGGGAGACATAAGCCCAATCGATGGTGCTGTAGATCTTATTGCTGCAGTTGCTGATTATTATTTACGAGAGGAAGAACCATCGCTGAAACACCTTGATGGGATACGGAATAGATTAAGGGAGGCACAAGAAAAAATAAAGCAATAAAGCTTATGCAGAGGTTTGCATTTATAATCTCTGCTTATTTTTTTTGTGAACATTAGTACTTTTTAAGAGTTTGTTGTAAAATAGGTTTATGCAGTTTAAAATTTTTAGAAAGTATAACTTAATACAGGGAATTTCTGACAGTTCTTTTGGTTCGATTAGAACCAGTAAGCAGGCAATAAAATTTTTAAAATCTTTAGGTTATAGAAATATTAAACCAAAGAACTTGATTTGGGCCGAGCATATTTTTAGTTCAAATGTTCATATATGTCGCACAAAAGATTCAGGAGAAACGATAAAAAATGTAGATGGTTTAATTTCTAATGTCCCCGGACAGATTCTGATTTCTTTTTCTGCTGATTGTGCTCCAATTTTATTGTGCGATCCAAAACAAAAAGTAATAGCTGCTTTGCATGGGGGAAGAAAATGTTTAACTAAAGGAATCATAAAAAACACCATTAAAAAGATGATTAAAAATTTTAATACAAATCCAAAAGATGTTTTAGTGGGAATTGGACCGCACATAAGGGTTTGTCATTATTGGTTAAAAGAAAAAGCTTATAAGAATTTGAAGAATACCAAGTTTAAAAAATATTTTAAAAAGAAAAATAATAAAATATTTTTTGATTTGACTAAATTAGCAATGGAAGATCTTTTGAAGGCAGGCGTAAAAAGAAAAAACATTGAAGACTGTAAAATTTGTACTTTTTGTGAATATAGAAGATATTTTTCAGCCAGAAAACAAGAAGAATTTCCTAAAATCTATAAGCAAAAAAATCCCAGATTTGTTACAGTTATTGGCTTAAGGCTTGATAATTTATAATATTGTGGTAATAAAAATATAGAGGAAATACAAAATGGTAAAAATAGATGAAAGGATAGATTGTCCAGCGTGCAAGAAAGATAAGGCGGTATTAAGCACAGCAATACGTAGTCCTGATGAAGATGGACCTGTTGATCCAGAAGGAGGTCCAAACGACTTTATGCAAGAGATGCTTCACTTGATGTATTTTTGTAGATCTTGCAAGAAGATAACCATTGTTACTATACATGGGCTATAAAGAATTTTATGCAGGGGGTTTACATCTGTAATCTCTGCCTTTTTTATTTAGATTTTCTTAAGATCGGGTCTTAGAGAGTGTCTAAAATTTGACATAAAGATAAAAAGATATTATAATTATTGAGGTGATGTAAAAGATGGCTTTTGGTAAAGAAAAGGCGAGTTACGAAGATACAGCAACCGATCTAGAGATTCAAAAAGCAAGAAGGCAAATTAAGGAGGAGACAGGGATAAGCGTTTCCATACAAAAGGGAGCCTACAAAGGAATAATTCCCATAGCCGAAGTCTATGATCCGAAGAAAAAAATTGATGTCGAGGAATTGACAAGGATATTAGAACACGAATTTCTTGGAGTGAGAATTAGTGTGAGACGCGATAAGCATGACGTTATCTGTGAGGCAGTAATAAGGGCGGATACATGTGGAGAATTCGTGTTATTAGCCCGTGATTTTTCTGCCGGTAAAGTAGCAGTGAAACAAGAATTCTCACGACTGGTAAAGGGAAAGATTCCCTTTCCGGTCATAATACCCAAATGATATTTTGCTTGGTGCCAAGGGTACTCAAGCTCCTTTTTTTTATTTGATAGGATTAGAGATTTATGCTATATATAATTAGTGTCACAATACAACAAAGATTAGGAAGTGAGGAAAGAGATGGTCCTTTACAAAAACATAATAGATGTACAATGGGCAGGGGGATTGATAAAGGCAAGTGATCTGTCGGATAAAATCTTTTCAGATACAGGAGTGAAGGTTAATATAGATCCAGGAAAAAGACCAAAATACAAGGGAGAAGTAGTATTTTCGAAGTTCTCAGGTAAGCCAGCTCGTTCTCCAGAAGAAATTGTAGGGATAACAAAGAAAGAGTTTTTGCCTCTTCCGAATGGCATCACAGTGACAATTAAGGAAGAAAAAGCTGGAATAATCTGCGCAGTGGAATTTACAGAAAAAAATTACCGAGAATTCATAAAAACAATAAAAGATTTCTTCGGTGGTAATTCTAAAACGATAGAAGCAGAGTTCTTGAGGTTGTGCGGTAAAAAATAAATCGCTTGGGGATATTTAGAGCCAAGCCATTTTTTTTGACAAAAAGGAAGTTTTGAGCTAAGATTAAAAATGCTATGGCTGAAAAATTCATTATTAAAAGCGGAAAACCTCTGCAGGGAGAAGTGGAGATCGAAGGTTACAAAAACTCGGCAGGAGCAGTTTTAGCTGCTTCTCTTTTGACTGATAAAGAAGTAATTATAAGCAACCTTCCTTTGGTGGAAGATGTTTTCGGTATGTTAGATATTCTCAAAGAGATGGGGGCAGAAATAAAATGGATGGGAAAAAGAAAATTGAAAATTAGAACTGAAAATATAAATTTAGACAAGTTGAATCCTGATAAGATTTCCAAAACCAGGGTGGCTGTTCTTTTGCTTGGTCCCTTAACTGCTCGTCTTAATAATTTCAAATTTTATAAGCCTGGAGGTGATAAAATTGGATTAAGGCCTATTACTACTCATTTAAAAGCCCTAGAAAAATTAGGCGCTAAAATTAAAGAAGAAAATAATATTTACAATTTCAAAACTGATAATCTTTATCCTCAAGAAGTGGTTTTGAAAGAATTTAGTGTTACAGCTACGGAAAACGCTATGATGGCAGCTTCTTTGTTAAATGGAAAAACCACTATAAAAGGAGCGGCCTGCGAGCCCCAAGTCCAAGATTTAGGAGAAATGCTTCAGAAAATGGGAGTTGAAATCACTGGTTTGGGAACACATACTATTAGTTTAAAAGGCAAAAAAAAATTAAATGGTGTTTCTCATAAAATTATTCCCGATCCAATCGTAACAGCTACTTTTATTGTTGCAGGATGTCTTACTCCTGGAAAATTAACTGTTAAAAATATTCGTTTAGATCACTTAGACCTTTTCTTAGATAAGTTAGAAGAAATAGGAGTTAAATTTAAGAAACAAAAAAATAGCATTACTGTTTTTTATTCTCCAAATTTGAAATCCAGTCGGGTGCAGACATTTTTCTATCCAGGATTTCCGACTGACTTTTTGCCCTTTACAGCTGTTTTATTAACTCAAGCCGAAGGAAAGAGTTTAATCCATGATCCCTTGTATGAATCGCGTTTCAATTATCTTCAAGAATTGAAAAAAATGGGAGCGGATATTGAAATTGTGGATCCTCACCGAGCCATAATTTTTGGTAAAAGCTCTCTTCATGGCCTAAATATTGAAAGTTGGGATATAAGGGGAGGAGCTTCTTTAATCCTTGCCGGACTTTTAGCTAAAGGAAAGACAACTTTAAATAATATTTATCAAATTGACCGAGGATATGAAAAAATAGAAGAGCGATTGCAGAAACTTGGAGCAGACATTAAAAGAGTAGATATTTAAAATTTTATGTTAGTAAGAAAAATCGGCATAGATTTAGGTACCTGTAATTCATTGGTTTTTTTACCGGGCAAAGGAATTGTTTTACACGAGCCATCAGTGGTGGCGGTTTCTTTGGATGAAAATAAAATTTTAGCTGTAGGTCAGGAAGCCAAAGATATGACCGGAAGAACGCCGGATACAATAAAAGTTTATCGTCCCTTAAAAGACGGAGTTATTGCCGATTTCAGAGTTACTCAAGCCATGATATCTTATTTTATCAGAAAAACAGCTGGAACCTTAAAGTTTTTTAAGCCTGAATTAATGGTTTCTGTTCCGGCTGGCGTTAGTTCAACAGAACGGAGGGCGGTTATTGAGGCGGGTACAAACGCTGGAGCTAAAGCAGTTTATGTTGCCAAAGAACCTATTTTAGCTGCTATTGGTGCTGGAATACCTATCAATTCTTGCTCCGGTAATTTAATTTTAGATATTGGAGGAGGAACTTCTGAAGTAGCCACTATCTCCTTAGGCGGAATTGTGACAGCTTCTTCCATCAGAGTAGCCGGAGATAAAATGAATACAGCTATTTCTGACTATATTAAAAAGAAATATAATTTAGCTGTAGGCGAGCAAACAGCTGAAGAGATAAAAATAAAAATAGGAACAGCTCTTCCTGAAAAGCAAGCTAAATATTTAGAAATAAGGGGCAGGGATTTGGTTCTTGGTCTTCCTCGAGTAATAAAAATTTCTTCAAATGAAGTCTGCGGAGCTATTAGTGAGGTTTTGGAAGAAATACTTCAGGTGGTAAAATTTGTATTAAGAGATACTCCTCCTGAAATTTCAGCTGATATTATGGACAAAGGGATGATTGTTTCTGGCGGAGGGGCTCTTTTAAGAAACATTAATGAATTAATTACCAAAAGAATTGGGGTGCCTTGTTTTATTGCTGAGGATTCTTTGCGATGCGTAGCTAAAGGAACAGGGGTTGTACTTGAGAACTTAGACGTTTACAAAAAAAGCATAATGTCTAAAAAATGATAATCGGTCATCAAAAAGAGTGGCAGTTTTTAACAAATTCCTTTCAAAAAAATAGGCTTTCCCATGCTTATTTATTTTCCGGTCCAGAATCAGTAGGCAAAAGAGCTTTGGCTATTGAGTTTGCTAAGTTTATAAATTGTATTTCTAAAAAAAATAATCAGCCTTGTCAAAACTGCCGTAATTGTAAGGATATTGAAAAAGGTATTTTTCCTGATTTGGTTTTAATTCAGTCCGACACAGAGATTAAAATTAAACAGATAAGAGATATGGAAGGGTATCTTTCTCTTTATCCTTCTACGTCCCACTTTAAGGTAGCTGTTATAGATGGAGCTCACAAGATGACTACAGATGCGCAAAATTCTTTTTTAAAAACCTTAGAAGAACCAAAGGGCAATACCATTTTCATTTTAATAAGCGAGTATCCAGAAATGCTTTTGTCGACAATTTTGTCCAGAGTGCAAAAAATTAAGTTTAATCAAGTGCAAAATAAATACATAGAAGGATATTTTAAGAACCAAAATCTTTCTGAAGATAAAATAAAAGAGATAATCAAATTTTCTTCAGGAAAACCGGGAAGGGCGCTAAGTTTACTTAAGGATTATAGAAAAGTTCAAGAATTAAAAAATAAGATAAAAGAAATTAAAGTTTTAGCTCAAAAAGATTTTGCTTATCGTTTCCAATATATCAAAAATTTAATTGACGGCGCAGAAGATTTAAAAAATATTTTAGAAATATGGTTAAGGTATTACAGAAAAGATTTATTGAAGCAAATACAATCTTCAGACAAAGAAAATAAAACAGAGATTAGGAAAATAAAAAAGATTATTGAGAAGATATTTGAAGTTCAACTTTTATTATCCACTACCAATATTAATTCAAAACTGGCCTTGGAAAGTTTAATACTGGATTTGTGAAAAAAATAATTTTAGTTATAATGTAATTATATGGATTATAAAGAGATTGTAAATAATATTAAACCGGAGATGGAAAAGACGATTAGTTTCCTGAAAGAAGAATTAAATAGAGTTCGCACAGGCCGAGCTTCCGTTTCTTTGGTGGAGGATGTAGAGGTTGAATGTTTTAATCAAAAGTTTCCCTTGAAGCAATTAGCCACTATTTCTATTCCTGAAGCCAGAACCATTGTTGTCCAACCCTGGGATAAATCTTATTTAGAACCCATTGAGAAAGCCATTTCACGATCTTCCTTGAGCGCTTCACCGATAGTAGATAAGGATATAATAAGAATTAATTTGCCGCCCATGAGCGAAGAATACAGAAAAAGTTTTTTGAGATTTATTTCTGAAAAACAGGAAGAGTCAAGGAAGACTGTTCGTCGCTGGCGGGAAAAAGCCTGGGATGAGATTCAGGATAAAACCAGAGAAGGAGAAGTTAGGGAAGACGATAAATTCAGGGCTAAAGACGATCTTCAGAAGTTAGTAGATGAGTATAATAGAAAGATTGAGGAAATGGGGGAGAAAAAGAAAAAAGAAATTTCAGAATAAAAATGATTCTTAGTATTATAGTTTTCATTTTAATATTAAGTTTGTTAATTTTTGTCCACGAGCTGGGCCATTTTATTTTTTCCAAGATGACCGGAGTTAGGGTGGAAGAATTTTGCATAGGTTATCCTCCCAGAATCTGGAAAAAGAAGAAAGGGGATACCCTTTATTCCATCGGCATTATTCCTTTTGGAGGATTTAACAAGATCTATGGAGAGACTGACGATCAGCACAGAGATGATTCGGAAAGTTTTTCCAATAGATCAATAAGAACAAGAGCCTTAATCTCGGCTGGAGGAGTAATGATGAATATTTTACTAGCCGTTGTCATATTCTATTCCTTGTTTGGATTTAGCGAGTTGCAACTCAAAATAAATTTAATGTTTGACTACCAGTTTCCTTTTGGGCATCAAGAACAAATATCTGAAGATTCGATTTTATTAAGCTATCCTACAACTTTAGAAAAAGCTTCAGTTGGTTTTTTGCATTCTTACAATATTATGCATTATTCTCTTTTGGGACTTGGCCATGTTATCAAAACTTCCTTTCAAGAAGGAGACACAGAACCATTGAAATCTTCTGTAGCTGGCCCTGTACGTATTTTTAGTTTTGTAGGACCAATTATGGCCCAAGGATTTATCGCTATTTTAAATTTAATAGCTATTATTTCCTTAGCTTTAGCTTTATTTAATATTCTGCCCATTCCTGCTTTGGACGGAGGCAAGCTCTTATTTCTAGGGATTGAGGGTATTAGAGGGAAACCCATATCTCAAAAAACAGAAGAAAGAATAACGGTTTTCTTTTTCGGCTTGTTAATTCTTTTAATGATAGTAGTTACCGTCAACGACATTCAAAGCGTCTTTATGAAATAAACTTTGCAATATGAAATCGCTATGAGGTTTGACCTCGTAGCGATTTTTTGTTGATTATTTTTAGTTTTTGAGATAAGATTAAAAAATGAGGCAGTCAGAGCTTTTAACTAAAACTTTAAGAAAAAGCCCTAAAGACGAAAAGAGTATTAGTGCCCAGCTTTTAATTAGAGCTGGTTTTATTGATAAACTAAGCTCTGGAGTATACACTCTTCTGCCTTTTGGTTTTAGAGTCTTAAGGAATATCCAAGATATTATTGCTCAAGAAATAGAAAACATCGGCGGACAAAGAGTATTAATGCCGGTTTTAGTTCCTAAAAAGAACTGGGAGCAAACAGGCCGCTGGGAAACCTTCGAAGAACTTTACAAACTGAAAGGAAAAGCAAATCAGAAATATGCTTTAGGTTCTACCCATGAAGAGGTAGTGGTTCCTTTAGTCCAAAAATATGTTTCTTCTTACAAAGATTTACCTTGTTTTGTTTATCAGATTCAAACAAAATTTAGAGATGAGCTAAGAGCAAAATCAGGTATCTTAAGAACTAGAGAATTTGATATGAAAGATCTCTATTCTTTTCATAGAAATGAAGAAGATTTAGATGGGTATTATGAAAAAGTTAAAAAAACATATTTCAAAATTTTAGATAGAATAGACTTAAAAGATAAAACCTATTTAACTTTAGCTTCAGGAGGTACTTTTTCTAAATTTTCCCATGAATTTCAAACCCTTACTTCTGCAGGAGAAGATATTATTCATATTTGTCAAAATTGCGGATTGGCCGTTAATGAAGAAATAAAAAAAGATTATCCTAAATGTCCCAATTGTGGAAAAAATAAATTTAGCAAAGAAAAAGCCATTGAAGTAGGAAATATTTTCAGGTTAGGACAGAAATACACCCAGCCCTTTAATTTCCAATTTACAGATAAGGATGGTTTCAAAAAAACAGTTGTTATGGGATGTTATGGTATAGGGCCTACGCGTTTAATGGGAACCGTTGCAGAAATTTATCATGATGATAAAGGAATTATCTGGCCAAAAGAGGTAGCTCCTTTTGATATCCATTTGATTCAAATAGGGAATAACCAAAAGATAAAGAGAGAATCTCAAAGAATATACCGAGAATTAAAAGAGCGGGGAAAGGAAGTATTGTTTGACGAGAGAGAAGACAGAACTCCGGGAGAAAAGTTTGCAGATGCTGATTTAATAGGTATGCCTGTTAGAATTTTGATAAGCCAGAAAACATTAGAAAAGAATTCAGTGGAATTTAAAGAGCGAGACAAAAAACAAATTAAATTAGTAAAAATAAACAATCTATTTAAATTCTGTGTTTAAGGAAATTTTTAGACATTTTTCTCAAGATATTGCCATTGATTTGGGAACAGCTA
Source organism: uncultured Candidatus Saccharibacteria bacterium (assembly GCA_964615205.1). Classification (GTDB taxonomy): domain Bacteria; phylum Patescibacteriota; class Minisyncoccia; order Minisyncoccales; family JAGMDC01; genus CAZTQA01. The sequence continues at coordinate 173,363 of CAZTQA010000001.1, forward strand.
ATTCTTTGGTTTATGTGAGAGGTCAGGGGATTGTTATCTCTGAACCTTCAGTAGTGGCCTTAAACCAAAAAACAGGCCAGATTTTGGCTATAGGAAATGAAGCCAAAAAAATGGTGGGCAGAACCCCAGCCTATATCATCGCCACTCGTCCCTTGGTTAAGGGCGTAATTTCTGATTTTGAAGTCACGGAACAAATGTTGAAATATTTCATTGAAAAAGTACGCAAGAGCAAGCTAAGCTTTATTAACCAGCCAAGAGTGATTATAGGGATTCCCTGTGGTGTGACAGAAGTGGAAAAAAAAGCGGTTCATGATGCAGTTAAATCTGCTGGAGCCAGAAAAGTGTATTTAATTGAACAACCTATGGCAGCTGCTATTGGAGCTAGATTAGCTGTCCAAGAAGCAGGAGGAAATTTCATAGTTGACATAGGGGGTGGAACAACCGAAATAGCAGTTATTTCTTTGGGAGGATTGGTGATTGCCAAGAGTTTGAGAATTGCCGGTGACAAACTTAATGAAGACATTAAAAATTTTGCCCAGGAAGAATATAAACTTTTAATTGGTGAAAGAACAGCTGAAGAAATTAAAATCGGCATTGGCTCTGCCTTCCCCCAAAAAGAAAAATTGGAGATGCCTATGAGGGGAAGAAATTTAGTTAGTGGGCTTCCTGAAGAAATTATGGTTTCCGAGAGCGATATTCGCAAGGCCTTGGAGAGATCTATAAAACAGATTGTGGATGAGGTTAAAATAACAGTTGAAGAAACTCCTCCCGAACTTTTAGCAGATATAATGTCTAAGGGAATATATTTAGCTGGCGGAGGTTCTCTTTTGCGTGGATTGGACATCCTTATAACCAAAGAGACCAAAATACCTACCAAAATCATTGACGATCCCTTAACAGCTGTAGCCCGGGGAGCAGGTATGGTTTTGGAAAACTTAGACGAATTACAGGAAGTTTTGGCGGAAACAGAGGAGCTGGAACCACCTAAATAGAATTTTTAATTTTTAAAATATACCTATGATTAACAAAAAGGAAGTAGAACACATTGCCAAATTAGCCAGATTAAAATTAAGTGCGCAGGAGATAAAAGCTATGGAGAAAGAACTTTCTTCGGTTTTGGAGCATTTTAAGTTTCTGAATAAATTAGATGTTTCTAAAATAAAGCCCACCAGTCATTTGGTTTCCTTAAAGAACGTTATGAGAGAAGACGAAGCTAGAAAACATTCGGAAGAAAAAGTAGAAAGATTATTAAAAGCTATGCCTCAAAGGGAAGGAAGATATCTTAAGGTTAAATCTGTTTTTTAATATGGATATCACTTGTTTAAATATTCAACAAACCCATCAAGGTTTAATAAAAAAAGAATTTTCTGCTTTAGAATTAGTTAAAGAGTATTTTAAAAAAATTAAGAAAGAAGATAAAATCATACATTCTTTTCTTTTTCTTTGTGAAGATTCGGCCTTAAATCAAGCTAAGAAAATAGATGAAAAAATTTCCAGAAATGAAAAAATAGGATTGTTATCCGGGATTCCAGCAGCCGTAAAAGATAATATAATGGTGGAGGATGTAAAATGTACAGCTGCTTCTAAAATTCTTGAAAACCATATTTCTTTTTATGATGCCACTGTAATCAAGAAGCTTAAAGAACAGGGAGTGATAATTTTAGGTAAGACAAACTTAGATGAGTTTGCTATGGGTTCTTCCTGTGAGAATTCTGCTTTTGGTCCTACCAGGAATCCCTGTGACACAACCAGGGTTCCAGGGGGCTCTTCTGGAGGTTCTGGTGCAGCTGTTGCTTCTGATATGTGTGTTTTCTCTTTAGGATCTGACACGGGCGGGTCTATTCGTTTGCCGGCTTCTTTTTGCGGAACGGTAGGATTTAAACCAACTTATGGAGCTGTTTCTCGTTACGGTTTAATAGCTTTTGCTTCTTCTTTGGATCAGATTGGTCCTTTAGCTAAAACCGTTGAAGATGTTCATATTGTTTTTCAAGCCATTTCTGGTAAAGACCCAATGGATTCTACTTCTGTTGAAGTGAAAAAAAATGAAGATTCTAATTTAAAAATTGAAAATTTAGTTATTGGTGTTCCTAAAGAATATTTTATCAAGGGTATGAATCCCGAAGTTGAGAAATTAATCAGAAAAGCTATTAAAAAATATGAGGAAATGGGAACTAAAATTATAGAGATTTCTCTGCCCCATACTGAATATGCTCTACCAGTTTATTATATTATTAGTCCCTCTGAAGCCAGTGCTAATTTAGCTCGTTTTGACGGAATAAGATACGGAGAGGTAAAATTAAAAAGTAAAAATGAAAAAGGAAAAAGTTTGCTGGATTTTTACCTAGAAAACAGAGGAGAAGGATTTGGCAAGGAAGTAAAAAGAAGGATTATGCTCGGAACTTACGCTTTATCTTCAGGTTATTACGATGCTTATTATTTGAGAGCTCAAAAAGTACGAACCTTGATTAAAAATGATTTTGAAAAAGCCTTTCAAAAAGTGAATGCTATTTTGACTCCGGTATCGCCCACCACTGCTTTTAAAATCAAAGAAAAAACAAAAGATCCTCTCCAAATGTATTTGTCTGACATTTTTACTCTTTCTGTTAATTTAGCTGGATTACCAGCAATATCTGTTCCTTGTGGTAAAATAAAGAAACTTCCAGTAGGACTTCAAATTATAGGCAAACATTTTGAAGATAATAAAATTTTAGAAATAGCCAAACTTTATGACAGAAATAAATGAACTAATTTTATATTTAATTTCACCGGAAATAAATGATTTCTTGGCTCCTATTAGAAATCTTTTCCTGGGTGTTTCTTTCATTCTTTTAATACTTATTTTAGTTCTTTTTTTAAAGACTAGTTGGAAACAATATGCTTTTGTGGAAGATACAGTCCATTTTTTTACTTCCAAAGCTTATGGAGTAAAAAAATTTGCTAAAACCTGGCATAAAGTTGCTAAAAGATTGAAAACTAATCAAGAATCCGAGCATAAACTGGCTATTATTGAGGCAGATGAGCTTTTAAATGATGTTTTAGACGGACTGGGCTATAAAGAAAAGAAATTTGAAGATAAATTAAAAAGGGTAAGTTTATCTTTGATTTCGACTTCAGGGAAAGAAAATATAATTGAGGCTCATAAAGTTAGAGAGAGCATTATGCATAATCCTAATTACAGAATGGATGTAGACGAAGCCAAGAAGGTTCTGGAAATTTACAGAAAAACACTTTCTGACTTAGGAATGTTATAATTACAATTTAGGTTGACTCTTGTTTAATTTTAAGCTAAAATCTAACTATAGCTTTTTTTATTCATAGCTTTTAATTCATAGCGGGGTGGAGAAGTAGTATCTTACAAGCCTCATAAGCTTGGGACCCAGGTGCAATTCCTGGCCCCGCAACACTTTGACTAATGCAGGCCGGTGTAGCTCAGTGGTTAGAGCAGGGTCTTCATAAGGCCAAGGTCGTCGGGTTCGAGTCCCACCACCGCTACAAAATTAGTATGCGGACGTAGCTTAGCTGGTTTAAAGCGCTGCCCTGTCACGGCAGAGATCGTGGGTTCAAATCCCATCGTCCGCGCAATAATAAACATCTTTTTTCAATGGGGGGGGTTCTTTAACCTTTACATTTATTTTACCCGTGCTATTTTTTTCCACAGTTGATTTTGCCTTAAAAATAAGCTAAAATAGAAATGTATATGGATATAGAAACAATTAAAAAAGAGGCAGAAGAGGAGATAGGTTCGGTTAAAACATTGAAAGAATTAGACGATGTTTATAAAAAATATCTGGGTAAAAAGGGCAAACTAACCCAGATTTTGCGTTCTTTAAAAGACCTTTCTGAAAAAGAAAAAAAAGAAATTGGCAGAAAAGCTAATCAAGCTAAAACATATATAGAAACAAGTATTCGGGAAAAGAAATATATACTCCAATCAGCTCATTGGCTTTCTGCAAAAATTGAAGAATTTTTTGATATTACAGTTCCTTCCAAAAAGCCTTTAATTGGCCATCTCCATCCTATCACCCTAGCGAGGAGAAGGGTAGAAGAAATTTTCCAGCAAATGGGTTTTTCTGTAATAGAGGGTCCGGAAATAGAAACAGAATGGTATAATTTTGATGCTTTGAATATTCCCAAAGATCATCCGGCTCGGGATGCTTGGGATACTTTTTATCTTAAGAATAATCTTCTTCTGCGTACTCATACTTCGCCGGTTCAGATTCATCATATGGAAAAGCATCAACCGCCCTTAAGGATTATTGCTCCGGGCAAAGCTTTTCGTCATGAAGCCACTGATGCTGCTCACGAAGCTCAGTTCTACCAGTTAGAGGGATTAATGGTTGATAAAGATGTTTCTGTGGCTAATTTTAAGGCAATAATGAAAGAATTCTTTCAGAAATTCTTTAATAAAGAATTGAAAATAAGAATAAGGCCTGGATTTTTTCCTTTTACCGAACCCAGCTTTGAAATGGATATCAGCTGCGTTAATTGTGATGGCAAAGGATGTAGCGTTTGCAAACAGACAGGCTGGGTGGAAACATTGGGAGCTGGAATGGTTCATCCCGATGTTTTAAAAGCTGGCGGATTAAATCCCAGAAATTGGCAGGGTTTTGCTTTTGGTGTGGGATTGGATCGTTTAATAATGATGAAATATAAAATTAATAACATCCGCTTGTTTTATTCCAGCGACCTACGTTTCTTAGAACAATTTTAATATGATTTTTTCATATAATTGGTTACAATCTTTTTTTGGAAAAAAGTTGCCTGAACCAGAGAAATTAGCAGAAGTTTTAACTATGCATGCTTTTGAAGTTGAAAGTATAGACAAGAAAGACAATGACTGGGTGTTAGATATTGCTGTGACTCCAAATCGTGGCAGTGATTGTTTCTGCCATTTTGGCATAGCTCGTGAAATTGCCGCAATCTTAAGATACAAAATACAAGACACTAAATACAAAACACAAGAAGACAGAAAAATTAAAGCCAAGGACTTTATTAAAATAGAAGTCGAAGATAAAAAGGCCTGTCCTAGATATACAGCCAGAGTAATAACTGATATTAGGGTTGGTTTTTCTCCTAAATATATCAGAGAAAGATTAGAGGTCTGCGGTTTACAATTCATCAATAATGTAGTTGATATTGCTAATTATGTTATGCTGGAAACCGGACAGCCACTGCATGCTTTTGATTTAGATAAACTAGAAGGAAAGAAAATCATTGTGAGAAGAGCCAACAAAAATGAAAAGATCATAACTTTAGATAATCAAAAGTTTGATTTGGATAAAGACATTTTAGTTATTGCAGATGCTAAAAATCCAGTGGCTATTGCTGGTATTAAAGGCGGAAAAAATCCAGAGATTGATGAAAAAACCAAAACCATTGTTATAGAATCAGCTAATTTTGATTATTCTGTAATTCGCCAGGCTTCTCGGAAATTGAACTTGAAAACAGATGCTTCCTGGAGATTTGAGCATAGTATAGATCCTAATATAACAGAGATGGCAATCAACAGAACAGCTTATTTAATTCAGGAAACAGTCAAAGGAAAAATAGCTTCAGGGTTGATTGATGTTTATCCTCAAAAAGTTTTGCCTAAGAAAATCAAATTAGATTTAAATTATGTTGAAAAATTATTAGGGATAAAAATATCTCAAAAGGAAGTAATAAAAATTTTAGAGTCCTTAGGTCTGAAAATTAAAAATCACAAATCAAATATTTTAAATGTTGAGATTCCTACTTTTAGAAAAGATTTGTCTATTCCAGAGGATTTGATTGAAGAAATAGGTCGCATCTACGGATATGAAAAAATAAAGCCAATTTTGCCGATGAGTAGTTTGATACCGCCTCAAAAAAACGAAGATATTTTTTGGCAGAATATGGTAAAAAATATTCTAAAAGAATTATCTTTTTCCGAAACATACAATTATTCTTTTGTCAGTCAGAGAGATAAAGAAATTTTTTCTTTGCAAAATCTGCTTGAATTAAAAAATCCCATGAATGAAGATCAAAAATACTTAAGGCCTAATTTAATAGTTAATTTAATTAGAAATATTGAAAATAATAGGAGAAATTATTCTAGAATAAATATTTTTGAAATAGGAAAAATTTATCAACCTGGTTTAGAAAAAACAGCTTTGGGAGGAATTATATTTCAAAAAGAGAATAAGGGATTGTTTTATGAACTGAAGGGAATGATTGATTTATTATTGAATAAATTAGGTATTAGCGATATTATGTATCAACCAAACAGTCATATTTTATTGCATCCAAATAAAAGTGCCCAAATCAAAGCCAATAAAGAGATTATCGGGTTTTTGGGCGAAACAAGAATGGATAAAAATATTTGTGTTTTTGAAATAGATTTTGACAAATTACAAAAAGTTTCATCTGAAGAACAGGAATATCGTCCCATTTCTATTTTCCCAAGCGCTGTAAGGGATTTGGCTGTTTTAGTCTCTCAAAAAACAAAAGTAGTAGATGTTTTAAATATAATCAATGCAGCTGGTGGAGCTATAGTAAGAGATGTTGATTTATTTGATATTTATGGGGGCGGAGAACTACCTGAGGGAAAAAAGAATTTTGCCTTCCATATTGTCTATCAATCTGAAAATCATACTTTATCTTCAAAAGAGATAGAGGATATCCACAAAAAGATTATTAAAGCTTTGGAAAAGGATCCAGAGTGGCAAGTAAGAAAATGAGAAAAGAAAAAATTCAACCCAAAATTAAAAAAAAGAACAGGGAAGAAGAATACGGAGCTAAAGACATTTATGTTTTAGAAGGCCTTGAACCGGTGAGGAGAAGGCCGGGTATGTATATTGGCTCCACTGGTCCAGACGGATTACATCATTTAATCTGGGAGGTTTTAGATAATGGTATTGATGAATGTATGGGTGGTTATGCTAATGAGATTGAAATTGCTCTTCTCTCTGGGAATAGAGTCAGCTGTCAGGATAATGGAAGAGGCATTCCTGTGGATATTCATTCTCAAACTAAAAAGTCAGCTTTGGAAACAGTTATGACAACGCTTCATGCCGGAGCCAAATTTGGAGGAAAAGCCTATCAGGTTGCTGGTGGTCTTCATGGCGTAGGAGTTTCTGTTGTTTGTGCTCTTTCTAAGTGGATGAGAGCTGAAGTTTGCCGAAATAATATCAAATACACACAGGAATATTCTAAGGGTAAACCCACTACTAAATTAAAGAAAGATGGAAAATGCAGACAAACCGGAACCCGGGTCTGCTTTGAACCAGATGAAGAAATCTTTAAGGAAGTTCAGTTCGATCTAAAAAGAATCATTAATCATCTGCGCCAGCAAGCTTATTTAACCAAAGGAGTGAGAATTAATATCAGAGATAAAAGAGAAAAAGACGAAAAGATTTATAATTTCTATTTTGAGGGAGGACTTACAGCATATATAAAGCATTTGATTCGAGGAAGAGAAGTAAAAAATGAAAATGCTTTTTATGTTTCTGGGAAAAAAGATGAAATTGTGGTAGAGTCAGTTTTTCAATATACTCAAGAATATGAATGCTATGAAGAAAGTTTTGTTAATAATATTTACACTGGAGAAGGGGGGACTCATTTAACAGGGTTTAGAGCAGCTTTGACTAGAAGTTTGAATGACTATGCTCGCAGAAATGGATTGATTAAAGGAAGTGAAGAAAATCTAAGCGGTGATGACGTAAGAGAAGGTCTTACAGCTGTGGTTTCAGTTAAAATAAGGGAGCCTCAGTTTGAAGGTCAGACTAAAGCTAAATTAGGTAATCCCGAAGCCAAAATGGCCGTAGAATCAGTTATTACTGAAGGATTAGCCGATTTTTTGGAAAGAAATCCTCAAGATGCCCGTACAATTATTAACAGTTGTCTATTATCAGCCAAAGCCAGAAAGGCAGCCAAAGCAGCCAAGCAGACAGTTTTAAGAAAAGGAGCCTTGGATGGTTTGGCTTTGCCTGGAAAATTAGCTGATTGTTCTTCCCGAGAGCCAGAAGAATCAGAAATCTATATCGTGGAAGGAGAGTCGGCAGGGGGAAGTGCTAAGGGAGCGCGGGACAGAAGATTCCAGGCCATTTTGCCTTTACGCGGAAAAATTCTTAACACGGAGAGGGCACGTTTAGATAAAATTTTAGCTTCCAAAGAGATTAAGTCTTTAATTATCGCTTTAGGTACAGCTATTGCCGAAGATTTTAATATTGAGAAAGCAAGATATCACAGGATTATTATAATGTGTGATGCTGATTCAGACGGTAATCATATTAGAACTTTACTTTTAACTCTTTTTTTCAGATATTTTAAGCCTCTTATTGAAGCCGGCTACTTATATATCGCTCAACCGCCCCTTTACCGTATTCAAACAGGTTCCCGGATTGAATATGCTTACACTGATTCAGACAAAACAGAGATTTTAAGCGACATGAAAAAAACAGCCGGAATAAATATCCAAAGGTATAAGGGTTTAGGCGAAATGAATCCCCAGCAGCTTTGGGAAACGACCATGAATCCAGAAAACAGAGTGCTTTTGAAGGTTAATATCGAAGATGCTAAAGAGGCAGATTTAATCTTTGATACCTTAATGGGACAGGAGGTTTTACCCAGAAAAAGGTTTATTCAGACTCACGCTAAAAAGGTTAAGAATCTTGACATTTAATTTCTTTGTAATAATATAAAAGTAGGCCCGACGAGGGCTGTTTTAAAAACTTATGGATATCAAAAATTTACCTAAAAAAATTATCACTTTTTTAAAGGAAGCTAAACTAGAATTGAAAAAAGTAAACTGGCCCACGCGCGAGGAGAGTTTGCGTTATACTATGATTGTTATTGTTGTTTCTGTTTTTGTGGCTGCTTTTTTGGGTGGACTGGATGTGGTTTTTAACAGACTGCTTGAAAAGATGCTCTCTTTGTAACTTTTAATTTTTCACTTTTAATTTTAAACTTGAAACATGCCTAAACAACAAATTCCACAAGAGAAAAATTGGTATGTGCTTCATACTTATTCTGGTTATGAAGATGCTGTTGCTAAGAGCTTAAAACAGCGTATTGAATCTTTAGGAATGGAAGATAAGATTTTTGATGTTATTGTTCCCAAAGAAAAGAAAATCAAGATAAAAAATGGCAAAAGAAAGGTGATAGAAGAGAAAATTTACCCAGGTTATGTTTTAGTTCAAATGCTGGTTACTGATGATTCCTGGTATGTAGTTAGAAATACTCCCAATGTAACTGGTTTTGTTGGTGCGGGAACTACTCCTGTTCCTGTTTCTAAGACAGAGATTGATTCATTAAAAAAGAGAATGGGAGTAGAAGAGCCTCAATTTAAGATTGATGTTAGAGTAGGGGACGCAGTTAAGGTTACAGATGGGCTTTTCAAGGATTATGACGGAAGAGTGGCAGAAGTGGATGAAGAAAGAGGAAAAGTCAAAGTTTTAATTAATATGTTTGGTAGAGATACTCCGGTAGAATTAGATTCTCTCCAAATTAAAAAAATATGAAGAAGATAAAAGCTGTAGTCAAAGTACAAATTCAAGCTGGACAGGCTAATCCAGCTCCTCCACTAGGCCCGGCTTTAGCCCAGCATGGTGTTAATATTTCTGAATTCTGTCAGAAATTTAATGATGCTACCAAAAATCAGACCGGTTTTAAGCTCCCGGTAGAAATTACAATCTATGAAGATAAAAGCTATAATTTTAAGATAAAACAGCCTCCAGCTGCTGAGCTTTTGAAAAAAATAGCTGCTATTGAAAAAGGTTCTGGTACTCCCAACAAAAAGAAAGCGGCTAAAATAACTAAAGCTCAATTAAAGGAAATTGCGGAAAAGAAAATGCCGGATTTAAATGCTTTTGATATTGAGGCAGCAATGAAAATCATTGAAGGTACTGCAAAACAAATGGGAATAGAAATAGAATAATATGCGTTCTACAAAAGACCAATATTATTTAAATATTGCCAAAGAAGTGGCTCAACGTTCTACTTGTCAGAGGATGAAATTCGGAGCTATTATTGTAAGAGATGATCAGATTATTGCTACTGGCTATAACGGAGCTCCTAGAAAAACAAAAGATTGCTTTGAAAGAGGCGATTGTTTTAGAGACAAAAACACTATTCCCCATGGCCAGAAATATGAGCTCTGCCGGAGTGTGCATGCTGAACAGAATGCCATTATTAACGCAGCTAGAGCAGGTGTTTCTCTCCTTAACGGGGATATGTTTATTTATGCAGAGGATATAAAGAAAGGAAATATTGTTGATTCTTTTCCCTGCTTTATTTGCAAAAAAATAATTATTAATGCTGGTTTGAACAGAGTTATCTGTTCAACGGCTGATAAAAGTTATAAGGTTTTTAATATTGAGGATTGGATTAAAGATTGGCAGGAAAAAGATATTTCAGATGATAAATATCAATACGGCAAATAAATGTATAAACGGCAAATAAATGTATAAAAACACTTATCCAGGAAAATTTATTGTTTTTGATGGATTAGATGGGGCTGGACAATCAACTCAAGCTGCCAAATTATTTGATTACTTGGATGAAAAAAAACAAAAAACTCGCTTTGGGCATAGTGGTGTTCAGATTACTAAAGAACCAACAGGCAATTTGATTGGCGGATTGATAAAAGGGCAGCTGACCCATGACTGGAAGTCGTCTCCCGAATGTCTTCAGCTTCTCTTTGCTGCTGACAGGGCTCACCATTTGGAAAAGGAGGTAATTCCTCTCTTAGAAAAAGGCGTAGATGTGATTTGCGACCGTTATTTTTTTTCCAGCTTTGCTTTTGGATCTTTGAATCTAAATATGGATTGGCTTATAAAAATCAATCATAATTTTTTATTACCTGATATAACATTTTTTCTTAAGGTTTCTCCTAAAGTCTGCATAGAAAGGATTAAAAGAACGCGTTACGAAATAAATTTATTTGAAAAAGAGGAAATTACGGGGAAAGTATGGGATAATTACAAGAAATTAAGTAAAAAGTTTAAAAACGTCTATATTATTAATGGTGAACAGCCGGTAGATAGGGTTTTTCAAGACGTAAAAAAAATAATTGACCGCAAGCTTTAGTTTTCCACTATTGACTTATCTTTTTATTCATTTATAATGTATACTTGGGAGGATAGAAATATTGCGGAACGTAACTGGAACACCTGGAGTGGTGAAGGTGGATGACGTAATCGATTTTATACCTGGCATAGATGGCGAAAAGCCAGAAATACTCGTCAGGGATGAATCGGTGATCGTAAAACCAGGAACAAGATAGTCTGGAAAAGAGGATTTTATTTTTTTCCTCTTTCTATTTTTTTAGCACATTTATTAGTACTTTAATTTTGGTGAAGAGCTCAAATGCCCTTCCTTTTATTTTCAAAAAAGCTATAATAAAAATATGAAAAATATCGCTCAATACATTGACCATACCAATATAGAGAAAGGTACTACAGCTCAAGATATTAAAAAAACCTGTCAAGAAGCTAAAAAATATGGTTTTAGGGGGGTTTGCGTTAATCCTCAATGGGTAAAATTAGTTAAAAAAGAAGTAGAGGGAACTGATATTAAGGTTGTGGTTTTAATTGATGGACCTATGGGTTTGAGTTCTCATCAAAAAAGATTAAAAATATGCCAAAAAGCAAAGAAAGACGGAGCTGATAATTTAGACATAGTTATGAATGTCGTTGATTTAAAATATGAAAGATATAGTAAAATTTTAAAAGATTTAAAGCCTCTTTGTAAAATCCTATCTACTAAAGTTATTATTGGTTCAGGTTATTTAACTGATGAAGAAATCATTAAAGCGTCTCAATTAGTTAAAAGAGCAGGAGCTAAATGTGTAAAAACAGCTACTTTTAAAGATCCTTTAGAACACAGGGAGCTGGAAGAAAAATTATATCATTTAAAATTAATGAGAGAAGGAGCACCCGGACTTTTAATTAAAACAGCTGGAAAAATTAAAGATTTATCAGATGTTAAAAAAGCTATAAAATCTGGTGCAGATATAATCGGCACCAGTTCCGGTGTGAAAATAATGAAAGAATTATGACTTATATCCCTACAATTGGATTGGAGATACATTCCGAGTTAAAAACAGAGTCAAAGATGTTTTGTTCCTGCCTTAATGATCCTAATGAAAAAACGCCTAACATTAATATTTGTCCTATTTGTACAGCTCATCCTGGTACTCTTCCGGTGATAAATAAAGAAGCAGTTAAAAAGGTTATCAAAACAGGGTTAGCTCTTAATTGCGAAATTTCTAAACAGTCAAAATTTGATCGTAAAAACTATTTTTATCCGGATTTGCCAAAAGCATATCAAATCAGCCAGTACGATATGCCTTTATGCCAGAAAGGATTTCTAAAAATTAACAATACGAAAATAAGGATAACCAGAATACATTTAGAAGAAGATACAGCCCGATTAATCCATCCTTCGGGAAAAGATTACAGCTTGGTTGATTTTAACAGGGCTGGCATTCCCTTGATGGAGTTAGTAACTGAACCAGATATCCATTCTGCCAGAGAAGCCAGGAAATTTGCTGAAGAATTGCAGTTGATTTTAAGATATTTGGGTGTTTCCAATGCTGATATGGAAAAAGGGGAGATGAGAGTTGAAGCTAATATTTCTCTAAGCAAAAATGAAAAATTAGGAACAAAAGTAGAAATCAAAAACCTTAACTCTTTTCGTTCTGTAGAAAAAGGTATAAACTATGAGATAGGGAGGCAGATAGAGATTTTAGATAAAAAAGAGAAAGTAATCCAAGAAACCAGAGGCTGGCATGATACTAAACAAATAACTTTCAGCCAAAGAGAAAAGGAAGAAGCCCATGATTATAGATACTTTCCTGAACCAGATTTACCCGTCCTTTGTTTTTAAAAATTAGCTAAAATATGGATATAGATATAAATAAAATAAAAAATGAAATAGGGGAATTGCCTCAAGCTAGAAGAGAAAGATTTCAAAAAGAATACGGCTTAACAGAAGAAGTTGAGGTTTTTATTCGCAACACTGATTTTGGAGAATATTTTGAAAAAGTAATGTCAGAACTAATGAATTGGATTAAAGAGACAGATGAAGAAAGAGAAACCAATGAAAAAGAGTATTTTAATTTAGCTAAAATTTGCGCTAATTATTTAATTACCGATTTTCAGGGTTTGCTCAAAGGAACTTCTTTTGTTGAAAAGAATATTTTAATTACTCCTGAGAATTTTGCTGAATTTGTAACCTTAATCTATAAGAAAGAGATTTCTTCTAAGATGGCTAAAGCCATTTTAGAAGAAATGTTTAAAACAGGGGCTGATCCTTCTCGAATTATTGAAACTAAAGGGATGAAGCAAGTGAGCGATGAGTCAGAAATAGAAATTATTGTTAAAGAAGTTATTTCTAAGAATGAGAGGGCAGTCGAGGATTATAAGAAAGGAAAAGAAAATGCTTTTCAATTTTTAATTGGCCAGATAATGGCAGCCAGCCACGGCAAAGCTGTCCCAGAAGTAGTTAGCCAAGTTCTTAAAAAAAACATAAAATAAAAAAATAGGAGGTGGTAAGGATGCAAAAAAAATTTTGTGACGAATTACGAAAAAAACAAATAATGCAATAGCAGTTTATTTTTTCCGCTGTTTTTTATTTTATTAATTCGCCTTTGAGTCCCCAGGGAATGGCGTTTATTACTTTAACTTTAACAAATTCTCCAATGAGGCTTGATTCTCTTGATTGAAATTTTATGGTTTTATACTCCCTGGTTTTTCCAATTATCCAGCTCTTTCTTTCATATTCTGGCAAAACCTCTACAATTTTTCCAATATATTTTTTATTGTTCTTCAAAGCAGTTTTCTTTAAAACTTCAGTTAAAGCCTTATCTCTTCTTTGTTTTTCTTTTAAAGAAACCGTGTCTTTGAGTTTAAAAGCAGCTGTTCCTGGCCGGGGGGAATACTGGGAAATGTAAGCTATGTCAAACTCTATTTCTCTAAATAATTTGACAGTGTTTTGAAACTGTTTTTTGGTTTCTCCGGGAAATCCCACGATTACATCAGTAGAAAGGTTTACGTCTGGAATGTTTTTCCGGATTTTTTTAACCAATTCCTTATACTTTTTCACAGTATAAGGGCGGTTCATTTTCTTTAAGATTTGATTGTCTCCGGATTGAACAGGCAAGCTAATATAAGGAGTAATTTTTTTGCCTTGTTTAATGGTTTTAATTAATTCTTGAGAAAAATCTTTAGGATGGCAGGAAATAAACCTTATCCAGAACTTTCCAGGAATTTTGTCTATTTGTTTTAAAAGCTGGGAAAAGTTTTTCTTATTTGATTTGTATGAATTTACATTTTCTCCTACCAGCCATATTTCTTTGTAATTTTCCTTAACTAAATATTTGATTTCTTCTAGTATTTCTTTCGCAGGCCTGGAAATTTCTGGGCCTCTAGTATAAGGCACTACGCAGTAAGAACAAAAATTATTGCATCCAATAACTACTGGAATATAAACAGAGAATTGACTTTTATATTTAGGCCTTATTTTTGAGTAAGACAGGTCTTTTTTAGGCAGAATATAATTGAATTTATCTTTAAATTTCTTAAAATCGTATTTTATAATACAGCCGGTTAAAACAGTTTTTGGTTTATAGTTTTTAGTTTTTAGTTTAGTCAGTTGGGGGATTAATCCGTAAACCCTGTCTACGGCTGACTGTCTAACCGAGCACATATTGACTACAATTAAATCTGCCTCGTCAATTTTTGAGGCAGGAACATATTTCTTTTTTTCTAATTTGGCTGCGATTCTTTCGCTGTCGGACTTATTCATTTGGCAGCCGAAAGTAATAATCCAGTATTTTTTCATTTTAATGCATTCTTTCTTTTTTCTCTTTCAAGAAATATCTCCACTGCTCTAAAAATTCTACAAAGGTTAAGAAGGGCATATCAATAAGGGCGGCCAGAATTAAAGCAATGTTCATTTTAGCCCATTTTCTGAAAAGCCATTTACCCAAGCTTAGAATAGGCAAGGTAAAAAAGTCCCAAAGAGTGACCCTAAAGGTCTCTCTTTCTTTTTCTATGTTTAGTTCTTTTCCTCTCTGCCTTATTTTTATACCCAAAAAGCTAATGATAGAAAGGAAGAAAAGGAAAATAATAACAGACAAGCTACTAAAGTTTATTTTCCTTAAAAACCAAATTATTAAACCAAAAGAAAGAATAAAGGTTAGAAAATAAACAATAAAAATAATTGAATCTAAAACCTTGTTTTTCTTTTTGGGAATTTTTATTTGATAAACATCCTTTCTTTCTGTTATAGAAATAATTTTTATTACTTCCATAACTGCTCTTTGAAAATTTTCCTTTTTAGGGCTTTTAACTGTAGCTACTAAAAGAAACATTAAGAAGGGTGGAAAGAGAATGTTGATTCCTAAGCTCGCATAATTGAAATCTCCAGTAATAAATTTATCCAGAGGGACTTCTACAAGCAAAGCCAAAGCAATTTTAGTGATAAAGACAGAAAGGGTAGTGTAAATAGCAGCTCTTTTTATAGTTGTTTTTAATTTTTTCTTTCTTTGGTCATAAGCCTTCTTAATTAATGTCTCCTGCATTTCTTCATTTTCTAGATTCTCTTTGGCTTGCATAGGATCTTCTTCTATAATATCTCCTATAAGGAGATAGGGAGTGTCGTATTTCTCGCATAAACGATAAAATTTTTCAGAGAGAGAATAATTAAGAGCTTTCTCAATTTTCTTTTTGAGAGAATAGATATTTACAGTGATTTTAGCAACTTCAGGAGAATGCGAAGAAAACTTACTCCAATCAGGATATTGTTTTTCTATAAGATTGTAACCAATGATAGAATCGTCTACTTTAAAGAGAGCTCTTTGGACAGCGATATAGATTTGAATATTTTTTTCATTTTCTGTTATCTTGGGCATGGTTATTCCCGCCATAGTCATTTCTCCATTACTGATTTTTATCTTTTGTTTCATTAAGGTAAACATAAAGTCAATCATAGCTTCTTCTTTTAAGGGGGGAGCTAAATTCTTTTCCACTTCATAACTGGCTATTTCCAAAAGCCATTCCTGGATTTCTTTTTCTGATTCTTTCTTTTCACTAGGCAAGGGTTTTTTTTCCAAGACGTAGAAGTATTTATCAATAATCTTTTGAATGTCAGTGGTTTTTTCCTCTGGAACAAAGTCGTTAGGAAAATGTCCTCCTCTAATTAATTCATATACCAAAGACTCTCCCATTTTTTCTTGTTTTTCCTTTTTATAAATGATCCTTCTTTTTAAAGAACGCTCTATAGCTCTTTTTCTTAAAAGATGTTCTTCTCTCCAATCAATAATACCTTTTACTTTTTCGTAAAAGGCAGCTACCCTTGAGGCAACTTCATCTACATGAATAGTAGAAACTTCTTCTCTTTTTTGTAGAAACAAGTGCCAGTTTTGATAGGCCTGGATTAACTTTTCTGTTTCTTCTGAAAGCATATTATATTCATATAATAACATTTAAATAAAATCAAGAGAAGGGATTTTTTTTGACAAAACATAAAAAAGGTGCTAATATCTTTTTAGAGAAAAAATGGCAAACAAAGAGTTGAAGAAACAGGTTGAAAAATTGGGAAATGCAGTAGACTCATTGCTGGAGAGAGTAGTATCTCTGGAACAGAGGATTTCAGCCATAGATGAGGAATTAGGGTTACAATTGACTGAAATCCAGAGCGATATTGAGGCTTTACTTGAAGCCAACGATATCTCTGACGAAGCGAGAGAGGTTTTAGTTAAAATACTTAATGCGGTTGAAAAAGCGGAAGAGATTCTTCAATCCCTTCCTGATTCTCCCAAGAGCGAATAGCTTCACAGAGTGAGTAAAGATTAATTTCTTTGCTCTTCTTTTTTTATTTTCTCAAGGAATTTAGAGAGTTTTATTTCGCCGATGTCGCCTTTGCCCTGCTGGCGTACGCGGACAGATTTATTTTTTATTTCTTTGTCTCCCACAACCAAAAGATAAGGAATTCTCTGAATTTCTCCTTCTCTGATTTTTTTAGAAACAGTTTCATTTTCGTCTTTCAACTCTGTGCGAGAACCGTTCTCGTACAGAGTTTTGAGGAGTTGCTGGGCGTATTTTTCATGATGAGAACCAATAGGTATAACCCAAATCTGCACTGGCGCCAGCCAGAAAGGCAATGCCCCAGCATAATTTTCAATAAGAATTCCGATAAATCTTTCCAAAGAACCCATTAAAGCTCGATGAATCATAACCGGTCTTTTTTTCTTTCCATTTTTATCAATGTATTCAAGGTCAAAACGTTCCGGCATAAAAAAGTCCAATTGGATGGTTCCCATTTGCCAGGTTCGGCCTATAGAATCATCAATATGAATATCAATTTTAGGACCGTAAAAAGCGCCGTCTTTTTCTTTTATGCCGTATTTCATCTTGTTTGTTTTTAAAGCGTGAGCTAAAGCTTTTTCCGCTTTGTCCCAGGTTTTTTTATCGCCAATAGCATCATCAGGCCTGGTAGAAAGATAAACCTTTCTTTTCATTGAAAACGGCTTATAAATTTCATCCACGATTTTCAATACAGCAGTTACTTCTGATTCAATGTTTTCTTTGGGAATAAAAATATGGGCATCGTCTTGGGTTATCTCTTGGACTCTGAATAAACCGTGTATTTCCCCGGATTTTTCATTTCTAAAGACTACGCCTAATTCGCCAATTCTCAAAGGCATATCTTTATAGCTGCGAGGCTTTTCTTTATATAAAAGTATTGTGCCTGGGCAATCCATTGGCCTTAAGGCCAATTTTTTCTTTTCGCCAGTGGTAAAAAACATACTGTCTTTGTAATGTTCATAATGGCCTGATTGTTTCCAAAGCTTAACATCTAAGATATTAGGCAATTTTACTTCTTGATAGTTGTTTTCTCTTTGAATTTTCCTCCACCTTTCCACCAGTAATTTAAAAATTGTTAATCCCTTATCGTGCCAAAAAGGCATGCCGGGTGCTTCTTCATGGAAGGAAAACAAATCAAGCTTAAGGCCTAATTTTCTATGGTCTCTTTTTTCTGCTTCTTCCTGGATTTTGAGGTGTTTTTCCAAATCTTTTTTGTTTTCAAAAGCCAGTCCGTAGATCCGCGTCAGCATTTTATTTTTTTCATCTCCTTTCCAATAAGCGCCGGCAATTTTAGTAAGTTTGAATCCTTCAACTGGAATTTCTTTAGTGGATTTAATATGCGGTCCGGCGCACAAGTCAATAAATTCTCCTAATCGATAAATTGAAAGGTTTTTTTGTTTTCCTTTTATGACTTCTAATTTATATTTTTGATCTTTAAATATTTTTTTAGCTTGAGCTAAAGTAATATTTTTCTTTTCAAATTTCAAATTCTTTTTGATTATTTCTTTCATTTTCTTTTCAATTTTATTTAAATCTTCCAGAGAAAGAGGAGAAGGTAAATTAAAGTCATAATAAAAACCATTCTCAATGGCTGGTCCAATGCCAAATTTAGTTCCAGGATATAGTTCCTGAACCGCAGCTGCTAAGACGTGGGCTAATGAATGACGTATTGTTTCTATTTTCATATTATTATTTATTATGCTTCTTCGATTATTTCTTCAATTTGATTGCAAATTATTTTAGGAATCCCGTCGCGGGTATCCACACGACCCTTAACCATAACTATTTTATTTTCCTGAAAAACATTTTGATTTTGTTCAATAATAGAAGGAAAAACAACTAATTCAACTTTGGATGTCTGGTCTTCTAATTTTACAAAAAGCATGGGTTTTCCGGTTTTAGTAATGATTTTTTTAATTCCGGAAATTACACCTCCGATTTTGATTATTCTACCAGTTATATCTTGGGATACATTCATTAAGGGTAAAGTTCTCTTTTCTAATATTTTTTTGAAGTTTTCCAGAGGATGGCTGCTAATATACAGACCCAAAAGTTCTTTTTCCCAAGTCAGTTTTTCTTTTTTAGAAGCTGGTTTGGTATTAGCTAAAGTGATGCCGTTATTATTTTTAAAATTATTGTTTTCCGGACCGGAATCAAAAAGTCCTTTTTGTCCGTTAATTTTATTTTTTTGTTTTTCCCGACTGAATTCCAGAAGTTTTTCAAGGTTTTCAAGAAGCTTGTTCCTCTCTTCAAACTTATCAAAAGCGCCGGCTTTTATCAAGCTTTCCAAGGATTTTTTGTTTAAATCCTTAGAAGAAACACGGCTAATAAAATCCTCAACAGAAATAAAATGACCGTTTTTTTTCCTTTCATCCACAATAGCTTCAACTACATTATGGCCTACGTTTTTGATAGCTAATAAACCGAATCTTATCTTGTCTTGTTTTGGCACCACGCTGAAATTCCGGAAGCTTTCATTAATGTCCGGAGGAAATACTTCAATTTCCATTCTTTTACATTCTTCAATTAAAAAAGCAATTTTTTCAATGTCGTTTTTTTCAGAAGTGAGAGCAGCAGCCATAAACTCAACCGGATAATTGGTTTTAAGATAAGCTGTCCGGTAGGCAATCATAGCGTAAGAAGTGGCATGACTGCGGTTGAATCCGTATCTGGCAAAAGGTAAAATCCATTCCCAAATTTTCTGGGCAATTTCTTTTTCTATTTCCTGATTAATGGCTCCTTTGATGAATTTTTCTTTTTGTTCCAAAAGAAGTTCCTTTATTTTCTTGCCTACAGCTTTTCTCAAAATATCCGCGTCACTCAAAGAAAATCCAGCAATGGCTTGAGCCACTTTCATTAGCTGTTCCTGGTAGACCATAATGCCGTAAGTGTTTTTTAAGACTGGCTCCAATTTAGGATGAAGATATTTAACTATTTGAGGATTGTGTTTCCCTTGAATATATTTGGGAATAAACTGCATTGGTCCTGGTCGGTATAAAGCTACTACGGCAATAATATCTTCAAATTCAGTTGGTTTTAGCTGTTTTAAATATCTTTTCATTCCATCAGATTCCAATTGGAACACAGAAGTGGTTTCTCCTTTTTGAAGCAATTGGTAAGTTTTCTTATCATCTAAGGGAATATCTTCTATCTTTATACTTTTATTTTTGACCTTGTATATCCTTGCCAAAGTATCTTCAATAATGGTTAAATTTTTCAGTCCCAGCAAGTCCATTTTTAAAAGTCCCAAATCTTCAATGGCATGCATTTCGTATTGGGTGACAATAGTTTCATCGTTTTGAGTAGGGTGCTGGAGAGGAACTATTTCTGTTAAGGGTTCCTTGGACATAACCACTCCGCAGGCGTGGGTAGAAGCGTGTCTCACAACTCCTTCTAATTTCTTGGCTAAATCAATTAAGCGAGTAGCTTTTTCGTCTGTTTCATAAACCTGTTTAAATTCGTCTATTTTTTTTAAGGTGTCATTTAAAGAAAATCCAAAAGGTATCATTTTTGCCAATCGGTCGCAGTAATTATATGGATATTGGAGAGCTCTTCCTACATCTCTAATTACAGCCCGGCTAGCCATAGTGCCAAAAGTAATGATCTGGGCAACCTTGTCCCGTCCGTATTTTTGGGCAATGTATTCGATAACTTCATCTCTGCGCCAGTCAGTAAAATCAATATCAATATCAGGCATAGAAATTCTGGCTGGATTTAAAAATCTTTCAAATAAAAGATTATATCTTAAAGGATTGATGTCAGTTATGCGCAGAAGATAAGAAACCAGGGAGCCGGCAGCTGAACCTCTGCCAGGGCCAACTACAATGCGGTTTTCTTTTGCCCAGTTTATAAAGTCCTGGACAATCAAAAAATAAGAAGCAAAGCCAGTTTCTTTGATTACGGACAGTTCGTATTTAAGCCGTTCTAAAGCTTCTTCTTTGTTTTCAATCTGGTTTTGACGCTTTTCTAAGCCCTGTATGCAAAGTTCTTCCAAATATTGATTAGGGTCTTTTCCATTGGGTACTTCATAATAGGGAAGTTTGGTTTCTCCAAGCTTAAAGTTGAAATTGCAATCAGCTGCAATTTTTTGAGTATTTTCAATGGCTTGGGGAACATCTTTAAAGGCCTCGATCATCTCCTGGGGTTTTCTGACCGAATAGTCATCCCATTTCATGGTTTTTCTTTCTGGATCGTCCGGCCTGGATTCTGTATTAATAAGCATTAGGACATCTTGGGCCTCATTATCCTCCGGTTTTAGGTAGTGGCAGTCATTGGTGACTACTAAAGGAATATCTAATTTTTTTGAAAGAGAAATCAAAACTTCATTAACTTTTGCTTGTCCGGGTAGATTAGGATGATGCTGAATTTCTAAATAGAAATTACCTTTTCCAAAAATTTCTTGATATCTAAGGGCAGTTTTTTCTGCTTCTTCAATTCTTTTGTTCAGAATAAGCCAGGGGATCTTACCTTGAAGGCAGGCAGTCATAGCAATTAAACCTTGACTATGTTTAGTTAATAATTCTTCGTCAATTCTGGGTTTGTAATAAAATCCTTCTAAATGGGATTTAGTTACTAATTGAACTAAATTTTTATATCCTTGTTCGTTTTTAACTAAAAGAACTAAATGATATCTTTTATCATCTATATTAGGCCTTTTTTGATCCATTTTTTCATAGGCCAAGTAAACCTCGCAGCCGATAATGGGCTTAATCCCTCTCTGTTTGGCTTTTTTGTAAAATTCTACCGCTCCGTACATAGCTCCGTGGTCAGTCAAGGCGCAGGAATCCATGCCTAATTCCTTAATATAATCCAAAAGCTGGTCAATTTTAGTTAACCCGTCTAAAAGAGAATAATGGCTATGCACATGCAAATGAGTGAACTTCATCATTAAGCCATTATATCACTTTCTTGCTTCCTGGCAAATTTCAATTACATTGACAGAGGAAGGTATCTTTGCTAAAAAAGAATTCATTTCAGGAATCAGGATTTTTTTTATTTGTTATTTATGATATAAAGAAAATATGGGAAAGATAATTATTTATACTGACGGCGGGTCACGGGGAAATCCTGGACTAGCAGCAATCGGGGTAGTCATTACCAACGAAAATGGCACGGTTTTAAAAAGATATTCTCAATATCTAGGCGAAGACTTGACCAACAATGAAGCTGAATACCAGGCGGTTATTTTTGCTCTAAAGAAAGTCAAAGCTCTTTTTGGAAAAGAAAAAGCTTCTAATTCAGAAATAGAAATTAATTCTGATTCCCAATTGATTGTCAAACAACTTAACGGCGAGTACAAAATAATGGATGCCAATATCCAGCCCTTGTTTTTAAAGGCCTGGAATTTAAAGATTGACTTTAAGAATATAAAGTTTAAATCCATTCCCAGAGAGAAAAACCAAGAGGCAGACAGGCTGGTTAATGAGGCTTTGGACGATAAAGATAAATTGACTTCCTTATTTTAATTTGCTATAATAATGATGGCTCGAGTAGGTGAGGCAATCGCTCTTTCGATTTTATCGGAAGGGAGGAAAGTCCGAACACCCGAAGCTGTTGTTTAACAACGGTGGAAAAAAGGTACTCTGTAACGCGGAGCGGGAGTAATCCTAGGGAAAGTGCCACAGAGACAAGACAGCCAAGATATCTAGTTTAGCCCTAAAGGCAGAACGGATTGGCTTAAGGTGAAAAGTTTCCTTTAAGGAATCATCAGGCGGAAACGCTTTGATGTGGTAAACCCTACCTGGTGCAAGATAGAAATTATCGCTTAGATAAATGATTGCCCGTCCCGTCTTTACGGGAATAGACAGAATTCGGCTTACGGCCTGCTCGGGCCGTTTTTGTTTGAAAAAAACTTAAAAAAATATTAGAATATCTAATAGATTTAATATGTTTGAATTTTTAATTAAAGTAGTATTTTTCTTAACCGCTTCTCTTTTTTTTGCTTCACCCGTTTTTAGTCCAGACTCTCTTGTCTGGCAGAATAGTTTGGAAAATGCTCCTTGGACAAAAAGAGATGCTCATACAGCTGTTGTTTTTCAGGATAAAATTTGGGTAATGGGAGGAATCAGAGATGGGGATATCAAATTATCTTATGAAAACCATGTTCATGAAAGTGATGTCTGGGTTTCTGAAAACGGCAAGGACTGGGAGCTGGTTACAGATAAAGCTGAATGGGGGCAGAGAAGAGCCCATGCTTCAGAGGTTTTTCAAGATAAAATTTGGGTGGTAGGCGGATGGGAAAAAACAAGCTGGAGATTTAAAAATGATGTTTGGTCTTCTAGTGACGGAAAAAATTGGACAGAAGTAACTTCTTCTGCTCCTTGGTCAGCCAGAAAAGGCCATTCTTTAGTAGTTTTTCAAGATAAATTATGGCTTATTGGAGGAGTAGACGCTAAAGGGGCAAAGAACGATGTCTGGGTTTCTGAAAACGGCAAGGACTGGGAGCTGGTGACAAACAAAGCTCCTTGGCCAATTATGTATGACCAGACAGTAACTGTTTTTCAGAATAAATTATGGCTTATAGGGGGAGTTATTCCGGGCATGCTCGGAGAACACAAGATTTGGGTTTCTGAAAACGGCAAAGACTGGGAGCTTGTTTTGGAAAATCCTCCCTGGAAGGGAAGACACGGACATTGTGTTCTTTTGTGGCAGAATAGAGTTTGGATTTTAGCTGGCTGGAGCGGAATGGGAAAAGGATTTAATGATGTTTGGTATTCTGAAGATGGCTTGAATTGGCAGGAACTGAAAACTGAAACTCCTTGGCTAGGCAGGGAAGATCCGATTTGTGCTTGTTTTGATAATAAAATCTGGATAATGGGAGGAATGCTCACTGGTGGAAGAAGAGTCAATGATGTCTGGTATTTAACCTATCCAGAATAATAATATGATTTCTTATATTTCTTATCCGATTAAAACTCATTTTGTTGGCACAGATGATAAATTAACAGATATCATTGAAAAATATGTTTTACCTCTGGTTCAAAAAGAGGATATTATTGTTCTTTGCCAGAAAATAGTTTCCATTACTCAAGGAAAAGTAATTTACAAAAAAGATTTAAGGGTGGGATTCTGGGCTAATTTTCTTTCCAAGTTTGCCCGAAAAACGCCTTATGGTTTTTCTGTAGGCAATCCCTTGAAAATGCAGGTAGCTATAAACTTGGCTGGTTTGCCTCGTATATTTTTAGCCAGTATTTTGGGAGGGTTAGGAAAGGTTTTAGGCATTAAAGGAATTTTTTACAGAGTGGCTGGAAATCAAATTAACCAAATAGATGGTTTTTACGGAGAGGCCTTTCCTCAATACAGCGAGATGGGTATTTTGGGTATTAAAAATGCAGATAATTTATGTAGTCAATTAAGAAAAAAGTACGGTTTTTCTTTTGCAGTAGCAGATATAAATGACTTGGGAGGAAACATCCTGGGGAAAAGCCAGGATTTAAGAAATAAAAACAATTTTCTTTTGGAATTATTAAAAAGCAATCCAGCTGGCCAGTCTAACCAGCGGACACCAATAGTTATTTTGCGAAAAAATGATTGAAAGAATTTTAAATCTTCAAACTAAAAATATTAATTCAGCAGCTTTGATTTTAGCTGGGGCTTTTCTGGCAAGCGCTGTTCTTGGTTTTATCCGAGACCGACTTTTAGCTGGAAGTTTTGGAGCCGGCGATGAACTTGACATTTATTATACTGCTTTCAAGATACCTGATCTTTTAACGATGATGCTTATGACCGGCGCTATTTCGGCAGCCATTATTCCTATTTTTACAGAACACTTAATTAAATCTAAAGAAGAGGCCTGGGAATATTTTTCCAATCTTATTAATCTTTTCCTCGTTATCCTCATAATCTCAGCTTTAATTTTATTTATCTTTGCTCCTCAATTAATTTCTTTGATTGCCCCTGGATTTTCAGAAGAAAAGAGAGATTTAACCGTACTTTTAACTAGAATAATGTTTTTGAGTCCTATTATCTTAGGAATCAGTAATATTATTTCTGCTATTCTGCGAGTTTTCAAAAGATTTTTGATTACAGCTTTAGCTCCTTTGATGTATAATTTGGGTATTATCTGCGGGATTGTTTTTTTCGTTCCTGTTTTTGGTCTTTCTGGATTGGCTTGGGGAGTGGCTTTTGGAGCTGTTCTTCATTTTCTCATACAGCTACCGGTTTTGTTCAAAACAGGATTTAAGTATCGGAGGATTTTTGATTTTCGAAAACCTAATTTTAAAAAAACAATCAAACTTACTTTGCCTCGTTCTTTAGGATTGGCTGCCAGCCAAATTAATATCTTGGTTATCACTATTATTGCTTCTACTTTGAGCGCAGGCAGTATTGCTATTTTTAATCTGGCTGAAAATCTTTCCCGGCCCCTTTTAACCTTGGTGGCAATATCTTTTTCTACAGCTGCTTTTCCCAGCTTAAGCTTAGCTTTTGCCAAATCCCAGAAAGAAAAATTTAATCAGATTTTCTATTCCGTTTTTAGAAAAATTCTTCTTTTAAGTTTAGGTTTAAGTGCTTTACTTTTTGTTTTCAGAAATTTGATGGTGGATATTATTCTAAAGGCAGGCAAGTTCAGTTTAATAGACGCTCAATTAACTTCTGCCTGTTTGGCTATGTTTTGTATAGGTATCTTTGCCCAATCCTTAATCTTATTAGTGGCTAAGACTTTTTATGCCTTGCAGAATACTAAAGTTCCAGCCCTAACAAGTGTTTTTGCAGCTGTGATTAATGTTTTTCTATGCCTTTACTTCGTTCATTTGTTTTCTTTCAGCAATTCTTTTAGAGGTTTTTGGGTGCAGGGACTTAATCTACAAACATTAAGTAATATTGAAGTCCTGGGATTGCCTTTAGCTTTATCTTTTGCTGCTATTTTTCAGCTTTCCCTGCTTTTAGTATTTTTATTTAAAACAAAATATGTTAGAAAATCTTCTTAGAGAAAGAAATATTGAATTAGTTTTTGAAAATAGCTTGGACAACTTATCTTTTTCTAATAGCGAAATCATTACCAATGTGGGTTTACTGGAAGATATTTTATTAGAAAAAGGAATTAAAAAATATTTTACAGTTAAAGAGGCTTCTCTTTTCGAAGCGCAAAAAATAGAAAAAAAAGTCAGAGAAAAAAAGATTATTGGTTTTGGCGGCGGCAAAGCAATAGATGTTGCTAAAAAAGTTAGTTTTGATTTAGATTTAACTTTTATTTCTATTCCTACTGCTCCTTCACACGATGGTTTAGTTTCCAAAAATAGCTCTCTTTATAGAAGCACTAAAAGGGAAAGCATGTCCACCAAATATCCCCAAAAGCTTGTTATTCCCTTAAATTTATGGAAAAAATGCGGTCATTTGAGAAAAGCTGGCCTTTGCGATATCTTTTCCAATATAATTGCTTTAGAAGATCTTTCTCTAGCTGAAACAAAAGGAGAAAAATTTAAAGATTTTTATAAAGATTTAAGTTGGCAGGCAGTCAAGAAAGCAGAAAATTACAAAGATGAAAGAGAATTAGCCGAGGCTCTTATTCTTTCAGGTATAGCTATGGAAGAAACATCTAAATATTCTTCCGGCAGTGAACACGAAATAGAGCGCTTATTGGAAGAAAAATTAGAATTAAGATTTCTTCATGGTCAATTGGTTGGAGCAGGGGCTTTGGTTTCATCTAAGGTTTATTCCCTTTATTCTGATAAGTTTCCTAAATTGGAGTTTGAAACAAAATCACTTTTTGAAAAAATTAAAGAACTTTTTCAAAAGAAAGATTTATTTGATTTTGCTTGTGTTCCCTTGAGAGAAGTAGATTCATGTGTTTTCAAAGAAATCAGTCAGGTTAGGCCGGAACGTTATAATTTATGGAATTTTATTGATTCTAATACTATTAATTGGCAAGAAGTTATTAAACAAATCTTATATGATTAATTATTCCAATATTAAAAACTTTGTTATCATTTCTCATATTGATCACGGTAAATCCACCTTGGCAGACAGATTTTTAGAGATAACCGGCACTGTTCCTAAAGATAAAATGGAGGAACAGTTTTTGGATATGATGGATTTGGAAAAAGAGCGGGGGATTACTATAAAAATGCAGCCAGTGAGAATGGAATATAAAGGATATATCTTGAATTTAGTTGACACTCCCGGTCATGTGGATTTTTCTTATGAAGTTTCCCGTTCTTTGGCAGCTGTAGAAGGAGCGGTTTTATTAGTGGATGCTGTCCAAGGGGTTCAGGCCCAGACCCTGGCTAATTTAGAACTGGCTAAAAAGCAAGATTTAGTTGTCATTCCGGTTATAAACAAAATTGATTTGCCTAATGCCAGGACACAGGAGGTCAAGAAAGAGATAGGGGATATTCTTAATCTTTCTCATTCAGAAATTTTAGAAATTTCAGCCAAACAAGGAGTTAATATAGAAAAGGTTTTAGAGAAAATAATTAAAGAAGTACCTTCTCCTAAAGTTGAGGGTGATGATTTCCGGGCATTAATCTTTGATTCTAAATACGATTCTTATAAAGGAGTTGTAGCTTATGTGAGGGTAATAGAAGGAGAGGTTGTAAGGGAAGAGGAAATATATTTAATGGCTTCTCAAACCAAGTCTAAAATAAAGGAATTAGGATATTTTAAACCTCAATTGTGTGCTCAAAGCAAATTATCAGCCGGAGAAATAGGGTATATTGCTACAGGCATTAAAGAACCGGACAAAGTGAGGGTGGGAGACACTATTACAAAATTAAAAATTAAAAATGAAAAATTAAAAATTGATGTACAGCCATTGGCTGGATATAGAGAGCCAAAGCCGGTTGTCTTTGTAAGTGTTTATCCGGAAAACGCAGACAAATACAATTTATTAAGAGATTCTTTAAACAAACTAAAATTAAATGACGCAGCTCTTTTTTTTGAGCCGGAACACAAAGAAATATTCGGGCAGGGTTTTCGCTGCGGTTTTCTGGGTTCCCTTCATTTAGAAATAATTATTGAACGTCTGCGCCGGGAATTCAATATTAATCTAATAGTTTTTTCTCCTTCTGTAATCTATAAGATTATTGACAAACAGAATAATGAAAACTTGATTTATTCTTCAGCTGACTGGCCGGAAGCTTCATTTATACAAGAGGTTCAGGAGCCTTTTGTGAAATTAGAAATCATTACTTTTTCAGATTATTTAGGTAGTTTAATGAAAATAATTGATGATTTGAAAGGGGAATATGCAAGCACTGATTATTTAGGTCCTCAAAAAATAATTTTAACTTATTATGCTTCTCTAAGAGAAGTTATCAGCGGATTTTATGATAAGCTTATGGCAGTTACCCAAGGATATGCTTCTATGAATTACGAAGCCCTGGGATATAGAAGTGCAGATTTAGTAAAAATAGAGATATTGATTGCTGGCAGAAAAGAAGAAGCTTTCTCCAAGATTGTAAACAAAGAAAAGGCTTATAAAGAAGCCAAAAAGTTTTTGTTAAAAATAAAGGAAAGTTTGCCTGCTCAGCAATTTAGCGTGGCTCTTCAAGGTGTGGTTAATGAAAAAATCATTGCTAGAGAAAACATTAGAGCTAGGGGTAAGGATGTTATTGCTCCCCTTTACGGCGGTGATTATACAAGGAAAAGAAAACTTTTGGAAAAGCAGAAGAAAGGCAAAAAGGAACTCAAAGAAAAAGGAAAAGTAAACATCCCGACAGAAATTTACTTGAAAGTCTTGAGATAATTTTCTAAGATGAAATTAGAACATGGGCGCCATTAAAAAGCCGACCATTCCCAAAACCACCATTGAGATCAAAATAATCCAGATTATTTTGAAAATTATTTTGGGGTTAATTTTTTTCATTTTTTTATGATAACAAAAAAAAGCAAATATTTAAAGGAAAAGAATGAAGATTTGCGTACCATTATTAATTGTGTGTTTTTACTTGTTTTTATTTTTGGTATTATAGGTTTTCTAATTTTTTCCAACTGGAAGATAAATCAAAAAAGAACTGATCTGCGAGCCAAGATAGATGTTTTACAGGAGGAAATAGAAGATTTAAAAACTAAAAAAAGTCAGTTGGAGGCCGGAGTTATTGAGGCTGGCCAAGATGAATATCTGGAGGAAAAAATCAGGGAACAAGGTTACAAAAAGCCAGGAGAAAAAGCCGTAGTAGTTAAAAAAGAAGGAGAAGAAGAAATAACAGTAGAGGAAGAAACCATTTTTGATAAAATACTCAAAACCTTTCAGCGGGATTAGTTGAGCGGTTCAACGTAACCTTCCCAAGGTTGAAAGACGGGTTCGACTCCCGTATCCCGCTTATTTGCCAGCGTAGCTCAGTGGTAGAGCAACTCTTTCGTAAAGAGTAGGTCGTCGGTTCAAGTCCGACCGCTGGCTATTTTTTAGTTTTTTTGCTATAATTACAACGGTATGGAAAATTTTGAAGAGAAAATCAGGGAATTAGAAAATAAACTCCTCTTCTTAGAGGACCGTCTTTGATGTTTCTGAAAAGAGAAATAGAATTGAAGAAATTACAAAAGAGATGGGAAGCCCTCATTTTTGGAAGGACAAGAATAGGGCTGTAGGGTTGAGCCAGGAAATGTCTCGGCTTCAGGAAGAAATCAAAGCTTTTGAAGAACTTAAACAGGAATTGGCTGGTATTGAAGAAAAAAATATTAAAGAATTTGAAAGGAAATTGAAGCAAAAAGAATTAGAAGTTTTTCTTTGCGGAAAATACGATCACGGCAATGCCATACTTTCAATTTATGCTGGTGCCGGAGGTCAAGATGCTCAAGATTGGGCAACCATGCTGTTACGGATGTATCAGAGATATGGGGAAAGAAAAAATTTTAAAACTAAGGTCTTACATCAATCCTTTGGTGAAGCCGGAGGACCAGAGGGAAGAATTGGAACCAAGTCAGTAACTATAGAGCTTTCAGGAAAATATGCTTATGGATTTTTAAAAAAGGAAAACGGAGTTCATCGCTTAGTCAGAATTTCACCTTTTTCTCCCCAGAAATTAAGGCATACTTCTTTTACTCTGGCAGAGGTTCTTCCTGATATCTCTGGTTCAGAAGAATCTGAGATAAAAATAAATTCCGAGGACTTAAGGATTGATTTTTTCCGCGCTTCAGGTCCAGGAGGACAGTATGTTAACCGCCGGGAATCGGCTGTGCGCATTACTCATTTGCCAACTCAAATTGTAGTTACTTGTCAGAATGAACGGCTTCAGGGAAACAACAAGGAAAAGGCTATGAAAATGCTTTATGCCAAGCTTTATCAGCTTCAGCAGAAAGAAAAAGCCCAGGAATTAAAGGAAGTTAAGGGAGAAAAAATTTCAGCTGAATGGGGAAATCAAATCCGTTCCTATGTTCTCCATCCTTATAAAATGGTAAAGGACTTGCGGACCCAGATAGAAACCTCTGATGTGGAGAACGTTCTGGATGGTGATTTGGACCAGTTTATTGAAGCCGAAATTAAACTTTAATTATGATAAAATTTGAAAACGTAACTAAAAGTTATTCTTCCGATATTGTTGCTCTTAATGATGTTTCTTTAGAAATTAAAGAAAAAGAATTTGTTTGTTTAGTGGGGAGATGCGGAGCAGGCAAAACCACTCTTTTAAAACTTTTGCTGGCAGAAGAGAAGCCGGATTCAGGAAATGTTTTCTTTCAGGGAATAGATATCAATAAGATAAAATTTCATTCTCTTCCTCATTTGCGTCGCAATATTGGAGCTATTTTTCAGGACTACAAGCTTTTACCCTCCAAAAATGTTTACGAAAATGTTGCTTATGTTATGGAAATTATAGGATTTAAGGACGAAGATATTAAAAGAGATGTTTGCCAAGTTCTGGATATTGTGGGACTAAAAGAAAAAGCCACC
Source organism: uncultured Candidatus Saccharibacteria bacterium (assembly GCA_964615205.1). Lineage (GTDB taxonomy): Bacteria > Patescibacteriota > Minisyncoccia > Minisyncoccales > JAGMDC01 > CAZTQA01. The sequence continues at coordinate 204,017 of CAZTQA010000001.1, forward strand.
AATTTCCCGGAACAGCTTTCATCTGGAGAGAAGCAAAGAGTGGCTATAGCCCGGGCTCTAATTCACCGGCCCAAACTCATTATTGCTGATGAACCCACTGGTAATCTTGATCCTTATTATACCCAAGACATTATTCAACTTTTAAAAAGAATCAATCAATTAGGGACAACTGTTATTTTAGCTACCCATTATCGGGAAATTGTTAATGGTTTAAAGAAGAGAGTAGTTACTTTGGAAGAGGGGAAAATTGTCAGAGATGAAGAAAAAGGGAGGTTTATAATTTAAAAATAAAAATATGCCTAAACCCATTAAAAGAGTATTCAAATCCGGGTGGAAGAAATTCTGCCAGAATTTCGGCCTTTCTATCGCCACTATTTTTATTTTAGTTTTAACCATTTCTTTAGCCACAGTTCTTTTTATAGTTAGAGACACCACCAAGATTATTATTGAAGACCTTCAGGAAAAAGTTGACATTTCTGTTTATTTTAACCAGGATTGTCCAGAAGAAGACATCTTGGCCATAAAGGAAGAATTAAAAAGTTTTAGCGAGGTTAAAGAAATAGAGTATGTTTCCAAAGAAAAAGCCCTAGAGGAATTTACAGAAAGGCATGAAGATGAAGAAATCATAATGGGTTCTTTGGCAGAATTGGGAAGAAATCCTTTTCTTTCTTCTCTTAATATTAAATCTTGGGAATCTTCCCAGTACGAAGAAGTAGATATTTTTTTAGAGAACAGTGAATTTAAAGATAAAATAGCAGATGTCGATTATTTTGAGAAAAAGCCAGTTATTGAAAGAATATTTTCTATCAGCACTCAAATTAACCAGACTGGAATTGTTTTAGCTATTATTTTTTCTATAATTGCTCTTCTGATTGTTTTTAACCATGTAAGAATGGCAATACTTAGTTTCCGCAGAGAAGTGGAAATCCAGCGTCTGGTAGGCGCTTCCAACTGGTTTATTAGAGGACCTTTTGTGGTTCAAGGAATTATCTCTGGTTTGTTTGCAGCTATTATTTGTATCTTGGTTTTTAGCGCTACAATTTGTTATTTAAGTAATAAAATAGGGGAAATCAGCAATGGTTTTAATTTAGCTGAATACTTTACAGCCAATTTAGTAAATATTTTTATTCTCCAGCTTTTAGTAGGCATTGGCTTAGGAGTAATCTCCAGTCTAATCGCCATCAGAAAATATCTAAAGGTTTAACCTGTAGTAAGTTTGCCGAACCATTGCGGAGTCGTCTAATGGTAGGACAGCGGATTCTGGATCCGTTAATCTAGGTTCGAGTCCTAGCCCCGCAGCCAAATTGTATGTTCGGCGTTTGTTGCCTCTCCCGCCACGACGGGATCGAGCGCCCTGCGGGCGCTAAGGCCTGATTTTGAAAGGATTTGCCACGCGACGGTCGGCTCAAAAAACAATTCCCGTTCCCGCAAAATTCGGTTCG
>CAZTQA010000002.1:0-191116 GCA_964615205.1 uncultured Candidatus Saccharibacteria bacterium
CACCGCCAATTAGGACAGGGCGGCGCTTTCAGCGCCGCCCTGTCCTAATTGGCGGAGGGGGTGGGACTCGAACCCACAAGTCCCGCAAGGGGACGCTGGTTTTCAAGACCAGTTCCTTAGCCAATTCGGAGCACCCCTCCTAATTTGTCTTTATGCCCCTACTTTACCATAATTTAGCTTAATTTTCAACTTCAAAATAAAAAAGGGCAGAGCAACTATTTAGTTGATGCCTTAGCCTAATATTCTTTGATCCCTTTTCATTTTTTCAATCTCTTCTCGCAAGCTCTTTATTTTTGGCAAGAAGATAAGCATTGTTATCCCCGATCCAAAAAGAGAACAAGCCAAACCGAAAAGAAAAACTTTCCACAATGAAACTAAATGTATCTCTGTTATAAAAATCACGACCGCTATCAATAGAAATCCTATTGCAGAAATCAGGATTTGTCTTTTAACAATCTTGCGTGCTTGATAATCCTCCAGCGCTTTTATTTTCTGTCTTAATTCCGCTTTTTCTCCTCCACAAGGATCAAACTTCATTACTATCATTTTATTCACCTCTATTTTAGAAATTATTCTTTTTAAACAGATAAGTCAAGCCCGAAAAATAAAAAAATCGCCTCTCGGCAACTTGAAACTGCGGGTATACTCGGTCTTAAACAAAGATTTTAATTAGTACTCTAATTTTATTCCAAGTTTATCAGCAATTAGATGAAACCATTTTTCATGACGATCAACTTTGTGCGCTAACATCACCATCTCTTGAAAATAGGCATCTGCTTTTTGGGCATAGGAATCAACCGAAGTCTGAAGATTATTAAAATCATCTTTAGTGGTAAGATTTGATACTGCCTCTTTTAAATCGTCTTTTGTGGCAAAAACTTCTATTAATTTTTGTATATCTTCGTCGGTTAACATATTTGTACTTTCATTATAGTTTATCAAGGATTAATGTCAAATTGGCATCACTAAAGAACTGGAGCTCGTGAACGATGTTACTGCGTCCCACTGAAGTCCGAAGGACGAAGGAGGAGAATCAAGATTCAGAAACAAAATGAGTATATTTACATTCCGAAATTATAAAAATAGAGTTGACCCTATTTTTTCCTTATTTAATTTAAATTTAATAAAAAATTCTAAAATTATCTGTTTTACTTCTTGTAAATTATTGTACTCTCGTAACCAAATACCTTTATGGTTTTCTTCACCCAGAATAAGAGCGGATTTTGGACGATATCCCTTTTGATAAATTAACAATAAAGGAGCGGGGGTTAGTCCTATTCTTTTTCTCATTCTATTGCGTTCAATCTCTCTTCCTACACCATAACTTCCTTTACTACTCACTTCAGCAATCATACATTCACTTTCCTCAACCCAAGCAAGATCTTGTTCTAGAATTTTTTGATAGGAAAGTTTTTCTTTTGGTATTCCTAATTTTTCAGCTAAAGCTTTTCTATGATCTTTTTGTCCTACATGCTCAGATAATACTTTATGCCCTATGCTTTTAAGCCATTCTATTATTTCTGCAACATAATTATTTCTCTCATTTGCTAATGATGCAGCGAAATATATTTTCATATTACTTAACTTTAGCAAAAATAAAAACCCGAGGCAAATGCCTCGGGCAACTGCAGGGACTCGTGAACGATGTTAGAACTATAATTCAGAAACAGAATAAGTATATTTATATCCCAGATTTATAAAAATAGAGTTGACCCTATTTTTTCCTCTATTTTTTCGTAATACTAAATTTAAACCCACAGATTTAATTATTTTATTATGCTTCTTTAATTTAAAACTCCCCGAAAAGGGAGTTTTAAATTTTTTTCAAGCCATAAGTTATTATAAATTGAAAAAAAAAGAAAAGGAAAAAATTATGCGTCCCAATGTTCTATTGGTGTCTTTCTGAAAAACTCTTCAGAAGTATTCTGTATCGCCATTTTCAGAACCTCTTCTAAAGAGTCTATATTCCATGGCAAAACCCATCCACCCCAATCTTCGGCATTCCATCGGTCAAGCCAGTACCTAAATTCCAAAGAAATATGATCGTTTTCGATCCTAATTCTTGTTTTTACTGGATAGCCCTTCCAATGATCGATATCGAGTTCCTTATTTTTGTTAGCCCAGTCTTGTAAAATTTTCAAATTCTCACTTGTGAGTAATGGCTCGAAAGCATGGGGATCTAAAAAAGCCATTCCTCGACGCATCGGAGCCTTAATAATAGAAGAGACGGCGATGCGGAAAATAAGATCTTCTGCCGATTCTCCCTCATCTGGATAGATGATAATCTTTCTAATTTCTGATTGTTTCTTGCCTTGTGGGGTTTTTGGTTCACCTACTTTGGGTAGCTCATACTTCATTTTTTTTCACCTCCAGACAAAAAACCGTTAATAATTGATTTTCTCTCTGGAGGTGAATTTTTCCCTTTTTTATTTTATTAAAGATACTTCTATTTTTTATTATATAACTATACTTTAATTTTGTCAATAGTTTGGGTAATCTACACACATTTATTACTCAACTAAGAAACCGCTTCTACTGGAAGTAAAAAAAAGAGGGCCATAGTTTAAGCCTTCATATAAATTATTCTATTAGTTTCATTAACTGAGCATCTACTACATCGTCGGGAGCACTTGGTTTTCCATTTACAGCCCTGAAAACAAATCCACCCTTTTCTCTGAGTACAAGAACTGACTCTATTCCCGTACTGCGTTCCCAATCGCACAAAGCATCACACAATTCAGTAATCGCATCCCTAACCCTTGGATCTCGGTGTTCCTGAAGTGTCATCTTTTTTATCACCTCCATATCTTTCAATATTTTCAGTTTATATTTTTTCTAACTTAAGTCAAGTCCTTCAAAATAAAAAACCGCTGGTTTGGCGATTTTTTGAGGCCTCTCGGTCTCTTGAACTGCGCTCAAGTTTGCAGGGGCTCGTGAACGATGTTACTGCGTCCCACTGAAGTCCGAAGGACGAAGGAGGAGAATCAAGATTCAGAAACAAAATGAGTATATTTACATTCCGAAATTATAAAAATAGAGTTGACCCTATTTTCTCCTCAGGACGTTTTTAGATTATTTTTTGAATAAACTTTTAATTATAAATGGCTTAATATCAGCTTCTATTAATACTCTTTTAGTATCTGTTCTTCTAATCATTCCATTCGTAGGTTCCGTAGCCTCATAAATTTCATTTTTAGGAATCGAGAAACCTACATATTCAACTTTTCTTTGAAATCTATTTCTAACTTCATCAATTGCCGGAACAAGATCCGTATCAGAACTTACTAATATGGCCGTGTCATATTTATTATCAAACGCTCCTATAATTAAATCTGTAGCAATCTTAACATCTATACCTTTCTCTCTTGATTTTTTATGATAGACTTCTTTAATCCCTAATTCTAATAATTTTTCATAATTAATAACCCTTTTATCTATCTCTATTTTTTCAATTCTTGTCCTTAGAGTACTTGTTTTGATTATCCATTTCTCTGGCATATTGCTAAGTTTTGTCAAAAGAGATGTCTGATTTGACATTGCTTTTTTACTTTCATAACCCTCTCTAACTGTAGCAACGTAGAAACGTTTTCCTTCTCTGATTATAGCTCTCTCCCCAGCTAAAAATCTTGCGAACGCTTCAAAATCAAATTCAACCTCTTGGATACCTAATTTTCTTAAAACGAGGTGATAAAAATTACTTGCATCAAAAAGAATACAAACTTTTTCCATATATTTTTATTATATCATACAAATATTATAAAAAGAAAAAACCCGCACACTGCATAAAGCAGGCACAGGTGACTTTCAATTCCATGTTAGGATATTTCTAAAAATCTGTCAAGAAATTTTCTGTGGAAAACTAAAATATTTATCATCGAATTTTAATCAGGAAAATTGTTCTTCTCGGCGATTTTTTGTAGGCCTCTCGGTCTCTTAAACTGCGCTCAAGGGGGCAGGGGCGCCAGGATTCGAACCCGGAACAAAAATTTTGGAGATTTCTATGATAGCCGTTTCACCACGCCCCTAAATCTTACTTCTTTGATTCCTTGTGAACCGTATGCTTTCTGCACCACTTACAGAATTTTTTCAATTCCAACTTTCCCTCAACCAATCCTTTGGATTTCCTTGTGAAGTAATTTATTCTTTTGCAGATTTGGCACTGCATTTTTATAAATGGTTTCTTTTTTACTGCCATATGAGCCGATGAAGAGAATTGAACTCTTGACCTCTTTCTTACCAAGAAAGCGTTCTACCACTGAACTACATCGGCGAAAATGTGGGCAGGGAGGGATTCGAACCCCCGAAGGCACGAGGCCAACTGGTTTACAGCCAGTCCCCTTTGGCCGCTCAGGAACCTACCCGATTATGTTTATAATCTATCACAAAATAAATCAATTTTCAACCTGTCCTGAATTTATTAAAGGATGATTTTTCCGTGTTTTTTGCGCCATTCTTCAATCTTTTTATGGTTTCCGCTGAGTAAAACCTTGGGAACTTTCCATTTCTTGTCTTTAGTATAAGAAAAAAATTCAGGGCGGGTATATTGAGGATACTCAATAAATCCCCTGCCGCTTCTTCCTCGAGCTGTTGGAATTCTTTCTTTTAATAAATCCTGTTTGCCGATTATCCCAGGAATCAAACGGGCGATTGTCTCTATAACCACCATTGCCGGAAGTTCTCCTCCCATTAAATCATAATCTCCAATAGATAATTCCATATCAGCTGACTTAGCCACTCTTTCATCAAATCCTTCATATCTTCCGCAAATTAAAATTAGTTGGTCATTTTTAGAAAGCTGATAAGCTAATTTTTGATTAAATTTCTTCCCTCTGGGAGTAAAAAGAATTGTTTTGGATTTACTTTTGGATTTCTTTAGGGCAGTTACTGCTTTGAAAATAGGTTCAATTTTCAAAACCATTCCAAACCCTCCTCCAAAGGGCCGATCATCAACTGTCTGATGTTTATCAGCAGTATAATCCCTTAAATTATGAACTTTAATCTGAATTATTTTTTTTTCCTTGGCACGCTTAATCAAGCTCTCATTAAAATAAGAATCAAAAATATCTGGAAAAATTGTAATAATGTCAAATCTCATAAATGAAAACCGTGCTATTCTATAGTAGCACGGTTTTCTTTTTTTTGTAAACGAAAGGGTTTACAGTTTTAAGTCATCTAGGCCTTCTTTGGCGCTAGTTTCTCTTCTTCCTTGAGCAGTAGCTCTGCCGCCTTCGGGCTCTTCAATCTTAAGATTAACCCGAGCGTGATTCTTAAGTCCGACAATCCTGACTAGACTTCGAATAGCTTTGGCAGTGGAGCCAGCCTTTCCAATAATTTGGCCCATATCTTCTGGGTTAATATTAAGAGAAAGTAAAACTCCCATTTCATCTACCTTTCTATCTACTTTTACGTCTTCAGGATGGTCGACTAAGGCTTTAACGATGTACTCAAGAAATTCCTTGTCATTATCTTTAGCCATAATCTTTCAATCTTAGTAAATTTAATCATTCAGTAGCTCCGACCTTTCTGAAAAGCTACTATATCTTAATTATATTACTTTTATATTATTTGTCAACTTTTTCTTCGGCTGGTTTTTCTTCGGTTGGCTTTTTTCCAATCGGTTTTTCAGCTTTTTCTTCCTTGCCTTCCGTAGCTTCAGCAGAAACAGATTCTTCCTTCTTTTTTCTAGAACGGACATCTCTTTTCTTTCCCTCTATAATTTTTTCAGAAATAAGCAAATTATAGATTCTGTCTGATGGCTGAGCTCCTACAGAAAGCCAATGCTTGATTCTTTCTGTATTTATTTTTTTTTCTTTTGTAAGAGGATTCAAAAATCCTAAGGATTCCAAAAAACGCCCTCCTTTGGGAGAATTTTGTTTTTCCGTAACTACAACCCTGAAAAACGGCTGATTTCTTTTCCCTCTTCTTATAAGTCGTATAACTAACATTTTACTAATTTGTTTTTTCTAATGCCTTTCGAGCCGCCTGTTCTTCCGCTTCCTGCTTAGAAGAACCCTGGCCCTCGGCTATTAATTTATCTTTAAGGAAAACTCCTATAATGAAATTTTTGTCATGGTCAGGTCCCCATTCTTTAAGAACCTTGTAATGAGGAGTAATAGATGTTTTTTCCTGGGCTTGTTCCTGGAAATCAGACTTAGCATCTTTATAAAGGCCTTCTTTAATAATTTCCGGCAGTTCTTTAATCAAATTCTCTTGAATAAACTCGCTGCAGGGATCGTATCCCTGATCCAGATAAAGAGCTCCTACAAAGGCCTCAAAACTATTGGCCAAAATAAACTGGCGGGCTTTCCCTTTTTCTTTGGCTTCTCCTTGGGAAAGAAAAAGAAAATCATTAAAGTCAAGATCGCGAGCAACTCGGGAAAGCATTTTAGAATTAACCAAAGCTGCTCTCCAATTAGTCATTATTCCTTCTTGTTTTTTAGGGTAATTTTCAAAAAGATATTTGGTAACCACTAATTCCAGAACTGCATCCCCTAAAAATTCTAAGCGCTCGTTGTGATATAAATGAAAATTTGGATTTTCGTTCAAATAAGAGCGGTGAATAAAAGCCTGGGTAAGCAAATCCTTGTTTTTAAATTGAACTCCTAATTTTTTCTCAAGCTTGCTTAAATCCTTCATATTACTCTTTGTTTTCTATTTCTTTATAAACAGTTCCCAAAACACCATTAATAAATTTCCCTGCCGATTCACCGCTAAAGGTTTTTGCTAACTCAATGGCTTCATTAATAGCTACTTTAGGTGGAACTGCTTTCTTGTCGCTGTAAATAAGCTCATAAAGCCCTATACGTAAAACATTTCTGTCTATGATATTTATCTGTTCTAATGGCCATTCCGGAGCTGCTTTTTCAATAACCTTATCTATCTGGGAAATCTTTTCTTCAATTCCATTAACTAGTTCCCAAACCAAACTCTTGTCTTCTAAACCAGGACCAAATTCTTCTAAGTTTCTATTTGTTATTTCTTTCAAAAAATTTGGCTTTTTACCAAAAAAATCCCACTCATATAAACTTTGCATTGCTATTGAACGTGATAAATGCCTACTTGCCATATTATTTTTTAGATAGCTCTTCCATAGTTAAAGGTTTTGTTTTTTTCTCTTCAGTTTTTTCTGCTTCCTTGCTGGTAATTTCCTTTTCTTTCTTTTTCTTTTCTTTCTTAGTTAATTTTTTCATTACATCAATCACTTCCCTTCCTTTATAATAACCACAAAAACCGCACACTGTATGCGGCAGAACCGGCTTTCCGCACTTAGAACATTTAATTAAACCGGGCTTTTTTAAAAAAATGTGCATCCTCCTCTGGTTTCTTCTGGATTTTGTTTTTCTCTGTTTTGGAACTGCCATAACAAACTTGATACTACCAGATAATTATCTATTTAGCAAGGGTTTCTTTTTTGGTAATTATTTTGTAAATGTTTTCTATAAAATCTCCACCTGCATATCCCACAATAAACGCTAGAGCTGGCGAAAAAGTGTCTACGCCCAAAAAACCAATCCCTAACTCTTTGATGCTAGCTGCTGTAAGAACTCCAATAATGCCAGACAAAAACATCATAGTTAGAAAATAAGGAATATCAAAACCAACATTCTTGTAAGAATATTGGTGTTTTATATATCCAACCAATCCTCTAATCACTCCTCCCCCAAAACCAGCAATTAAGATAGCTAAATAAAACATTATTTAATGATAACACAAGGTTCAAAATATTCAATCAAACATTTTTGGAATTCTTTTAGGTTTTTATTCTTGAGCCTAAAACCAGCTGCTGGTGCATGGCCTCCAAAAGTAATTAAAAGTTTTTCGCAGGTTTTCATAGCTTTAACAGCATCCAAACCAGCAGGCATCCTTACAGAACCAACGCTTTCTTCTTTCATCTTTCTATAAATAAAAGTGGGTCTCTTGTATTTATTGCATACCCTGGAAGCAATAGTTCCTACTAAAGTATTGGGCCAGCCAACATCACCTTCAAAAATAACAGAAGGAACCTCTTCGTTAATTTTTCCCTCTACCTCCTTAACTACCTCTTTAATTAATTCTTTCCTCTGTCTGCTCCTTTCTAAAAGACTGTCTCTTAATTCTTCGACTTCTTCTTCATCTTGAGAAATTAAGAATAAATAAGCTTCGGTTAAATGTCTTTTAATCTGGCTTACATTTAGAATAGAAACAAGGCGCTGAATTCTTTCACCTTCTTTCATCCTTTTTAAAAAAGGAAGCTTGAAAAATATTTTTAAACCTATGCGTTGAGTGTTTCTTAATGATTGAAGTCCTTTTCTAATATATTCTTTATTCTCTTTCTCTTTCGGCATCATATCAGCAATAGTAGCTAAAGCTGTCAATTCCAATAAAGAATTATTCATTTCCTCACTCATTTTATTTCCAAACATTAATCTGGCTAATCTGTAAACAACACCTACTGTAGCTAAATCTTTAAAAGGATAATTATCCTTTTTTTGTTTAGGATCAATAATTATTGAGGCCTTGGGCAAGGAATCTAAAACCTGATGATGGTCAATAATAATGACTTCAAACCCCATCTGATTAGCTGTATCAGTTTCCTTAAAACTGGTAACTCCCAAATCTAGAGTAATAAATAAAGCTGGGGCAAGGGGCTTTAAAATATTGAGAGCTTTTTCGTTTATTCCGTAACCTTCTTTTCCTCTATCAACAAAATAAACAGACGAAACCTTTCCGCCTAAATTCTCAATAGTTTCCTTTAACATAACCACAGAAGCACTGCCATCCAAATCAGCATCACCGTAGATAATAATCCTTTCTTTATCTTGAATGGCTTTTAAAATTCTTTGGCTTGCTTTTTTAAGATTTTTTATTTCCATATATTTATAGATTGTAGCAGAAAAGAATAAAAAAGCCCACCCCTTACATAAAAACCTTGGTTCGGACTTGACAATTTTCTATAGATGATTATAATAAAAAATGGCCGGGGAAGAAACGCCTATGGACACGTGAAGGGAATCCCGAAGCGGAACATCTCTGTCTCTACTTCGCCCGAAAAGCGCGCTACGGGAGAAGAACGAAGGGCGTTGAACCGGCCGGCTAGCTCGCGTAGTGTTTTTTCTAAAGAAAGAAGTGCAATCGCTTTAAACTGGAAAGCACCCCCAGGATTTACGGGGGTGACGGAGACGATAAGATAAAACTAGTTTGCGAGCCAAGCTGTGGGTGGCAGCAAAAACATTTTTCCACCCTCCCCTTTTTGGGGATATGACGCTTTGTACAATTTGTACATTTAAGCGTCTTATTTATTTTAGGACATCTAGACCTACAAGCTGGCCATCTACAATGTAGTTTAACATAGCTCCGCCGCCAGTAGAAACAAAGCTAAATTTATCAATTAAACCAATTTGAGCCAAAAACTCTATTGTCTCTCCCCCACCTACAACTGAAAAAGCTCGGCTTTCAATAATGGCTTGAGCAACTTCCCGGCTGGATTGAGAAAATTCTTCTTCTTCAAACTTGCCCAAAGGACCATTCCAGAAAACTGTTCTGGCTTTTTTTATTTTTTCCTTAAATAATTGAGCGGTTTCTTCTCCAACATCAAAATTATTTTTTTTCCAGTCAACAGGCAAAATTATTTTATCCGCGTATTTAAACTGTATATTCTCTTTTTCAATCTCCAAGGGCAGCAATCCGCCTACTAAAACCCAATCGCATATTTCAGAAATCTTGTCAATAAACTTGGCTTTGGTTTCTACTTTCTTTCCACCCATAACTGCCACAAAAGGTTTAAAAGGATTTTTAATCAGCTTATCCAAAACTTCCAGCTCTTTCTCAATAAGCAAGCCAATGCCTGAAGGCAGATGTTCGGGAATACCCACAATTGAGGCATGTTCTCTGTGACAAACAGCAAAAGCATCATTAATATAGATATCTCCTAATTGAGCTAATTGCTTGGCAAACTCTAAATCGTTTTCCTCTTCCTCTTTGTAAAACCTAATATTTTCTAAAACTGCCGTCTCTCCCGACCCTATCTTTAAATATTTAAAATCATCTACTAATTTTATTTTCATTCCCAAGTATTTTTCCAGACATTCTACAACTGGCTTCAAGCTATATTTTTCTTTCCTGCCTTCCGGTCGGCCCAAATGGCTAATAATGATTATTTGGGCCTCATGTTCAATCAAATACCTAATAGTAGGCAAAACGGCCTTGATCCTGAAATCATTTAAAATGTTCCCTTTTTCATCTAAGGGAACATTGAAATCAGTTCTCAACAAAACTTTTTTGTTTTTGAAATCAAAATCAGTTATCTTTTTCATTTTTATCTAAAGAATCTTTTAAGGCTTGTTTTAATCCTTGAACGTCTATTTCTTTTTTGGGCCTTTCTTTCTCTTCTTTTTTACGCGTGCTGGGATGAAAGAAAACCGGTTCTTGCTTAACAGCTTCATTCAAAGACATACCAGCAACTTCTTCGTGCTTTAATTTCTCCAAACAGGATTTGCAGTAAACCGGCCTGACATTATCCGGCTTAAAAGGAAGCTTGATATTTTTTCCGCATTTCTGGCATTGGGCGTCATAAAGGGCTTGAGAAGCTGGAGCCGGCTCTGTGCTATTGACAGACTGGGACCAGACAGAAATTTTTGACTCTACTTCTTTCCTATCTGTGCCATACTGTTTCCTAGAGTTCCTAATAATTTCCTCCCTGTTTAATTCTATAGGCTTTTCTAAAGGAGGAAGAGTATCAGCTGAAAAGGGCCTGCCTGCTAATCCATCAATCATTAATTTTAAATAAATATTGTATTTAGCCAGATTAACCAAATCCGAAGCGTTAAATTCGGGCATAAATTCCTTTTCCAAAAATTCAGCATCCTCTGCTCCTACTCTGAAAGAAACAATGGTTCCCACATTGCCAAAAACAGCATCTCTTACTCCCTCTTCCATTTGAGTAATATACTGATGAGCTAAAATAAGGCAAAGGCGGTATTTTCTGGCTTCAGAAAGAATATTTACAAATGATTCTGTGGCAAAATTTTGAAATTCATCTACGTAAAGAAAGAAATCTTTCCTTTCTGCTTCGGGAATGTCTACTCTGGACATAGCTGCTAATTGGAGTTTGGTAATTAAAAGAGCGCCTAAAAGCTTGGAAGCATCTTCTCCAATTCTTCCTTTGGATAAATTCAAAATTAAAATCTTTTGTTCATCCATAACCTTACGCATATCAATGGAAGTATGAACCTGACCAATAATATTTCTGATTAAGGTTGTGGAAATAAACTGGCCTATTTTATTCTGAATAGCGGCTGTAGCTTCCACTTCCAGTCTCTGGGTGTACTTGGCAAATTCCTGAGTCCAAAATGCCTTAATTACCGGGTCATTTACTTTGCTAACAACTTCTTTTCTGTAATCTGCATCTGCCAGCATACGATTTATTCCCAAAAGAGTGGAACCAGGATATTCTAAAAGGGCTAAAAGACAATTGCTTAAAATATATTCCATACGGGCTGACCAAACATCAGGCCAGATTTTCTTAAAAACACCCATCAAACCTCCGGAAACCAAATGTCTCTTCTCGGGATCTACTTTTTCCATAATATTAAAAGCAATGGGGTAATTTAAATCAGCTGGATTGAAATAGACTACATCTTTAATTCTTTCTTTAGGAATAAAATCAAGAATGTTTTCCGATGCCTCTCCGTGAGGATCAACAAAAGCCACACCCCTGCCTGCCTGAATATCCTGAATAGCCATATTTTCCAGTAAAGCTGTTTTTCCCATCCCGGTTTTTCCCACAATATAAAAATGACGACGCCTGTCATCTGTTTTAATGCCAAACTTTTTTCTTATATTTCTAAAATTCGTTTCTCCAAAAAAATTTATTTCATCTTCCATGTTTTTAATTTTTAAAATATAAATCTATTCAGTAGGCAAATTGGCTGGTGCCTCTCCTCTCTTAGCTTCCACCCTAGAAACAGAAGGAGCGGCTGTTACTCCCATGCCCGGGAAATGAAATAAAGAAGCCAATTCCTCAATATTTAAAATAAAGGTTCCGCCAGACCAAGGAAAGAAAGGATTCAGTCTCTGGGAATAATTTCTAAATAATCTTCTCTTCCTGACATAAAGCCGTTTATTGTCTAAAAACCAAAGCCAAACTGTCTGAACCTTAGTAATGGTTTTTTTCATTGGCTTCAAGCCATTAAAATTGGCTGTGCTGAATAAATCAAAAAATCCCATAGGAATAGCTTTATTGGGTCTGAAAAAAACATCTTTTTTTGCTACTAAAATAAATCTGATGCCGCAGTTAAAAGAATATTTTCCAATTTTTTCTTCAATACTTGCCACTACTTTTTTCTCTCCCGGAGTGAGCTCCATTTCGGGAAGAACTGCTCTCTCTTGTTTTTCCAGCTCTGCTGGCGGCTCACCTGTGATCAATACGTCTATGGCTTTCTCTACGATAGGTTTATCCGGAGGAGACAGTCCAGGCCTTTTCACCAGTTTATCTACAGCTTTTTTGGCATTTTCAAAATAATTTTTGCTTTCAGCTAAATGAGAAACCGGCGTGCAGTACATTTGTATCCACAATTGTTCTCCGGGCTTAAACTTTGCCATTCCTTCCAATAAATTGGAAATGGGATCAATTCTTTTTTCTTCCTTGGCTACGTCTGGCTTTTCTTCGTAGAAAGAACTGTAGGTTTTAATAGGATAAAAATCATCTTTTAATAACTCATAATCGCAGCCCCAGGCGTCCCAGTCCCGATTAGGAACATCTTGAGAAACCTTTTTAGTATAATCCTCTACTTCCTTAATTTCTAAATCCGGATATTGGGAATAAAGTACTGACTCCACTAAATTGCGCGCGGCTTCAGGAATACGAATAAAAAAATGGGGACTCCCATCAATACCTACTATTTCTAAAGAAAAACCCAGCTGTAATTTGCCTTCAAGCCATATTTCCCTGAAATTTCCCGGCGGGTCATAAAAATGCCACAAGCCGTTAAAAACTGTTTCCATGGCTTTTATAGGCCTCAAGACTTCTTTAGAAGGAATTATTTCTAACACAATAAAGTTGACTGCATCAAGCCAAACAGTGTTTCTCCACCAAAGATATAAGAAGAGAAAGGGCTTAATTAAAATAAAAGGGATGATAACCCAGCCCCATGTTTTCAAAAACATCCATATTATGTTCAATATTTCAAAAATTTGTTCCTGCATTAATTAAGCTTCTTTGACAAAGTATTTTCCTTGAGAATCCCGGGAAAAATGTTCTCTGTTTTGCAAATTCAAGAGTATGGTGTTTTTTTGAACAAAACGTTGGCTTGAAACCTTATCCACAATCTCTTGGGAAGATAAAGGTTTGGGAGAACTTTGGATTACATCTTTAATTACCTCCCTGACTATGCCTGGTTTATATCCCCATTCTCTTAAAGCATAAAGTCCCCTTCCCACCAAGACAAACCTGGAATCTTTAATCAACTCATTATGAACTGTTTTAACTAAGCAGGGCTTCTTTTCTTTTTCCTGTTTTTCAATAAGTTCTGCCACTTTAGTAAAATGAAGAGGCTGGTTTTCTTTTTTAATAATTAAAAAGGCCTTGTCTTTAATACCTTTAGGATTAATCTCCGGCCACGAAGACAAACCATATAGTCCTTGTGTCCCCTTGTCAATATCTTTAGAAATATCTGCATAACAGGAAAGAACATCTTTGTTTAGATTAGCAAAACTAACCTTCTCTAAAGAAAGCGGCTGGCTCTTTTTCTCAAGTTCTTGTTTAAAATCATCAACTACTTTTTGAACCGTATTAACAGAATTATGATTTATAGTCCAAAAAGCATGAAAATTATCTGTTTCCGAAACCCGTTTAAATTCATCTCCTAAAGTAAGTAAAAAGAAAACCTGGCCTTTAAATTTCTTTCCGCCAAGCTCTTCTAAAAGTGAATCTTCTTTTTTAAGGTTGCCGCAATTTTGTAGTTTTTGTTTAAAATTTTGAAAAACATTTTGAGCCACTGTTTTGGCTTTAGCACGGGCTTTTTTTAATCCATCTTCTTCAATTTGACGCACTCTTTCCCGAGTAATTTCATAGCTCTGGCCAATTGATTCTAAGGTTTCCCTCCCCTGGCCCTGTTTAAGGCCAAAGCGACGTTCCAGAACATCTCTGGTTCTCTTTTGGGGCAAATCTTTTAAAATATCATTGCAAATTTTTTGATAATTAATGTTCATAAGATTATTTTTTTATAGCATAAGATATAAATGCTGTCAATGTTGAAAACTAAATTCTTTTTTTAAATTTAAACCACCAGACCAAAAGAGGACTGACCAAGAACAAGGAAGAATAAGTCCCTGCTGTAATTCCAATAATTAAAGCCAAAGCAAAATATTTTAAAGTTTCACCTCCGAAAAAGAAAATAGCCAAAAGCACAAACAGGGTGGTTAAAGATGTATTGATGGAACGGGTTAAGCTCTGATTTAAAGAGATATCTACTATTTTGGCAAAATCTTCTTTAACGTGGGGACTTAAGAGGTTTTCTCTGATTCTGTCAAAAACAACTACTGTATTGTTGACAGAATATCCTAAAACCGTAAGCAAGGCCACAATAACCGGAATAGACACCTCTACTTCATAATAGTGGCCCAAAACAGCAAAAAAGCCCAAAGGAATCAAAACATCATGGCCTAAAGTAATCAAAGAAGCCAAGCCAAACTGCCAGCTTCTTATGGGCTTTTGAACAGCTCGGAAAGAAAAAGCAATATATAGAAGGACGACTAAAACAGCTAAAATTACAATTAATTTTGTTTTTTCTTTTAATTCACTCCCGATAACCGGGCCTATGTTTTCATATCTTTGCTGTTCTAATTCATAATCTTGCTTTAACCTTTCCATAATCTGGCTATGGGTTTCTTCAGGGATATCTTTGGCGCGGATAATAACTCCTTTTTCTCCAGTGGGCTGAATAACTATAGTGCCTAAATCAAACCCCGAAAGCTGTTCTCTGATTTCATCGTTAGAGGGTCTGTTTTCAAGATATTCTATTTCTAAAATGCTGCCGCCAGTAAATTCAATACCAAATCTTAAATTAAACCAAGCCAAACTAATCAAGCTTATTAAAATCAAGGCAAGAGAAAAAATAAAATAAATTTTAGAATATTTGATTATTTCCATATTTTTCTAAACTTTTCTAAGCGAGTTCCCTCAAACATCTGAAGAAGGCTCTTAGTAATTAAAATGGCAGAAAACATACTTAAAAGAATGCCCAAGCTTAATGTTAAAGCAAATCCTTTTACAAAGCTGGTTCCAAAAGCAAACAAAATAAGAGCTACCATTAAAGTGGTTAGGTTCCCGTCTTTAATAGAAGGCCAAGCCCGGCTAAACCCCTCCTGAACACTCTGGGAAAAGGTTTTTTCTTTTTCTATCTCTTCTCTCATACGGGAGAAGATAAGCACATTAGCATCTACAGCCATTCCAATAGACAAAATAAAGCCGCCTATTCCGGCCAGAGTAAGAGTAATAGAAGCTAATTTAAAAAGACTTAAAGCAAAAATAACATATATTATTAAAGCCATAGAAGCTAGAACTCCGGGCAAACGATAAAACAAAATCAAGAAAATTAAAACCGCTAAAAAACCATAGATGCCGGCAGTCAAGGATTTGTCTAAGGAGACTTTTCCCAAACTTGGGCCTACAGTTTGCTGGGAAATTAATTCAATGGGAACGGGTAAAGCTCCGGCAGAAAGATTACGGGCTAATTCTTTGGCTTCCTGCAATGTAAATTGTCCTGTAATCTGGGCTTTACCTCCAGAAATCTTTTCGTTAACTACCGGACTAGAAATCATTATCTCATCAATATAAATGGCTAAGGGTTTGTTAATGTTCTTTTCAGTTAATTCCTCAAAAATATTAGCTCCTTCTTCATCAAATTGAAGCCGTATTAATGGATTATAACCGCTCTGGTCAAAGCCGATTTCCGCGCTTTCTAAATATTTCCCGGTTAAATCCGTGGCTACAAAAGGATCTTCAAAAGCTAACATCCAATTCTCAACTGAGTTTTGAATCTCTTCAAAGGTTTTTCCTTCCTGCATCAATTTATTTACTTCTTCTCTTTTGGCTAAAATTTCATCAAAATTTTCTGCTTTTTCTCTGAATTCCAAAAAAGGCGTTTGGCCAATCATTTCAATGGCTTGAGCCGGATCACTTATACCAGCCAGCTCCACAATTAAACGATTGTGTTCTGCTGTTTGTTGAACTTGCACTACTGGTTCCGTAACACCAAAAAGATTGACTCTTCTTTCAATAACGTCTCTCAATCCCTGCAAAGAAGAAGTAATGTCTTCTTCCTCAACATTAGAAACATCAGCCTCATAAATTAAATGAGTTCCACCCTGTAAATCCAATCCCAAGACAAACTCTTCCTCCGGCATTTTGGGAAAATTAACAGATAATTTATTACTTATAACATCAGCTCCTTTATTCCAGTATTGAGGTTCAACAAAATTTCCTGCCACAAAAGCCAGAATAAAAATGAAAATAACAATAATAGTATTTTGTCTGCGAGACATATTATTTTATTTTATCTCTTAAAAATATTTTGTCAACTTCTACTTTCCGCAGCATTTTTTATACTTTTTCCCACTGCCGCACGGGCAAGGGTCGTTACGGCCGACCTTATTGAAAGCAGGCTTTTTTCTTGGTTGGGGAGCAGAAGAAGAAGGACTGCTGAATTCCAAATTTCTATTGGGCATTTGTTCTGGTTTCACCAAACTGACCTTAAAAATGGTTTCCGCAATATTATTTTCTACTGAATCAAGGAAACGACGAAACATTTTATGTCCTTCGTTTTTGTATTCTACTAAAGGATCCTGCTGTCCATAAGCGCGCAAGCGAACAGCATCCCGAAGATATTCCATGCTTTCCAAATGATCTATCCACATAAGGTCAATGGTACGCAAAACAATGATTTTTTCCACCTTTCTCATATTGTCTTCCCCTATTTCTTTTTCTTTTTTTAAATAATCCTCTTCTGTTTTGCCCTGCTTCTTAATTATTTCTAAAATATGGGCTTTGAGTTCTGAATTCTGAAATTTATCTAAAATCTCATTTCTTTTTTTATAAACCACCTCTCTATGCTTGTTGAGAACATCATCGTAATCAAGCAAATGTTTTCTTAAATCAAAATTCATTCCTTCAATTTTTCCCTGGGCAGATTCAATTACTCCAGAAACCAAACTTGCCTGAATGGGCTGGTCCTCTGGAATCTTTAGGGTCTCCATTAGTTTTTGAATCCTTTCTCCGCCAAAAATTCTTAAAAGATCATCTTCTAAAGAAACAAAAAATTGAGAAGAGCCAGGATCTCCTTGACGGCCCGATCTGCCTCTGAGCTGATTATCAATTCTTCTGGCTTCGTGTCTTTCCGTTCCTATAACGCAAAGTCCTCCCAATTGAATTACTTTTTGAGATTCTTCTTTATTGGGAGGATTACCTCCTAAAATTATATCCACTCCCCTTCCAGCCATATTAGTAGCAATGGTAACTGCATTCAATCTTCCTGCCTGGGCTATAATCTCTCCTTCTTTTTGATGATGCTTGGCATTCAAAATCTGATGAGAGACACCTTCGCGCTCCAAAAGCTTTCCCAAATATTCATTTTTTTCAATAGAAGTGGTTCCAACTAAAACTGGCTGCCCTGTTTGATTTCTTTTTTTAATCTCCTCCTTCACAGCCATAAATTTTCCTTGCTCATTCTTAAAAATCTTGTCAGAAAAATCTTTACGAATCATAGGTTTGTTGGTGGGAACAATAACTACTTCCAAGTTATAGACTTTGTGAAATTCTTCAGCTGAAGTAGCCGCTGTACCAGTCATACCGGCTAATTTATTGTAAAGACGAAAATAATTTTGGAAAGTAATAGAAGCCAATGTTTTTGATTCCGGTTGAACATTCACTCCTTCTTTAGCTTCTATGGCTTGGTGCAATCCGCCAGAATAACGTCTACCCGGCAGAAGCCGGCCCGTGAAATCATCTACAATAATAACTTGGTTGTCTTTAACAACATAATGGCGGTCTTTTTTAAAAATAACTTTAGCCCGCAAGGATTGTTCTAAATAATGAAGATACTTAAATCCTTTTTCTTCATAGATATTTTCCAAACCTAAAATTTTCTCTATTTTCTCAATTCCCTTTTCAGTTAAAGTGACTGACTTTGATTTTTCTTCAATTTCATAATCATTTTCTGCTTTGAGCTGGGAAATAATACTTGCAAACTGGCCATACATCTTGGCTGCCTCTGCGTCTGGGGCAGAAATAATTAAAGGAGTTCTGGCTTCATCAATCAAAATTGAATCTACTTCGTCTATAATGGCAAAATCAAAACTTCTCTGAACCTTGTCTTTCAAATCATAAACCATATTATCCCTTAAATAGTCAAATCCGAACTCGTTGTTAGTGCCGTAAGTAATATCTGCCGCATAGGCTTCTTTTCTGGAACAGGGCCTTAAAAAGCTTTCTTCAACCTTGAATCCTCCCAGAGTATCCCGCTTTTCATCTAATTCATTCTGAACATTAGGATCATAGATGTAGGCGGTGTCATGAACAATGCATCCAGTGGATAATCCTAAAAAATGATATATCTGTCCCATCCAAACAACATCTCTTTTAGCTAAATAGTCATTAACTGTAATTACATGCACTCCTCCACCCTTTAAAGCGTTTAAATAAATAGCTAATGTAGATGATAAAGTTTTTCCTTCACCTGTTTTCATTTCAGCAATTTTTCCTTGGTGAAAAATAATACCTCCCATTATTTGAACATCAAAATGCCTTTGTTTTAAAGTTCTTTTAGAGGCCTCCCGCATCAAAGCAAAGGCCTCAACCAAAAGATCATCCAAAGGTTCTTCTCTTTTAGCTTTTTCTTTTAGTTCCTGGGATTTTTGATGAATTTCTTCATCAGAAAAATCCTCGAATTTAGGTTCGAGGCGATTGATTTCATCAACCAGGGGCTGAATCTGTTTTATATACTTTTCATTAGCATCACCAAATATTTTTGAAAACACCTTCATCACAAAATAATTTTAACATAGATGTATAAAAAAACAACCCCGCAAGCGGGATTGTTTGAAGAAGAAAAATTTACTTCTTCTTCTTAGCTTTCTTTTTCTTAGCCATTGTAATTGTCTTTAAAACGCAATTGCTTTTTAAAGATAGTTTTATTAGAGACAAATATTCGACTTTATTTGTCCTTCTACTGCCTATTTTGAAACAGCAGAAAAAATTTCCAAAAAAATTTTATCTTATTATATTTTTTCATTTTAAAAAATATTGTCAATGTGGAAAACCCAAATATTCAATTTCTTCTTTCAATTCTATGTTAAATTTTTGTTTTACTTTAGTTTTAATTAATTTTATTAATTCTAAAACCTCTTCTGATTTGGCATTGCCTAAATTGATTATAAAGTTGGCATGCTTTTTAGAAACTTGAGCTTTGCCTATTTTTTTTTCCTTTAATCCACATTCTTCAATGAGCCAGCCGGCAAAATGTTCTGGAGGATTCTTAAAAACAGAACCGGCCGAAGGATATTCTAAGGGCTGATGTTTTCTTCTCCACTTCAAATTTTGTTTTATTCTTTTTTTAATTTCTTCTTTATTATCTTTTTTGAACTCCAGTTCTACAGAAAGAATAATTAAGTTTCTATTTTCTTTAAAAATACTCTTTCTGTATTTAAATTTACAATCTTTCTTCTTTAAATTTTTAATTTTATGATTTTTAATTTCTAACGCTTTTACATTCTTCACTACATCGCTTATTGATTGATTAAAAGCGCTGGCATTTCCTTGAACAGCTCCTCCCAAAGTTCCCGGCATTCCAGCTGCCCACTCCATACCAGTCAATCCTTTTTCCGTTGTTGCAGTAATAAGCTTGGATAAAGAAAGTCCTGCCTCTGCGTGAATCTTTGTATTTTGTATCTTGTATTTTGTATTATCTATTTTTATAACCAAACCCTTAAATCCTTTGTCGTTTACTAAAACATTTCCGCCGCTGCCTAAAATAAAAAAATCCAGCTTCATTTCTTGGGCTGTTTTTATGGCCTTAACTAAATCTTGTTCTGTTTTAGCTTCAAAAAAATATTCTGCCGGACCCCCAATTTTGAAAGTAGTATGATTTTTTAAAAGAATATTTCTTTTAAACTTTACTTTTTTCATTTTTCATTTTTAATTTCAAAAATGACCGGGAGAGTTAACTCCAATTCTAAGTCTTTAGTGAGCGCTTCCTCCCGGCCATTTTTATTATAGCAGAAATAAAAAAAATATGCTATGATTATAAGATGTATTTTGTCCATCCCCAGATAAAATTAACTCAAAAAAACTTAAAAGAAATATCTCTTTGTTTTTTTAAATTTCCTCAATCAGAAGCTTTAAAGAAAAAGTTTTCTTTTTATTTTCCAGACAAACAAATAGTTTTTACCGATATGGGAAGATCGGCTTTCAGGATAATGATTGAAAAAATGAATTTGAGGAACAGCGAGATTCTCTTCCCGGCATATATTTGTGATATTTTTCTCCCCATTCTCAAAAAATATAATCTCAAACCTATCTTTTTAGATGTTGATCCTAAAACTTTTAATATTCAGACCAAAGATATAGAAAAAAAAATTACACCTCAAACCAAAGCCATTTTTATCTCTCATATCTACGGACTACCCAACAACATCAATCCTATTCTAAAAATAGCTAAAAAACATAAACTCAAAGTCATGGAGGACTGCGCTCATTGTTTGGGAATAAAAATGAACCATAAATATTTAGGTAATTTCGGAGAGGCAGCTATGTTCAGTTTTTATAAATCCCTGCCCGTGATAAGAGGCGGGATGCTAATCTGTCCCAAGGATTGGCAGATAGATCTGGATAAGACAGATTTCTCTTTGAGAGATTTTCTCTCTTTTTTAAACTGCTTTCCTTGTTGGGCATATATCTTTAAAAAATTAGGCAACCAGGTCGCTCCCAAAATAATAAGAAAAGAAAAACTAATCAAAATCGGGGCTATCAACAAAGTATCTCTAAATTTAATCAATTATTTTTTAAATTATCATCAGCAAAAAAGCAAAAAAAGAATTAAATTAGCTTTATCCTATCAGCAAGAATTAAAGAAACTGGGTTTCCAAATTCCAAAATCAAAAAATAATAGCTTTTGTTATCTTTCTGTTTTAATGCCGGAAAAAATAAAAAACAAAAGAGATGCTTTAGTGAAAGAGCTTCAAAAGAGAAATGTTTTTTGCACCCGAATGTGGCATCAGCCCCTGGCCAGCCATTATGATATAAAAAAATATCCCTTTACTTTAGATATAAGCCAGAGGATTATCAACTTTCCTCTCCAGGATTTTTTTGAGAAAAAAGAAGTTAAAAAGATAGTTTCAGAAACTCAAAAGTGCCTTGACATAATTGAATGAAACTGCTAAGATTACTTTAGTGAGTGTAATTTCCGATTCTTTGTCGGCAAAAAACCCTGTTTTGCAGGGTTTTTTGCTTTTAGCTAAAAGCTCTTTTTTGCGACCTTTTCTAAACCTTATTCAACACTTAATAATTGGTTTAATTTAGCAATAGTAGTGTCACCAACATAACCGGTTCCAGAAGTTAAACCCCAGTATGCTAATACTTCATCAGCATATTTGTTCTGAAATTTAATAACTGCTGATTTGGTCAACGGACCAAAGTAATCAGTCTCACTCCCTGGGGAACCAGCTCCAGTGCTTGCTACTTGTGTCGCAGAATCGCTGTTTAAAACGATCTGTAAACATTCAACGTCATCGCCGGACATGCCTTGACTTAAGTGACGGTCAAAAGCGGTGATGGAACAGCCCTCTATAACATTAAGTTCTGCTAATTCTGCTTGTAATTCCTGAATAGCAGCGATGATTTCAGCGATCTTGGCTTGCAGTTCCTCAATAGTCATTTCAGAAATAGGCTTTTCAAAAGTAATCAAATCTTCTGTGTCTGTTTCATCTGCTGTTTCATCCGTTGTTTCATCAGATTCTTCCTCTTCTTCTGTAGTTGTTTGAGTAAACGGCAAAGCGCTGCCGCTTGCTCCAGCGCCACTGCCACCGTCAGAGTTAGTAGTGGCAGAAGCAGTAGAAGTCCATGAAGAATCACCAGAAGCATTAGTGGCTTTCACTCTATAATAGTAAGTAGTGGAAGCGCTTAATCCGGTATCTGTAGCAGAAGTAGCATTAGCTGAAGTGGTAGTTATTAGGGCTGCGCTTTCCCAGCTGGAATCAGCTGAATTACGGTAAACTTTAAATCCTGTTTCATCGTCACTGTTGTCTGTCCAGGAAAGAGCAATACTGGAAGTGCTTGCAGAGCTAGCGCTTAATCCAGATGGAGCAGTAGGAACACCTCCTTCTCCCACTGGACCTCCTTCTGAAAAGTGATCGGTAATAATAATCAACAAGTTATTTTCGGGATCTCTCATCACAGTGTCATAATTTTCCCAAGTACCGGTTGTTTCGTTGTAATACTTCGGCGTAATGCTGTATTCTGAATAACCCGCTGCTTCAATAAGTTCTTCATTATAGGGCATAGTAATGGTTACATTGCCTGCCAAATCGCTGATTTCCTGTCCGTCAGAGTTTCTGGCATTGAAGCTGTAAGTAATGCCTATCGGCTTTTCTTTAGCATCCGGCTTAACATCAACAGTAGGAGTAACACTTACTGTTACTGTTCCGCTTGTAGCAATGCTTCCGGCAGGCATTTCAAGAGTCAGCCCATTAGTCAAAGTAAGCGTCTTTGATTCCGAAGAGTCAAAGGAAATCGTTTTTGACTCCGGTATAACCAAGCCAAGGGAAACTAATTCAAGATTCTGGGTTTCTGTTTCTTCATCAACGGCAATAGTAACCACCTCGCTTTCATAAAGAATGCTGCTGATCTGGGCAACTGCCACTAAATGCCAGGTTGTCCCATTATTCACCTTAATACTGTAAGAGCCGCTGGTTGCCGAAGCTCCATTGCCGCGTCCGTCATCTGACCAGGCCCTCACATAACTTGCCTGAGCTTCTCCGCTGTCATAAGCTCCGTCTGCATCAGCATCCACAAAAACAGTCCCGGCGATAGTGGCGTCAGCCGCAGTAAAGGTCAAGTCATTGCCTGTAGAAATTTCATCAGCTTCCACAATTACGGTTAAAAATTCAGGAGCAATCAAATCCCTGGTATCCCAAGGTGGAAGACCAACACCTATTTTATAAGTTCCTTCGCTTACATTTATAGAATAGTTTCCGCTGACGTCTGTGTAATCGCCTACACCAGGACCGCCTACGCCGTTAAATTCTGTAAGCATATCTGCTGAACCATAGTCGGCAAAAACCCAAACGCCTGACATTGCGCTGCTGGAAGTTCCAGTGGCATCTAAAACCTGCCCTGAAATTACAGCATTTAATTGTTTCACTTCAAAGTTAAGAGTATTGGAACTTCCGGATTCAATAGCTATTTTTTCGTCAGGAGAAACGATCATATAATAACTCTGGCCAAAAGTCATAAAGGGATCAATGAAGGCATCCACATACCAGGTACCGGCAGCCACATTCAAAGAATAGGAGCCGTCTGAATTTGATTCAGTGGACTGCCATCCGCCGCCAATCCGATCAGCATTAACCATAGCCCTTAAATTAGAAACTTCTTCTCCAGAATCGTAAATGTCATTGCTGTTAGCGTCTAAAAAGAAACGTCCGGAAACAGTGGCATCGTTTTCAACAACAATTAGATTAACTTCCGTATACCCCAAGGCATTATTGGAATCACTGTCAGAAAGAACTGTTACAGTAGCAGTTTCAGAAAGAGTGTAGGAGGAGCCAGGAGGACTGCCAACGCCGATTTCGTAGGTGCCGGCAGGAACCTTTAATTGAAAAGCGCCGTTGTTAATTCCAGAGCCCATTCCCTGGTCCATCATTCCAGGACCCATCACGCTGCCTGTTCCGCCTGTTCCTCCAGCCATCATTCCTGATTTTTCCATCATATCATCCATTGGTCCTCCAAAATCAAGATAATCATCAACGCTGGTGTCTTTTATCCAAACGCCACCCCAAAAATCAGTCACCACGTCTCCGCTGGCTGAATTAAGACGAACCTTGCCTTTGATGGTGGCGTTGGCTGTTTTTAAAATGAAATCATTGTTTTCGCTGGTTTCACTGGCATCAATAGTGACACTTAGAGGAGCTCCCTGATAAACATACTGGTTGGACATAGGCATTGCCATTAGACCCCACATTCCGGCCGGCACCGTAACATCATAATCTCCGCTCGTGTCTGTGTAACCCATTCCCCAGCCCGGTCCGTCATACTCATAAACATTAATTACCACATTTTGAATGCCGTTTCCGGCAGCATCCTGGACCTTGCCTTTAATATGAGAGTTCTTGGCTTTAAGAGTTAATGTACCTGCGTCAGCCGAGCTATTAGCGTTAACTGTCACGATTTTTTTATTAGGAGCGCCGAAAGTGTTCATTAAATCTCCAGAAGGAAAGGCGGAAACTCTATAAGTGCCGGCAGCTACCTTAATAGAGAATCTGCCGTTTGAATCAGTGCTCCTGCCATTGCACATTCCCATGTCCTGACAGATATCAACCCAGCAGTTGCTTACAGCTGTGCCGTCTGTTTTCTTGACATAACCATAAATAGTGGAATTAGTTGCTGCAACCTTAAAATTCTTGGTCTGGGTGTCATCAGAATCATCAACTGCAGAAAATGTCATCCTGGTTGGAGTTTCACTAAAAAGCCAGTCAATCTCTGTGCCCCAATCAGGCCTAACTTCAACCCACCAGGAGCCGTCAGCCACTTTTAAAGAATAAGCTCCGCTGGCATTTGTTCTGGTTTCAACAAATCCGCCCCCCATATCTTTATGCGTTTCAACCCGGGCATTAGTCACAACAGTATCTGTTCCACTATCATATTCACCGTTGCTGTTAGTATCTTTATACACATGTCCGGAAATGGTATTGGTCGGTTCCTGAAGAGTGATTTTATTGTTGGTAAGATTTTCGCCGTCTTCTTTAACAACGCCAATATCATTAGATATCTCAACAGAAAGTCCGCTGGGTGCAACCAATCCCTCTCCCCAAGGCATATTAACTTCAATATTATACGTGCCGTCATCAAGTCCGCCTATTGAAAACTTTCCGTTAGAATTAGTATTGCTGCCAGCAGGCTGGATATTCCAGTTTGAACTGCTGTAAACATTTATCCAGACATTGGAAACAGGAGTAGAACCGTCTGCCTTGACCACTGTTCCTCTCAACTGAGGAAGCCCGAGACGAATAGCTCCAGCGTTGGCTTTACTAGATGTAGTGTTAAGATTTAAAGATTCGCTTCCGGATGCCACAGCTGAAGAAATGGTTATTTCTTCCCTGGCAGTGGAAAAAGGACTACCCCAGCCGGCTTGGTATTCAATTATATATGTTCCTGCTTCCACTCCGCCCAAACTGAACACGCCGCTGTCATTAGTATTCGCACCGTAATTCTTGCATATGCCGTTAGTACACATGCCTGCTTGATAGATATTAATCCAGCCCCAGGCAACCGGCTGATCGCATTCTCCTTGGGTAATTCCTAAAGTAGAATAAGAAGAATCCCAAACAGGCGTTTTAAGAGTCCCTGTAATATTTGGCTGGGACAAGCGAACAATTATATTTCTAGTTGAAACAGCAGTAAACCCGGAATCGTCTGATGTTACATTTCCATCAGCATCAACTGTAATAGTATACATCTTTCTGGAATAACTGGAACCCCAGTTAGGATTTACTTCAAGCTCATAAGTTCCAGCACTTACAGTGCCAAAAGCAAACTGTCCGCTTTCGTTGGTGTTTGCCCAGGAATCATTGCCTGTCATACTGTTTTGTTGCCTAATACCCAAATTTGCCTGCTGGCCAACACTGCCAGTAGGACCATAAACAACACCAACAAGCCCGTTTACGCTCGGATCAGCCAAGCGGATATCATTTAAATCATCAGCTCCGCCGCTTACGCTTGTTACCGAACCTCCGGATACAACTAAAATAATTGCAGCAGGGGCAGCGTACACGCCGGAACTGTAAACATTCAACTGCATCTGCCAAGTGCCATCAGGAACAGTGCCTATGCCAAAATTTCCGTTTGAATCTGTCTGGCCCCAATAGCAGGTTCCCGGACTCATATAAGGACAGATGTCAATGCTAATATTCTGCTGGCCCGTAGTGCCGGTTGGGTCATAAACCTTGCCCGTAACATTAGGAGCTGACAAATTAATATTTCCTATATCTTTGCCATTAGTTACTTCAGTGTCGGAAATAGCCACATCCGCGCTGTAATTAGAATAGCTTGAACTGTTTGAATCTACATTAAGATGATAGGTTCCGGATTGAGAAACGCTGAACCTGAATTTTCCGTTGCTGTCGGTGTTCGTACCGCTCCAATAGCTGTCCTTGTTAAGGTTTACCCAGGCGCCTGACACCGCCTCTCCTCCGGCTAAAACAGTGCCGAAAACATTGGGAACACCCAAACGAATAGCTCCGCCTGTCGCAATTCCGTTCGCGTCATTATCCAAATTAGTAATTCCTGTTTCTGCATTATAAGCATCCACATTGCTTGATCCAATAACCACGCTATAGCTGACTCTGGAATATCCTCCAAAAGTGCTGTCTCCCCAGTTCGGTTCCACTTCCATAACATAACTTCCAGCAGTAACTCCTCCAAAATAGAATACGCCGCTAGTGTCTGTATCAGTCCATTTATTCACGGTCCAGTCAGTAGTATGAATATTAAGATGAGCATTAGGCACAACTGTATCAGGGCTGGGATTAGAATCAGAAGCATCTCCCGCAGGCGTTTTAACCGTTCCCTGAACATTGAGCTGGGTTAAGCTTAGGTTCGCCGAGGTAGTTGAACCTCCTAGGGCTATTGTATACCAAGCTTCATTAAATCTGTAATTATTTGGGTTGTATTCAGGTGGTTGAACTTCTACGCCGTAATAATTACTGGAGCTGGTCATTGGAACATATACTTTATAAGCTCCGCTAGAATTTGTAATCGCTCTCTGGATCGTTGACCAGTAATCATTATGCACAATAACCGTAGCTCCCTCTATAGCATTACTGCTGGGATCAGTTATTATTCCGCTGATATTGGATGCAGCAAAAGCAGAAGTGCCGGCATCAGTAACAGTCGCTCCTTCAATTGTCTGGCCTCCTGCTTCAGTTGGAGCAGCTTCGCTTGCTCCTGCTGGAGTTGTAAAGAAAACATCAACTGAACCGCTTACACAACTCCCGTTATTATAACCAACCACAGCGTAATAGCCGTTGTTGTGGCTTTCGGTTGAACCATATTCTGTATTCCAATATTCTATTCTTACTGGCACATTATTCTGGTCAGAGCCGACAGTTGCGCTGGAATTGGTTAATTTACCAATAATCACGCCCGCAATATCATTATACATTCCAAAATATTTAACATTGGAATAAAGTTTATCGTCCTGATTTTTAACTTTGACTTCGTTATTGCCAATAGGAGCTGTTTGATTTTCGCTTTCGCCTCCGGTTCCAAGGGTCATCACAATAGCATCAGCGCTTGAAGGAGTCACTGTGTGAAGAACTCCGCCAATATCAACAATTACTCCGGATGATTCAGTATTAAAATTAGAACCGGTTATCCTAATTTGGTTGCCGTCTCCGATTTTTGAGCAAGGATATCCATAACAGTCAGCTCCAGAAGTAATGTTTTCAATTTTATTAATCACTGGAGCAGAAGAACTAGCAACCGTTCCCGTTGGATGTATTCCATCCATAACTAGACTTACATTATCTACCGAAGCAATGTTCTGAATTCCTAAAGTATAACTCTGGCCAGCTGTTAAATCCAAACCGAAAATATTTAAAACTCCATCAGTACTTCCGCTTACATAATAATCCGTGAAATTACTGTAAGGAGCATAACGAGATATAATTTCGCTTGTGCCGGTGGGACTTTCAAAAGAAAAATTATTCAAACTAGAGGCACTGGCTCCCCAATCAGAATTCTCGCTGTTTGTGGTGTTTACAACGTTCTGGTCAAAAACAACGCTGATATATTTTTCTGTCACTGTAACAGAACTAACTGTTGGCGCAGCTATGGCTAAAGCCGGACCGCCTGCCATCATAAAGATAGTGGCAAATCCAACACAGGCAGCTACTGCCTTTTTCATCTTAAATTTTATTTTATTTATTTTAGACATATTGTTTTGAAACAAAATCAGTGCCCATAATTTGCTCCTCCGGCAAATTATGCAGCACTAAAATTGTAAATAAAAATTTAAATATTATTATATTATCTCTTATGTTGATAGACCCTGTCAAGTGGAAAACTTTGACTGTTTTCCATTAAACTATTGATAAGTTAACGAATTAAAGGATTAACGAGTTATAATAAAAAATTACTGAATTTTTCAGTAATTTCAGTATCGGTTAAGATATCGGATAACTTTTATTTCTAAGCTAAATTTTTATTTTTCTCCCAAAATTCCTTAAAAAAAGCTAAAAAAGTTCCCAAAAACAATCCTAAGATACCAGCCACTATTATATTCAATAAAGTTCTAGGACTAACCGGATTTTCAGAAACAGTTGGCTGCTTAACAATCTTTGTTGGTTTGATATCTTCAATTGTTTGGTTTAAAGCATTAATCTGAGAATTATAATTTTCTATATTTATCTGTAAAGAATTTATTTCAGAATTATAATCTTCAATTTCTCTTTCCAGAGAACTAATCTCAAGATTATAATCTTCAATTTCTCCTTTTGTAGAATTAATGTTTAAATAAAGATTTTCTATTTCCTGAATTTTATTTAATAATTTTTCCTTGGCATCAAATAAAGCATATTGGGTTCCGGGCGTCTGCTCGTAAACCAAGGTTTCTTCTAATGCCGCAACCTTATCTTCCAAGTTATTTCTTTCTGCTTCCGCAGTTTCAATTTTAATTTCTATCCTTTCAATATCTAATAACAAGGGCTTAATTTTATTTTTGGTTGTTTCAATATCATTTTCCGTGGTCTTAATCTTGTTTTCTATTCTAATAATATCATCATTGGAGAGCTCTATCTTTTTGTTAACAGATTCTATATCCTTTTGCAGCAATTCTTTTTTTATTTTAATTTTTTCTTGATGCCTGCTCAAAATTATATTATTTATTTCATCTAAAATATTCTTGGCTTGCTCATTTTTATCGGAACGTATTTCTGCAACAACTAAATTTGTATCCTTTGGATTGTTTACTTCTATTTCAGGATAATCCTTTTCTGAAATTCCTAATTTTTCTTTAACTAAAATGCCGTAAACATCTCCCTCAAATTTCGCCACTACCTGGTTAGGATCTTCAATCAACTCAACCTTTCCCTCTTCTGGTTCCTTTAGCACTCCTATCTCCAAGCTAGTTGTGATGCCGTAAACTTTAGGCAATACAAAACTCAAAACCGCAGCTCCCAAAGCTACCAAAAAAATAATTCCAAAAATTAATTTTTTTCTTTTCAGGATTACTTTAATGTAATCCATCAAATCAATTTCATCTTTCTCCATAAACTTTATATTAAGGATTTAATAAAATTTGTCAATTTAATTACCTGAAAACAAGCTGAATAGTTTTAAAGAGAATAGCTAAGTCAAAAAAGAAAGAACGGTTTTTGATATAGAAAAGGTCAAAGCTTAATTTTTCTTCAGCCTCCTTAACTGAAGCGCCGTACTGATATTTAATTTGAGCCCAGCCTGTAAAACCCGGCTTGATTAAGTGCCTGATATCATAATAAGGGATTTCTTTTTTAAGTTTTTCCACAAATTCCGGCCTTTCCGGACGAGGACCCACAAAACTTAACTCCCCTTTTAAAATATTCCAGAATTGGGGAAATTCATCTAAATGAGTGATCCTTAAAAACTTTCCCACTCTTGTAATTCGAGGATCGTCTTTACTCGCCCATTGAGGACCTTGCTCTTCAGCATCAGTTATCATGGTTCTGAATTTATAAAAATTGAATTCTTTTTCTTTTAACCCCACTCTCTTCTGAGAATAAAGAATGGGCCCTTTTGAATCTATTTTTACAGCTAAAGCAACGAAAGGAAAAATAATGCCGGTTAAAACCAAGCCAAAAATAGAAAAAAACACATCAAATGATCTTTTAGCTAATTCATAGGTTCTTCTTTTGGCTTGAGATATATTTTCCAAAAACCACAATTCATCAATGGTATTCAATGGTATCTTTCCAGTAATGGTTTCATAAAATCTGTTAAAACTGACAAAATTCAATTCTAAAGGAAGATTACTAAAAATTTGTTGGCATAATTCTTTACTTTCATAAATATTAAAACTGAAAACTATTGTATCCACATTATTATTTTCTATAATTTCCTTTAATTCATCTATGCCTTGACTAATATCAAAAAAAGCAGCTATTTCATAATTACTCTCTTTGATTTTTTCTAATAAAGAATAATCTAATCTTAATTTATCACCCGCAATAATAATTTTTTCTTTAAAATTCTTTGTTCTTAATAGCTTATTAAATAAATAACGCCAAGCAGACAAGAATAAAGAAAAGATCAAAACATCTAAAACCAAAATGGTTTTAGGAGCAATCACAGCTTGAGGTTTTAAATAAAAATAAATAACTCCCAAAGAACCAGCTAAAAAAACAAAAATCACTAAATTGCGTAAAAACTCATATATTTTTTTAAAAGGCGGGATTTCATAAAAATCCAGAGCAAAAAGAAAAATTAACCAAAATACATGAATGATAGAAAAATGGAAAAGAAAAACTTTGGTCTGAGATCCGGGCCAAAAAGAAAAATCAGTATACCTTAACATTAAAGCTGAAAATAAAGCAAGATAAAAAAGTAAAACATCTCCTATTAATATTGCAAATTTTAGTAAATATATTTTTTCTCTCATAGAATTATTTTGGTTGGGAAAATTCAATCACTATTATCCAGGCCATTAGTTTAACAAATGGAAAAAATTTAAAAAAATTTTTATCTATTTTTTCTAAATTATTTAAAAGCGGATTAAAAATCTTAGTATTTTTGAACGGCACTGCCAACAAAGAAAAAAAATGAAAAAAATGAATATTCACTTTATTAAAATAATTATAAGCTTTCTTTATATCTCTCATTAATAAAGGATGCTCATCAGGTGTACGTAAATTGGGAGTAAATCTTCTGAAAATATTTAAAACTGGGTTATGTCCTAATGGTTCAAAGAAAATTGCTTTTCCTGTGGGTTTCAAAACTCTTCTTATTTCTTTAAGAGAAGAATCGAGATTAAGATGGTGTAAAATACCTGTTCCGCAAACTATATCAAATGAATTGTCCTTAAAAGTCATTTTTTCTCCGTCCATGACTAAAAAATTAATCTTTCTTTTAATACTCTCCGGTTCCTCTTCTAATTTTTTTAAAGCTTGCTTTATGCCCTCTTCCGAAATATCGATTCCAAATATTTCAGAACTATATTTTGCTAAAAAAAAGACCTCATCCCCTTTCCCGCATCCATAGTCTAAAACTTTCTTGTTAAAACAATTATTAACCAATAAATCATCGTAAAAAGAAGTACTCTTTTCTGTGATAGAATAAAAAAGAGACAATTTTTTCCTAGTATCCTTGCTGAAAAATTCATTATGTATTCTTTTTTCACTTTTCTTTCTTGAATTCATGCGTTTTATTTAATGGTATCAAAAATACGAGAAAATAAAATAGTTTCTATTTTGTCCCAAGTGTAATTTTTAAAAATAAACTCTTTAGCCCTCTCTCCTATTCTGTCTTTTTCTTTCTCATTGTTTAAAATATCGATTATACTTCGAGCCATTTCTTTTGGTTTTTTAAAATCCGTAATTAATAACTCTTTTTTATTCCTTGCCCCAGATATTCCCCTGGCCCCGATTTCAGTTGTTACCACTGTTTTTCCTAAAGCCATTGATTCTAATATTTTGTTCTGGATACCAGCTCCAAACCGAAGAGGAGCTACTACTAGCTTGGATTTTCTCAATAATAAATAAGGATTTTCTAAAAATCCAGTTACTTTTATCCCCCCTTTTTGGTTTAAATTTATAATTCTTTTTGTGGGGTTTAGTCCTATGATGTAAAATTTTAATTCGGGAAATATTTTTCTTATGTCTGGAAAAACCTTCTGGCTAAAATAAATCACGGCATCTTCATTTGATTTATAATCCATCTTTCCAAAAAAAGAAATAAAATTATTTTCTGGACCCTGCTTTTTCTCATACAAAAGACTGTCTTTGACACCGTTTGGCAAAACTATCAAATCTTCTAAGGAATGGCTAACATTTTCTTCTAAATATTTTTTGTCAAAGCCAGATGAAATAAATAATTTGTCAAACATATTTTCTTTAAAAATGTTGATTTCGTATTCAAAAGTTCTGGGAATTTCAATTTTATAAATTATTTTCCACAAAAAGTCCTGCCACTCTTCAGACAATTTATAATTTAAAGAGATAGCATCAATTATATCTAACACCTTGGGTATCTTTAACTCTCTGGCATACTCTACAGTTCTTATAGTATTGAAATACAAAAGATGATAATTTTGATAATTATTTTTAAGCCATTGATAAGCTTTTGGAGAATAATAATAGCCGGCCTGGAGGGGTTTTGAGAACAAAAAAAATTTAAAAGCGCCGAAAAATTCGTCTTTCAAACTATGTTTAACAAAAAATACTTTATTAAAGATTTTTTTTAAATCATTCAAGCTTCGCCTTTCTTTATCTTCCTTTATTAAGGTCAAAAGGTCAATAGTATATCTTTCATTTAAAATCTTAGCTAAGTTCAAGACTCTTAGAATATACCCTCCCTTATGCTCTGGCCAAGGACACCTAAAGGAAATCATTAATATTCTTTTTTTCATATTTTATTAAATATATCTATTAATTTATTAGTTGATTCAGCCCAATTAAACTCAGCTGCCCGCAATATGGCTTTATCTCTCATCTCCTGAAAAAAAGCATCATCATCCAACAATTTGATTATATCTCTGGCAAAGGATTCATGATCTTCTGGATGATGAGTTATTCCGCCTTCGTTCACTATTTCTCCCAGAGAAGAAGTATTTGAGGCTAAAATGGGAAGCCCGGATTGCATTGCTTCCAAAGAAGGCAGTCCGAATCCTTCATAAAAAGAAGGAAAAAGCAATGCTTTAGCTAAATTATAAAAACATGGTAGGTCCTCGTCTCCGACATTATCTAAATGAATCACATAATTTCTTTTTTTTACCTCTTTCATGATCTTTTTGGAATTAAAACCTAATTTTCCGACTAAAACTATTTTGATATTTTTCCCTGAATTCCTAATTAAGTCTCCAATCTTTAAGATGCCCGTAATATTTTTTCTGTTGTCAATGGCTCCAACATAAAGAATAAAATCACCTGACAGATTATATTTAGAAAATATCTTTCTTTTCTCTTCTTGACTTAGCTTCTTTGGCTTGAAGCGCTCATCAGCTGCCTCGTAAATCACCCGAATCTTATTTTGCGGAATATTATAAAAATTAATCAAATCTTTTTTGGAATTATTGGAAACAGTAATTATGGCTTGGCTTTTTCTGATAGAAAAGGGCAAAAAGATATTTGAATAAATGCGGTAAAGAAAATCTCTATAATGAGGGTTTATCTTAGGAATGGCGTCGTGAATAGTGGTAATAAATTTAATCTCTTTGTAATTACAAAAGAGAGGAAGGAAAAGATTAATTTGGAAAAAAACATCAATTTTATTCTTTTTTAATTCCTTGGGCAGAACAAAATTCAGCCAAAAAGGGAAATAATATTGGGAAGGAATAATTTTATTTTCCTTTGTCGTTATTACACTAAATCCTTTAGCTGTATAATTTTCCAATCTGCAGGGAGCAAATAAAAAATACTGATTAGTTTTGTCTAATTCAAGAATGTGTTTCAAAAGATTCGTTAAGAAGCGCCCTGTCCCGCCAATTTCTTTTCTTACCAAAAGGCTGGCATCAATTCCTATTTTCATAAAATTTATTTATTTTGATTTACGAACAACTATAATATGATGCTGGGCAAAAATATTAAGAATCGGCAAGTGGGAAACAAACCAATCTAATTTAAATAATATCCTTGGTGATAAAATCTTCCCCCCTATTCTGGATAAACGAAAGTTAACCTTAGGAAGAAATTCTTCTCTATCGTAAAATATTATCTCAAAACCTGTCGACTCTAGAAGGGAGATAATTTCTTTTTTACTATATTTATAAAGATGATGCCAACGACCAAAAATAATATGCAAAATATTATATAAAAATTCGAGCATTGAATACTTATTGGGCAAGAGAAAAATAAAAAAGAATCCCCCTGGTTTTAAAATTCTATATATCTCTTTTAGTGATTCTTTTTCGGTTGAACCACTTTCTTTAACATGCTCTAAAACCCCGCAGGATATCAAAACTAATGCACTTTTATCACGATATGGGATAAATACTGGACTTTTTCCAATTTTCAATCTAGGAACAAGATGCGAAAAATATTTATATTCCTCAACAGTATCTATTACATAGTTTTCTGCTTCATAACCTAATTCATCAAGATAGGCAGTCATTTGGCCGAATTGCCCTCCCCAATCAACAATAAGGCCGTCTCTTTTCTGTTGTAAAAACAAGTCTACAAATCCTGCGAATTGGACATAATAAAATGAAGTTATTGGTGATTTCAAGTGACCAGGACGATCATAGCCTGCATTACAAGCCCTTACAGCTGCATTACTATAATCGATTCTTAGCTTCTCTAATTGCCCGATATACTTTTGCCAAAATTGTTTGGAGAATCTAATATCAGAATTAATCATTTTTAGGTTTTAGACTTATTTTTAGCATATAATATGTATCCTTTATCAATTTCATCAATAATTACTTTAAAATTATTTTTCTCAAGATAATTTTTCAATCCTTCGTTCTTATTTTTGAAATGCAATTCCGCGCTGACTGTTTCTATTTTTCCAAGACATTCTGGAGTCGCATTCATTAATATCTCGTATTCTGAACCTTCACAATCAATTTTTAGAAAGTGACATTTATTAATTCTATTATCCTCAAATATATTTTTCAAGGTTGTGCATTTAATGCTAATAGTTCTTTTTTCTCCCCCTTTTTTTGAATTGCACATCGTAGCAAGCTGCATATAATTATCATCTAAAAATAATTTGTTATCCCCCGCTCTCTCCCAGACACCCAAATTAAAGGGTTTAATATTTTTACCAAGATGGTTTAAATTAATATTCTCTTTTAGAAGAGAGAAATTCTCTGGACAGGGTTCGTAACTGTAAACTAATACATTTTTTGCTTGCTTAGCTGCAAAAATGGAAAAAGTCCCTATATGAGCTCCAATATCTATCACCGTTGAATTATCGTTTATATCTCCAAAATGCCTGAAATAAGGTTTCACTATCCACATTTCATTGATAATGCTGCTATCACCGCGTCTGCCTAATCTGGCTTTTAATATTATTCCATTTCTCAATTTAAAAATTGTTTCCCTCCCCTTTAATTTTTTTAGGAGACCCGCCCGATCTAAAAAAAACAAAGACCAGTTTTCATAAGTTTTAATTATTTTAATGATTTTCAGAATTGGCATACTTCTTATTTAAAACAATATTTATAATTTTTAACATTTTTTCAAATCTTTTCTCCCAGGTATTTTCTTGGGCAAGCTTTTTATATCTCTCCTTGTCTTTTTTCCTTAAAGCTTCAGCCAGAAAATGGCTAAATTCTTTTTTATCCTGTGCCATAAAGATAACATCTTGGAGTTCTTTTAGATCTTCGAAAAAAGAACTCACTACTGGCAATCCGGCTGCAAGATATTCGTATAACTTTACCGGGTTAATCGATCTGCTTAGGTTGTCTATTCTAAAGGGTATTATGCCAACATCAGAGTTTATTAGATATGAAGGCACTTCATCATAAGGAATCCCCCCCAGGATATAAATGTTTTTATATGATTTAAGGTCAGACATATTTATACTGGAAGGCCCTATTACTATAAAATTTAATTTTGGATTTTGAAAGGCGCAAAATTTAATTAAATCTTTATCAAACCAACTGCTTATGGTCCCAATATAAATTATTCTGGGCTTGGGTATATTTTTAAACTCATCAGGAAAAGAAATATTTTGGGAAGTAAAGCGAGCAGATTCTACGCCATTAGGCAAATAATGGATTTTTTTATTATAAGATAGCTCTAAATCTTTTTTTATTTTTTTGGCTGTAACAAAAACAATATCTGCTTTATTTATTAATTCCTTTTCTTTCTTTAATAATGATTTGGGATAACCTTTAAAATACTGATAATCATCAGTTTTGCGATAAATTAACAATTTATAGTTCACAAACTCTGCTAATTGATAAAGATATAATTCGCTTATCAATAATATATCAACATTTAAAAATCCTTTTTTTCTAAGTATATTCTTAATATCCGGCAAAGTGTAGTTAAGGGTATTGTCAATAAAAAATTGGTTTTTCATTAAAGGAAGGTTTTTAAGGGGGAAAAAAGAAAAAGGAACATATTCTTCCAAATAATTGTTTATTTTTATCCCCCCCTTAGCCCATACTTTAAATCTGTTCAATGTGTGTTTTTTGTTTTGGAAATTAAAAAGATGAAACAAAGAGACGGGCGGACTTAAATAAAAAGTATCTATTCCTTTTTGACTGAACAATCTTGAGTATTGATGACCCCCTACTCGGGAAACATTTCCTGTGATTATAGAATTTTCGGCCATTAAAATCTTATTCATGGTTTTTGTTTTTTAGATAAAAATATTTAAGATTCTTAGAAAAATAATACATAATAAATGCCATGATAAACAATAAATAATAATCCACCGCTCCCCACATTAAAAGAATATTTAAATCAGTGAACACTGCACGTGCCCATCCGACCATTAAGATAATATAAAGTGATAAAGTAATGGCATTTTTTTTAAAATACTTTATGAATAAAATATTCATGGTTTGAATTACTATAGCTGCTATAATCAAGGATAATATCGCTCCCAGCCAGCCAAAGTTCGCGTAAGCATCTCCAAAAAATATTGTATTCATACCTAAAAACGTTTTGGCTTCCACCGATTCAGGAACTAAATATCTCGCCATTTGCTCGCCAACAAAAACAGGTTTGAAAGGTAAAATTCCTCCTGGATTAACAAAACCCTTACCATAAAGAAAATCCAAATTTTCAGGATACAAATTTAGAATATGGTAAAGCCCTCCTATCTGATTTAAAAAAATTCTTTCTGAAATTACTTTTATCACAAAAGAAGGCTCCTCAGTGAAGACTCCAAATAAAATGAAGATTACGGGAATAATAATAACTAATCCGATTAAAATATATCTGAAATACAGCTTTTTAATACTCTTTTTCAACGATGCCCATTTTTGATAATCTAAGAAAAATTTAATTAAAATCAACTCCATAAAGAAAATTATAATTCTAGCTTTAGTTCCCGGAATTGACACAATAAATAAAGTTAAAATAAAAAGTGAAATAAATAGAATTTTCCATTTCCAGGTTTTTTTAAGATAGGCATAAATAAAAGAAATGTAGGTACTGAATTTTAAAAGCATAGTCCCAAATATTAGCCAATGTATATTTTCCAAAACATCAATTGTAATTATTCTCCCTTTCACATATTCTACTTGGGATTTAAAAGCCGAAAAAATAGGAAAGGAAAAGTCCTGTCCTCTTATTTGTAATAGAATAAGCCCAACAAGCATTAATCCTAAAAACAAATTAATACACAAAAAAGGCAAAAAGAAACTCTCTTCTGAAGAAACAATCTTCTCTATTGGTTTTTCTAGGAAATATTCTGTATCTTTTTTGGGGGAAAACTTAAGAATATTCTGTACTATAGACATAACGAGACCAATAATTATAAATCCTCCTCCAACTAAGAAGAATTGCTTTAAAAGAATCTCCTCATCAACAGAAAACTTATTTTCTAAATAAGGCAAGTAAACTTTAATGGCAAAAAGAAAACTTCCAACGAAAGCGAAAATTAGATAGTAAAAATAAAAAAAAGAAGTAAGAGAAGGATAGAATATTCTACCGGCTAATTTTCTATATAATAAAAAAGAAGCCACGAAAGCAAACAAACCAAATAATAAAATTAAAATCGAGAGCATAATTTATTTAAAATTAAAGGAAATAAATAAAAATAATTATATGTCTGGAAAAAAGTGGAATGGAATTTAATTTTTTCATCGCTCTGGATATGATCATCTTTAATGCCAATTATATTTATACATAGATCTTTAGAAACAGTTATCCATTGGTTTCTTGTTGAAATATGAATAATTTTTAATCCTAATGATTGGAAAATTTTTGCCAGCGATTCTTCAGAAAAGAAGTTCAAATGAGTTATTGGATCCTTCAAATTCCTGTATTCGTAAAAAACACCTAATGGCACTTCAACATAGATTAATCCTTTCGGAGAAAGATGATTAATTGCTTCTTTTAAAAAAGCAAAAGGATGGATTACGTGTTCTAAAGTATGCAGAATCAATATTACATCAAAAAAATCATTATTTTCTAAACTACTAAAATCATGACCGACATAATTTATTCCCTCCTTGTATTTTTCCCATTTCTCATAATCTAAAATATAAGCTTTGTTATTTTCTAAAAAAGGATACAGATTATATCCCCAGGAACCTCCGTAATCTAAAACCTTTTTATTTTCTAAATTTCCAGGAAAATGCTGTTTTATTAATTTATATATT
Organism: uncultured Candidatus Saccharibacteria bacterium; assembly: GCA_964615205.1. Classification (GTDB taxonomy): domain Bacteria; phylum Patescibacteriota; class Minisyncoccia; order Minisyncoccales; family JAGMDC01; genus CAZTQA01. Next base: position 38,718 of record CAZTQA010000002.1, read on the forward strand.
CTCAAAGCCCGCTTTTCTAAATTTTGAGGCGGATTAAGAGAGTATCTTAATTTTACATCTCCTAACTCGTTGGTAACTTCATATTTGGTTTTTATCTCTTCCTCGTTTAATCTCGGATTCAAAAAAACAAAGCCGCAATCTTCACAAATCATTATTTTAAACTCAATGGGGTTCTTGATTTTTAGTATCTTATCAAATAATATCCAAAGCCTCACATAAGAAATATTTTTAAGATTGTTCTGTATATCATTGCCCGGATGAGCAAACTGGAACTTTTTCTTTGTTCTTATATTTAATTTTCCGCAGCAAGGGCAACTGTTTACTTCTCTCATAATTTTTAAACTCTTTTGATTTTTGTTTCAAAATGAGTTTTATTTTTTATTTCTAAATCCCCTTCCGTTCTTTTTGTAATTATCTTTTTCCCATAAAAAGAAGAATAATAGCCGGGACTTTGCCTTAGTTGTATCTTATTATTCTCAATTATAATTTCTTTTTTCTTTAAGTAGGGGCTAAGATTAAAATTTATTTTCGCAATATGTCTCTTTTTTGCAGCTAAAGTATCTTTGATAATTAAAGAACCACTATCTTTGTTAAAAATTAATTTTCGGCGATGAACCACCGGATCCTTGAATCTTGCATACCCAATATGCTCAACATTTAAATTATCATATTTCTGGTTCGTTTTCCATTCCAGTATTTTAGTTCGGGCATCGTTTTTAAGGAGGAACAATTCGTTTCCAACAAGCCTATTCTGTTCTTGATTATCTATGACTATTGTATTGTGGAAAGCAGTAGAACGAAATTTATTCCTCCATTCGGAATAAGCTGTATAAACATAGGTCCCAGGATCAACAATCACATCTTTATTGTTTATCATTAGCTCAAAAGAAAGTTTGTCATTATGGCAATGCCCTCCTCTCCCTTCTTGACCATTAGGACCGCAGGAAACCAGACAATAATTTTTGTTTTTCCTCATTACATACCAACCACTATCAGGAAATGCCTTGCTTTTAATGTCTTTAAGAGTTGTCTCTTTTAATTTTTTCCAGGCATCATACCCTTTCCTTCCAAAAACCCACAAAGCTTCTTGATTAAAACCGAATTCTTTTATTTTAAACCTCGGATCTTGGAAAAAAATCGCCCCCATCGTCAAAAGGTATCTCATGTCAGAGATCTCCCGTCCCCCAAAAATATGTAGTCTTCCATTGTCATTGTCTCCGATTTGGGGCATTTTTCCGTTCGGCTTTAGAAGATATAGAAGCGCCTCAAACATTTTATATAATCTTTCCGTATATTCTCTGCCAAAAATCTTTTCTGAATTTTCATTATTCACAGCCACCAGCAAGGTACTGAAAAAAAATAACTCTAATACTAAACGATGATAATAAGTGGAAGCTTCAAAATCACAGCCATCTGAATAAACTTGTTTTTTCATCTCTTTTTTAAGTTCCTTAATTCCAAAATTCAACCATTTTTGACCTTTCTTAGTATTTTTAAAGAACACTCCCAAATAAACTAGTCCTACAACGTCAGAGAGATAATGATTTGAAGAAAAACTTTTCCAGCTTTTTTCTAAATTTTTTTCAATATATTTTCCATGAGAAAATAAATTATTAGAAAATTCATTTATGAATTCGCTGCTAATTTTTTTTGAATTCTGAAAAAAATAAAATCCTTTAATCCAGTTACAGGCGCGTATGGCCACATCCATAGTGCATTTCCAATTAACTCCATATCCTACGGGATTTTCTTTAGTCCAGTCTTTTATTTGTCTGACAAATTCTTTTGTATATCTTTCGTCTTTTGTTAACCAGTAAGCCTGCCCTAAGGCAATTAAATGCTGAAATCTTGATAATTCCCAGGGGACTTTCACGTCCACTCCTTCTTTATCACCATATTTAATCTTGCAAGAAGGAATCTTAGAATTCCAGCAATAATTAGATTTAAAGTCGCAATGCCAGTTAATTTTCGGTCCCAAATTTATCTTTCCCGAACCTAATAAATCAAAATTGTGTCTTAAAAAATCTTTTCCCTCTTGCGTAATTTCTTTTGACTTTTTGGGAAAACTTTTCTTGAGAATATTTATTATTTCTTCTCTGTTGATGAATTTTTTTGAATTCAAAATTCCTAATATTTTCCGAGTATTCTCCTTCCAGGTGTATTTCTGAATTACTTCTTTTCTGGCATTTATGCTTAATCTGTTTCTTAATTGTTTATTTCTGCTCAACTCCAATATGGCCCGAACCAGCTCTTTTATATTTTCTGGCTGAACCAAAATTGCTGTTTTCTTGCTTAAAACCTCGCCAATCTGGCCTAAATTGCTGGCGATAATAGCTTTATTCATAGCCATATATTCAAAAATCTTTGTTGGAGAACCGAAAAAATTCTTTTTATCTGCCTGGAAACAATGGGGCGACACTAAAATATCGCAGACAGCTAAATAATATTGGATTTCTGAATAAGGAATTTCTCCCGTAAATATAACATTGGCATAATGCCCTATTTTTCTTTCTACTTCCTTTTTTAAGGGGCCGTCTCCTATTAACAAAAAAACTATATCATTGCTGAATACAGATTTCTTTCTATTAATTTCATCTATTGCTTCTGCTAATTGCAGCACACCGTGCCAAGAACCGAACGTTCCGGAAAAACCGATTATTATTTTATCCCGGCTTATTATTAATTTATTTTTTAAAACTTTCGTTTTATTGCTTTTATTTATTTTGGGATTGAATTTCTCCAAATCAACTCCATTGGGATTAACTAATATTTTTTCTTCTGGAATGCCCAACTTTAACAAATCTTCTTTTAATGGTTTAGAGACAACTACAATCAAATCAGCATTATCCAAGTTATAATCTTCTATCCTTTCAATAATGGGATACAGGAGATATTTTTTAAAAAATATTTTCCAAAAACTCCTTTTGTTTCCCCAGTAGGTAAACTGCCAGGTTCCAAAACTGTTAAATTCAAGAACTAAGGGTATGTTTATTTTTTTAGCTATTTTAGCTACAAAAAAAGTATAATTTGTATATCTATGATATATAAAATCTGGTTTAAACTTTAGGATTTCTTTTTTAAATTTTTTTCCGGCGTAAAAATTATAAAAAAGTTCTCCTAAAAAAGCTGGTTTTTTTATTTTAGGCTCAATAATGGAATAATCAAAACTATTTATCCCTAAGAATTTCTCATTACTTACGACTTTTAATTGACAATCATTCTGTTTAAAACCACTGAGAACTCCAATAGTATGGCCGACTGAACCTCCACTTTTTAAATTAAACCAAAATTGTGTTCGTGCATAAAGAATTTTCATATTTTTCTTATTCTTAATGTCTTGCTTGGGAAACTAATGCTCATCTCTTATTTTGTGCCAAAATGATCATTCCGGTAATTCCTCTTTCTGCCATAGTAAAGTTCGTTAAAGATTGACAAACACTAACTAAAACTTTTAATGACAGAAGGTAACGAACAAGCTTTTTGAAAACACTCCTATCTAAAATAAGTAGTTTTCTTTCAAAAAAAGAATAAATTTTAGCATAACGATATTCAACTTTCTTAATTAGAAAAAAATCATCTATAAGATTATAAAATTCATCTATCTTAAAATAAGGAGGTTTATTTATGTTCACTGATATTAATAGAAAACCATCTTCTTTTAATATTCTCTTTATCTCTTTCAGAGCCTTAATCCTATCTTCTTTTTCCAGATAATAAAGAACTTCTAAAACTAATACTATATTAAAAGAATCATTTTTGAACTCTTCTAAATTTGGCAGGGCTCCCACTCTAAATTTAATTCCGCTATTTCTATATTTAAGATCAGCTCTTCTGATAGCTTCTTCTGAAATGTCAATAGCATAAATTTCTCTTAGCTGAAGTAGTTCTTTTAATTGAACTGTAAAATCTCCTAATGCACAACCTATATCTAAAATCCTTAAGTTTTTTTTCTTAAATCTATTTAATAATTTTAGATATTGACAGTATCTATCTTGCTGCGATATACGCCAATTATGTCTCCAAGGATCATCTATAGATGAGTTGAAAAATAGTTCCTCAAAATACTCTTTTTTACCCCATTTTGCTTTCATAAATAAATCTATTGTGCTATTTTGTATTTTTGATAATAAAAAATACATAATAAGAAGTAAATGAATGTGCCCATTATACTAGCAATTGCTGCACCTATTGCTCCCCATAATGGAATCAGTATAATATTACCAAGAAAATTAACCCCACCCATCACAAATGACATCTTTTTCAACCACTCTCCCTTTCTATGGGCTTTTAAGAACATATTGTAGGGCTGATACATTCCCTGGAAGAAACCTGCTAAAGCAAGGGGTAAAATTAATGGAACTGCTAATAAGTACTCATTGGAAAATAGAATAACAATGATAAATCTACTCAATGATATCAACCCAATAACACAAGTAATTAACCATAGAAAATTAAAAAAAATAACTTTTCGAGGGATTCTATTCCTATCAGCAAATCCTTTAAACAAACTCATTGAAAATGCTTGAGATAATAAAACCATCGGAGTTGTCAAAATCACTGCCAAGTTATAAAAACCCACCCAGAGAGTATTTACAAAATAAGAAATGAATATCTTGTCTAACTGGTAAGTAGAGACATCGACTATCCTTCCAGAATAAACATGAATTCCATATTCCTTTGTTTCTTTCCATATCAATCTAAAATTTTCTCTAAGATTATTAAATTTTGGTTTCAAACTATATATAACTAAACATACAGTAAAAATAATACCAGTAAGATCTAATACTAAAACAAGGAAAATGTCTAATTTGAAAAAACTAATTACTGCTAAAAGACCAAATAGATACCATAATTTTGGTATAATATTAGCTGCTGCCATCTTTTTAATCTCGTTTGCTCCCTGGCAGATTTGCTGAAACATATATTGGAAAGGAAGAATAGCAGCTAAAATTGAAATAAGTCTTAGAATATTTCCAGTAGAGGTATGAAAAATAGAATCTATAAAGAAACTAAAAACATAAAGAACGAGAAAAAAACTTAATGAAATTACAATTGTAATAATAGTTAAAGCACCAATTAAATCTTGATCTTTTCTTTTGTCTTTAGATACCGCTAATAATCTTGCTCCAGTAGAAAAAAAACCAAATTCAAAAAATAGAGCCATAAAACTTATAACAGTTAAAATGAATACTAATATCCCATATTTTTCTGGTCCCAGGATTCTGGTCAAAATAGGAATAACTATAAATCCAAAAGCCATAGCCAAAATTTGAGAGCCGTAGAGAATTCCAGTTTGTTTCGCCGTTTTGGTTTTAGCTAAATTAGCAAAACCATTTATTAATTTGTGAGTATTAATCATAATTCTGTATGATTATTTCTAGTTTGTGTGATTGATAAATGCTGACCAATAAAATCCCTTATTGATCCCACCTCTATTTTTTTACCAGAATCAATTAAATTTTTGAGTAAGGAAATTGTCTTTTTAATATTATGATAATATTCTGTAGGATGACCACTCTCATCAAAAATTTCTTTACTGTGCCAAATAAAAGTTAATATTCTAAAATGATTGTTAAAATATGTATATTTAATAAAATTTTTAATGATTTTTACATTTTTTGCATCAAACCTGAAAAAAGAAGAATTGAAATTATTATTTGTTTTTATAATAGTAGTAATAGGTAACTCAATGATTTTAGCATTCCCAGGGGTGCTAAAATCATTATAATCGGGATGATACCAGTTTAGATAAGGGGCTTTACTAAAATCAAATTTTGCTTGATGAAGATTATTTGCGCCTGGCATTACGCTTGAATCCACTATAAATCCTTCTTCTTCAAGTATGTTGATTATCTTTTCCGCCCTACCTACTGAATAGCCCCCAGCTCGAAAAGCTATGATTTCTTTATTGGTAAGACTGGCCAAAAGTTCTTTCCCTTCTCTGATCATTTTTCTAATTTGTTGTTTTGAGTAGTAAGAAAGATCTGGATTTTTTTCTGGATTAATTAAAGCGGGATGGAGATGGAGTTCAATATCTTGTCCGCCCTCCACTAAAATTTTAATAAGATAAGAGGGGCTATCTTTTTCATTCTGGAAAATCTTTATCTCTGGGTAATTAATAAAAAAAGTAGCTCGCCAGCCATATTGTTCTAGAAGTTCATTTAATTCTAAACAACTTTGATAGAAATTAATGTGATAATATCTTTTTTCAATTTCAATTTTATTTCTGAATTTGCTTTCGCAATCAATAGTTAAGCAAATAAAAAGAGGTTCCGAACGTGGCTTTATGACCTGAAATAACATCCAAAATAAAGTTTGAATCCTAATTCTAGTTAAATAAAAGTACCTGATTATCTTTTTCATTTCTATTTTAAAATCATTCCTTAATTTGTTTTTCCACTTCAAAGCTTATTTCGGTTGCCTGTATCATTTGCCAAAGTGGTATAGGAAAACCATTTCCCTCTTTTATCTTTTGGGCAAATTCCTTAATTTCATTAAAATGGCCCTTGTCTTGCTTTATTCTTGATTTCTCCTTTTTCAATCCAAAAACTTCCATTTCTGAATAATCATTAAGAAAAATGATTTTTCCGTCAAAATAAATTTTCATTTGCTCCTTAGAATAATCTTCTGATCCAATAGCTGTATAAATTAAGTTACAGACAGAACCGTCTTTAAATTTTAAATTAACTGTAAAATTATCGTTTTTTGAATATTTTTCTCTTTTGGGGTTTATTGAATAAGCATTTACTTTATCAATCTGGCTTTCTGTAAAATAAGTAAATAAGTCATAAATATGACAGGCCTCACCAATATTTCTTCCGCCGCCAGCTTCAGTCTGGACCCAATGACCTTTAGGAATAAATCCTGAATTCATTTGATACTGAACAATAAGTGGATTTTCTCTGTTTTCTATTACTTCTTTTATTTTCTTGGCAAATGGCGAAAAACGACGGTTAAATCCTACTAAATAAGGAACCTTTGTTTCTATTAAAACGTTTTCCAATTCTTTAAGTTCGTCTTTATTCAAAGCCACAGGTTTTTCGCAGAATACTGCCTTTTTGCTTCTGGCTGCTTCCATAGCCACTTTGGCATGCAAATTATGAGGTAATGCTATAATTGCCATATCAATATCTTGATCATTCAAAATATCTTTGTAATCAGTAGTGCAATAATTTGCTTTGAATTTATCAGCCGTATTCTTGGCATTAACTCCATCCAAATCACAAATTGCAAAAATAGAATATAATTCTGGCAGTTTGCTCAAATTAGGAAGATGCATTAGTTTGGCAAAACCGCCTGCGCCAATAACGCCTACTCTGATAACATTTTTTTTAGTACGGAAAGGAGCTGTTTCCACTTTCTTAATAATTTGTTTATCTTCATTAAAATGATAATCTAATAAAACTGCTGGCTTAATTGGTTTTTCTTCTTCTAAAAACTGGTATGCTCTGGATGCTTCTTCAACAAAGAAAGATTGGGAAACAAGTTTTTGGAAATTTATCTTTTTTTCAGCCAATAATTTTATATATTCCTCCATATTTCTTTTTTCTGTCCAGCGAACATAGGAAAAAGGATAATCAATGCCCTTTTCTTCATATGTAGAGTCATATCTTCCTGGACCGTAAGAACAGGAAATAAGATAGTCGATTTCTTTCTCATAGAAAGGAGACCTTTGAGGGCCTAATCCGATTTCTCCCACTACAACTACTTTTCCTTTTTTTCTGGTTATTTCCATAGCTTGTTGAATAATTCCATTATTGCCCGGAGAAGAAGCAGTAATAATAGTAGAATCTACTCCCCTTTCCTGGCTGAATTTTAAAGCTTTCTCTAAAATATTATTTTTTAAGGAACTATAAGCCTGATTTATTCCTAAATCTTTAGCTAAATTTATTTTTTCATCATTTATATCAAAACCAATCACTCTAGCTCCATTTACTTTTAATAACTGAATAAGAATCTGCCCTAATAATCCTAAACCTATTACAGCCACATTTTCTCCTATTCTAACATCAGCCCTTCTTAATCCTTGAAGAGCGATTGAACCTAAAGCGACAGAACTGGCGCTTTGGAAATCAAGATTTTCCGGTATTTTTACTACTAAATTTTCCGGCACGCAGACAAACTTGGCATGGTTGGCTTTGCCGGCTCCGCTGCAAGCAACCCGATCATCGATTTTGAATTCTTTCACACTGTCTCCCGTTCCTACTACTACTCCTGCTAATGAATATCCTAAAAAACCCTTCGTTTCTTTGCGACTTTCAGCTACTTCCAGAGCTCTATTTAAACCCTGCTTTTTAATAATATCAATGGCTTTTCTTAATTTTTCCGGATCTGAAATGATTTTTTTAGCCAGCGAACCCTCTGACTTCTTTTTTCCGGAAAGTTCTGTGCCTGTACTGATTAAAGAAAAAGCTGTTTTGACCAAAACTTCCCTTTTTTTGGGGGTAGGAATAGGTATATCTTCAACTAAAATTTGCTTATTAGATAAGAGAACTTGTTTCATTATTTTTTTAAACTTAATAAAATTTTCAAAATTCTTTCAGAAGTTCGTCCATCCCATAATTGAGGAACTTTACCCTTTTTAAATCTCCCGCTCAAAATTTTATTAGTTTCGTTTATAATATCCTTGCTTTTCAATCCTATAATCTTGTTAGTACCATCTTTAACCGTAACAGGACGTTCAGTATTTTTTCTTATAGTCAAGCAAGGGATTTTTAAAAAAGTTGTTTCTTCTTGAATACCTCCACTGTCAGTTAAAACAAAAATACTGTGATTGTTCAGAGAAAGCATTTCTAAATATCCCAAGGGATTAATTAAAAAAAGATTTTTCATGTTTTTAACCTGACGACTCAACCTAAATTTTTCAATTTGCTTTCTAGTTCGAGGATGAATAGGCCAGATGATTTTTGTTTTTTTTTGAATTTTTTCCAAAGCTGACAAAATTTCTTTAAAAATTTCTTTATTGTCAACATTTTCTGAACGATGCAAAGTTAAAACCGCATATTTTTTCTTCTCAAGATTTAAAGTTTTTAAAAAGTTTAAATTATTTATTTTGGATTTTGATTTTTTTAAAGTATCAATCATTATATTGCCCACAAAATAAATCTTATCTTTACTGATTCCTTCATTAAGAAGATTCATATTTCCGCTTTTTTCAGTCGTGAATAGATAATCTGAAATATGATCTGTTAAACGACGATTTATCTCTTCAGGCATGCTCATATCAAAACTTCTTAATCCTGCTTCAACGTGAACTACTGGAATATGTATTTTAGATGCGGTCAAAGCGCCTATTAGGCAGGCATTGGCATCACCGACCACTAATACCAAATCTGGTTTTTCCTTTAAAAGAATCTTTTCCAACTTAACCATGGCTTTTCCAGTTTGAAAAGCATGAGAACCAGAACCTATCTCTAAATTATAATCAGGATCAGGAATATTCAACTCTTTAAAGAACAACTTCGACATTTCAACATTGTAATGCTGACCTGTATGGACTAAAATTAATTCCACTTGGGAGTGTTTTTTAATTTCTTCAGCCAAAGGAGAAATTTTTATGAAATTGGGTCTCGCGCCGACTACGCCTAAAATCTTCATTTTATTTATTTTTAGGCTTATACTCTAAAATTAATTTTATCGCTGAACTTTCAAAATCTTCTTCAAGAATTTTAGCATTGGAGATGACACAATGACCACCAATAAAATTATCAGGCGGATACAAAACAGGCCTGACAACATTGCTCTTTCCTAATATTTTGTAGCCAGTATTGTAGCTTTTATTGAAATCAACAACTGCTTTTTCAAAATTGGCTCCGTATTTATCGCATATTTTTTTCATTTCTCCGTGCCAAGCAATACAAACTCCATAATAAGAAGTGTCAAGAATTTTCCCTAATTCTGTATTAATAGAGGGAATAAATATCTTTGTTTTTATGCCTAAACTTTCTAAATGTTTCTGAGCTAAATCCCCGCTTCTTTTATTTTCAGCACCAATGTATTTAATAAAAGTTTTTATTCCCTTGTGAAGAAAGGGATGCACTCCCCTTATAGGGCTATGAACAACATTGATTAATTTTTTAGACAGCAACTGATCTAATTTCTTAGTCGTTCCCGGCTTTATTGTTGAATGGATTATAACTAGCTTGACTCCATCTTCAAGAGCTTCTCTTTTGATTATATTTAAGAAATTACTATTCCAAGGAATACAAACATTTAAGATATCAATTCCTTTCAAGCCATCGTTGCGGTTAAGATCTTTGATTTTTGGTTTTTTATAAAATTTAGCAACAGCTTTTCCCACTTCTCCGTAGCCTAATATTCCTATTTTTTGATTATTATTTTTTTTATTTTCCGTATTTAAATTTTCCATATTTTTATTGCTTTATTATATCTTTCCCAGGTCCCGCAATCTGCCCATTTTCCTTGAAATTTCAAGGCATTTAACTTTCCCTGTTTAGCTAATTTTGGGAAAACATCTTTTTCTATCATAGTAAATTTAGGACCCTTATGATAATCAAAAATTTCAGGAGACAATAAATAAAACCCGGAATTAATGTAATTTGTAGGTGGATTTTTGGGTTTTTCTAGAAATTCTCTAACTATTTTGCTCTTGCAAACAACTACTCCATAATCTTGAGGATTAGGAACTTTCACCAAAGCAATGGTTGCCGGAGTTTTTGATATTTGGTGAAAATCGGCCATTTTTTTCAAATTTATTTTTTTTAACTCGTCGCCATTTGTAAGAAAAAAAGGACTTTCGGCAAGCCAGTCTTTTAAAAGATAAAGGCCTCCGAAAGTTCCTAATGGTTTTTCTTCTTTAAAAATATCAATTTTAATTTCAGGATAATATCTTTTTTTCCACCAATTAAAATCTGTCTCAAAGTCTTTGCTAATTAAAACAGCAATATCTTTTATTCCCTGATTAACAAATAAATCTACTAAATAATTAATAATCGGTTTTTTACGTACTGGAAGTAATGGCTTGGGAATTTCTTTTGTAACGGGATACAGGCGTGTTCCTTTGCCGCCCGCTAAAATTACTGCCTTGTAGTTTGATAAATGATTTTTAGTCATTGTTTTACCATTTTTCAATGGTTTTAATAGCTTTTCTTTTAACTTTTCGATATACGTTTACAGCTTTGTTTTCAACTTGGGGTGAAACCAATCTTAAAATTTCCCTGCCCCAGATGCGGTATCTGCCGCCCACTTTATTGGCTTTAAGAATGCCCTTCTTTAAATAGCGCTTAATAGTACTTGGACTTACTCTTAAAAAGTCACGGGCTTCTTCTGTCGTATAAATTTCATTGGGATCTATAGTCATTATTTAATGATATCAATAGTATCAACAAGTGTCAATAAGTATCAGGAGGCAAACCATTTAACTGTTTCTTCTAGGCCTTTATCTAAATCGTACTTTGGCTGCCAGCCAAGTTCTTTTTTAGCTTTTTCAATATTTAAACAGCTTGTCTTCTGCTCCCCTGGCTTAGCTGGCTGATGAATCTCTCTACATTCTGATCCAGTAATTTTCTTGATTTTGCTAAAGACAGTATTAATATCTGTTTGTTTAGCAGTGCCAATATTATGAATCCCGATTTTATTCTTTTTTAAGGCTGAAACAGCCGCTTCAACTACATCCTTAACATAAACAAAATCTCTTGTTTGCTTGCCAGAACCAAAAATAATTGGTTGATTTCCAGAAAGCATAGCATCAGAAAAAATAGCCACCACCCCAGCTTCGCCTTTGGAATTTTGCCTTGGGCCATAAACATTTGCCAAGCGCAAAGAAACATAAGGTAAATTAAAAACCTGATTATAATAATTTAGATATTTATCAAAAACCAATTTTTCTGCCCCATAAGGCGAAAGGGGTTTTTCTGGATAGCTCTCCGGAGTAGGAATAATATCCGCATCTCCATAAATAGCCCCTCCAGTAGAGGTAAAAATAAATTTACAATGCGAATGACACGAATTATAGAAACTTTGTAGAATATTTAGAGAACCGAGGATATTGATTTTAGCATCTTTTATAGGATCTTCCACTGATTTCCTTAAATCAATCTGAGCTGCCAAATGAAAAACCGCATTTGGTTTTTCTTTTTCAAAAACCTCTTTAACTTTAGAACTTTGGATATCCATTTTCCAAAGCTTAGCTTTGGAATTGAGATTTTTGCGACTGCCTGTGGATAAATTATCAATTACAACCACTTGGTGGCCCTCGTCAATTAATCTATCTACTAAATGGGAGCCAATAAATCCGGCTCCGCCTGTAACTAAAATTTTCATAATGATAATGAGAATTTGCTTTAATTATGTTTTTTTTATATCATAAATTAATATGAATGGCAATGTTTTTCAGAATAATCTAAAATGGATTTACCTTGCAGGGATTTTTATAATCTTAACCCTGCCCTTATGGAATCTTCCCCCTTGGTTCTCCCCTCCTGACTGGGGTAAAACCATTGTTTTTAAAATTGTTCTTTCTGTTTTGTTATTTTTGCTTGCTTATCAAATTTTGTTTCAAAAGCAATTTTACTCCTACATAAAATCAAAAATACCCAAGCCGTCTTTCACGTCCCCCTTTTATCTGCTCTTAATGTTATTAGGAATCTTTCTTCTATCTACTCTCTTTTCTCAAGATGCTTATTTTAGTTTTTGGGGAAATCCTTATCGAGCTGGGGGCTTTATAAACTTTGCTTTCTATATTCTTTTATCCTTACTAACTTTCTTTCTTTTCTCTAGAAATGACTGGCAAAGATTATGGGATTTTTCTATTCTGATAGCTGTTTTGGTTTCTTTTATAGCTATTTTCCAGCTTTACGGAAAATTTGCCAGCACTTTAATCCCCTTTACGGGCAGGCCCCCTTCCACTGTAGGCGGTCCTATTTTCTTGGCTATTTATCTCTTGTTATTAACATTTATTAGTTTTAATTTCCTGATTAAAGATAAAAATTTAATTAAAAAAATATTCTATCTTTTTTCCTTAATTCTTTTTCTTTTTACGGCTCTTTTTGTTACCCAAACCAGAGCTGTTTTTATAGGATTGTTTTTGGGTTTGGTTTTCTTTTTTCTTTTCTTTCCTATTAAAAATAAAAAAATGATTGTGTTAAAGACGGCAGGAATATTGATTGTTATTTCAACGATATTCAGTTTTTACTACGTAAATACTACTGCCCAACTGCCACAATTCGTTAAAGATAACAAATTTCTTTCTGAAGTAATCGAAAGATCATCAATAGAGAAAGCCATGGAAGATCCTCGTGTATCTGGTTGGAAAGTAAGCTGGAGGGCAATTTTCGATAAGCCGATTCTGGGCTATGGCCCGGAAAACTTTTCTATTGGTTTTGACAAGCATTATGATCCTAATTTGCCTAAAACTGACGAGCAATGGGGCTCCTGGTGGGATAGAGCCCATAATGTATTTTTAGAAACCGCTATTTCTACCGGCATTCCTTCCTTAATTGTTTATTTGCTTCTTTTTATATTTTTAATTTATGAACTTCAAAAACTAAAAAAGAAAAATCCGGAAAATCAGCTTCTGTATCATTGCCTTCAAGCTACTTTTATTGCCTATTTAGGAGCTAACTTTTTTAGCTTTGACACTTTTTCCACATACTTAATTTCTTTTCTCTTAATTAGTTATACTATATATTTATATGAAAATAACAAATAATCAAAAATATATAATCATCGTTTTCCTTTTATTATTATTGATGTGGTTTATTTGGGAAAATGTTGTCGCTTTTCAGGCAAATAAAAATATAAGATTAGCTGAGTTTTATTATGAAGATAAAAATTTTGACAAAAGCTTTAAATACATAAATGAAGCTTATAATGATGATACTTTTATAAATAATTATGCAGGATTAAAATATGTTGATGTAATCAGCCATTATTTTAAATACGGCAATCCTTCTCCGGAAGAGATACAAGAAAAAACCCAAAAAGCCATAGATATTTTAAGGAAAAATATAACTATCCGCAAGAACTATGCCCGCTCCTGGTTCCTCTTGGGTTCCTATTTAAATATATCCTTGCAAACAAAAAATAACTCTTCTGAAGAATTCAAACAACTGGCAGATGAAGCCAATAATTCTCTAGAGAAGGCTCATTCTTTAAGCCCAAAAAGGCAAGACATATTAATAGAATGGGCCAAAAATGATTTACTATGCCAAGAGTTTGAAAAAGCTAAAGAAAAATCCCAAGAATGCTTTGACATTAATCCCGAATTCGGAGAATGCTATTGGACTATGGCTTTATCAAATATCTACTTAAATCAATTAGAGGAAGCAGAAAAAAACTTAGAAACGGCTAATAAAAAACATTTTTCATACAATGACGAAGCTTCTCTATTGTTTTTATCCAAGGCATATTATTATAATGAAAACTATGAAAAAATGGTTGAGGTTTATAGAAAATTGGTATTCCTGAAACCAGATAATGTATCCTACAATATCAATTTAGCTATTCTCTATAAAGAGATAAAAGAATATCAGAAAGCAAAAAACCAAGCATTAAGAGCTATAATACTTGATCCTAACATTAAACCGCAGGCAGAAGAATTTATAAAAAGCTTACCCTTTTAGCATCTGATTTATTTTAGCTCGAGTAGAAGGTCCCACAAATCCAGTGGCTTGTTTTAAATCTAATGGTTCTAATATCTCTGAAGAAAACTTTTCTTGAAAGCGGATAACCGCTTTTTGAGTTAATGAAAGAAAATTGCCTGTAATTAATCCTTCCGGGTAAATTTCTTCCCCCTGATTTTTTAAAAATTCTTGCAGACAACGAACCTCCTCATTGTTCTGAATCCCAAAATAAAGATTATTATTTAGAGATTGGCAGTATACTTGGTTTCTTTGAGCTAAAATTGAATCTATCTTAGCTTGAATTTCAGCAATTTTGGCTTTTAATTCTGCAATACGGGCCAAAAGCTTTTCTTGCTCCTCTTCCTCTTTCTGTTGAGGCGTCTTTTCAACTGTTGATACAGTAAAACTGTATCTGTGGCCGCTTTCCTCTCCATTAAATCCGATTTTCTTGGACTGAGCCAAGGGCATAATAGTTAAAGAAACATTCTCATCATTAAAATCCTCTACATAAAGAATAGCCTGATCGTTTCCGTCAAATTCAATAAAACCAATACTTAATTCTCCGTTAATATCTTCTACGATATAAGGGATGTGAAAATAGGCCTGGGAATTATTCTCAAATTCTATTTTTAAAACATCCTTGCCTCCGATTATTTTATGCCAATTGCCACTCCAGTCCTTTACGATATTACTGATGGAAAAAGTGGTTTCTCCATATTTAGGAATAAGAATGATTTTGGGAGAAATACGCAAATTACTTAAATTTTCATTTGAATAACAATATTTTTCCCCAACAGAACAGTCATTAATTAAAAGAGCAATAACCCAATCGCTGAAAATTTGATTAAAATCTTCTTCAAATCCGTTTTCATCAAGGGCATATTCTATTGAAGAAATACCTACTTTGGATGAAGTCAAGGAATCCACTAAAATTTCTATCCCATACTGTTCTACTAAGTATTGGGTAAAAAGATTAACCACTGCGTAATCTGCTTTTTCATTAAACCATTCTGTCAAAGAATCACTGGGTGAATTCAAAAAATTTCTTACCCGGCTGGCTAAGTTGCTGTTATCGTACTTTTTATCATAGCCCAAAAAGGTTGATGTATAATCAGCTCTGGCTTCATTGAGCCAAACTTCTTCAGAGACCCCGTGAACATTATCCTTTTGGTTGAAGGTTATCATGTGCATAAATTCATGAGCTAAATAACCTTTAAGGTTGGGACTATTAATGTGATTAAGATTAATATACAGTATTTCCCTTTCGTTAGAAGTAGGCATTAATATCTTCTCGTATTCATCCCTAGTGTTAAAATATCCACCTACATCTTCAACCATTTGGTGGAATAAGATTGTAATATGCTCGTCATTATCTATTCCTGTTTTCCATTCTATTCCGAAAGTGGGAGTAAGAGTAGGATAGATATGCTCTTCAAATTCTTTAGATAATTCATCTAATTTTTTATTTATGTCTATTTTCTGGATATCGCTCAAACTATTCCAATATTCATCCTCAAAATAAAAATAAAGCTGGGAGCTTTTCTCTCTTAAAGTAGCTGAAATCTCTTTTCTTCCTTCAGAATCATAAGAAGAATCCACAAAAAAATCAGTCTTTTGACCGACATAATCAGCAGAAACAGAAAAAGGCAGGATAATAAAAAAAGCCCCTATTAATAATGTTTTTATTCTGCTATTCATCTTTATTGATTTTTAATTTGTTCTTGAAGCTGCTGGATTAACTGTGTTATTAAAACAATAATCTGCTGTTGGATTTCTTTGATTTTTTGTTTTAATTCTTCAATTGTCATTTCTTCCTTTTCCTCTTCCTCTTCTTTTTCCTCACCCTCTTCTTCCTCACCTATTTCTGAAACAACTGAAACATTAATCCCCTCTCCGGGTTCTTCAATATTATTCCACCAGTCTGTAGCTCTTGTCTTAATGTTATAATCTCCCTCTTCCGGACTCTCCCAAACATATTCCCAAGTAAAACCGGTTTCAATACTTTCTTTGGGTTCTGCAGTTAACCAATTTTCTCCATTATTAAAAATAATTTCCACTTTTTGAACCGAGGAACCGCCTGTATCTGTAACTTGACCTTGAATAATAAAATCCTGGCCAACTAAAATTTCTTGGTCCTTTTCTAAATTAGTTACAGAAGAAACCGGAGCTTCGTCGTCTACATTTTCTTCTAATTCTGTCACATAACAGCGAACAACATTGGAAATATCAGAACTGCCGTCATCGTTTACAGCTTTCATAGCAAAAAAAACAGTCCTATCGTCGGGCAGTCCAGAAACTATAGCTTGGGTGGTTTCAGCTTCCCAGTTTTGGGAAAATTCTGTTGCCTGGCTATAATTTGAGGAATTAATATTAGCCAATGAATATTTCACTTCCCAACTCGTGGGACTGCCGCTCGGAATACCCCAGCGAAGCCAGACACCGTTGCTGACTTTGTCCTCAACGCACTGTAGATTTGTAATAGCATTAGGAGCTGCAGCTGAAACAAAATTAAGAGAAATAAAAATTCCCGCAATTATTATTGACGTGAGTATTATCTTTTTCATTTATTAATTATACAATAATCAAAAAAACTCTGCAAATCAAAAACCGCCCCTTTCGGGACGGATATTTGATTCCTCACAAGGAAAGGAAAATGTTACAAGTTAATGGTGATTGCGTTAGCTTCTGATTGAATGCTCCAATTTGATCCGCCAAACCCAGCATAACCGCTTGTTACAGTAACATCTGTATAAGCGTTTATGTACCATTTCTGGCTCAAATCAACTGTTCCCCAATCAGAATCGGTAAAGTCAACCCTTAATTCAATGGTTTTAGGAACTCCAATTTCAACAGTTAGATTGGTTCCAATACCAGAGAAAGCAATAGTTCCATCTGACTGACTAAGAGTTCTGGTAGTAGTAAGCTCTGTTCCATCTCCATCGTAAAGCTTGAACAATGTTGCGTCTGTGGTTCCAGTAATAGCAGTTGGTATTCCACTGTCAGTAGTAAAGGTTATAGCTGTAATAACAGCGTTTGCCAGATTGGCATCCATATTAGCAACATCCCATCTACCTACTACTGTATTACTTGAAGGACTAACAGTTCCAGAAGGAGAATCTGATGCCTTGGTTATCTCTACCACTTTAGTGTCTAACTGGAATGTACCTCCGCTGTACGGACTGCTGATAGCAAAATCAATAGCGGCACTGGCATCTGCATCTGTTCCGCTTTCAATACCAGTTAAGGTTAAGTTTGCCGTAGCTGCTACAGTTAAGTGGAAATCAGCAACATCACTAGTGCTACTAGGGTTACCCACTAAAAGAATATTTCTGTAAACGTTCTTTTCAAAACGAATATCAGTATCCCATGTATCAGAATCAAAAGTAAATACACCACCTGACTCTGAAACTGAATCAGTTAAAGGAGTGGTTCCATCATCAGCAAAAATCCTTAAAGCGCTAAGCTTACCAGTAGATGATGGCGTAATAACTAAATCCTTTAATTTCATATCCTCTCTGGTAGTTCTAATCTTCAAAGCGCCAAAAACAACATTTGCGCTTGGAGTTAACACACCTTGATTGTAATGAGTTAAGGTTTTATCAGTGCTCGCAGCGCTGGTAAATGTTCCAGCAGCGTAAATCTTGATATTGGTACTAGCTACATCAGTAGCTGAGGTAATGGCTTCTCCAGATGACAAACCGGTTGCAGAATAACCGCTGAAAGTAATGGTTATTACATCATCATTAGCATCCAGGTTATCAGTAATACCCCTAACAGCTAATTTCTTGGTTGTTCCAGCAGGAACAGTCCAAGATAAAGAATATTCTTCTCCAGGATCAGCAGTCTCGGCATTTACAGTCAGTGTACTGGTAGAAACTGCGCTATATCCATCACTGGTTACTTCATAAAGACCAACAGAACTTAAGTAATTAGTACCAGCAATATCAGGAGTACCAGCAAACAGAACATTGATGGTATCAAATATTACAGCCTCTCCGGTTGCCTTTACATCAAATACAGCTAATGTTTGTGGAGATGTTGACTGAATCATAAAGGCATTTTGCCCTTGAGGATGATCAGCAGACATTGCAACTGATATAGAACCAGTTCCAATAGTAACAGTATTAGCAGTGGTTGTTCCAGTGCTTGAAACATTTACACCAGAAGTAGCTCCCTTACCAATAATAGCTCCGTCAGCAGCCACAGCCATTTTAATGGTGTTTCCGCTTCCGTTAACAATATCAGCTATTAATTCAAAGCTTTGGGAATAACCTTTAGTTAAGCTTACTGGTGAAGTCAGATTAAAGGTAACTTTGTCATTACTTCCTAAGGTTCCAGCAGCTGTTACTGCATCTCCGCCGATTTTTCTAACTTTGAGATTAGAAATATCAGAAGCAGAAATGGTTCCTGTGTTAGTGAATGTCATCTGATTAATAGTGACATCTTCATTAGAACCAGCAGAAACAGTGAATTTTTCTAACACAATCTCTTTCTCTCCAATCTTGGCAGTATCCTTTGGAAGTGAACTGTATTCAGCTACAGTCAAAGTTCCAAGAGAACCAGCCGGCACAACTGTAAACACATTACCTTTGACTGGAAAGTCACCAGTAAAGGTGGCTCCGCTTATTGCTGAAGCAGAATCAATACCCATTTGGACAGTACTCATTGTTGTTCCAGCAGCTGCAATATTAACAGCAACACTTATCGTCCTGCTTCCTCCTTGAGGAATGGACAATTGAGGAACAATAACAAAAGTTGCTTGTCCGCCCACCAAATTCTTTTCAGTGGCTACCTCAATATTGTTTTCGTCAAGAAGCTTGACTTTAGCAATAGTAGTGGTATTGGTTTCAGCAGTTCCGTAGTTCTTTACAGTAAGACCGCTGATAGTGGTAGCTTCATCCTCACTGCCGTAAATAACGAATTTGGTTACTGTGTTAATAGCAGAACCTTTCATTACATTGGCAGATAAAGGTGTTTCTTTGGAAAGCACCACGCTTAATGGCTCAACTCCCTCCTCTTCCTCTTCCTCTTCTTCTTCCTCCTCTTCTTCTTCCTCCTCTTCTTCTTCCTCCTCAGCATCAGCTAATAATTCGTTTAACTTTTCAATAGTAGTGTCACCGACATAACCGGTTCCAGAAGTTAAATTCCAAGGAGCCAATACATCTTCTTCATATAGCTCTTGGAAATCAATAACCGCTGCTTTGGTCAAAGGACCAAAATAGTCAGTTTCGCTTCCTGGAGAACCAGCCCCGGTTTCAGCTACTTGTGTTCTAGAATCGCTATTTAAAACGATCTGTAAACATTCAACGTCATCGCCGGACATTCCTTGACTTAAGTGTCGGTCAAAAGCGGTGATGGAACAGCCAGAAACAGATGGAACAGTAGCGCCTTCCAATTCAGCTAACTGATTTTGAAGTTGGGTTAATTGAGATAATAAAGCATCAATTTGAACCTGAAGTTCAGCAGCAGTTAATGCTTGAGCTGGAGCAACGGCTACACTCATCATCATAACCGCGCAAGCCAAAGTAGTAGTACCGGCAACAATTTTTCTAATTAATTTAGACATTTTTTTAATTTTTTACTGATATTCTTGCTTTCTCTTTTAGAAAATAGCAATTCTATCAGTAATTTTTTAACCTTTTATTTTATTACCGTTGACGACCTTTTAAGCATCTTTTAGGTATAAAGAATTCTTTGAGCTTTTAGCAAACACTTAAAAGATGTTTCTAACGGCTTTTTTTCGACCTTTAGACAACTTTCTTAAAATAGTTGTTTCAAAATAATATTATTGTTAATAACCTAAAATCAAGATTTTTTCAAGGGCTTCCTGATAATTGCCTTCCTCAAACAGTTCTTTGACTTGGTCAGCTAATTCTTGCTGCATCTGGCTCAATTCCCTGCCCTCTAAATCTTTGAGTTCCCTTTCCACTAAAACCTTGTAATAATTATTGACTGAATCTTCTAATTCTTGTGTGTCAATCTTAGTAGCTAAAATTTCCTCTGCTATTTCTTTCTTCTCCTGGATGTCTTCTACTTTATTTTTAACTTCCGCGAACATATCAGAATTATTTTCAGCAAGAGCAACTTTCTTTATGGCTTCAGCTGTTTCTTTAACGCTTTTTTCCACTTCTTCCACTGCGGGAGCCAAGTTTCTGCCTTTATTTCCTTCGGCTATTTGCACTAATTCATTAAGCTTGTCCTGAGTAATCTCCATTTGAACTCTGGGCTTTTCTTCCTCTGAAGCTAAGCTTATTTTAGCTTTCTCTCCCATTCTCTTCACTGAATAAAGCATATCTCCAGGCAAAGAATCCTGACTAAAGCTAAAAGTACCCAACAAAAGGCAAAAACAAAAAGCAGTTACTAAAGCTGGTTTTAAAAAGGGCCTTATCTCAAAAACTGAAACTAATTGGGCTATAAAAGACTGTTTTTGTTCTTGATTTTCAGATAAAATCCTGTTTTTAGCCAAAACAACCCAGTCTTCTCTGGGTTCAATATCCTGAATTTGTCTTAATTTTTGAATAAGCTCTTTTTCGGTCATTTAAAAAAGAAAAACCGCTTCTATAATATTAAGACGGATTTAATCCCCTTTTTGTTACACCTAAGCCAGTTCTTTTTTAAGGGCTTTCAATCCCCTGTGCAGCATAATCCTAATATTTCCTTCTGTTTTGTCCATAACTTCAGCTATTTCTCTAATGGGCATATCTTCAATATAATGGCAGAAAACCACATCTTGATACTCTGGCTTTATCTTAGATAAAGCTAACTTTATTTGTTCAAAATCTGATTTAGAAAAAACCTGTTCTTCTAAATTCTCCCTGTCTTCCAATTCCGGGCAATCATCAACTGAAACTGTCTTAATTTTGTTTTTTTCCCTATAATGGTCAGCTACCATATTTCTAGCTATCTGAAAAATAAAGGCCTGGGGATTTTTTATGTCTTGTTTTGAATTTAAGCTATGCCAAAAACGGGTAAAAACCTCTGAACAAAGATCTTCAGCTGTTTCTGAAGAATCCACTTTTAAAAGCACAAATCTATAGACCTTGGCAATATAACTATCATATATTTGACTGAATTTTTGGCTTATACTCTCCATAATTTGGTTTTGTCATATGACACTATGTCTAAACGTCATATGACAAAGGAATTATGTCATATGACATACATATTCTGTCATATGACATTACCCTAATTCGTAAAATGTATTACTAAAATCCCCTCTTAGTTTGATTAAACCTTTATTTTTCAAAAAAACAACATCCCTTTGAATAGTTCTTTTGCTTACTTTGGAAAAGTAATTCTGAATTTCCTTTAGCTGAACTCTCTTTTTCTCTTCTATAATAGCTAATATTTCCTTCTGGCGTTGAGAGATTTCTTTTGGGTTAGCTTTTTTTTCTTCAAAATAACTTTTCAATTCACTATATATTTTATCATATTCTCTCTGAAGTACCAAGAAATTGGAGGGTTTGGTTAATGACTTAGCAACAGCTGAATCAAAACATTCCTTAAGATTTTCTATATTCTTAGCTGTTTCTTTTGCCAGATAGATATCTTCAGCATTTGACCTCCTGCTACTCTGAAAAACAATAAGGTTACCCAGAATATTATTCACCTGGCCCCTTATATCCCCTCTCAAGGGTTCTTCTTTAGGAAAAACATCTGTCACCTTGTAAACAGCAA
The DNA here is from genome assembly GCA_964615205.1 of uncultured Candidatus Saccharibacteria bacterium. Classification (GTDB taxonomy): domain Bacteria; phylum Patescibacteriota; class Minisyncoccia; order Minisyncoccales; family JAGMDC01; genus CAZTQA01. The sequence continues at coordinate 60,977 of CAZTQA010000002.1, forward strand.
AACTTAAATTAATAATTTGTTCTCTATTCATGGTTAAGTAATAAAAAAGCCGCTTCTATTTATAATACTAATAAAAACAGCTCCGTCAACCTGTGGATAATTAAGTAAACTCACGATCGTGAGATTACCTATCGTATTGGTTTGACAAAGTAAATAGAGTAATGACCCGGGAGATAAACGATTTTGTCGAAACCCAAAGAAATGCTCTGTCGGAAGCGCTCAAATGACTGACTAAAGATTTCTTCACCGTTAGAGTTTAAACCCATAACACCGCCGCCAGAACCAAGATAAGTATAAATATTCCCTTGGGAGTCAACAACTAAACTGTCTAAAGGATTGCTTAGCAATCTTTTCTCCCAAACAACTTTTCCGGTTGAAACGCTGACAGCATAAAGAACTCCGTAAACAGAACCAACCGGGCCCCAAACCGGATGGCGAGTGGCATAAACAACTTCTTCATCTGGGCTCAAAGCCCTAGGAAAAAGACCGTCGTAAGCAAGAGTCCAGAGTATATCCCCTTCTGAATTCAAAGCATGAAGATATTTGGAACGAATAAAGATTTTATTGTCTTGAGAAATAATAGGATAACTTAAATGTTCGGCTAATCTGTGAAGTTCTTCAAATTCTGTCTGCCATTTTTCTGTTCCGTCAGAATTAAAAGCCCAAAGCTTATTTTTATGGCTTACATAAACAGTTCCATCCGGTCCCACAGAAGGAGAACTAATTTCATCGTCTATTTCTCTGCCAAAAGATTTTTTCCATAATTCCTGGCCTTGATTATCTAAAGCAAAAAGCACATGGTCATAGACGTCATCCTCTTTCAAAAAAGTGCTGAAATAAACCACGCCCTCATCATCAACCGCTGGAGAAGTAGTATTAAACATATAATCAATTTCTTTTTTCCACATAAATCTGCCCGAAGAATCAACTGCGATTAATCCAGTTCCAGACATAAAATAAACTGTACCATCTGGACTGATAGCCGGAGAACTCCTAAGCATGCCCACATCTGCTTCGTAAAACCATTCCTTATTCCCTTGAGTATCAAAAGTGTAAATTCCTGTTTTAAGCTCCACCCTTGCCGGAACATAAACCCTGTCGTTCGTAGCTACTACCAAACCAAAATAATCTCTATCCTCTTTTCTGCCAGCGAATATTCCTGAATCAATATCTTCACTATCGGGCCCTTCAAACCGGCTATAGCCGGACCGTTGAGCGTTACCCCCAAACATTTTCCAGGGACTTTGGAAAAAATCCTCTTTATAGAAACTATTTTCTTGTTTGGGAGTCCCAAAAATTGAGTTTCCATTAGCATCCTTACCATTAAATATTATCTGATTGTTATCCTGCCACTCATTCAAGCCAATCCTTTCCATAGAAATATAATCCGGTCCAGCTTTACCAGCCAGCCAAAGACCGTCTTGCGAACAAGTAGTAGAATCAATTAAATTATCATTCTGGTCAAAAAGCCATAGAACTTCACAACTATTATTACCCAATCCATTGCCAAAAGAACCGGTCCAGTCAGCGGAAATATCAGAAACAGCATTATCGTCTGTGCGTTCTATCAAATAAAAACCGTCTTCAGGAATAGTGGTTGTTCCTAACCCCTCAATAAAAGAAATGTCCGGCCCATTGTCTGAAGACACTAATTTCCAGCCGGAAATATCTATTTCTTTATCAGTATTGTTATAAAGCTCAATCCATTCATCAAAACCAGATGCTTTGGTCCCCATCCAGGCAACTTCGTTTATTAAAACATCTTGCTTGTCCGCCGTAGCTTCAGCGGAGGCGGATTCTTCCTCTTCCCGATCTTCTTCATTCTCCTGATTCCCTTGGCTCTCTTCATTCTCTTGCTCTCCTGGGTTTCCTCCCCCATTTTCCTCTTCTTGGTTTTTGCTCGTCTCTACTGGATTAGTAATATTAATTTTACTTTTAAATTCCGACAAATAATTACTTTTTCCGTTTTCTCTAACTCTAGCTATAATATCTGCCTGGCCTTGAAAATCTTGATTTTCAATTTTTAATCTAAATTTATTTTCAAACGAAGTGCCAAAGAAAACTTCTTCAATATAGTAAATGGAAGACTGCCAATTATTATCCTCGTCACAATCAGAGTAGCAAATAGAAGGGAAAGGACTGCCGGTATCAATGGAAATCTTCACATCATAAACGACAAGATGAAGATTGGAAACAGAAAAAATAACTTCAATTTCCTTGTTTACCGGGTTTTCTTCTGGATAATCAAGTATAATCTCAGGAGAAGGAGTAGAGGAAGAACTAGAACTAGAACTAGAACTAGAACTAGAACTAGAATCATCTTTAGGACCAACGTCATTTTCGACATAAGCGCAATCCTGGTCTATTATTTTTTGCAAGGTTATTTCACCGATTCCGCTCACCCTTATCAGTTCATAAAGAGAAGAAAAAGGTCTTCCATCTATTATCCTTTGAGCAATTACTGGTCCAACGCCTATTATTTTCTGCAAATCCTCTTTAGATGCAGTATTAATATTTACAAGACAGATATCTGTTTCTTCTTCGTCTAATTTTTTTTCAACCTCCTCTTCTTCAATTTCTTCTTCAATTTCTTCTTCAATTTCTTTCTCTTTAATTTCCTCCTGATCCACTTGATCTTCTTGATTTTCTGGTTCTTGATCCTCTTGGTTCTCTTGATCCCCTATCTCCTCATTCTCTTGCTCTTCTTGATTTTTTCGCCCTTCTATGTCAGAAGAAAATGGTTCTGAAACTTGAGCTCCAAAATCAGAAAATATATCAGCTATATTTTTAAAATCATCAACCGTACCCGATATTTCATTTTCTATGCTTTTTCTAATCTTTCCAAAAAAAGAAGCCGGCTCCTCAAAGGGATAAGCCGGCACCGGCTCTGAAAAAATTACTTCCACTTTTGAAGAATCATCCCAGACAAACCCTCCGGTGTAAAGTTCATTCACCCCGCCCGTTATCTTTACAATAAATGGTGAAAGCTTAGTATTTCCTCTCTCAAGCCATTCTTCTATATCCCAAGGAGATCTTCCTAGCCACATAATACTGGAAGTTCCTTTTAACGGCTCTACTTCTTCAGGACAATAAAATTCTTCAACTATATTTGATTTGTCATTGCCTAAATAACGATAATTAATAAGGTAATGAAATTTTGGCTCTTGAACATTCTTTTTATAAGAAATATATTTAAATTTTAATGGCCCGTTAGCTATTTTTAATTCATTTTGTGAAAGCCAATCTTTAACTATCTGAACAGCTTTCTCAACTGTCTCTTTTTCTATTTTATCTATAATAGAAGAAATGTCGTGTTTTAAGATTAAAGAGGCCCCAACTTTAATGATTTTTTCAAGGTATTCTTTAGGAATTTCTACAAAACAATAAGACAGTTCTTTTTTCTGGATTCCGCTTCTGACCAAAAATAAAGCCGCCTGTTTTTCTGGAGAGGAAAAATCCGGAGAGGTAGTCATATTTATCCATTCATCTACTAATTTATGCTGGCTAGAATTCAAAATATTGATAGCCTTTGTTTTTTCTAATTCGTATTCTTCTGAATAACATAAATTTGGCACAACTAAAAAACCTATTACGCAAAATAACATAAAAAAGCTTAAAAATTTTCTTTTCGTCATTAAATTACTCTATGGTCAAATTATCTATAAATTTATTTAATGATTGCGAGCATTTTTCCAAATTTTCAGAACTAGTACTTATTCCTATGCCTCGCAATAAATCATCTAAAATATATATTTCAATTGAAGGACCTAATTCTAAACAATCAAAAGTATTCTTTAGAATATTCTTTCCTTTAATTTCTATTTCCTCAAAATTATCATACTGAATAGCTAAAAAACTATGATTTTCTTTTATTTCTTCTTTTAAGTCCTCTGTATTAATTTTTCTATAATCTACTACTGTCTCAATCATACAACCTTGCTGGAGAGGCGGCCTTATCTTATCTGGATTCAATCCTTGAGCATCTGGACTGTAAAAAACCACTGAACCTTCCATTACATTTATCTTCCTAACGCTCCACCCTTCCGGAGCCTTCATCGTCAAGCCAGCTTTTTTGTTTTCTACAATTGTCCCCTCTTCTGTTTCTATAATCACATAATCATCAGGACTGCCGACTTTTTCTCTCTTTTCTTGCTTGAAATAAAAAAACACGGCTCCTGCCGCTAAAATTAATATAATAATTAAAATAAAAAAATTCCTCTTATTTTCTATTTTCAAAAACATTATTTAATTTTACAACCACCCTCTAACTTTTCAACCCTTCCCCTGTGGATAACTAAGTAATCTCACGATCGTGAGATTACTTTTTATAGTAATTTAAAAATCTTTTCCAAATGTAATTCATTATCTATAAAATCCAATGTACCGTAGCGAACATATTTTCTTAAGTCAAAAAACTCAATAATAAAATCTAATTCATCTTCGCATTTATAGGGAAAAACAAAGACGCTTTTTTGCAGTTCGTAAAAACCTAATTTTTTAAGCTTATCCCTCAAAGCGTCTCTCCCTCTTCTTAATTTCTCTGGAATATCAAATATAACTATTCTCCATTTACCGTCCCAATTATCTCTTCTAATTTTCATCTTTTCAAAATGAAAATTCAAAGCTTTCAATTTACCTTTCTTTGTCAAAACCAAAGTACTACTCTTATCGGAATTCTCTTTAAAATCAACTAATTTTGATCCATAGAGTTTTCTTATTTCTTCGTTGAGTTTTCTTTGATTGATTAGTTTCCATTCTCTAGCTGTTTCCTTTAATATCTTAATCTGCCCTCTGGACGTATAGGTAAAATCTAAAGCCAAACCACTTAATAAAAGAATTATGATCTTTTGTTTATTGGAAGATAACTCAGACATTACTTAATAATAGCAAAAACATCACTAAAGTAAACTCACGATCGTGAGATTACTTATGGATTAACTATAGGTTATTTCTAATTAAATTTTGTTTAGATTTGTTTAGTAAAAAAAATGGACTCCGGAAAGGAGCACTTTATTCGCTTGTGTAGAAATCCAGTTGATTGGTGATTACTATTAACAAAATAAGAACCGCAAATATGATTAGAAAGCGAGAAAGGTTTGGATTTTGGAAACAGGAATGGTTATTATTCTGTTTTGAGAATCTTCTTCAGAATCTAAAGTATTTAGTCCTATTAAACCGCCTTCAATGTCAAACAAAGGACTGCCTAAAAATTTTTTAGTTTCAAAAATGTTGGTTTCTATTAAACCTTGGCTTATTTCACTCACAATACCTTGATTAACAAAAAGAATGGGTAAAATATCAAACTCTGCGCCTAAAACAAAAATTCTTCTGCCTAATTTTAGCTTTCCTAAATCTGCATAGCCAGGATTATTCAAGTTTTCCGCTTCAAGCTTGATCTCGGCTAAGTTATTTTCCAAGTCCCGCTTGATTATTTTTCCCTGCGTTTTTTTAAAGCTCCCATTAGTTCCTTCTTTAATATAGAAAGCATATTCTGCTCCTTCAGGAACAATTTCAGCTAAAGTAACTGCTAAACCGTCGGAAGTAACAATAATTCCGCTACCTTCTAAAATTTTCCCATTTTTTTTAGTTGTTTTTATAGCTAAAATGGTCTTGTCTATTTTTTCCATTGCCAGTTCCAAAGCTGTATTTTCCTGAATATATATTTCCTTGGTTTCATTAACGTAAACCGGAGATTGATTCAAGCGATATTCTAAAAAAAGAGGCCTTTCAATAAAATAAGGCCAGAGAATCTGGTCAGCGAAAATTCCTCCTATAGTTCCTACAATAAAAATAATGACTATCTGAAAAATAAATTTAGACATAGTTAACAAACTTCTGCTTTCTTTAATTTAGAGGCGCCGTTAAGAATAATTTTTCCATCCTTAACGTCTACACTTACCCTTTCCCCTTTTTTAATAATACCAACAACTATCTTTAAAGCTAAGGGGTCTAATAAAAGTTTCTGAATAATCCTTTTCAAGGGTCTGGCGCCCAAATTAGGATCAAATCCTTTTTCAGCCAAAAGCTCCTTGGCTTTAACATTTACATTCAAAACAATATTTTTACTCTTTAATCTTTTAGCCACTTTTTCCAACTCCAATTCAACAATATTTTTAATCTCTTTTTTGCCCAGATAATTAAAGATAATGATTTCGTCAATGCGATTTAAAAATTCCGGCCTGAAAGTTTCTCTCAAAACAGACATCACCTTTTCTTTCAGAGAATGTTTCATTTCTTCTCTTCCTTTCATAAAGCCGATTTCATCCGCTGAACCCATTTCAGCAATCTCTTCAGAGCCAATATTAGAAGTCATAATTAAAATGGTGTTTTTAAAAGAAACCTTCCTGCCTTTAGCGTCAGTTAATCTTCCGTCTTCTAAGATCTGAAGCAGAATATTAAAAACTTCGGGATTGGCTTTCTCTACCTCATCCAGTAAAACCACGCTGTAAGGCCTTCTGCGGATTTTTTCAGTTAGCTGGCCTGATTCTTCATATCCGACGTATCCGGGAGGAGCACCGATAATTTTGGAGACCGTGTGCTTTTCCATATATTCAGACATATCCAAACGAATCATAGCGTTTTCGTCATTGAAAAGAAATTCAGCCAAAGCCCGGGCTGTCTCGGTTTTGCCCACGCCTGTGGGGCCCAAAAACATAAAGGATCCGAGGGGCCTGTTTTCTTCAGCAATTCCAGCTCTGGAGCGCCGGATGGCATTAGCAATAGCTTTAATTGCTGTTTCCTGTCCGATCACCCGCCTGGAAAGAATTCCCTCTAGTTTTTCCAGCTTTCTGGCTTCTTCTTCCATCAACCGAGTCACAGGTATACCTGTCCAGGAAGCCACTACTCGCGCCACATCCTCTTCTCCAACATCCTCTTTAAGCAATCCTTTCTTTTTTTGGAAACGGGAAAGTTCTTTTTCCTTTTTGCCTATTTCTTTGAGCAGCTCTGGTATTTTTCCGTATTTTATTTCTGCCACTCTCTGAAGATTGCCTTCCCTTTGATTTACTTCGGCTTGAAAATTTAAATCATCAATCTCTTTTTTGAGATTTCTGATACCTTGGATAAGATCCTTTTCTGTTTTCCAGCGCATCTCAATTTCTTTTATTTTTTCTTTCAAGTCAGCCAACTTGCGGTTGATAACTGTCAAACGTTTCTTGGTATTGGCTCCTTTTTCTTTGTTAAGAGCCTGTTTTTCAATTTCTAATTTCTGAATTTCTTTCCTGTATTCATCAAATTCACTCGGCTCTGATTCTATTTCCAGACGCAAAGCGCTGGTAGCTTCATCAATCAAATCCACCGCCTTATCGGGCAAAAACCTGTCTGTGATATAGCGGCTGGAAAGCTCGGCTGCTGCCACCAAGGCAGAATCTTTTATCTTCACTCCGTGATGAAGCTCATATTTTTCTTTTATCCCACGAAGAATAGCAATAGTATCTTCCACCGAAGGTTCAGAAACATAAACCGGCTGGAATCTTCTTTCCAGAGCAGCATCCTTTTCAATATATTTTTGATACTCTTTCAAAGTAGTAGCTCCTATGGCTCTTAATTCTCCTCTTGCTAAAGCTGGCTTAAGCAAGTTGGAAGCATCAATAGCTCCCTCAGCTGCTCCAGCCCCTACTAAAGTATGAAGTTCGTCAATAAATAAAAGATAATGCCCGGATGCCCGATTAATTTCTTTAATCAAGGCCTTCATTCTGTCTTCAAATTCCCCCCTATACTTGGTCCCGGCAATTAAACTTCCTAAATCCAAAGAAATTATTTCTTTATCCTGCAGACTTTCAGGAACATCTTTTTGAATAATCCTTTGAGCCAGACCTTCCACAATAGCGGTCTTACCTACTCCGGCCTCGCCGATTAAAACAGGATTGTTCTTGGTTCTGCGAGAAAGAACCTGCATCAGACGTCTGATTTCATTTTCCCTTCCCACTACCGGATCCAGTTTTCCCTGTTTGGCTAAAAGATTAAGGTTATGGGCATACTTATCTAAAACCTGGTATTTGGTTTCCGGCTCCGGATCAGTAATTCTCTGACCTCCTCTGATTTGCTTTAAAATTTTTAAAACCTCACTATAGTTTAATTTTCCAAATTCCAACGCAGCTGCTCCTCCGCCAGGAGAAAGAAACTTAACATTTTCCAAAACCTCTTTGGCTTTGGTAGGCACTTCCAGCAGGGATAAAAACAAATGCTCTACAGAAATAAACTCATCATTCATTTTCATTGCTTCCTGTCTGGCTCTTTCTAAAACCTTTGCCATATCTTGGGTTAAATAAAACTGGCCGAATGCCTGAGCATTAGAAATACTTGAGATTTCAGAAAGAAATTTCTTGGTTTTCTTTTTTAAATCCTCTATATCTGCTCCCAGTTTCTGAAGCAATGTTAAAACTAAGCTTTCCTCCTGCGAAGTCAAAGCATAAAGTAAGTGAAGAGCATCAATTTGTTGCTGTCCCATTTCCCGGGCTAAATCTTGAGCCAAGAGAATTGCCTCTTGAGCTTTGTGGGTAAAATTAGCACCAGTCATATTCTATATTTATTTTTACTATAAAATGGCTTAAAAATCAAGTTTATAAAATAAAAGGGAAAAATTACTCTTCGCGTTCAGCTAAAACTATCCAGACATCTTTTTCTTCTTCATCGCTTAACACCCTTAACTTCACTTTATCTTCTGGATTATATTTAACTATAATATTAGCCAAAGAATTCTCTGTGGTAATTCTCTCATTATTAAGCTCTAAGATTATATCCCCTTCTTTTAATCCAGCTTCTTCTGCCGGAGAACCCGGAGAAATAGCTTGTTCGTCATAGTTTTCACCAGAAACAATCAAAGCACCGTAATCAACCTCCAATTTATATTCTTTTTTGACAACCTCGTTTATGAGAACATAACGCACTCCGATGAAAGGATAAACTATTCTGCCTATGTCTTTTATCTGCTCTACGTCTCTTTCGGCTTTGTTTATAGGAATGGCAAAACCAATATTTTGGGCACCAACCACTGTAGCTGTGTTTATGCCAATAACTTCACCTCTTAAATTCAAAAGCGGGCCTCCGGAATTCCCTGCATTAATAGCTGCATCCGTCTGAATAACATCTTCAATGGTTTCTACAATACCTCCGCCCGAAGCAGTGATGGTTCTTCCCAAGCCGGAGATTACTCCTACTGAAACCGTATTTTTAAATTCTCCCAAAGCATTACCAATAGCAATTACTGTCTGGCCAATCTGCAAATTGGAAGAATCACCCAGCTCCACTGTTATAAAAGGTTGGGCATTTACATTGCCGTTGCTATCAGTAATCATTTCCTGATCTATTTTCAAAATAGCCAAATCCTGAACAGGATCCTGGGCTAAAACCTTGGCTGGAAATTCTCTTCCGTCATTGGTAAAGATAGTATAATCAGCATCTTCTTCTAAAATGACGTGCTTGTTGGTCAAAATCATACCTTCCTGAGAAATAATAAATCCACTCCCTCCTCCCACTTCTTTTTTCTCTGTTCCTTTCTGCCTGTATTGGGGCACTTTAAAATCAAAAAACCAGTCATCGTCAAAAGGACTAATATAATATTCCTCTAAAACAGGAACATCTTTGGTAACAATAATACTGACTACAGCTGGAGAATATTTTTCTACTACTTCAATTATCTTCTCTTCCTGGCTGGTTTGAGGAACGTACTCTTTCTTTACTATTTTAACCGGTTCTTGTATAATCGTTCTTATTTCCGGCAGTTCAATATTGAATTCAGAAAGAAAATCTTTTAAATCATTGTAATAGTATACAGTCAGAAAAGATCCCAGTAAAAAAATCAAAACAAAGAAAAGCAAAACAAATATAATACTGAAATTGGAAATTATTTTTTTCCGTTTTTGTTTATCTTTAAGAAAATTGTATTTTGGTAAATCGTACATATTTTTATTATAAAAAACCATCATTTTTTTTCAAGCGGAATTTTTCCGTAACCCAGAAGCCCATATACTTACCCAGCATTAATCTGGTCTGGGCTTCGATGGATGGAATAGCTCCAAAGATTATTAAGCTCACGGGCAAAAAAACCCACTGGGCCACAATAAAAAGATTTTCTTTTCTGCCAAACTCAAGCTTAGAGGCTTTCAACAGTAAGCTGTTTATAATCATAAAAACCAGTACTCCCACAAGAGCAATCTTCATTAAGTTTCCGGTTATGGTCGGCAAGCTGTAGGAAAGAACTGTCTGCCTGAATTCTTCTCCTCCTAAAACAATAGGCAGCCATCCCAAGAAAAGAATAATCAAAGCATTAGTTCCCCAAGCCCAAAAACCTTCAATAAGAAGAAAAACATAATGGAATTTTTTCCAAAAAGGGATTTTCTTATTTTTGAAAAAACCAAAAAGGATATAAGGTATGCCCTCTCCTCCCCAAGCCCATCTCCTCTGCTGCTTGTATTGATTAATGATTGTTTGTTTCAAACTATCAGCCACGCAGTTATCCTGGGAAATGGGATAATGGAGAGGAATTGTTTTGTAATTGCCTTCAAAAAACAGCAAAGATTTCCAGAAAATACCAGCGTCTTCAGAAACCACATTTGTTTGCCAGAAATCCATTTCTACTAAGGATTTGAAACTCATAGAATGAGAAGAATAAGTGACTAATTTTTCTGGCCTCTGCTGCTGAATCATCTGCCAGAAAACATTACAGGAAGAAACTAATCTGGAAAAAAAAGGCGCTTCTTTAAGATTATTCAAGTATAAAGGAATGGGCTGAAAACTGGAATGAAAAGGATCTGGATCAATTAAGAAGTGATAAGTCAAACAGGAAAAATAGTGAGGATAGGCCTGGGTATCAATGTCAAAACTAGAAACAATAACTTTTTCATAAGGAATTCCTTCCTTATCTATAATTTCTTCTTTGGCTTTTCTTCCTGCCCAGGATTCATTTGACCCTTTGCCGGCAATTTCCCCCACAATGTCATTAGGATGGCGAGTGATTAAAAATCTATGAAATTTAGGGCCAAATTCTTTTTCAATTTCCTGGGCGGTTCTTTCTGCTTCTTGCCCAGCCCTTTGTTCTATTCCTAAAACAACAATCATTTTTTCCTTGGGATAATAGCAATCAGCTAAGGCTTGAAAAGTTTCCCTGGCAACACTCAATTCTTCCTTGTACATAGGAAATACAATGAGATGATAAACGTCTTTCCAATCATTCTCTTTTAATTGGTTCAGTTTTTCAATCCAATCAATTTTCAAGTTTCTATTCATCTCCCGATAAGCTGAAACTAAACAAAGAGAAAAATAAATGGTGCGTAGAAGCCAGTAGATACAAAAAGCAATAATAAAGAAACCCACATAAAACGGAAAGAGCCAGGAAAAAACAAAGATGCCGATCAAAGTAAACCAAACCAAAAAACCAGGAATAATTTCAAAAACCCGGTAAATAAATCTTTCTTTGGGATTTTTTAAATCAGTGGCTTTGCCAACCTTTATATAATAAGGAACATCCATAAAAATAACTAATTATTTATCAATTCCTTTGTTTCTTCCCAAATACTATCGTCATTCTGCTTGGTTTTCATCCAATACCACCACTCCCCTCCCCAGAAGTAAAACTCTTTTAATCCGGTCTCTTTAGCTAAACTGATTATATCTCTGAATCTATCCAAATTCATAGTTTTCTTTTGTTCTTCTAAGGAAGAATCATAAAGCAAGGTAGGCCCCCAGGGTTCTGCCTGGAGTTCAGTGCAAATTATTTCTTTTTCAAAAACAAAATCTATAATTTTAGATTTGCGCCAGTAAAAAACACCCGGCAAATGATATTTTACATATCTTTTAAGTTCTTTAAACCAGGCTTCCTGGTATAAAGAAATGCCTACTACATCTCCCAGCTTTGCTCCTTTAAACCAAAAAGAAAAGCTTCCGCTTTCTGTTATAACTATTTTCTTGTCTGGATCAAGTTTTTTGACTAAATCTATTTCTTTTTCCACCAAATCCCGGCTTGTTTCAGGGCAATCTCCAAAAGGAAAAAAGGGTTCGTTTTCAATTTGCCAAGCCCAGACTATTTCTTCGTCCTTATGCTGTTCTACTATTTCTTCTAAATATTTTAATAGTTCTTCCTCCCAGTTATCGCGAGCCCATTCTGGAATATGGCATTCAGGCCAGCGTGGAGTTTTCATTCCTACGGTCAAAATAACATCCGCATTTCTTTTTTTTGCTTCTTCTATCTGCCAATCCAAATCTTCAAAAAAGTATTGGTCTTTCTGCGGCTCAACCATATCCCAGTAAGCAATCAATCTCACATTTTTAATATTTAAATCATCTAACAAAGCCAGATAGGTTTCCTTCCAGTCTAAATTTAAAGCTTGGGTGTGTTTCTGGGAAAAATTCATTCCCCAAACAATTTCATCTTGAACTGGCGCTTTTCCCATAAAGAAAAACGAAAAAACAATCATTAAAAAAACTAATAGAGCAATTAAAAATTTAATTTTTTTCTTCATAATAAAAATAATATACCTAATCCAGACCCAATAAACAAAAGGGCAATAATTTTCTGAAAAGCAATGACTGGAGAAATTTCTTCTTTTAATATTTTGGGATACTTAAAAGCGATTATAAGCGCTAATAAAATAAGGAAAAAATACTGTAAGCCCTGCAAGGCATTAATCAAAGCCACAGAAGCCAAGGGAGCCAAAGCAACAGCCCAGTTTTGAAGAATATTAGCTAAAGCGCCCAAACCCCTATTAACAATGAGAATAAAAGCGGTTCTCATTTTTGTTTCTAATCCGGAAAAAAAACCAATCATCGTCCTTTTAGGTTTGTAAATTTTTCGCCTTAATTCTGAACTTATTAAAAGAAAAACCAAAGCTGCTAAAACACTGCCTAATTTTATCCAGATAAAGCCGTTCCAAAAAGGATTCCAAGCGGGCTGATTTAAGTAAACGTATTTTGCTAAAACAATTTCTAAAGCAAATAAAAAAGCGGTTATCAAAGAATATCTCAAAACACTAAGAGAGACATGAGTTTCTTTTCTTAAGGTAACAAGAACGCTTCCCATAACCAGTAAACCGAAAGCTAAGGTCTTAGAGAAAGACAAAAATATTTCACCGCCAGAGAAAAGATAGATTAAGAATAAAACAAAAAAAGGACTCAACCCCCCTATCACCGGCACCACTCTTGAAGCATCAAAAAGATGCAAAGAGAAATAAAGCCAATAAAGAGCTAGAACAAAAACCATTCCTGTAAATAAGCTTAAAAGTAAAACTCTTGTTTCAGGAACAAAAAATCCCACAAAAGGAATTAAAGCCACAACAAAGATACTCGTCAAGCCGACATAAAAAGCATAGACTCTGGGATGAGGCATTGGCCCGCTTAAAAGATATTTATCAATCAGAGAGCAGACGGCCAAAAGAAAATATGCTGAAATAATAATTGGAAGCCAAAGCATAAATCTTATTAAATGAGGCAATAAGGTTTCAAAGTAACTCTCGGAGTTCTGCCGGCATGGTCTCTCTTGATTAAAATCAAGAGAGCGGCAGAACGAGAGCGTAGGCTGGCAAATCTCGCTGGAGATTTGGACAGCCGGTACTTTGAAATTTTGATTGCCGAATAAACTAAATTTTTAAATAATTATTCTTGCAGATTTCTGCATAATAATAAGCGCTGGACCGGGGCTTTCTTTCTAAAGTATTATAATTAATTTCCAATAATCCGAATCTCTGCTCAAATTTCTCAGGCCCTCCATGCCATTCTAAATTATCCATCAATGACCAGTACAAATAGCCTTTAACGTCTATTCCCTCTTGAATGGCTCTATGGATCCAAACCAAATGGTCTCTAATAAATTCTTTTCTATATTTATCCTGGCTATCAGCTAAACCATTTTCTGTGATATAAATGGGTTTTTTAAATTTTGCCAGATATTTTAAAGCCCAATAGATACCCTCTGGATAAATCTCCCAGCCCATATCAGTTATTTTTTTGTTTAGATTCTTTACAAAAGGCACCCTTACCCCAGCAACTGTAGAGAATAAAGAGGGATACCAAACCATTCTATTATGGAAATAATAATCCAAACCAATAAAATCAATCTCATCTTTTATTTTGCTTAAAAACCAATCATTCCAGAGAAAATGAAAAACTTTGGCTAAGAAAATTTCTACTGGGCAGTATTTTCTGGCTGGTTCAAAATAATTAGTCAACTTAGTAATACTAACCTTACCTGTAGGGCATTTTTTATGAATTAAGTAATAGCTTTTTTGATATGCTTTTGATAAATTATTGAAAACCCTGAATAATTTAAAAATATTTCTTTTTTTAAAGGGCGGAAACTTACCTATTGAATAACCACTAATATATACCATTGGTTCATTTAAAATTATCCAGAAATCAATCAAATCACCTAATTCTTGAACAATAATTTTAATATAATTTTCAAAATAATCAACTGATTTTTTATTTGCCCATCCGCCTCTTTCCATAAACCATTTTGGATTGGTCCAATGCCAAAGAGTAACAATCGTTTTAATATTTCTTTTTTTTAAAGCCAAAAGAACTTTTTTATAATGTTCAATTTCTTTTTGATTAATCCTACCCGGTTCTGGCTCTATTCTTGACCATTCAATGGAAAACCGGAATGCGTTTTGATTCAATTTTTCCAGCCAGTCAAAATCTTGATCGTAGCGGTTGTAATGGTCGCAGGCCCTGCCAGCCGGATATTTGTCTGACCAGTCGCAATTTTCAATGCCGCCTTCTACCTGATAAGCAGAGGTGGAACTTCCCCATAAAAAATCTTTTGGAAAATCCAATTTTTTTTCCATTTCCTAATTATAACATAAATTAATATTTTAGGAATTTGAGTTTTTGATTTTGTCTCTGATTAAGATGCCGAACCAAATATACCAGAACTAAATAATAGACTATTACCCAAAGCCAATGCATATTATTTATAGCCACAAAAGCCACAGGCAATTGAGAAAAAAAATCAATTGTTTTCACAATATAGGTTAAGAAAAACCAGTTTGGTAAAGAAAAAATCCAACCTAAAAACTGCCAAAATATGCCTACTAAACCCGAAACAAGACCAAAAATCATAATAAAGGGCAACAAGGGCACAATTAAGACATTGGCAATTGGCGAAACTAAAGAGACATAACCGAAATTATAGATTAAGATGGGTAAAGTAAAAACATAAGCTGAAAAAGTCATAGCCAATATGTTTCTAACAAATTCCAAAGGAATTTTTTTAAGCCTGTGCTGAAAAAAAGGCATTAAATGAATTATGCCTAAGGTGGCTAAAAAAGAAAGCTGAAATCCAACGTCATAACGCAAAAGCAAAGGATTGTAGAAAAGCATTAAAGCCGCAGCTAAAACCAGGGCCCTGTCTGATTTGTTCATTCTGCCGGTCTTTTCAGCCAACAGAAACAAACCACCCATAATTCCTGCCCTCACAGCTGAAGCGGGAGCGCCGATCATAATAATATAAAGAAATAAAACAACAATGGCAAAATAAAAGGCCTGACTTTTCCACAAGCCCAATGCCATACCTAACCACATCAAAATACCTGCCAGCAAAACAATATGCAGCCCGGAAACACAGGTAATATGCCGGGTGCCGGTAATATTAAGTTTTTCTTTATACTCTTCTGAAATCTGCTTTTTATCCCCTAAAATAATGGCTCCTAAGATAGCTGATTGGGGAGGCGAAATATTTTCGTAAAGGGATTTTCTTAATTTGCTTTTAAACCCCAAAATCAAAGAATAAAAATTGAGGGAGGCTGAGCCCCCCTCAATTTTTTTAACTTGGGGGAAATAAATTATGGAATAGATGCCGTCTTTAGATAAATATCCTTGATAATTAAAATCTTCAAAAATTTCAGGCGTTTCCAATTCTCCTTTAATTTCTAATCTATCTCCATAATTGTATTCAGGAAATCTATATGTAAAAACTAAAATTTTTCCTTCTCCTGCTTCTAAAATTAGCTGTGTATGTTTCTCCCTTACATCCGGTTCTTGGGAAATTCTGCCTGTTAATATTATTGTCTCTCCTGTATCGTTATATTTTCTTAAAGAATTATCCGGAATATCTGTTTTAATTGGAAAATTAAAAAAGGAATTCAAAAAAATTCCTAAAATAAAAAGCAAGCAAAGAAAGAAAACAATTTGAGATAGAGTCACCTTAACTTACATAATTTAAATTTGGGTTTTATCTCCTCTACCACCTCTTTTATCTCATTTTCTTTCAAAACAGGAAGTTTTAGTATTTCAGGATTTAGAATGGGTTTTTGAGAATTAAATTCCTGCAAAAAATATTTTACATTTTCCACAGCAATCCAATCTGCCAGATCTTGTATATCTTCTTTAGTTAGTCCGGGAGCAACAGTTGTCCTGAATTCAAAATCAACCTTACCCTTTTTTAAGATATCAATGCTCTTGTCTATTTTTTTTAAATCAATTTTTTTTCCGGCATAAAAAGAATATTTTTCTTTGGGAGCTTTTACATCCATAGCCACATAATCAATTAATTTAAGCTGGATTAATTTTTGAAGCATCTCCGGATTAAAACCGTTGGTGTCTAACTTAATTAAAAAACCCATAACCTTTATTTTTTTTACAAAACCAGGAAGTTCTTTGTAAATAGTGGGTTCCCCTCCGCAGATTACCGTCCCCTCAAGCATTTTCTGCCTTTCTTTTAGAAAGTCAAAAAAATCTTTTTCTGAAATCTTGGGCTGTTTTTTTATTTCTTCGGGCAAAACCAGTTCCCGGGAATAGCAAAAAGGACAGCGAAAATTGCATCCAGTTAAAAAAACCGTGGCTGATAGTTTGCCAGGGTAATCTATTAAGCTTAATTTTTGGATTCCTCCGATCATAGTGCCTTAACTTTGAATTCTTTTCTTTCTCTAAATTCCTGCTGTTTGCCGCGATTCCATTGCTGAACCGGCCTCAAATAACCCACTACTCGAGAATAAACTTCGCAAGGCTGTTTAACCAAGCATTTGGGACATTCAAAATGTTCACCGCTTAAATATCCGTGAACCGGACAAATAGAAAAAGTAGGACTAATAGTGATATATGGAAGATGAAACTTTTCAAAAACTTTTCTCACCAATGCCTTAACTGTTTCCACATTAGAAATCCTTTCTCCTAAGAATAAATGTTCTACTGTGCCTCCGGTATACTTACATTGAAGTTCGTCTTGGAGTTTTAAGGCCTCAAAAGCATCATTAGTATAATTAACCGGCAACTGACTGGAATTGGTATAATAAGGATTTTCTTTTACTCCGGCCGTAATAATATCCGGGTATTTCTCTTTGTCTTTAAGGGCAAAACGGTAAGCTGTGCTTTCAGCCGGAGTGGCTTCCAAGTTATAAATGTTGTTGGTTTCTTCCTGATACTTAATCAACTTTTGACGCATAAAATCCATTATTTCCAGAGCAAACTTTTTTCCTCTGATAGAAGCAATATTCTCTCCCAAGAAATTCAAAAGAGCTTCATTCATGCCCACTAATCCTATAGTAGAAAAATGATTAGCAAAATAATTTCCTCTGGCTTTTTTTACGCCTGACAAGTAAAACCTGGAATAAGGATAAAGTCCCTTTCCAATTAAATCCTCTATGGCTTTTCTTTTAATCTCCAAGCTATCCCTGGCTAAATCCATCATTTTTTCTAATCTTTCAAAAAATTCCTTTTTAGTCTTAGAAACATATCCCAGGCGCGGAAGATTAATGGTAACAACACCTATACTTCCTGTAAGCGACCCACTTCCAAAGAGACCACCACCACCACGGTTGTAAAGGTCTTTTAAATCCAAACGAAGCCGGCAACACATCGAGCGCACGTCATCAGGTTTCATTTCTGAATTAATATAATTGGCAAAATAATTAATTCCGTATTTAGCCGAGGCTTCAAAAATTAAATCGTAATTGGGGTCCTGCCATGGAAAATCTTTAGTGATATTAATGGTCGGAATGGGAAAATGAAATGGACGGGAAGAACGATCCCCTTCCAACATAGTTTCATAAAGAGCTTTATTAAAAAGTTTCATTTCTTCCTCAAACTCACCGTAATTTTCTTTTTGGGGTTTTCCTCCAATAATAACCGGCTGATTAGCAAAAACAGAAGAAGGTTTCAAATCCAAAGTAATATTAGAAAAAGGACACTGGAACCCTACTCGAGTGGGTACAGCCATATTAAATAAAAATTCCTGCAACGCCTGCTTGACTTGACTAAAGTTTAAATTGTCATAACGGATAAAGGGAGCTAGTAAAGTATCAAAATTGGAAAAAGCCACTGCGCCAGCGCATTCTCCCTGAAGAGTATATAAAAAATTAACCGTCTGGCCTAAAGCAGCCCTGAAATGCTTGGCTGGTTTGGTTTCTACTTTTCCTGGTACGCCTCGAAAACCTTTTAACAAAAGATCATACAAGTCCCAGCCCATACAATAACAGGAAAGAGTGTCTAAATTATGAAGATGCAAATCAGCTGATTCATTGGCTTCCCTTATTTCCTGAGAATAAATTTTGTTAAGCCAGTATCTTTTAATAATATATGTGACGCCATAGTGGTTTAATCCCTGCAAAGAAAAAGCCATATTAGCGTTTTCCTGCACTTCCCAGTCCAGTTTTTCCAAATACTGGTCAATTCTGTCCACAGCTTCTTCGCTTACAGCAATGGCCTCCCTGATTCTTCTTCTCTGCTCGCGGTAAAGAATATACGCTTTGGCAGTTTCCACTAAATCTTCCATAATTAAAACCTCTTCCACAATATTTTGAACCTGTTCCACATTGGGAATCTCATCTTTCTTAAATCTGCGGTTTAAAATTTTAGCTACCCGATCTGAAACTTTTTTAGATTTCTTTCCGTCGCCCTGGCCAGTGGAAGTAATGGCTTTATAAACAGCCTTGGTTATCTTTTCTTGGTCAAAATCCACTATTGTTTCGTCTCTCTTTTCAATTTTAGTAATATGGTTTTTCATAAAGATATTACTCCATTCTACTCCACATAAAAAAGAGCGTCAAATCAGCTCTTTCCCTATTAAAAAAATTAGTTATCCACAGAGAAAACTAATTTTTCTTTATTTCTTTTTGATATTCAAGATAGGAATAGACAATAAGATAGCCGGTAATCAATAAAACGGAACCTAAAAGAAGATAAACAAAATAATCTTCAAATAAAATTGCTAAAAGAAAAACAACAGCCAGAAGTTTAAACAATTTACTTCCGATTTTATGCGTTTTCTCCCAAACTTTATCGCTGCTTAATGTCCAGGGAGTTCTAATGCCAATAAACCAATTTCTTTTGGCATTCTCAATCAAGATTCCGCAGTAGTAGAATAACACTGATACGGCTGGCAGCATCAATAAATTCATATTGAAAGTCCAATCCAAGTTCCAGAAAATGGTTAAAAGATAAATATAGAAAAGAAAACCGATTATTAAAACAATAAATATGTCAAAGTATTTTCTAAATTTGGCAATGTTCTCTTTTAAGGGATCAATTTTAGGAATAACCAAAAAAAATAAAAACAAGCCCAAAATCATTAAGGGCATCGTAAACAAAGCCCAGAACTTAGCCATATAGCCGTCAACTTGGCCATGCTCGTTCCAGTGCGAAGCCATTTTCTCCGGCATCTGCGGATAAAAATAAAAGCCAACCGCAAAAGAAAGCCCGATAATCAATAAAACAATAATATTAGTTTTCTTCATATATTTTATTATACCACACTTTCCCCTAAAATAAAAAATCAAACGGAAACGATTTTTATTATAATCTCGCGGTCGTGGGAGCGTTCGTCATAATGGCCTTTAGTAGAAATACTTATTAGAGGCATATTTAATAATTTATTTTAGTCTTTCTTTGATATCCTTAATTTCTTTTTCAATTTTTTCCCTACTAATCCGTAAGGCCTCACTAATATGTTGATAAGCCTTTTTTTCCTGTTCGTTAAAACCTGGCTGATTGTCAACCATTTCAATCCTTTTAACTACCTCCTTTTCCAAAGAATCAAAGTTCTTTTTAAGCGATTGTTCTGCCTCCCAGGCCTCTCTCGTCAGTATCTTTTTATTCTTCTGATTCTTGCCATAAAAATATAGCATTAGGGCCATTCCAATAATCAAAATTATGAAGAAAACTAAAGACAGGTTCTTAAAACTAATCATTAACTGTCCGAGAATAATTCCATTAAAGAAAACTTCTATTTTCTTTTCTTCTGAATAATTACTAATGGCTCCTCTTTGGTCTTGGGCCATAACATATAAAGAATAAATGCCTGGCTTTAACAGTTCCTTAGTGGAAAAGGACCACTCCCCCTGCTCATCACTTGGAATTATCCATTGCTTTACTTCCTGATTATCTTTTTTAAGCAAAATGACGATTTCAACATTGAACAAAGAGCTACCCTGAAGATAAAAAGTTTCTTCTCCAGCCATATACTCTTCCGGCCAGACAATAATTTGAGGAGTTTCTAATGGCTCTATGTTTATAAGCGATTCAGTTTGAGCAATATTGCCAGCCTGATCTATTGCCCTAACAACAATCCGATGGCTGCCCGGCTCCAATAAAGACAAAGAAACAGAACCAATCTGGGCTAGCATTAAGTCAAAGAAATCGGCCTGGTCTATCTTCACCTTGTAAGCGTTTATGCCTGAAGTTTCATCAAAAGTTTCAAAATAGAGATTGGGTTGTGGATTAGTCTGGTCGCCGCTGTTATCAATAGTTATTTCAAAAGAAGAAGGCGGTAAAGTATCAACCTGAATCTTGTAATGGCTTGTCTCTAACCAGCCATCATCATTGGCTAATCTTAAATGAAAATACCAAACACCATCATCTAATCCATAATATTTTGTTGACTGAATAACGCCCTCTGAAGATTCATCAGGAATTGTTTCTGGATCCTTATCTAAAACAAAGCTTACTTTCTTAATATCCTGGTTTAAGGTCCATTCAAATAAAGGTGAATTATTGTTATACCAACTGTCCTGCTTAGGATGAGTAGAAGAAAAAATACCAGTTGAGGAAGTTTTTACATCCTCAAAGATAAGATATTTTGCTTTTTTTAAATAACTTAAAACGTTCGTTCCTTTGCCGTCATCAGCTAAAATTTGGGCATCGCCAAAATTAAGCTCTATATCGCCTTTCTCTTTTGCTTTAAATTCAATAGTAATTATTTTTCCTTGGCCTTGAAAGCCAGGCGTAGGCAAACCGCCGGCAAAATTTATACTGCCTTTAGTATCAGAAAAGCTTGGTTCTTCTGGCCAAAGAGAAAAAATAGAATTATCTTTAGAAAGAGAAAGAACCTCTAATTTATCTGTTGGAAAATAGATTACTGCTTGGCTAGCATTAATAGGAATAAAGTTACTATCAACCATTACTTCTATAGAGAATTTTTCTCCCATCTTAAAACTCTTGCTGGTTGGTGAAAGAAATAAAGAAGCATTGCTGCCTTCAGCTACTGCAGGCAGTCCGCTAAGTACCACGAATAAGACACTAAATACCGCTAATAATAGATTATTTCTCATATAATTTATCTTTGATTTCCTTGCTATGATTATTTGTTTTCTTTTTTATTTCTTCTAAGTTTTTTCTTAATTTTTGTAAGGCCCTATTTTTTCGCCACCATAATAAAATTATTCCTATAACTAAAAGGATAATCGTCAAAAGTAATAAGATTACTTCATGCCAATTAAGATAAAGATTTAAAATGTTAAGGCCATTTTTGGAAATATAGAAAAATTTTCCAATAGGTATGACTTCAATTTTCTGGATGCTGTCTCGGTAATTGCCAGCCGCATCAAATGCCCTAACTATTATCTCATACTCACCAAATTCCAAAGAAGGCATTTTATAAGGAGCATTAACTTCTACAAAAAAGATCTCTTTTTGATCTATTAAATCAATATATCTTAACTCATAATGGTTTATTCCAGAAACAGCATCAGTAGTAATAAATCTAACAATCGGCTCTTTAGAAACAGAAGCCGGCGAATGTAAAACTGGATCAAAAGACAGTTCAAAATCAGCTGGAGGAGTAGTGTCAACTTGAACAACATAGCGACTAATACCGCCCCAAACCTTTCCTTTTTTGGCTTTTATAGAAAAATACCAAATGCCGTCAGCTAAATCACTAAAAGAAACTGAAGTATAATCGCCTTCTGCTAAATTATCTGGCTCATTATAATAATTAGTACTGATATCATAACTAAAAGCATTGACCAAATCCTCTTTTTCCCAATTAAAAGTAGGATTATTATTTTTATACCATTTATTCTGGTCAGGATGAGTTGAAGAAAATACTTTCGGCCCTTCTGGCGGTGGAATAATAAGAGCATAAACTCCTCTGCCCAGAGAACTTAGAATATTGGTCCCCTTACCATTATCTAAGAGAATCTGGGAAGAATCTAAAAAAGAAATTTTTGTTTCCCCAGGAGCAATAGCTCTAAAAGTAATAGTAGAAACCAAGCCAGAAGAGGTATTAATTCCTGGCGAGGGAATACCGCCCTGAAAAGAAGCAAACCCCTCAATATTAGAATAATTGGGCTGGCTAAT
Organism: uncultured Candidatus Saccharibacteria bacterium; assembly: GCA_964615205.1. Taxonomy (GTDB): domain Bacteria; phylum Patescibacteriota; class Minisyncoccia; order Minisyncoccales; family JAGMDC01; genus CAZTQA01. The sequence continues at coordinate 83,477 of CAZTQA010000002.1, forward strand.
CCAAACCGAAATAAACGATTTGCCAGTTGTTGGACTGGCAATTTGCAGTTTTTTCGGATCAAATTTAAAATCAACTTTTACAGCATTGATATTGTTGTTGCCAGTATTAATAAAAACAGAAACATCAAAAGTACTGCCAATATTAAAAGTGCCTTGGCTGGGTGAAAAATATAAAGAAGCACCGGCTCCCTTTACTGCAAAAGGCAATCCACTGAATATCAGTAATGAAAGAATGAATATCAATAATAAATTAATTTGTTTCATTTCTTAAGAATTCTCCACATTATTATTATTGGAGTTAGAAACATTATTGAAACTACTAAAACGATCAGCCACCAGGAAAAAAGCTTTCCTTTTATCTCCAATCCTTTGTTCTCAATATGGGAAACCAATGGTGTCATCAGTCTAAAACGGGCTTCAGCTTCTCTGTTATTGCCGGCTTTATCAACTGCTTTTATTATAACATTGTATTTTCCAGCTTTGATAAAAGGTACTTTGTAGGGACTAATTTGCTCTGAAAAAAAGGAAGGAAATGTTTCTGGATTACTTAAATCGCTGATACCTACTTCATAATGGTCAACGCCAGAAGCATCATCTTTTGCTTCAAAATAGACCATAGTTTGGTAACCAACCAAACGTGAGTAGGTTTCTACTTTAGGACTGAATTCATGGGGTGGCGTTGTATCTATCCTCACAGCCACAGTAGAAGTTTGACCCCAGACATCGTCTTTTTTCTGGCGGATGTGAAAATACCAAATACCATCTTTGGTACTGGGAAAGGAAATCATGGTTGTTTCTCCCTCGCTCGTGCCATCTGGCCGGTTGTTAGGATTCTGGTCAAAAATCCATGAAAAATCAGTTGCTCCTTTTTCTTTTTCCCAACTGAAACTTGGACTGGAATCGGTATACCAGACGTTAGGATTGGCATGGGTCGGAGAAAAAACTTGAGGACCTTCTGATGCCGGAATTAAAATTTGATACTCGCCATTAATTTTATTAGTCAAAATATCAGTTCCTTTGCCATCATTCAAAAGAACCTTGGATCCGTCTTTGAATTTTATCTTCGCTGTTCCTGAAGCAACAGCCCGAAAAGTAATTGCAGAAACCAAGCCAGCTGAAGTAGTAATGCCTTCCCTCACACCTCCCTGAAAATTGACAATGCCTATTTCGTTGGAATAATTAGGCGGTATAGTCCACTGGGAAACAAAAGAATCGCCAGTGGTTGGAGAAGTAATTTGCAAAATCTCTGCTGGAAATTCCAGTTCAGCCCAAATCACATTAATATCATTGCCTTCGGTATTTAAAAAAATAGAAACCGTAAAAGCACTTCCTACCAAAAAACTACCCGAAGAAGGAGAAAGATAAAGAGAAGAACTTGCACCTTGTGCAATAGTTATTAAGCCAAGACTAAAGATTATAATAAAAAATATTAAAAATGATTTATTCATTTTTAGAAATTAGAAATTTTTTAAAAATCCAAAAAACCACTAACAAAATGATAATGATTAATATAAACAAATAGATAACTTCTGTCTTTTTCTCTGGAATATATTCTGCTATTCTTTCATTGCCTGCCTGGTCAACTGCTTTGACAACAATCTTCGTTTTTAAATCCTGGTCTTCTAATAAATAGGGACTGGTAATTTTTTTAAAATCCTTATTGCCTTCTTTAATTTCATAATAATCTATTCCTGAAGTTTTATCGGTGGTGCTAAAACTTAAAAAATACTTTCCTTCAAATATGGCTGGTTCCTGACCAATCTCCAAATTAAATTCTTGAGGCAAAGTATTGTCTATCATTGCCCGATGAGAAACAGCTTCTGACCAATCTTTGTCCGAAAACTTCTGTTTTAATGTAAAATAATAGATGCCGTCTTCAAGATCCGCGTATTTCATATCACCCACCCAAAATGATTCATCTCCTTCTGGTTTGTCGGGAATTTCATCTGGCTGGGCTAAAGGATCACGGCTCAAAAGATAGCTGTATTCAGCTTCTTCATTTAAATCCCAGTGGAGACGAAGAACATTAAACTTTGACCACTCATATTGACTAGGATGAGTATTAGAATATATTTCAACTAAATCTTCTGGTTTTTCAATAATCTCATAATCACTCTCAAGAAAATGTAAAGAAGAAACTGTACCTTTACCATCATTTAATAAAACTTGAGAACTATCTTCAAAATCAATTTTAGTTTGAGAAACCTGCTTAGATTTAAAAACAATTCTGCCAACTAACCCCTGACCATTAAATCCATTAGGCACGCCGGCAATAAAGGATATTTGATTTTTGGAAATACTCGGCTCTTTAGCCCAGAGGGTTAAGAAAGAACCGCCTTTATTAAATTCAATAAACTCTAACAATTCATCAGGGTAATTTAAATCTATGCCTACGGTATTGATTTCTTCATTTTCGGTATCCAGCATCAACTCAAGAATAAAAGAATCATTCTCGTAAACAGTCTGCCCCTGTGGCAGGAAATAAAGAGTAGAAGCTAAAGCTATATCAGCAATAATAAACAAGAGACAAGTGACAAGGGATAAGTAACAAGTTTTTGATTTTAAACTGTGACTTTTCATTTTTGATTTTTGATTATTTTAGTGTAGGTTGACTACGTCAACCTGTCCAAAAGTACATCATAATGCTAAAGTCTGTCAAATTAACTATACCATCTTTATTTTGGTCAGCACAGGTATTGGATTTTCCCCACCAATAAAGCAAAATGCTGAAATCAACCATATTGACTTTGTTGTCATGATTAAGATCAACTCCTGAACAAGGATGGGCTTCCATATAAAAACTTAATTCATTGGAAAATTCACTCACCAAACCTTGAGGAGAAACAACTTTGGCTTTAACTGAATAATTACCTTCTTTGCTTAAAACACTTGAATCAAAAGAATAAAGCCATTTTCCTTTCTCGTCGGCTTGAACGGTTTTAGAAATATTGGCTAAGGAATTAATAAAAACAGTCATTTCAGATTCGGACGCGCTATAACCAAAGATATCCAAATCTCCCCCCTGGTAAATATTATTTGCGTTTAGTTCAATAGTGGGCGGGAAAAATATGTTTGAGAAAGTAGTTGTAGTATCTCTATTGAGAGAAATAGTAAAATTTAAAGTGGGTGATTTTCTATTTTCTTCATCTTCTGCATATAAACCAAACTGCCAAACGCCTACCGGAATTCCAGTTAATTTCAAAGAAAAATTTCCTGAAGAGTCAGCTAATCCAGTTTTAGCCACCACATTGTTTCTCATAACAGCAATAAAAGCATTGGGGTAAGCTGCTCCTTTGAACACAACATTGGCATAATAGGTTATTGTTCCGCTAACGCTCCCGCCTCCAGAAGGCGGAGGCGTTGGTGCGCCGCCCTCAACAGTAGCTGAAACACTCATCCCGCTTTCAACTGGCTGGGCTTGAATTTTTTGACTAAAAACAAAAATAGTAAAGAAAACTAAAAATAATAAAAAAACGGTTCTTATGGATAAAAAAAACCGCCAAAAGGAAAAACTTTTTTTATAATTCAAAAAATTGTTTGTTTTTTTGTTTAAAGGAAACATTCATTATTTTAAACAGATGTCTTTTCTCCCTTCACCAATACCTTCACAGCCAGTTTCCATCTCTTTCTGGTTTTAAAGAAAAAGATAAAAATAAGCGCTAAGCCAACAACAATTCCCAAGATTATCTTCCAGGGCAAAACCCAGAAAGTGATAACGCGAGAATCTATATTCTGGTTGGACACCCCGTAGACCCCGAAGATAGTGGCTGTATATTTCCCAAACAGCCATTTAGTGTCCCATTCTGCCTTAATCTTTCTGACAGCTCCCGGCATAACATTTTCCTGCGGAAATTCCAGTTCTTTAACATTATTGTTAAACCAGTTAGCAATCACTATATATCCTTTTGGCTTGACATGAACAGTTCCCTTGTTTTCAAATCTTATTTCAAAGGCCACGGGCCCGTACTCTTGGAAGGAAGATGTTGAAAAATCTTTCACGCTAAGTTTCTCTTTTAAATCCCCTGCCACCATTAATAGAACAAGACTTCCTGTTTTTGTTGAAATGACAGCTCCGGTTCCATCTTCCTGCATAGAACCGGTTATTCCTACTAAAACAGAACCGTATTTTCCGCCTGGCTCTGCATTTTGAGGTACTTCTATTATGAAATTAACTGTTTGGTCTCCTTTCCCTTCTAAGGTAAACTCTTCTGGTGTTATGGTTATCCATTTGCGGAGAGAATAGGTTGTGTCTTCTTCCTGTTCAGAGGTGGTGACTACCCGCCCCTCTTCTCCTATGGCCACAAAGTTTTCTGCCTCCATTTTTATAGAAATAGCCGCGTCTGAAAAATTAGACACTTTTAGTGTATTGGCAATTATATCTCCTGGATTGGCTGTAAGTTCAAAAGTCAAAGGAGAAACTGTAACGCCCGGCCCCTGGGCATTAACCTGAAAAGCTAAAACCAATCCTATAAGACCTACACTTATTAAAATTAATGATTTTTCCCAATTCATTTTAATGGGTTTTCTTAGCAAAAAACTGACCTAAAGTCAACCCTTAATCCTCCACTAAAGTAAAGAATCAAGGGTTAAGCTTTAAAATTTAAAAGAATGACTTAATAGGTCGGCGTAGCAATAAAAACAAGGGTATCAGTATAAGTTCCAGCTGGAGTAGTTGCGGCAATGGCTGCATACAAAGCCACCTCAACAATACCGCTGCTGACAACCCCGGATGCAGAAGCAATTTCCTGGTTGCTGGTGCTTATTATCCCAGTAGCAGTCTCATCTGCGAACGTATTTTCAGTTAAAGTAGTTCCACTGGAAGTATATAAAGCATATCCCTCTGTTCCATCCGCAATATCATTTGCATTGTCAGCTTCAATTAACTCCGTTGTACTAGAACAGTATAATCCTGCATTTGTTGTACCGTCACCCGTGCTCCTAGCCGTAACTGAAACTCCACCACCACCATTTGATGAAACAGTAAGCTGGAAAGGAGAAGAATTAGAACTAGTATCACCAGCTGCATTTTTAGTAGCCCAGGTATCATCTGTAGCTCCACCTGTCCAGGTTCCAAAACCAACAGCGTAATCGTCACATGAGAAAGTCAGATATTCCTCAACGGTTCCAGTAACTCCTACCCCGGCAAGCATGGCAACCCGAGCTGCTCCAGATTCATCTGATGTTGTTACAGTAACAGAACAAACATTACTGTCGTCTCCTGTACCGCAAGTGGCTGTTGCCGGGTTTGTGATATGGGCTGTTCCTCCTGCTACCGAACCAATCTCTATAGTAATCGGTTCCTCATCAGCAATAGTTGTTCCAGTACAAAGAGTAAAAGTAATCGTGCTTGTTCCTATTCCAGTAACACCCAGTTCATCATCAACACAAGCGCCTTCGTCAAGAGTATAATCATCTGAATCATCAGCAATGTCTATATCTGCAAAAACCACGCTAGCAACATTAAAATCGGCTTCAAAGGCAACTTGTATGGTATCACTGTCTGTTAAAGCACCAGCTTTAATAGTGAAAGCAATCGTGTGATCTGAAGCAGTGCCAAACCGCGAATCTGATAATGTGTCTTTGACGCTGGCTAAAGTGGCTTCTGCGTTTTCAGTAATTAATAAAAACGAGAACACCAAAGTACCCATGCAAACAAGCGCAATAATTTTTTTACTTAATTTTTTTACCTTTTCTGGCATTTTTTTAGAAAAATTTAATCTTGCCTGCCGACCTTTTAATTTTAAACAGGCACATAAACACAATCATTAGATTATATCATAAAAGAAAAGATAAAAGAAAGTGTCAATCTGTGGAAAACTTTTTTCTTGTTAAAATGACTTTCGCGGCTGCTCTAATTCTTTTCCTCATTAAGATCAAAATGACAAGGACAAAAAGAATTATTAGGAAAATTTTCCATGGGAAAATCCAAAAGCTGATATACTTGTCTATCTGGTTATTTCCAAAATTCATTATTAAATGGGCTTGAAATTTGCCCCAAAGTAAATTTCTAGAAATAAAATTAGAAATAGTTTCTGGCAGATATTTAGCAATTTTTTCTGAAAGCGAAGCTTTGAATTCAACCGGAAATCTGCGGATTTTGCCAGGCATAATAGTGGTTTCAGCCACAATTGTTTCCCCTACTGTTCTGCCAGTCCAGGAAGTAATAACTAATTTGCCTTCTGGCTTGATATGGAAAAGGTCATTATTTTGAATACGCAAAGTAAAAGGCAGTTCGCTGGCACTGACAATAAAAAAAGGTTTTTCTTCCTTGGCTAAAGCTTTGGCAAACAGGCCGCTGGCGCTGGCTAAAGCATTTTCTAATTTCTGAAGATGGAAGTTTTCAGGAATATTAAACTCAACCACAGTTAAGGGTTCTGATGATCTTTGTTTGTCTTTCATATCAACGGAAAGCAGAAATAAAACACCAATTTCAGGAACAGCTTTAACTGTTTTATTTTCAAAGTAATAAGAAGGCAGTTTGGGTCCAAATAAGATAGTAACATAATATCCTCCAGCATTTACTTCTTGAGGGATATTGATTTCAAACTTAACTTTTTCTGACTGGTGGGGCTCTAAAATAAAATAAGGGTTTTCAATTTCAAACCAATCCCGCGGATTAACAGCTGTTTCCTCTGGAAAATCTATAGCTCCTTCCTCGCCCACTGCTTCAAAGTTAATTGTTTTGGCTTCAAAGGGTATGCTTAGATCGCTTTTATTTAACAAATAAATCCTGTCCTGATAATTCTGGCCTTTTTCCAACTCCAACTCAAAAATCGGCGGAGAGACAAAGATGTTTATTCCCTCATTAGCATGACATATTCCGTTAATGGATATTAACACCAAACTAACTAAAATTATTTTTAATATTGTGCTGTGCATATGAATATAAGCGTGGTTGAATAATCACCGGCTAATTGGGTGGTTGGAACCGAGGATTTAACAGTCATGCGGTAAGTGCCACCAGTATCTGCTTGGGAAACCGGCTGGCTGTAATCGCTAATAACATTGCCGGGGCTAGTAGAAGGAAACTTAGCATAGTTGCTGCCTGAATTGTAGCGGTCGGAACCTTCAACTAAAGGATCATTAGAAGTATAGCCAAATCCGCAATAGCTGCTGTTGTCTTTGCAATAGCCGCTCCATTCTAACGGAGAACTGTAAGTGCCAGAGAAATCATCTATATATATAGTAGAGGGAAAATCAACATGACGGAAAACATTAGGCGTATAAGCGCTTGAAGCCCAACTGGTTACCATGTAGCCATGGCTGGCACTGGTAGTCACCTTTAAATCAAGCCAGTCAGTACTGGTAAAGTTAGGCGATTCTAAAGTGCCGATTTCAAGTGTTGGCGGATCATCTGTATCGCTGTCAACAATCTCAAAATCCAGGCCTGGCCGCAGACCGCAATAGAAAGTGCCATAAGTTGGCGGATCATCTATGGATGGTTCAGTATTATTAGCATCAATATCTTCCCTGCGCCAGTCATAACTACCGCTGTCGCCAATAATATTATCATGACCTCCTCCAGAATAATAATTGGAAATAACATACTTGTTATCGCCTGCCCACTCGTAATAATCATATTCTCCATAACTGGTCTGCCATTTCACATATAAATTATAGTAATAGAAGGTATAACCAGAAGAAGTTCTGGAATATTCCCTAATCCTAATAGCGCCATTATTGTTTGGCTGGGGAATCTTGCCATTGCTGTCAGTGCCAGTTTCCTGATAAGTTGAGGCACTGCCCCAGGAACCACTGCTATATTTCCAAACAGTTGGTTGGGGCGTGCCAGAGTTTTCAGAAATGACCACATCAGTATCACCTGTATCAATATTAGCCAAAGTCCCAGCATCAACCAAATGCGCACCAACATACCAATCACTATTCAATGTCGCCCCAGCAGCCGGCGCAGCTGGCTCACTACTGCTATCTAAAACCGTATTCAAGGCAGTGACTGTGCCGGAATTGACTTTCATGTAATCTACCTTGGCTTCCTGGATAATTAATTCTGAACCAGTGTCATTGTTGAAATTCCAGGAACCAGAAGCTGGCGCGTAAGTGACAGTGGTCTTGTCGTTTAAAGCGCTCTCCCCGCCTTTAATTTCCAAATTCTCTCCAGAACCAACTGTCACTGTAGCATTTTCTTGGATAGTCACTTGGCATTGCCGAGTAACTCCAGCACCATCAAAATCCTTGGCATATGACCAGTAATCAGTTGCACTGTCTGGCACAGCATAAGCGCCCCAAATAGATAAGTAGCCGTCATTAGCTGCGTGGTCCATTGAATACAAACTACCAGAAATATTATAGGTGGAAGCTGAAGAATCCCACATCCTGATATATTGGCCAGCGCTAACATTGATTGTTCCGTAAACATCACCGCCAATGTTTTTGATGTCATTAATGCAGTAGCTGCCTGAACCATCTAAGACTAAAATAGAACTGGTCCAGGTAGTTGATAAGCCACCAACATTGTTCTTGAATTGGCCTTGCACAGTAATTGTCCTGTCAGTAGCGTCAAAGCTGTTCAAGCTGGTCAAAGTAAAGTTATTGGTAGCCTTCAATTCATTGGTAGAGATCGTCCAACCTCCGCCAGAATTGTTAAAAACAATATTGTAAAAAGTTTTGCCAGCAGCAGTGCCGTCAGTAACAATGGTTTCGCCGGTATTTGCTGAATCAAAGGTAACTGTGCCTTCTTGACTAGTGAATGTGCCTGAATTAGACCAGGAACCTCCAACATTAATAGCATAATAACTGCCTGAAACATCTAATGTAGAATTAGCATTAGCAATAGTCAAATCATTTTCCACATCAATAGCTCCGCTTAAGGTAACTGTATTGGCGCTGCTCTTGGCTACTTGCAAGTCATAGAAGTCATGATTTTCATCAGTGCCTCCTGGAGACAAAGCGCTGGCAGTTGTTTCATCAAAGACAACAGTAGTAGGATAAGTTTCTGATTCCTGGGCAGTAAAAGTAGCTCCTCCTGCTACTGTCCAGTCAGTGCCCAAATTAATAATTGTGCCATTGCCAGGTTCATTAGCACCGCCAGATTCAGTGCAATCCAAAGTGCCATTAACTGTCACAAAAGTACCAATATTCAAATCCCAGCCATGAGTTTCAAATTTATCACCACTGGCTACTGTTAAACTGTCAGCTGTCATATCGCTCTTTAATTTGGTCACAGCTGGTGAATTTCCTATTTGTACTGTCCCCATATTCTCTTTAGTGCCATTTGAATCAGTAAAATAACGAGGATAAGTATCATCACCGCCGTCAAAGATTAGAGTGCCTGAACCTTTGGTGTAATCGCCACCGCTTTCAATGGTTAAATCTCCATAAACAGTTAAGCTATTGGTACTGCCAACGAAACTAGCAGCGTTCTTAATCAAGAAAGTGCTGGTGGCTGATAAAGTAGAATTGCCAAATGCCAGAACAGGATTATTAGTATCTGCTTTCAAAGTAACTGCATTAGTTCCATCACCAATTGTCACATTGTTATTAGCTACAATGTTACCTAGAATTGTATAATTCGGCGTGCCGCTGGTTGGACTGAATTCCAAATTATAATAAGTGGTGCTGGTAATATTAGTAGCTGATGTACCAGTATATTTAATTGTAGAATTGTTGTAAGTGAAAGTGCCATTCTTCACAAATGGCGTTGTTGACCCAGTCAAAGTAATGGTTTTATTAGACCCGTCAAAGATATGGTTATTAGTACTGCCAGCAATAGTTAAAACATTATTAACTGTAAAATCACTAGCAGCAGTAGTTGTGCCAGTTTCAGTGTTGTCGCCTAAAGAAAGATTGTAAAAAGTGATTCCTCCGCTACCGCCGCCGAGGTTGCCAGTGTCGAGAATAGTTGTTGTGCCAGCAGAACAGCCGGAACAAGTAATTGTGCCCGTTGAAGCAGTGGTTAAAGCACCGCCAGTGATATTCAGATTCTGGCTATTCAAAGCTAATTCTTGTGCATCAGCTACAGCTAAGGTATATGTTTTAACTCCAGTGGAAAGTTGAATCTTTGGCGTATCAGAACCTCCAGTAATGGAGACAATGCCAAGGTTTTGTTTAGTTCCATTATCATCTGCCCAGGTTTTGGTGCCGCTGACTGTCCAGGTCAAGGTAGCTGAATCACTCTTAGTCCAGACACTGGGTGAATTTAAATCTAAATTGCCTTTTAAGGTAATGGCTGGACTATAAGTATTCCAGTCAATGGTTGGCGTATTGGTTTCATTACCAATAGTTAAGTTGCCATTAATGGTAATTGTTTGTGAACCAGTTGTAGCTAAATGATAAGTAGTATTAGCTGAAGGTTTTAATTCTAAATTATTAAAAGTGGTTTGCTGGATATCGCTTTCAGATGAGCCAGTGAATTTAACTGTATTACTATTAGCATTAAAGGTTCCTGAATTAATATACAAAGGTCTGGATGTACCTGTGCCAGAACCAGAAAGAGTCAGGGTTTCATTATCACCAGTATAAGTGCCAACTATTTCTAATTGGCCAGTGCTGACATCAGCATCAGTGCCTGGTGCATAAGTATCTCCGGTATTAATGTATGTCTTGACTGTAGAAGCAGTGGACAAATCTCCTGATGCAACTGTATAAAGTACATCGGTATCTTCTCCTGAATCCCAAAGAGCTAATTTGGCATTTGTTACTGAAGTAGAAGTCTGGCTTTCTATCCTTAAAGTATCTTTGTATACATTAATACTAAAATACTAACATTTTCCCCATTAGACAAGGTCACTGAAACACCATCTTCTGTTTCTCCTTCCATATAAACTGAAATCAATTTGTTAGCAGCTGGCTCGGGAATATCAGCTACAGAAAAATAGCCAGTATCAGCATTGCAGGTGGTCGTGTAAGTTGTATCGTCTTCCACGCTGATTTTGACATTGGGAGTAGATCCATCGCATTCATCCCACTTAGTAGGCGTGACGTCTTCATACATATAGCCGGAAATAGTGATGTTAGCTGGGCTATACTCGCCATCCAGTTCTATGGCTGTAATGCGTATCATAAGATAATCAGGACCTTTGGATTTGCTGTAGCCCCAAGTAAAAAGAAGAACTGCTCCATCCCAAACTGTTTTATTATTGTTGCCCTGAAGAGTAAAAGGTTGAGTCGCCTTGGCGTAAGAGCTAGTACTAATATTAGTCCATTGGCAAATAGTGACTTGATTGGTCAAAGCAGCTCCTTCTTCTGATTCAAAGATTTGAGCGTAAAGAGTAACCTGATCATCGTCTCTAGCGCCAGCTGCTTTTACCACTACATCAATATTGAGCGAATCCATAGAAACAAAATCAGAAGGCATATTATCAAGGGTAAAGTATTGACTAGCATTAGTGGCATCATCATCATTTACCACATAGCTTGTGTCATTATCGTGGCTTTCAGCGTCATCATTGACTGAATCCCAACAATCTTGATTAGCGGCAGCGCACTCATTGGATAAGCCTGTATTGAATGTATTCGTGTAACCATCTGAACTATCTGAATCAGGCCTTATATCAGACACAGGCATATCTGAAACAATCTGCCACTGCCTTGCTTCGGCAAAAATAAAACTTGTCTCTTGTTGCTTGTCACTAAATACAATACCGTCATTTGATCCAGTAGTAGTTTCTATAGATGTTATCGAAGTTGGACTTTGATAGCTGGTTTTGTTGGATCTAAATTCCAAAAGACCAAGAAAATATACATAAGGGCTAATATCTGGCGCATCAAATTGATAACTTAATTCATAAATCTGACCTGCTTGCCAATCAACATCCCAAGTAGTTGAACCAGTGATTTCAAAACAAGCTGGCACTTGTTCTATTATCTGGCCATTAAAATCCTGATTAGCTTTTACTTTTATGGTCATCTGATAATCAGCTGGCGGGTAAATTCTGGTTGGACCGATTCTTTCCACCTCAAAAGGAACTTTTTGCCAAACCTCAAAAGAATCTGTAATTTCATAACCATTATCAAGGTTGGTGAGTTTAATGTCGTAAATACCCAACTCCCCTGTTTGGTAATAAGAAAAGTAATCAGGTATATCAACAACATTATTGGGTCCGCAAAGACCTGATCTCTGCATTTCTGGATGACTAACACTTTTGTCAGGAGCAGTAATCTCCAATAACAAATTACTATCGCATATAGTATCGCCATTATCTGCTAAAGCAGCCATCTGCAGATAGGCCTGTTCTCCAGACACATATATTGATTTGTTGACATTAATAGCCAAAACTCCCCAGATAAAATCCTGTGTAAATTCTTTAACATCTCCGTCTTCTTCAATTTTTAAAATAATCTTGTAAAGGCCGGGCTTAAGATTCAGAGGTTTTTTAATTTTTACAGAAAAATCACCATTGTCTTTTTTAGAAACTTCTGTTTCAATTTCAGAATTTAGTTCATTGTAGAAATTCTTGATTTCTATTGTCAGATTGACATCCTCCCAAAAATCATAGGCGCCGATTAGTTCTTCAATAGAATCAACAAAAGAAAACAAAATGTTTTTTTCTTTTTTATTATAGCGGAAATCAAATTCCGGCTCTTCTCTAGCTTGAAAATTCCTTTTAGAAGAAAGTTTGTTGATTTTAGGTTCCTCTTCTTTTTTCTCGTCATAAATTAGTTCTAGCCAAACAGCATCAAGATAAACCATTAGTCTTTCTGATGAATTGTTATTAGTTAAATAGCTGACTCTTATCTTTAAATTGTTAATCTCCTGCCAATCAAAATCAGCTGGTAGACTAAAAGAGAAAAAGCCGAAATTTAAAGCATTGGAATATTCCTGGTTTTGATTAAAGGTAACCAGATTATTCCAGGACTGGTTATCTAAAGACCACTCCAATAATACCTGGTCATTTTCTAATTCTCTACCCTGGCTGGCAAAAGAAAAATTAACATTCATTTTTTGGATTTCTTTTGCTTCATCAAAAGCATCTTCCTTAGGTAGAGAAAAACTGGAAACAATCAAGCTTGCCTGTTCCGTAAAGATAACTACTTCTTCTTGTCCTTTGTCGCTTGTCTCTTGCTGGCTTGTTTCTTGCTGCCCCGGCATTTCTCCATCAACTGTTGGAAGAATGACTTCTACTCCCTCTTGAGGAGAAGAAATCGTTTCTTCTGAATCAACCATTTCTTTTACGCCTTCTAAGAATATAGTTGTAGTATTTACTGAAGATATACCCTTTTCACTAAAAATAGAACTATTTAACGTATCGGGTAGATTTAAAGTATCGGATAGTTTAATAAAAGCTGAATTCTGGCTATTAAAACTATTTAAATCGCTATTATTGCTTAAATCCAAAATTAAAACATTGTGTGGGTTCTGCCATTCTGTTCCTCCATTTGATTGAAGCGACCAAACAGTAGGAAAAACCTCTATTTTTTGCTCTTTTTTAGGAAAAGCGTAGATAACTAAAGCTGAAATACCGATAATCAAAAACACTAAAACGCTTGGCAAGGCATAATGAAGACCCTCTGAAAAGTTGTGCTTAAAAGCGGGAAGGAAACGAGATAGTTTTTTACTCCAAAAAAACTTCTTAATCTTTAAATTTTTACCTATTTTCTTTTCTTTTTTCTTCTTAATCTTGTAATTAAGAACTGTTTCAGGATTAATCACCCAGGTTTTGCCTAAAGAAATTGATTTACCTTTTATTTTCTTGGTCCTTATCAAATATCCAATGTAATCAGAACTATAACCGGATAATTTAGCCGCTTCTTTAAGAGAAATATATTCGTCCTTCTTTCTTTTTATATCTTTTTTTCTTTTCATTTTATCGCGAGGGTCGAGATTTCTACAATTTTTCAACCATTCTCTTATTTTAACAAATAAAAAAGAGCTGGACAACAGCTCTGCTGTGGATAATTTTATCTAAAAAAATACTCATTCAAGATAGTGGTTGTAATCATCAACTATGGTTAACTTAATACCCAATTCTTTTAATTTCTGTTGGGCATTAGATCCGATTTTTTTTACTATAATCTCGTCCGGATCAATGGATTTAACAAACCTCATTCCAAATCCGCGTCCTTTCTCAAAGTAAGGATTTTCAACCGTCTGTTTTTCTAAAATTTCATTATCTTCTTTATCAATAATTAAATATTCAGAAGAGCCAAAATCATCACAAGGTTTTCCATCTTTAAAAGGAATGACAATTCTGTAACCTTTTTTCTCTAAACCTAAAGAAACAAATTTTTTATGAAAAGATTTTCCCCCACCCCATTTAGATCTAATAAATCCTTGCTTAACTTTATGGGATTCAATTTGAATCAATAAATATTCCAGATTTTTAATGTTTTTGATTAACTCCTCCTGCATCTTTTTTGAAATGACTTCTGCTTCTTCTACCCTTAAGCGAGCTTCTAATTTAATAGTTGCTTCAGCTAAAGTGGCTGAACCAATTTTCTGACTTTTCAAAGAAACCAGTTCGATGTTTTTCTCCTGGCAGTAATTTCTGATAGCTTGTTCTGTTTTTTCATCTCTTACTCCCAAAAGATTATCCACCACTTCCCTGCCCAAACCAAAACTTTCTTTAAGAATATATAAGCCGATAGCTACGGCCATAATTCCATCGGCATAAATAAAATAAGGGGTTAAAATTAGGCCGGCTAAAACCCCTAAAGAAGAAAAAACATCTGCCCGTGAGTGCTGGGCATCAGCAATTAAAGCTAAGCTTTCTTCCTGGCGGCCGTACTTAAACTTTAATCTTGCCATGGATTCAACTAAGATTATGGAAATTATAACCACCACAAAACCAATCAGACTTAACTGAACTGTTTCTTTGTCCAAAATACTTTTAAGGCCGTTAAAAACAATCAAAATGGCAGAAAAAACCAGAAGAAAAACAACCATTAAACCGCTGACAGTTTCAGCTGCATAATAACCATAAGGATGTTTTTCATCAACCGGCTTCTTGGATACTTTGATGCCGATATAAACGCCTAAAGAAGAAATGAAATCAGTTATGGAATGAATGCCGTCAGCTAAAAGAGCAGAGCTGTTAATCAGCAAGCCAATCAGGGCTTTGGCTAAACCAATGACTGCATTAACTAAAACTGATAAAATTGAAACTGATTCTTTATTCATAAGCTACTTTTTGATTAAATTTAAAAGATTATCAAAAATTTCAGCGCCAGAGGTTTTTTTAATAGACATTTCGGGATGAAACTGGAAAGCATAAATCATTTTTTTCCTGTGTTTAATTATTTCAAATCCGTCTTTTGACTCTGCCAAGCCAATAAAATCTTTGGGCAGTTTTTTAAGAGCCCAACAATGGGATTCATAAACTTTGAAATCTGAAGAATTTAATATTTCGTCTTTTTTTATAACCTTAATTTTAACTATGCCTGTTCTCTTTTTTGATAGTTTTACTGACCTTCCCCCAAAAGCATAAGCAATTAATTTAAGACCGAAACAAATCCCCAGAACAGGTTTCTTGGTTTTTCTGACTAATTCAACTTCTTTAGAAAGCTGTTTTCTGAATTTATTTTTTGAATCTGATTTCCTGCCGGAAAGAATAATCAAATCAAACTTATCTGCTTCAGATAGGCCAATCTGTAAAGGGTTAATAATGGTAACGCTTTTAGGGACAAGCATTCTTTTTAAATTCCTGAAATGCTTTGTACCGTTGTTGATGACGAGGATATTCACATTAATTAATCTCGTAAGTGATACTCACCGCAACGGTTATTTTGTTTTCCCCGGTTTCTATCTGGGGCGAAGGAGCTTCATCAACCATTCCTATTCCAGCTGCCTTCTCCAAACCATAATAATAAGGAGAAGAACTGCTTTCATTGAAATTAACAATTCTTACCAAATCAACATCCAATTCTTCAGCCAATCCTTTAGCTTTGTTCTTGGCTTTTTCAATGGCCTGGCTTCGGGCTTGTCTCTTTAATTCTTCCTCATCATCTATGGTAAACTGTAAATCACCCACTTGATTAGAACCAGCTTGGGTAGCTTCTTGGATAATATCCCCTATCTTGCCCATATTCCTGATTTTAACTTCCAGATTCTGACGAACTTCGTAACCGACCAGGACCCTTTCCCCTTCATAATAATCCCCGTTTCTCCATTCATAACGGGGATAAAGATTAAAGCTGGTGGTTTTTAAATCTTTGTCTTCCACGCCTTCATTTTTAACTGATGCAATAACCGCATTCATTTCTTGCGTATTCTGGTTTATGGCTTCAGCCACTGTTTCAGCTTCATTGACAACGCTAAAATCAACTACTGCCAAATCCGGCTTAGCGTAAACTTCTCCGCTGTCAGAAACTGTAATTGTATTCTTGCTTTCAATTTCCTGGCCGATATACTTGCTTTGCTTAATCTGATTCTGAATAATAACTACAGTTAAGAAAAACAAAGCTACGAGAAGAATGACCACAACCCAAACAAGCAAAGGAAATAATTTTTCGTTTTTTGATTTTAAATTCATATTTTTGTTTTAAAATTCTAATACGACCTTTCTTTTTTCATTAAACTCTTTTCATATACTTTTTATTCAAAGAATAACCCAAATATCCTATGAACATTATGCTGAATCCGGCAATAATCAGGGAAATAGGCCATCCTAAATTATCACTGAAAAAATCTACTGTTATTCTGTCTATTTCTGCAAAAGTAAAGATTATAGAAAAAATTAGAAGAATCCTGTTTTTCCGAACAATGCTTATTAAGAACGAAATAAATAAAAGAACAGGAAAAGCAAAAAGCCAAAGACTGCTATCAAAACTTAAGGCAAAAGTTGAACTAAGTAAAAAAACAGCTCCCAAAAGATGAAAAATGTTAACCAGGTTCTTTCGATAACTTTTAAAACGTTCGGCTAAGGCAAAATAACCCAATCCCAATATAACTAAAGAATATAGGATTACATCCAAGCTTAGCTCCCCTGCTAATAAAGTTACAGAGCTTAAGAAAAGACCTGATATAGATACAACAGAAAAAAGAAGAAAAATATTATTTCTAAGAAGCAAAAAAGAAATATCGTAAATTATGAAAAGGATAAAAAAATATAAAGAAATGTATCTGTATTCTAATAAAGGAAAGCTAACTAAGTCAAAAAAAGTTATTAATCCTAAGGGCAGGAGAAAATTAGAAAGAATAAAGGACACATTGCTGAATACCCTTAGCTTGGAAGAAGCATAATACAAATAATAACCAATAGTATAAAAAGTAAGAGTTAAAGCTAAAGTAAAAATCACCCTGATGGGCTCATTCTGGCCCATCCAAAATTGAGAAATAAATATAGTGAAACCTAAAATAATAATTAATGCCCCTAAGAAATAAAATATTTTTTGGAAGCTAAAATCAGACTCTTTGCTGGCTTTCTTATCTTTTTCGGGAAATAAAACTAAAACCTGTTCTCTGGTAATTATCCCTTGATCTGCCAGTTCTTTGATTCGTTTTAATATCTTGTTGTCGCCTGATTGTGATGTTTCTATATTATCCATTTTGTTTTCTTTATTTTTAATATATTTATATATTTTACAAAAAAACGAGTAATAATGTCAAACAATTAAGCGCTGCTTTTAATGGTAATGACATCGCCGTCCTGAACAATATATTCTTTTCCCTCAGTACGAATAAGGCCTTTTTCCCTGGCTTGGCTGAAACCGCCTGCATCAACCAGCTCCTGCCATTTGATGACTTCTGCTTTAATAAAATATTTTTCAAAATCACTATGGATAATTCCTCCTGCCCGGGGCGCTTTCTCTCCTCCCTTTAATGTCCAAGCCCGTGTCTCATCACTGCCGGTGGTAAAGAAAGTTATTAAATCCAGAAGCTTATAGCATTCTTTTATCAAACTGTTTAATTTCAATTCTACGGGTATGCCAAAAGTTTTTCTTTCTTCCAAGGAAAGATCGACTCCGTCAAATTCTGTTAAAACATCCATAATGAGAGACTGCCAGTTGTTTTTCTTAAAAATATCTTTTACTTCTTGAGAAACATCTTTTTCAGAACCGTTGAGTAAAAACAACCTTGGTTTTAGAGTTAACAACTGATAATTATTCAAAATTCTATTTTCTTCTTCACTCCATTCCTGCTCACTTAGAATCTTTTCCTGCTTTAAAAATTCCTGGGCTTTTTTTAATACCTCCTGTTCTATCTTGGCTTCTTTTTTTCCAGCTTTTATGTCCCTATCTAAATCCGGGATTCTCTTTTCCACTGTTTCAAGGTCTTTTAAAGCCATTTCTATATCCAGAACTTCTTTGTCTTTAAGAATATCTATTTCTGACTGGGTATTAATAATATCCTTGTTCTGAAAACAACGAAGAATATAGACGATAGCATCTGTTTCACGAATACTGGCTAAAAACTTATTTCCCAGCCCCTCCCCTTTGTTAGCACCCTTTATTAATCCGGCAATATCCACAAATTCAATGGTGGTATAAATCTTTTTAGCTGATTGCGTCAATTGGGCTAATTTATCCACTCTTTCATCAGGCACTGCCACTACTCCTACATTAGGATCAATGGTGCAAAAAGGATAGTTGGAACGTTTGACTTGTTTTTTAGTTATGGCTTGGAATAATGTTGATTTTCCCACATTAGGTAAACCAACAATACCTATGGATAAAGACATAGGTTAATTTAAATTAAAGGGTAACAAATTTTACTATTATTGAAAAACTTCTCTTAGGGCAGTTTCTTCAGCTAAAATTCCTACTAACTTGGCTAATCTTTCAGCTCTTTTCTTCATTTCTTCTTCTGTAACTGAATTAACTTCTTCTACTGAAGCAGCCACAAAGTCTCCTGAGTCAGAAATGCCTAATTCGCTTGCTAATTTTGCAAATTTAGCTTTTATTTCTGTTTCACTTTCTCCTCTATCATATCTTCCTCCGCAACCAGTAATAGAGCCAACGATTTCTCCCCTTACTTTAATAGGAACCCAGAGTGAAGCATAACCAGCATGGCAATCCATAAAAGCGGGCTCTTTCTGGGTTTTGACTAGACCAAGAGCCATTTTATAACATTCCTCGCATTTTTCTTTTCCTTTTGGCGTACCCATAATCAACTGACAAACTCGCTGGGCTCCGCTCATCTTGGTGACTAAATTTCCTTCCCTATCTGTGGTAACGATTTGAGCGCCGACGCTCTCGGCAAAATCGTCTTGAAGTTTTTGAAGGTTTCTTAAAAACCATTTAGCTTCCTCGGAAATATTCTTTTCAACCATAATAAATTAAGTTTATTTTTTTATTAATCTAAAGCGACCTTTACTATATTGTAAACTTTTTTAAAAATATGGCAAACTTTCTACTCTTGATTTAATTTAAAAAATAGGATATAATATAGTTTATGCGATTAGTAATCACTTTTGCAGCCATCATAATTGTTTTAATAATTATTGGTGTCCAATTAGGACAAGATTCCCAAAAAAACTGGGCTGGTTTTGGATTAGCTAATTTTTTTGAAGGTGCAAAAAAAAACCTGCCCCAAGAAACCATAAAGGAAGAAGAAAAAGAAACCGAACCTGAAGAAATTGAAGAACTCACTGAATCTCCCTACATTGGAAAAATAAAAATCTCTGGAGTAAGCATTAATTCTTCTAATGAAATAGGAAAAATAACTTTAAGCACTCGCTTAGAAAAAAAAGAAACCATAAACATAACTGGCTGGAAATTAGAGGGAGAAGGAGGAACTTATATTGTTCCTCTAGGCACAAAAGAATACAGCTTTACTCCTTCTCAAGAAAAAGAAACAAAAGATATTGTTATTGAAAAAGGAGATGGAATATATCTTTCCACCACCGAAACTCCTTTAGGAAAAACTAATGCTTTTCAAATAAATAAATGTTTTGGTTATCTTAAGAATTATTATGATTTTGAAATATCTGTTTCAAAGATATGTCCTAAGCCAGGAAAAGAAGATATCCTTTACCTTAGCGGATGCTGCTCAAAATTTATTCTTGGACTTAATAGATGCGAACTACCAGATTATTCTGAAGAAGAGGAAATTATTAATGATGCAGAATGCAAGGACTATCTTTTTAATAATCTTAATTACAGCGGCTGTTCTAAAAATTACTCCCAAGATGATGACTTTTTAAAAAATGAATGGCATATCTATATGAATAAGGACATTCTCGTCTTTGATGATTGGGACACACTTTACTTAAAAGATGACAAAGGATTTGTGGTGGATAGTTATTTTTACGGCTGCCCTACTTGTCTTAAAGATTAATTCTTTAAACTTTCAAGCACTGTTTCAAAATCTTTTTCTGCAAGAGCAAAATAAAATTGATCGTCTAAGTCGTTAATGACGCCAACATAGGCATTAACTCCGTGGCAAATAGAATCTGTTCTTACGTACTTATCCTTATAATTCCAAAATAATCCTCCCTGGGATATTTGAGAATTAGGTAAAGAAAAAGAATTCTCCTGCGTATAAGTATTCTGATTTAACCAGAATATTATTTTTATTATCCCTTCCTTATAGTTATTACAATCATTTTGTTTTTCTTCCTGGCAAAAATAATACATCTCCATCATTACTTCTGCCAGCCATCCATTACCGCTGCTGGAATAAGCACCGTTAAAAGAACCAAAAGAAAGAGGGTCGTCTTTGTTCTGACTTTGTCTTTTTAAAAGTTCCTGGCTGCATCTTAAAATTATATCCCTGTGTTCTTTTTTCCCCTCTATCTTATAGAAATCCCAGAGAGACATTACTACCCAGGCACTGGAAATAGGATTTTTGATTCTGTAATCGTCTCCTAGATAACATCCTTCTTCTGCTACCTTGTTAACAAATTTCTGAGCGATTTTTTGAGCGCTTTGAAAATATTTTTCCTCCTCGGTTTCTCTATAAAGGCGAGAAAAGGCTGAAAGAACCTGTCCGTTATACAGCAAAGATTCCTGTTTGGATTCATACCAATTTCCCTGCACTAATTTTCTTCGATAGGATTGCATGCTTCCGTCTTCCTTCTGCATAGTAATCAACCAATTCCCGGCCAATCTAGCTGCTTCTAAATATTGACGCTTTTCTTCTCTTTGATACAAATCTAATAAAGTGAAAATGCTTAGGGCAGCTGTTCCGACTACAAACTTTTCCTCTTTTTCTTCTTTATTCAGATCATAAGAGTAGTGAAAAGCTCCATAATTGAGGTCAGTTTCGTCTCTGTTCTGCATAAACAAAAGAAAATCAGTCCCTTCTGAAACAGCTTCTAAAATCTTAGGATCTTTATCATAGTCATAAATCTTAAGAAGAGTGTAAACAATAGAAGCTGAATAGACAGCATGAACTATGTTGCCGAAATCATCATTTAAGGCATCATACTTTTTATAAAATCCGCCCGTTTCTTCATTTTGAGCCCTGAAAAGAAATTCTTTAGCTTCCTGAATATTCTCTTCTATTATTTCCTTGTTTAAATCACGGTAGATAACCAGTCCTTTCTGGACTTCCTTTCCTTGATTTTTATATTCTACAAAAGAAAACTCCTTACTAGAATTATAATTAAAAGTAATTAAAAATACTGTTTTTTCAATATTTTCCTTTAATCTGGAAAAGGGATTCTTTAATGTTTCTTGAACCGTTTTTTCTAAAGCAGGAGCTAAGAACCCATTTTCGCTCTGGCTTCTTCCTTCTTCTTCTAATTTCCCCTCTAAATAAGCAGATATTTTAATATCCCAGTTGCCTTCAATTTCTAATTCCTGAGGATAAGGATTGTCTTTATTCTCAAGAAAATTCACAGCTGCTTGTCTTACGAATTTTACAACTGAATTCCTAAATTCAGTTAAATTAGTAATCTCTTTTTCTTTCTCTGTTTTTTGTGAATTATTTGAAGATTGTGGATTCTCATTTTTTTCCGAAGAAACTTCTAATGGGTTTGAATCATTGAATTCTGTTTCCTTTTTAGAAAATTCAAAAATACCTATCTCAACCAGAAAAGCCATGACTATTATTAATAAAATATAAAGCCAGTTGGTATGATTATTTTTCAGGAATTTCATAGGGAAAAAAGATTACTATCAAAAGCCATAAAACCATAGAAATCAAAATTACAGGTAAGATTCCTGAATAACCCACAGCTGAAGCCCTGATTAAATCATTCAAAGCACTGGATAAAACCACAATTAAAACCAGCCATTTGTCCTTAACTGGATTAGAAATAGCTAATAAAGCCGCTAAACCCATAATGAGGAAATAAACTCCTAATCCTTTAGAGGCCATAACCATCCAGGGATGACCAGCCTCAAAATAAGGCTGGTTTATTAGTTCATGTCCCTGCTGAGGAAAAAATATATGGTCCAAGCCAAGACTAAACAAAAAAACTGCCATCAGCAAAAGAACTGTTCTAATAATTTTTAATTTAATATCAATTCTTACCAACATAATTTATCTATTATATCAAAAAACCGCCCTTACTAAAAGGCGGAATGAGTGAGGCCGAACCTCACTCAAAATGACATCGTATCTGTTCTTAGCTGGATTGACTGGGCAGTAATGCTTCCATCTTGGTTTGTTTTTCCATTGATTGTAACCGAGCTTCCAATTTCAAGATCATCTGATACTCCGTTTACAAATTTACTTATTTCTGTACTGTCTGAATAAAAAATGATTTTTGATCCGCCGTCAGGCAGTTTTATGGTAATACTTTGTTCATCTTTTGAAATAATCTCTCCGCTGGCAAAACCTGCACTTGTCCGATTGCTTACCCTACCAGCTCCTGCGCCTATATCAGCCATTCCCATTTCTTGAAACTTTTGTTGTCTTTCTTCTGAAGTTAAATCGCCGGTTTGGGCATATTTCATTCCTCCTAAAAAGCCACCTGTGCCCACTAATGCAGTTATGGCTATAATGATTATAAAATTTTTGTTCATATTTTTATTTTAAATTTAATTTATTACTCGTACCTCAATGCTTCTATGGGACTAAGTGAAGCGGCACGCCTGGCTGGATAATAGCCAAAACCTATGCCAATAGCAGCAGATACGCCAAAAGCCAAAACAACAGAAAACAATGAAATACTTGTTGCCATTCCTCCAAATTTGCTAATAAGTAAAGAGATAAACCAGCCCAGAAGAATACCTGCAATTCCACCGATAAAGGTAAGCATAGTTGCTTCTGAAAGAAACTGCAAACTGATATCTTTTTTCTTAGCCCCTATGGCCTTACGCAAGCCAATTTCCCGTGTTCGTTCTGTTACGGTTGTCAGCATCATATTCATAATCCCGATACCACCCACTATTAGAGAAATACCTGCAATAGCAGCCAAAAGCACAGTAAAAGTACTGGTTACAGAAGAAGCTGTTTCTATAATGTCAGCCTGATTCATAACAGAGAAATCAGCTGTTTGAGAATCGGAAATATTGTGTCGAATGAGTAAGAGATTGGTAACCTGCTCCTGAACATTGGCTGTATATTTTGAATCCTGGGCTTGCACATTGATAGTGCTAACATAATCATCACCAGCTAAAAATTGTTGGGCCGTAGAAAGAGGAATAAAAATACTATCATCCTGACTATTCATGCCTGTCCCACCCTTTGCTTCCGCAATACCAATGATTGTAAAATCAATCCTGTTTATTCTAATCTTCTCTCCAACAGGATTAACATTCTCTCCGAATAAATCATCGCGGGTTGTTGGTCCTAAAACAGCCACTTTTGATAAATTGGATACATGCTGGTCAGAAATAAAAGAACCTAATTCTATTTCAAGATTTCTCACCTGGCTATAGGAGGCCACTGTGCCAATAACTGAAGTATTAGTGTTTGCGCCTTTAGCTGTAATCTGATATCTGCCTGAAACCTCTGAAGCTACTGCTTCTATAAAAGAAACCTGTTCCTGAATGGCTTCAGCATCTTCTTGAGTAAGCGTTTGAGCTGAACCTCGGCTGGAACGCACCTGCGATCCTGGTCCCATCTCAAATCCTGGCATAACCATTATTAAATTTGAACCAATGCCTTCGATGCTGGATTGTATTTCTCCCTGGGCGCCCTGTCCAATGGAAATCATGGCCACTACTGAACCAATGCCAATAACTATGCCCAAAATCGTCAGCCCTGACCTGACTTTGTTCATTGATATGGCGGAAAATGTTTCTTGTAATAAGTCAGAGAACATCATGGTTTATAAAACGTTGCTTTTTATTTTGATCGTCTTCCACAATATTACCATCAATAATATGAATAATCCTGTTGGCGTGTTCAGCTACATAACGCTCGTGAGTAATGAGAACAATGGTTCTTTTCTGTTCAAAATTAAGCTTTTGAAATGTCTCCAAAACAATCTGGCCTGTTTTTGTATCAAGATTGCCAGTGGGTTCATCAGCTAAAATAAGTGAAGGGTTATTTACCAGAGCTCGGGCAATAGCCACTCTTTGCATCTGTCCTCCGGAGAGTTGATTGGAAAGGTGTCCAAAACGAGATTCTTCCAAACCAGCATCAAGAAGAGCTGTTTTAGCTTTTTTTTCCCGTTCCTCTCGAGGAACACCCGCATAAATAAGGGGCAGGATAACATTGCGAAGGACTGTAGTCCGAGGCAGTAAATTAAAAGACTGAAAAATAAAACCAACCTTGTCTTTTCTAATATCTGCCAATTCTTCATCAGAAAGCTGGGATACATCTTGTCCATTCAAAAAAAACTTACCCTTGGTAGGAGTGTCCAAGCATCCTAAAATATGCATTAAAGTTGATTTGCCTGACCCAGAGGGACCCGTAATAGCCACAAATTCTCCATCTTTGATAGAAAAAGAAACACCCTTAAGCACTTGAGTTTCTATTTCGCTATCCGTGGAACCGCTTTTATAAGTTTTAGTAATGTTTTGAACTTCAATCATTTTAACGCATCATTCTTATCATGTCTTGCATTTCTCCGCTGCCTCCAAAATTACTGCTTGATTGACTTGGAGTAGAACCTGAATTTATGGTTTGAATAACCACAATATCGCCTTCTTCAAGACCATCAATAATTTCTGTCATAGTATCATTAGACAAACCAATTTGAATCTGCTGTATTTTCAAACTTGAATCCGGTACGGCTGCGCCAGAAACATTTGCTGCAGCTAAATCAGATCCAACACTCGAGCCGTCTATTAATTGAACATAATTTATATCCCCCTGCTGTTTTATGGCTGAACTGGAAATCACAAGAGCATTTTGTTTAGAATCGGTAATAATACTGACAGAGAGACTCATTCCTGATTTTAAACGTTCATCTTTTTGAGCATCAAGAGAAATCTTAACGTCATAGGTTACCACACCTTGATTTACAGAACCCAGAGAATCAACCTCAATTATCTTACCCGTAAGGGTTAAGCCATCTATAGCATCAAGAGTTAAAGTGGCAAGCTGGCCCAGTTCCACTTTGGCAATATCTAGTTCGTTAAGAGTAATTTCAGCTATTTTTTGTTCACTAATAATGGTTGCCATAGCAAACCCCAATGAAACTGAATCTCCTTTTTCTACCTCTATTTCAGCTACAATCCCATCAATGGGAGAAAAAATTCGGCAATCAATTAGATTCTGTTTGGCTGTGAGTAATGCTTCTTCTTTTTGCCGAATAGCAATTCTTTTAGCCCGGACTTCCAATTCATCAGCCCCTTCAGTTATTTCTGCCAGGTTCTCTTTTTTTTCTTTAAGAGTTATTTCAGCTTCTTGCAAATCAAGGGGCTGGGTTTTCTTTACGTCCCTTAAATTCTCTTCAGCTTCTAATTTAGCGTCTCTACTATCTTCGAGCGACCTTTGAATAGATGAAAGATTTGAGAGAAGAGTATTTGTTTTGGAGTTATAATTTTTTAAATCTGACTGGTAATTAGTTATTTTATCACAAACAGGCCAATCGTTTTTGGTAAAGTAATCAATAATAAAATTGATAAAAGTGATTTCGGCTTTGATTACTTCCGTAAGTGATTTTGTTGTTTCTATGGTCTCATTAAGTAAAGCATCTATTGTTTCTTTCTCTGAATAACGATTAGCGTTTTTATAGTTCTCGAAATTTTCATCATAGTTTGCTTGGACTAATTCGTAACCTTCTTCAGCTTCTTTGATGATTTTACTATCAACGTAGAAATAATTTTTATAAGCACAGCTGTTAGTCTGGCATCCACTCATTCCCCAACCACTTTTTGCAATCTCGTCACTGTATAGAATATCTTCTATTTCTATAATAAGTGTGGGTAATTCTAAAAAAGCGTTTGTGACAGCATTAAGACTATCTTCATAGGCTTCTTCAATGTCTTTCTCTGTATTCTCCACGGATTCCAGAGCCTTCTGGTACTCTTTTTCTTGATTTAATTTTAATCTCTCTAGAGAATTCTCCGCTTCCAAAACTGCATTTTGAGCCTTTAAAAGAGTAAGCTCGTCAGTGGAATTTATTAATTCCTCTAATTTAAGTTTTTCCATTTCAAGAGAAATTTCGGATTCCTCCACTGCCTGCTCGTAATCTGCTGAATCTAATTCTGCTATCAAATCCCCTGCTTCTATTTTTTCTCCCTTTAGAACATAAACTCTAACAACATCTCCTTTGACTTTAAATTCAATATTAACTTCATCAGAAACTGATACCTGCCCGCTTCCCTCAACCGAAGCAATAAGGGTGCCCCTTTCTACTGCCGCAGTCACATAACGAATTATCTCTCCGTCATTGGTTAATTTCTGATAGCCAAAATAACCTCCTATAATAACTAAGAGTATAAGCAGAACTAATATAAATCTATGTTTAAGTATTTTCGAGGGTAATTTAATTGACATATTATAAAATTTATTTTCCTGGAACTATAGGTATACGATGCGGCACAATCATATTTCTTGGTTGGGGTCTATAATTTTTAGAAGGAATATTAAGATTGTCATCAATCTTACGAACATCAGAGGCCCGTACAGTGCCGTTGTCTCTTTCTCCTAAGATTATTACTGTATCTGATTCTTTGATTCCTGTTCCAAAAGGAAAACGAGTTTCGGAGCTTACGATAACTTCTAATATTTCCCCATCAGACATCTCAACGCGGAAACCATCATCTGTTATTTCAGAAACAACACCGCGATGCACATCCTGAAATTTAGGCGCACTAAATCCACGGTAAAATTCTCCGGCTATTGGCGGCAAACGACCTTCTTGGGCTTGCCGAAAAAGAAAAGGATGAAATTGGGTCTTATTGATCAAAAAACTGCTTACAACCACAATCAAAACAATGGCTATAGTTGAATAAAGAATGGGTCGGCGGTAAGCAAAAGAAAAACGTTCCACAAGTGTTTCCAAAATTACAATCAGAAACAGAGCTGTTAACACTAATAGCCAAGGTATTGAAGTAAATAAGATTCTGACACCATGGAAACCAAAACCCGGTAAAAACCATAGCCCACTAGCGCGCAAGGTAAAAGTAACAAAACTAATCAAATACAAAATAAACAAAGCTAAAACAACTATGCCAAGAACAATTAAAAGCGTTCTTAAAATAAAGTGTATTTTCGGCTTCATTTTAACTTTATCTGTTTTTAATTTAGAAAGCACTTTTTCAGCTAATTGTTTGGGTAAATTGTTGTTCATAGATTAATTTCATAATTTGTTTGCCTCTTTTTAACCTCACTCCTACCGTAGCAATGGGAATACGAAGTACGTCAGAGATTTCCTTATAATTCAATTCCTCAAAATAATAAAGCACCAGCGGTTCACGATATTTTGGATCCAACTCACTAAGACATTTAT
Organism: uncultured Candidatus Saccharibacteria bacterium; assembly: GCA_964615205.1. GTDB lineage: Bacteria > Patescibacteriota > Minisyncoccia > Minisyncoccales > JAGMDC01 > CAZTQA01. The sequence continues at coordinate 111,112 of CAZTQA010000002.1, forward strand.
CAAGCATCTCTTGTAATTCCCGATCATTCGCTTCCTTTTCCGCAGTTTCATTTGATGCAGGATGGGGAAAAAGAGTATCTAAATTAAAAAAAGGTAAATGTTCTCTCTTTTTTTTCTTAATGGCATTAATGAATTCATTATGGGCAATGCGGTAAAGCCAAGAGGAAAATTTTCTTGATGCATCAAAGCTTTGTATATTGACATAGGCCTTAATAAATACTTCCTGCACAATATCTTCTATCTCTTCATGGCTAAAAAGGAATTTTTTAGCATAGCGCATTATCTTATCTTCGTAACGTCTAATCAAAATCCCGAACAGATCAGTCTTCCCTGCCTGAACTAAACGAGCAATTTCCTCGTCTGATTTCTCTGACTCTTTTTGTTCCATAGAATTACTACAACAAAATTGCAGCTTTTATTTCATAAAAACCGCCTTCGCTAGAAGGCGGAATGAGTGAGGCCGAACCTCACTCAAAACGGCAGGTATCTTTATTCCAATTGAGCACTCTATAATCGCTTTCCGGACAAGGGTCATCCATAGATTGCATTATGTCCGGCACTTTCTTAATTATCATTTTCTCATCTAATAAACTTATTTTTAATCCGTAATCCGATTCAGCTACTCCATTGTTTTCTGCCAAGGAAGTATTATTTATGGTTTGAACTTCTTCAAAACTATTATTTTTTATTTTAAATAGAGCTGCATTGCCAAAACAGCATGTTCTATTAGGGCAGCCGTGCGAAACAAAGGCAATATATTTTATTCCTTGGCAATCATAAAATCCGAACCCACCTTGATCTCCTCCAAATTGTACTTGATCTGTATAAAAATCATAGTCTTCACTGTCGTAAGAAGAAGTAGATGTTAAAAGACTTCCATTTTTATCAAACAAACCAAGATAGGTATGATATAATCCATCAACATGTGGTACGCCATCAAGTCGAACAATTAAGAGCAATGTTTTCTCTTTATTATTTGCGAAATAACCCTCAATAGAATCTTCTAAATAAAGATTGAAATGTTCAGAATGCGTTTCTGTGTGATTGGCTATGCCGTCAGTGAAGGTTAAATTAGGAAAAAGCTTATGAAGCAATACATCTTTATCTAACTTAGAAAAATCATTTCTTGGATGTTTTATAGCTTCCGGAGATTCAATGTTTGGCGTTCCGGTAAAGTAACATTCATAGGTTAATTTAAATACAACAGCCGTAATTATTAATACGGCTATAAGAATTATTATCAAGGGTATTGATATTCCCCTATTTAAATCTTTAAACATAAATTTATCATTCTATTTTTTTTCGAAAATTTTACTGCTTTTTTTATCCATTATTTTTTCTTAATCGCCTTTAAAAAAGACGACTGAAATTAAAAGTTTAATTCTCGTATTTTAATACGTAGTTTATCTGCCCTAAGTTTAAAACAATTTTTTCAGCCAGTTAGAAAATCTGCCCAACAACCATTTATGTTGTTTTTCCCCTTGGGCTAACTGCTGTAATCTTTCCTGCTCCTGCTCCATATTCTGTATTTGCTCCTGAAGCATAGCTTCTATTTCTCCTTCGCAATCGCATTGTTCTCTTAATTGGTTCAGCTGTTCTATTCTTTCTCTGTTGCGGTTAACTTCCTGTTCTATCAATTCAGCCGCTTCCTCGTCTCCTCCCGCAAAGAACCTGACAATGCGGTTTCTTTTTTCAATCCTCTCTTCTGCCTTAATGGTTGACTGAACCGAATTATTAAACTCCTGGGCAATCTGCGATACTTCAGAACCAATCCCTCCTATTATGTCTTTCATTTCCAGCAAAGAATGAACCGCTGTTCTTACCTGATTCTGGTTTTTATAAACTTTCTGACTAATTTCTTCCATTGACTGTATTTCTTGCTCCATTTCCTGCTGTTTTTGCTCTATTTTCTGCTTTACTTCCTTTATTTTTTCAGCTGCGACCTGGCTCATATTCTGGCTTTGCGCTTGTTGCTGTATCTGCTGATTTTGAGCCAAAACAGCTGAGGCAAAGAAGATTAAAAATAATGAAAGAATAATTATTTTTTTCATATTTTTAGAATAAATAAATTATTGATTAAGACCTTTTGTTCTCATTCTTTTGTTCTAACAATATTATACCAAAAATTCGCCATTTTACCAAATCTCCGCTGCTCGATTCTACATAATAAAATCAACTGGATAGAAAAAACAGTTTATCAATAGATACTTTTAATTCTTTAGCTAATTTTAAGGCAAGTTTTAAAGATGGATTGTACTTTCCCTGCTCAAGAAAAACAATGGTTTCTCTGCGCACCTCAACCCGCTTAGCTAATTCTTCTTGAGTTAAGTTTCTTTTAATTCTAAACTCTTTTACTCTTACTCTAATCACGCTCATTTCTTCTTTCATATATTTTAAATAAGACGGAGTAAAGAAGCATCAAAAAACAGACTGAATACAACAAAGTGCTACCAATGGCGAATAAGACTTCGTTTTCTTTCTCGGCGATATAGAGAATTAAACCAGCAATAACTGAAAAAGAAACATAAATCGTCATTGCCCACATAGAAGCTTTGCCCGCAATCTTATAATCCCGTTCATCTGTTATTACTTCTTTTACTCTGTTTCTTAAAGCGTACAAAGAAATCCAGGCAGTTATGAGAAAAATTACAGGCAAATACCAGTTGCCGTAATTAACAGATACGCTCACTACAATAGCCACAACAGTTACTGCTACAAGTTTATAAACTAAAAACAGTTTTTTGGTCATTATATTAATGTTAGAAAAACATAACATTCTTGTCAAGGGGTAAAACTGTCCTTTTTCTATTGGCTCATCCATGACTTTAATTATTTATTCTAAATTAAAATCAATGCACTCTTCTTCGTTAAAGCATTTGCCTTCTCCGCAATCACAAACTTTTACTTCATGGCTATTTTCCAACGAACAACCGCAAGCGCCAATAAGACAGGTGTTTGGGAAATCACCTGTTGACTTGCAACACATGGCTGTCGCAACAGTTCCTCCTGAAGATATACAGGCCTGATCTGTTGTTATCTCTTTTATGGTGAACACTACATCGCTAATATCATATACGCTGCTATTTTGACTATCTTCTACAGTAACTAAATACTTATCTGAAGCTGGCAGGTCTTCCACGCCTAAAACTTCTGCATACACATCTTGCACGGTCCATTCATATTTGCCCGTGTTTGGAAAATCAGACGTAATGGCAGCACTAAAGCTCTGACCTTCCCCATCACTTAAAATTCCCAACCTTATATTAACAGATTCCACTTCCTCTGCTGCCCTCCACAATATCTGAACTTTTTTACCCTTTGACCAAACTTCTCCGCCGTTTGGCGAAACAACTATTATACCTTCTTCAGGAACCACAACACATCCTGTATAATATTTTTCAATATTATTTTCTAATACAAAAGCAGTATCCCCTTTGCTCCAGAAGATAAAAGATTCATCGCTGTTGGCATAACGTCCTCCGTCTGCGGAAATTGTTTGGGGCAGATCAAAGCTTCTGCCATCATTTAAAACAAGCTTCACGCTTCCTGAAGGAATCGGCTGTTCGCCCGGCTCTACTGATTCCTCTTCTTTTTTATAGAAAGCGGCCTCTATTGTTCTATCGTCATCACAAAGATAAGTAACTTGAGCTATAAGAGATGGCGAAGGAGAAGGAGAAAGATCTTCCTCTCCATTTTGACTGGCATACCATATTCCCACACCAGCAAGAATAATAAGTATTACTATAATAAATATAAGATTTTTTTTCATATTTTTAATTTAAATTAATGACCTTTTCTTTAGTATATCAAAAAACCGCCTGGCTGCGCAAGGCGGTTTTGGACCTGTCCTCTGCTGGGCTCCCCTTGCTGGACGCATTTAGAACCCTGGATTGGAAAAAGGTAAGGGAAGAAATGGAATTATTAAAACCTATTTCAATCTAAAATAAAAGCTAAAATTCCATATTTGGATAATCTTTCTTTATATTTCGGAAAAGTATACCAAAGTTTTTTAGCTTCCATCTCTGAAGATGCAAAAGGCATTATTTCCTTAAAATTGAATTTATCTAATAGTTTATCTACGGTTTTAAAATGATATACTTTTTCAACCCTCTTTTTGAGCTTTTTGCCTGAACAAGAAAATACTAAAACATCCCCTTCTTTTATTTTTAAGTATGTTGAACTACCAGCTCTTGTCTCTATCTTTTTTAAACCTTTCTCAATAGCTTCAAAAAAAGGTTTATCTTTTTTTCTTATTAATAATCTATATTCTTTCATAAATCTATATTTCTATAGTATCAAAAAATCGCCAGTTTGGCGACTTTTTTTCTTTGTTGTGCTCCGTCTACGAGACGATGTTAGAATCTGTTTAGTTGAAGCTAATTGATGATAATTTATTGATTTGGAGTTTTTTTAGGTTTCCCTGATACTGATGATGTAGCTACTAAACCTATCCCAACAATAAGTATGGTAATTCTGGCTGGCAAAGGAAAAACATCTAAAATCATTAAAATAGCACTTACCAGCGCTAATAAAATCCCTAATATAAATAAAGTCTTATTCATGGCAAATATATTTTGTTATCAAATTATTTAGACCTTTGTTTTATTCTACTAAAAAACCGGCCTCTTGACGAGATCGGCTCTAAAAAACAAGCCAACATAAATTGAGTAAGAAGGATTATTTATCTTAGTATTATTTATTGTTAATATTTTCTTTTTTTTCAACTGTCAAAAAAGTAAGCCACAAAATAAATGGCCTCCGAAGCTTATCTAAAGACCAATCGTTATCCTTAAAAAGCGAAGCTTTCTCTATTTTAAAACGTGAAAGCAAAGACTTTGTGGCCTGCAGGTTTAAAGGAGATAATTTATTATGTTCTGATAAAAATTGTTGTTTTTTAGTCATTTATTTTTATTTTACATTAATTCTTTGAAAAAATCAAGCTCTTTTCAAAAATCTGAAAATGCCTAAACCAAAAGAACGAGGTCTGTCCTCGTTCCGTTTGTCTTCTGCTGGGCTCGCCCTAGCGAACGATTTTAGAACCTTGAGATGAGAAGATGTGTTTAAATATCCCGAAACAACCCTACTCCAGTTAAAGGAATTGGTGGGACAATACTAGAGCCTATTTTAATCTAAAACCTATTTGTTATATTTTTCTTTACCAATTTGGATCTCTGGCTCTATTTCTGCAACTCCCATTACAACATCCTTGCTAGCATAAAATTTCAATTCATTATAATCGTCTACATAAGAATTATAGATTAGCGCAAAACCTTGCTTTATTGTATTAAAAAAAACTCCGTTGTTCTCTATCCAGTTAACATTTAAACAATTAGCTGTGAAACCCTGGCTTGAACTAAAAACAGGACGAGAAGAAAGAGTAATTTGAGGTTGTTCAGACCAAAAAGAATTATCTTTTTGTTTTAAGTTTACATCTATAGTTTGATCAAGCTCTGTTTTAAAGCTTAATAGATAAATTTCATTGTTCCAATTTGGACAGATTAAAGGAAACTTCTCCTCTTTAACGGATTGATACTCCATCCAATTATCTTCTATTTTTTCTTGATATACTATATTGCCTAACGGATAATTTACCCAGGAAACATGAAGATCATCAGCCTTATCTAAGTTAAAGTGCGGAAAAACATTATTTCCCGAATCTATCCCAATTATCTCTGATGGCAATTCCGTAGGTATCCAGTTCCAATCCTCTTTACGATACTTAATAAGTCTATTTTCCCCAGTGGAATCGTTTCCTGCCCATAAAATATGAACAATATCTTTAGAGTCAATATTGATTAGAGGATCATTTTGTTGAAAATCAGCAACTGCAATATATTGCGTCTCTTCCCATCCGATAGTATTTCTTTTTTGGTATTTTAAAATAGAATTTCCGGTATCATAGTCTGGCTCGCTCCAAATAACATGAACTTCGTCTTTGGAATCAATCATAATATGAGGACCAGGAAAAGCGTTAGCATCTATTTTCTCTCTTAATCTTTCTACTCCGTCTGAATTAACCACTACATATTGAAAATAATGGGAATCTACAAGGCACTTAGGATCATTTTCATCTCTTACTATAGTCATAGCCTGTCATAACATATGAATATTATCCTTTGAATCAATCCCAATAGAAGAGAAATGACCTCCACCATTTGGGCTTTGGTCAGCATATACGTCTTCCCAGGTTTGACCACCATCTTTAGATCTTAATAAATAAATCTTGCTGTCATTTATAATAAATCCACAATATAAATATCCTGTAGAATTTCTAACGCAGTTAGTTACACTTTTGATTGCGTTAACTCCCTCGATTTTTTTAATAACGAAATCTCCGCCTGCAATTCCTACTGTTTCGTATTTATTGTTTTTTGCCGACGCCTCGGGGTTACCGTAATATAAATAAATCTTTATATCTGACTTCTTAGGGATATTTGGAATTTTTACCCAAATTTTTGTTTTCCCTGTATTGCATCCGGACTCTATCCAGTAAGATAGTTCTTCTTTATTATCCCAATCAGCAAATCTAATATCGCTACAATTAGAAGATAATTTTTTTTCTTCTATTAAATTAGCAGTATCCATTTCTATTAAAACTGGGTAATTGTTTAAAGAATATTGATTTTTTGAATTATCAATATTTATTTCTCTCTGATAATTCCAATTTGCTAATCCTAAATTATTACAAGTTCCTTCCAGACAAACTTCTCCTTCTTGGCAATCTGCGTCTTTATAACATGCTTGCGAAGGATTTTGGAAGCTGTTTATAGGTAATACTGTAGTCTGATTCTGGTAAATTAAAATTCCTACAACTACAATAGCAGCTAAAATGATTACAAGTAAGAGAAATTTATAGTTAGTTTTATCTTGAGTAATAATCATTATCTTATTCTATCAAAAAACCGCCTGATGATGCAAGGCAGTTTTAGATTTTTCCTCTGCTGGGCTCCCCTTATTAAATGCGTTCAGAAATCTTGATTGGAATAAAATAAAAGAGGAAATGGAGGAATTAAAACCCATTTTTGCTGGGACTTAAATAAAAAAGAGGACAGAAATAGAATCTTGCCTCTTCTATTAAATATATGTTTGGAAAGAAACAGAAGAAAATATAAAGAGTGAATGGCAGGAAGTGTTTTCCTCTGGGTGTGCCGATTAGCGCTAAAACGGCCGAAGATTTGTATCTGATTATGACCGTACACAGGAAAACACCTCCTTCTATTCAAAAAGAATAGAAACTGGAGCTTCTAACGTACAGGATATTCCAGTCTTCTCCTCCTGCCGTTATTTAAATTATAGAGCAAATAATCATCTTGTCAAACCCAAAATCTAAAACCGCCCAATTATACAAGGCGGTTTTGTACTTTTCCTTTATTATAATTATTTATTTAATATTCCAATTTTATTTCAAGTTTATCTGCGATTTGTTGAAACCATTTTTCATGCCTTTCAATTTTATGGCTTAACATAACCATTTCTTGAAAATACGCATCTGCTTTTTTAGCGTAGGCATCAACGGCTGTAAACAACTTATCTACATCCGATTTCTCGGCTTTAGTTCCCAAAGCATTTTCTATTCTTGTAAATCTTTCATCTAAATACTGAACTAACTCTGAAAAATCTTTTTCCATAGTTTAATTATACTTTTATAGAAACGCTTGTCAAGCTAAATCGAAAACCGCCTTTCGGCGATTTTCGAGATGTCTCGGTCTCTCGATAAAAAATCTGCTGGGCTCCGCGGGTAGGATTCGAACCTACAGCCTAGGGATTACACTTTATCCTAATGTTTCCAAAAGGAGTGGACTATATCATTCTCCAACCAAACTTGGCAGGAGATCCCGGTATCTAGTCTCTACGGAGCTCTCCGATAATTATCAGAGTTCCCACGGTATTGCCATACTCAATTAAGGTTTCACCGTTATCCCAGAATTATTCATTTCAAGATTACTCTTGAAAGCTGCAATTTCTTACAGTCCCCCGCTCTACCATTGAGCTACCGCGGAGCGCAGCAGACAACAATATTTTTATTTAAATAACCCTTCAATCTGACCCATTACTTTCCTATGCAAATTAACATCGCTAATTGTAATTCTCAAAACACCGTAAATATTTTTTGTTTTTCTTAATCTATGAGGATTATTCTTAACAATATAACTTTTTCTAAATTGGTCAAGGGAAATTTTAGTTAAATCTGACCAAAATTTTTTTGCTTTTCTTTCATTCAAATTATCATATATATATAAACTGCAGCGAAACTTATCTTCATTAATTTTACAAAATTCTCTAAACCAATTTACCATAAATTCTATAGCTTGAGGATCAGAATTACTAAAACCAATAGATTTATCTCCCTTATCCCCCTCAGCAAAATATAAAGCAACACCAGCTATAAACCTATCTCTTTTTGACAAATTACCTATCTCTTTTTTCCCTTCGTTTTTTAATCTTTTTGTTATTTCTTCACGTTTTCTTTTTTTATTCATCGCTGCAATGATACAACCCCTCAAGGCACTCTTTTTTTTATTCAAATAAAGTCTTTCTAATTGTTTTTGGGTTAGCCGAACATCACGAACCCATAAACTTACTGACGATCTTGAAACGCTTAGTCTTCTCTGAATCTCTTTTACTGATAACCCTTTTTTTCTTAATTCTCGTGCTTTTAATTTTAAATCTAATTTACCTACATATCCCATTATTCAATTTTCTCATATCGAACCTGGAACGTCAAGGCGTATGCCGTCTATTCTACTTAATATCCCTTTAATTTTTTGAGCTTCTCGTGTTCGCGGATTTTTTCCAGAGCCCGGGCTTCAATCTGGCGAATGCGCTCCCGGGTAACCTCAAAAACCTGTCCAACTTCTTCTAAAGTGTGGGTAACTCCATCGTGCAATCCAAAACGCAAAGACAATATCTCCTGCTCCCTGGGAGTTAAATCAACTAAAATTTCTTTCAACCGCTCGCGCAAAAGTTTCCTGGCTGCTTCTAATGAAGGAGAAACTGTTTTTTCATCTTCCACGAATTCGGCTAAAATACTATCTTCTTCATCATCCCCCACCGGCGTTTCCAAGGAAACAGTTTCTTGGGAAATACGCATAATATAATAAATTTTGGAAAGCTCCAGTCCCATTTCTGAAGCAATCTCTTCTGGCAAGGGTTCTCTGCCTAAGTCCTGTAGCAAGCGCCGCCTCACTTGAGTAAACTTGGAAAGGGTTTCAATCATATGTACTGGAATACGAATGGTTCTAGCTTGATCTGCTAAAGCTCGAGTAACAGCCTGCCTTATCCACCAAGTAGCATATGTTGAAAATTTATAACCCTTGCGCCAATCAAACTTTTCTACGGCTTTAAATAGGCCCAAATTACCTTCCTGGATCAAATCCAGTAAGGTTAAATTAGGACTTCTGCCAACATATTTCTTGGCAATAGAAACAACCAAACGGAGATTTGCTTTAGCTAACTTCTTTCTGGCTTCCTCATTTCCTTGCTCTATTTTTTTAGCCAATTCTTTTTCTTCAGCTGCAGTTAGGAAACTTATTTTACCTATTTCTTTAAGATACATTTGGACAGGATCAACTGGCGCTTCTACAGTACGTCTTTTTCTTTCTTTTTCTGGAGCAACTTCTAAAAATTCCCGCACTTCTTTAACTTCAATCCCGCTATCCTCTAATCTTTGAAATAATTCTTCTAATCCCGAAACATCTTTTTCTAAATGAGGAAAACTATGCAAAATTTCAGAATAAGTTACAAAACCCCGAGCACTGCCTTGCTTAAGCAATTCATCAACTTTTTCCGGAGCAATAATCTCTTTTTTAGCTTCTCTTTTTTTTCCGGGAACTTCTTTGATCTTCTTCTCGGCTGTTTTTTTAAGCTTCTTTGTTTTATTTTCTTTCTTGGTTTTAGAAACTTTCTTAGCAGTTTTTTTGGTTCTTTTAATTCTTTTTGTTTTATTTGCCATATTAATTTAATTTTTGGGTTATAATTTTAAATTTATCAATTAAAGATTTCAGTTTGTCTGAATCTCTTTCTTTTTCGGCTTTTTTTATTTCCTGGGAAAGTTCAATTAATTCATTTTTTGTTTTCAGAGACTGAATTTCTTTTAGACAGGTTTCTATTTCCTGTTTAGGTTCAATATCTGTTTCCTCTATTTCTCTTATAAAGCAGAGGCGATTTAAAGAATTTTTCAGTTCTGGAGAAATGTCTTCTCTATTAAAAAAATTAGGTTCTCTTTTTAATTCTTTTAAAACCTGTTTGGATTGTTGGGAGAAAAAAGAACTATAATCTCCTTGGCAGATAATTTCCAGATTTTGGGGCGATTTTAAAATCAAGGAAAGAATTCTTTCTTCTAAAAGCTCTTTTCTGGATTTGGAAGCAGAATTTTGGCTCTTTGTTTCTTCTCTTTCAAAAGAATGACTAACGTTTTCCTCATCTCTGGTTAATTTAAGCTGATTACGAATATCTTGTTCGTTAATCTCTAATTTCTTTGCCAATTCCTTAATCCAATAAGCTTGTTCTATTTTATTGGGAATCTTCTTGATTTTAGGTAAAAGAATATCGGATATTTGCTTTTTGCCTTCAGCTTTTTGAGAATCATGACGCAAAAAAGCAGTATCAAAATAGAAATCCATTATGGACTTAGCATTTTCAATTAATTTTTTCCACTCTTGTGGGTTTTCAGCTGCAACATCTGCAGGATCTTTTTTTTCAGGCATCTCCACCACTTTTATACTAAACCCATTGCTTTGAGCAAGTTCAATCCCCCGCCGGGTAGCTGAATCCCCGGCAATATCCATATCAAAAGCAGTCACTAAATTCTGGGAATATCTTTTTAAAACAGCTAACTGAAAAGAAGTTAAAGCTGTACCTGAAGTGGCAGCCACATTTTCTACGCCGGCTTGATGAGACATAATCACATCTGTCTGCCCCTCTACTAGAATGCATTTATCTTCTTTTCTAATCGCTGTTTTGGCTTTATCCAAACCGTAAAGAATGCGGCTTTTATCATAAAGAAGAGTATTAGGGGTATTAACATATTTAGCCACATCCTTAGAATCGCCAAAAATCCTTCCCGTAAATCCCACTGGCTGGGAATTCAAATCAAAGATAGGAAACATTATTCTGGCTCTGAAACGGTCAAAGATATCATAATTTTTCTCATTTTTGGAAACAGCTAATCCAGCTTTGACTATTTCTTCTTTTTTATATCCTCTGCCAATTAGAAAATCAGAAAGTCCTTGCCAGACATCAGGCGCATAACCAACTCTGAACTTCTGGATTGATTCTTCAGAAATACCTCTGTCTAAAAGATATTTTTTGGCTTGTTGTCCGGAACGGGATTCCAGCTGTTTAGTAAAAAATTGGACAGCCAGCTGGCATATTTCCAGAAGACGCTGCTTCTCTGTTCTTAATTTTGGGCTTACAGTTTTCAGTTCCACTCCTGCCCTTTGAGATAGAATCTTAAGAGCTTCAGGAAACTCTACTCCCTCTATTTTCATTATGAATTTAAAAATGTCTCCGCCCTCGGAACAGCTTCCAAAGCAATGCCACATTTGTCTGGAAGGCGAAACAAAAAAAGAGGGTCTTTTCTCTGAATGGAAAGGACAAATAGCCCGATAATTAGCTCCGGCTTTTTGAAGTTTAATGTAGCTGCCGATTACTTCAACAATATCCAGCCGGTTTTTAATTTCTTCAACAGGCGAATCAAACATACCTTGATAATTTTTAAACTCTATTACGTTCTTTGCCAGACAGAAACTTGAGGAAAAGGAATTTCAATATTTTCTCTGTCAAAGGCCTCTTTGATTCTTTTTCTTAATTCCCTACTCACTTCCCATTGCTTCAAGGGAAGAGTTTCTCCCAATATTCCTATAACAACAGCTGAATCTGCAAATTCATCAACGCCTAAAACCTTAGGCGTTTCAATTATGGCACTTTTCCATTGTTCATCTTGAGCCATTTTTTTAGCTGTTTGATTAATAATTTCAAAAACCCTGTCCATGTTTTCCTTATAAGCCACGCCAATTTTGAGATAAACTCCGGAATATTCTTGCGATTTATTTGAAGCTACTTTTATTTCTCCATTAGGAATATAGTGAACCACGCCTTCTAAATCTCTTATCATTGTCCTTCTTAAAGTAACGTCTTCCACTTTTCCTCCTACGCCGGCGAGCTGAACAACATCGCCCACGCGATATTGGTTTTCTAACATAATAAATAAACCAGCTAGAAAATCTCGAATAACGTATTGGGCCCCAAAACCAACTGCCACTCCAATAATACCCGCTCCCAAGAATATGCCGCTTATATCTATACCAAATTCTGGAAGAATCATTAAAATAGCAATAGCCCAGATAATTACCTTAAAAGTACTGCCAAAAATTTTGATTAAGGTATCTTCTCTTTTCTTTTCTGCTCCCGGATCTTTAACCACCTGGTCTGGCTTGATTAATTTGCGAATTGCTTTTTCTAAAAAGATTTTACCAAAACGAATTACAATTAGAGCTGCAATTAGAATAATGATTATTTTTATACCATGAGAAAAAACCCAAGGAATAATGCTTTGCATAATGCTTTGAAAAGTAAAATCCATATTAATGTTTTAATTGATTATTATTATTTTTGTAATTATATTCTACTTTTTCAGAACTGGCGCCCTTTAATATTTTATCAACCATTTCTATTTCCTCTAAAATGCCTTCTATCAAATCATATTGTTTAGCTTCTTCATAAGTCACCCATTTATAATCAATATTCTCTTCGTTTAATTTCACATCTCCCGATTTATAATCGCAGTAAAAGCTTAAAATAATTCCAGGTATACCGTCTGGACGTATAAAAACAATATCTAAAAGGTACTTTATTTTAGTAATTTCTAAATTAACTTCTTCTTTTATTTCTCTTTTCAAAGACTTCTCAATAGCAAAATACCAATGGTCATGAGTAGTTTTTGGCAAACCAATATAGTCGTCTACTTCCAAACCTCCGCCTGGCACAGTCCATTTGCCCGGAAAAGCTTTCTTGTTTAAATTCCGGCGAACAATCAAATACTTGCCATCTTTATAGACAATAGCTGTTGAAGTAATCCGATGTAATTCTCTATTTTTAATTTCCATATTAAGAATCTTGATAGATTTTTTTGTCTAAATAATTCTTGGTTATTTTAGTGCTGGGAGGATAAATAGGAAAAGGCAAATCATCTAAACTAAACCATTTCCATTCAGTAATTTCTTCCGGCTCCATAATCTTGGCTTCGCCTTGGAAATCTTCACACAAAAAACCTATTGTGACAAAATGATTATCATAAACTATGTCGTTAGTAACGCTAATCACTCTTAGATCTACAGCTTTAATTCCTGTTTCCTCCAATAATTCCCAGACAGCTCCTTCTTTTATTCCTTCTTGAAAATGAAGCTTTCCGCCCGGCATTGTCCATGTTCCCTCTCCATGCAGAAGACTGGATGCTTTTTCCGCATCTTCATTGCGCTTTCCTAAAAGCACTCTTCTATCTTTAAAAACCATTATTCCAAATCCTACACCCGGTTTTAATTTTTTTTCTTCTGACATATTTATTATTTTCTCCCGAGACCCGGTCTCGGAAAACGGTCCCGGGAAAGTCTCTGATGAAATCGGAATTTCAGCGAGGCAAGGGCGGAGAGGGTGGGATTCGAACCCACGAGCCCCAAAAAGAGGCACGGTTCTCCAAACCGTTCCGTTAAGCCGCTCCGGAACCTCTCCATTGATTGAGGTTTAGCCTCAACCAGTTCTATAATCCTTGTTTTTTGCCTTTGACGCGGGAAACAATATCTTCTCTTAGTTGTTCTGCTTTTTCTCTTTCAATGCCAGGCAGGTTTCCTTCTGCCCAAGCTCCCCATCTTCCTTGAGCCCCGCCAAAACCAGCTGTTTGAATTCTTAAATCACTTAATCCTAAGATTCTAGCTATTACTCCCCTATGAATGTCAACATTCTGAATTCTTTCATATGGAATGGAAACATATCTCTTCCAAATTACTCCGTGTTCCATTTTGAAAGTATCTTCAGTAATATCATATAACCAAAATTTATAGGTGAGCTTTGCCCAGATATAGCAAAAAATAACGAACAAAACTAAAAATAAAAGAGGCACCAGAAGAAGTCCGCCTAATCCACCCAGGATTGCTCCTCCGCTTGCAATAACGGGAATCCATATCCAGAAAAAAACAAGCAAAAAAGCTAATCCTCCCAATAGAAATCTTACAAAGAATATCCAAACAGATTTAGGGCTTAAATTTTCCATAAATTTTTTTATAATTTAATTTCCTCGACCTTTACTTTATTCTGTCTTCATGCCGCGAAGAGCAGCTATGCGCTCTTCTGTTGGCGGATGAGTCATAAATAATTTGGTGAAAAAACTTCTCTTTTGCTCTCCCCGAAAAGGATTGCTAATAAAAAGATGGGCTGTAGAGTTATTGGCTTTTCTCATCTGATTAGGGTCAGCAGCAATTTTTTCCAAAGCCCGGGCCAAACCTTCTGGATATCTGGTAAGCAAAGCGCCGCTGGCATCAGCCAAAAATTCTCTCTTCCGAGAAATAGCCAAACGAATTAAACTGGCTGCCAAAGGAGCTAAAATAGCTGCTAAGATACCGAGAACTAAAAGAATAACGCCAGCCGAGCCTTTAGAATCGCGCCGGCCTCCTCCATAAAAACTAATCCTTAAAAACATATTGGAAAGTATAGCTACAACTCCAGCTAAAACCACAATTACTGTCTGCAAAAACATATCTTTATTCCCAATATGGGAAAGCTCATGAGCAATTACGCCTTCAAGCTCTGCCCTCTCTAGTTTTTCCAAAAGTCCTCTGGTTACTGCCACTACAGCATGATTAGCGTCTCTTCCAGTGGCAAAAGCATTTGGTTGAGATTCCTGAATAATATAGATTTTGGGCAAAGGCAAGCCGGCTGTGATACAGAGATTTTCCACTAAACGATAAAGTTCTGGATTGTCTCTTTTTTCAATGGGACGGGCATTAGTCATTCGCAGAACTAATTTATCTGAATACCAATAACTTCCAAAGCTCATAGCAATACTTAATACCACAGCAATAATCAAAATAATGCTGGTATCCAATAAATAACTAAAAAGCCAGCCAATGGCTATAATAAAAACCAAAAAACCGGTCATTAACAGCCAAGTCCTCCGAACGTTTGATTCAGCATGAGAATACAATGTCATAAAATTAACCTAATTAGAAATTTACCTTGACCGGCTCACGGGCAGCAGCTTCTTCAATTTCAAAAAATTCCATTTTAACAAAACCCATAACACCAGCAATCAAATTAGTAGGAAAGCTTTCAATTTTAATATTCAAATCGCGGACATTGGTGTTATAAAACCTTCTGGATGCCTGGATTTTGTCTTCAGTATCTCGAAGTTCTCTCTGTAACTCCAGAAAATTCTGGGAAGCCTTTAGGTCTGGATAGCTTTCAGCCACAGCAAAAAGGGATTTCAAGGTATTGGAAAGCATATTTTCCGCTTCTCCCCTTTCCTTGGCTCCCGTGGCTTGCATGGCCTGGGCTCTGGCTTGAGTCACTTTCTCAAAAAGCTCTCTTTCATGACTGGCATAACCCTTAACTGTTTCTACCAAATTAGGAATAAGATTGTATCTTCTCTTTAATTGGACATCAATGTCTGACCAGGCCTCCTTGCTTCTGGCTCTTAGCTTAACCAGACCATTGAAAGTGATAACCAGCCAAGCTGCAATAACTACTGCTGCGAGTATAAGAATAATTAAAAGATTAGACATCGCTTTAGATTTATGATTTATGATTTATAAATAATTCGACCTTGATGACTTTATTATATTAAAATTTAGCCCTTCTGTCAAAAAAAAAGGAGGATATAGTGCCTCCATCGAAGAGCTAAACGAACATTTGTTGTACTAACTTTTTGTCTATTATCGTGACCTCAATGGTATTGCTGTATAGAGTCCCTGAAATCCCTACGGGGACATGGACTACTTGTATGTCTGAGGACTGTTTGTCTTTGACTCTGCAAAAACTTCTTTCTTGATATCCGCACACCGGGCACACGGCTTTTACTTTGACAACTCCGATTCGCAGGAATGTTAAGTCTTTACCATTGATCCGATTCAGAGGTGTTCCGCAAGCAGGACAAATGCCTGGATTACGGGCCTTTCTTTCTTTGAGTCTTTGTAATTTCACTCGCCGTTGAAACTTTCCTTTCTTTCTGACTTCTCTTCTTCTTTCCTGCGCCCTAGGATTTCTTCTTCTTTTAATCATCTTTGATTTCCATCTTTTCACTTCCTCCCAGAGAACTATCCTCTTCCACTGCCTCTTGTGCCTTGCCCTCCTCCAAATCTTGTCTTTCTAGGCCTATGGATTTTCCTTTCTCTTCTTTCCCGTCTATTCTTTACGTCTCCACCCATTTTTTCCAACCGAGTATTATTATAAACAATCCTTAAAATTAGTCAAACAGAAAACCC
The DNA here is from genome assembly GCA_964615205.1 of uncultured Candidatus Saccharibacteria bacterium. Lineage (GTDB taxonomy): Bacteria > Patescibacteriota > Minisyncoccia > Minisyncoccales > JAGMDC01 > CAZTQA01. Next base: position 127,584 of record CAZTQA010000002.1, read on the forward strand.
CGGTGCTGCGATCGCAGCACCGGGGGCATTTTTAACTTTTAATTTTAGATTTTTAATTTATTTTAGTATCCCATTCCAGGCATTCCGCCCATTCCACCCATTCCTTCCATTCCTCCGGGCATTACACAAGGACTTTCTTTCTTTTCTGGTTTCTCGGCTACCACAGATTCAGTGGTTAAAAACATTGAAGCTGCAGAAGTAGCATTCTCTAAAGCCGAACGGACAACCTTTGTTGGATCTACAATTCCAGCCTGAATCAAATCTTCATACTTCATCTCCTGAGCATTAAAACCAAAACTGCCTTCTCTTTTCCTAACTTCTTCTGCTACCACTGATCCATCCAGACCAGCATTCTGGGCAATCATTTTAATGGGTTCTTTGAGAGCTCTTTTAAGAATGCCAACCCCTGTTTTTTCATCGCCCTGAACTTCCAAACTAATCAAGGCCTTAGCAGCTCTTAGTAAAGCTACACCGCCTCCCGGCACAATTCCCTCTTCCACCGCTGCCTTGGTGGCTGCTAAAGCATCTTCAACTTTATGCTGTTTGGCTTTTTGCTCCACTTCAGTAGCAGCTCCAACCTTAATTACTGCCACTCCGCTGGAAAGCTTGGCTTTGCGTTCTTCTAACTTTTCTTTATCAAAATCAGATTCAGTTAATTTAAGTTCATTATTAATTTGATTAACTCTAGCGCTTATTTCTTCTGGCTTGCCCCTGCCTTCAATAATGGTGGTATTTTCTTTGGTAGCAACTACTTTTCTTGCTTGGCCAAGCATACTCACATCCGCTTTATCCAGCTTCAATCCGATTTCTTCTGAAATCACTCTTCCGCCTGTAACTACAGCAATGTCTTCCAGCATTTCTTTTCTTCTGTCCCCAAAACCAGGGGCTTTAATAGCTAAAGTATTAAAAACGCCTCTCAATTTATTAATAAGCAGGGTGGCTAAGGCCTCGCCTTCTATTTCATCAGCAATAATAATTAAATCTTTTTTTCCAGCCTGGCTTAATTTTTCCAAAAGAGGAACAATTTCCTGAACAGCAGAAATCTTCTGGTCTGTAATTAAGATATACGGGTCTTCGTAGCTGGCTTCCATTCTGTCGGCATCTGTAACCATATATGGAGAAACATATCCTCTGTCAAACTGAAGCCCTTTGACAATTTCTTTTTGCAAACCAAAAGTTTTAGATTCTTCTACAGTAATAACCCCGTCCTTACCCACTTCATCCATAACTTCAGCGATAAGATTTCCCATTTCCGGATCTTCAGCTGAAATAGTGGCTACTTGAGCTATTTCCTGCCTACTGGTGACTGGCTTGGCTATTTTTTTCAGTTCTTCCACTATTGCTTTAGTTCCTTTTTCAATCCCTCTTCTGATAGCTAAAGGACTGGCTCCGGCAGAAACATTTTTCAATCCCTCGGAAATAATGGCTTGAGCCAGTAAAACAGCTGTGGTTGTTCCGTCTCCAGCCACATCATTGGTTTTTTCAGCCACTTCTTTGACTATTTCTGCTCCCAAATTTTCTATTTTATCTTCTAACTCAATCTCTTTAGCAATAGTAACTCCATCATTAGTAATAGTGGGTGGCCCGAAGCCCTTGTCTAAAACAACATTGCGGCCCTTAGGACCTAAGGTTACTTTTACGGCATTGGCTAATTTGTCAACGCCATTCTTAAGTTTTCTGCGAGCTTCCTCGCTGTAAAAAATTTGTTTAGCCATATTATTCTAAAACTGCCAAAATGTCCTCCTGTTTGGCGATTAAATACTCTTTGTCCTCAATTTTTATCTCATTGGGACCATATTTATTAAACAAAACCTTTTGACCCGGCTTTACTTCCATAGAAATAATTTTGCCTTCAGCAGTTTTTTTGCCCGGACCAACAGCAACCACTGTCCCCTGTTCCGGATTTTCTTTTTCAGCTGTTTCTGGAAGCAAAATACCGCCCTTGGTTTTTTCCTCTCTTTTAAGGGGTTCCACAAGAATATAATCAGATAAGGGTTTAATATTCATATAATCCTATATTACAGAAAAAGAAATCTTTGTCAATATTGTTGATAAAAAGATTTTGTGTTATATTTATATAATATGGAAGAAAATAATCAAAACCCAGAATTAAATCAAACACGCTGTCAGAGAATTAAAGATTCTTCCTGGTTCATTCTGGCTGTGGCTTTTCTGGTAGTCATAATCGGCATTGTGGTTTTAAGCTGGCAGTATCATAAAATTGCAGAAAAAGAAATTCCTTCTCTCAAAGAAACTATAGAAGAGAATAACGCCCAGAATGTTTTAGAAAAATTTATGCAATATCGTATTGAAGGAAATGAAAATCAGGCCTTGATTTATCTTACAGAAAATGCGGTTGCTCAAAGGGAACAAGGAAAATTCCAGCTTATTAACCAATTCGAAAGCTTTGAAATCATTAACTCGCAGAAAACAGACGAAAATAGTTATCGTTTTGCTGTTAGAATTAAAGGAGAAAAGAACAACTACGAAGTTATTGAAAGTATTAAGATTATAAAGTTTTTGGAGTTAAATAAATATTACATAGATTCTGTGGAATTAGCAGGATAAAATGTTTCTTTCTCTTTTTAAAAAACTTTTTTGCTTTTTTGTTTTATCAGCCCTTATAACCGGGTTTTTTCTTTTTGTCATAAGTAATCCCAAAGAAATCAATAAGATTTTTTCTTCTGCTTCCTTGGCAGAAATTTCTAAAGAAGACAATCAAAAACCTGAAGAAAAAATTAAATACTTAATAGACTTTTATAGTTTAACTGAGCAGGAATTTATTTCTCAAGAAAAAGATTTTATAGAAATAAATCTTTCAGAAGAAAAAGCCCAAGTTTATAAACAAGGAATAATGGAAAAAGAGATTGACATTCTGACTCAAGGAAATCCTCAAGAATGGGGAGGAACACCGGTCGGTCTCTATGAGGTTTTGTCTGGAAATAAAATAGGTTTTTCCAACATCAGTCAGGTGTATATGCCTTGGGCTCTCCATTTTTATGGAAAATACTATATCCACGGAGAACCCTATTATTCCAATGGAACTAAAATGGAATCAGATTACTCTGGAGGTTGCATTAGATTTACTGATAAAGATGCTGAATATATTTTTAAAGCCACTGAAATCGGAATACCTATGTTAATTATTGACAAACAATCCCTTTCTTCAGAAATTGTGGGAGGCCCGGCCTCCCACAATTTAGAGGTTTCGGCAGAATCTTTTTTGGTAGCTGATTTAGACAATTATCAAGTTTTGGCAGAAAAAAACTCAAGCCAGGTTCTTCCTATTGCTTCTTTAAGCAAGCTTATGACAGCTATAATAGCCATAGAACATAATAATTTAAAGAATTCAATCTGGACCACAGAAGATATGCTTACTGCCCTTGGCTCTACTCCTGGCTTAGAAGCAAACAAAAAATATAACTTAGTAGAACTGCTTCACCCTCTTTTAACCCAATCTTCAAACGATGCAGCTGAAATATTAACCAGGTTCTTGGGTAGAGAGAAAACTATTAATTTAATGAATGAAAAAACAAAAACTATTGGTATGAAAAACACTTTTTTTGAAGACCCCAGCGGTCTAAGTCCTAATAATGTTTCCACAACTGAAGATTTATTCTATTTAACTCGATATATTTTTAATGTTCGTCCTCCTATCTTAGAAATAACTAAGGGCGAAATAATTGAAGATTTTGGCACAGTTCATTTTGAAGATCTACATAACAAAAATATTTTTCCAGAAAGCCAAGATTTTTTGGGCGGTAAAACCGGATTTATTGTTGAGTCCAAGAATACAGGCATATTCATATTCAAAATGCCTTTATCAGACAACACTTCTCGTAATATAGTTATTATTCTTCTGAAATCAAAGTCTCCTAAAACCGACGTAGAAAAAATAATTACCTGGTGGTTTGAAAATATTTTTTTACAATGATAAAATAAACTATACACTAAATAAAAGGCCGAAGACTCAAATACAAATAATATTATGTCTCAATTATTAAATAAAAAAGTTTCTACCACTCAAGGATCTATAATTATTTTGTTAGCAGCTGTTATTGCTGGTGGTGTTTTGCTTTATCAGTACTACTCATTGGTCTAATAATGAAAAAGCTCAAGATATCTCTTATTCTTCTGGTTTTTGCCGTTTTTTGTGGCTTGTTTTATTTTCTTGTATTTCCGCCTAAAATAATAAATACTTCTATAAATTCTGAAATAGTTATAGATTTTGATAAGCCAGTAAAAAGACAAATGCTGGAGCATATAATTACGCTCGAAGTCCACGGCGAATGGCGATATGAAAATCCTTTAGTAGAAAATCATCTTTACAGAACCTTAAGGTTTGTTCCAGCTATAGGCTTTCAATCAGATACTCAATACGAAATAGAATTAAAAAATATTATCAACCCTATTGGAATAGGAATAAGCAATTATTCCTTTTTTAGTTTTAAAACTGAAAAGAACCCCGAAGAAAACAATCCTGAACCTAAACAATCTGAACCTAATATAACTTTAATTGATATACCTATTGATTGGCAGGACTATCCCCTTTCCTGCGAGGCAGCCTCTTTGAAAATGGCTCTGGCAAGCAAAAAAGTTTTTGTTTCTGAAGACCAAATTATGAAAAAGATTGGATATGATTTAACTCCGCGCAAAAATAATGTTTGGGGCGATCCTTATAAAAGTTATGTTGGAGATATCAGCGGCAAAATCTGCTCTACTGGTTTCGGCGTTTTTTGGGAGCCAGTAGCCCAGGCTGCTGGTTGTTGGAGACCATCTCAAGCTTTCACTAACTGGACAATTGAAGAATTAATATCTGAATTAAATCAAGGGAATTCTGCAGTTGTCTGGGGAACATTGCCCGTTGCTTCTTTAACTGATTGCTCCTGGCATACTCCGGAAGGAAAATATATCAAGGCATATAAGCAGACGCATGTCAGGTTGGCAGTAGGGTTTATCGGCTCAGTTGAAAATCCTTCCAAAATCATTTTAAATGATCCTTTATCAGGAAAATTATACTGGTCTACAGATTATTTTATATCTAACTGGCAATCCTTTAACTCCAGCGCTGTAGTGGTAAGATAGTTCTCTAAACCTTGACAAATATAACATAACCTGCCCTGATATGGGCAGGCTTGAGGAGAAAGAGCCAAAAAAAAGAAAGGTAAAGAAAGATTGGGAGGTGATATGAAAAATGAAAATGAAAACAGGAATATCAATTGCATTAATAATCGGCTTATGTCTCGTATGCGTAGCAGCTGCCTATGTGTTTGAGTCCCGTTCCATAGTTACCTTCTCGGGTACGGTGAGAAGTGCGGATATTGTCGTAAGCGATCCCCTGAATCTGGACATAGGAGACTTAGGTCCTGGTGAAGAATTCGTAATTATTGAGCCGGGATCAATAGATCTCTACACAAACATCAACGGTCTTTGCGTACGAGTATACGCTGAAAATTACAACTACGAAGTACTGCAAAGCTTGCAGATATCCGCTGAAGTGTTAAATCTGGACGATGGCTTAATCATAGCGACCTTCAACGACAAGGACGTAAGCTCATTGTACTATGAGTTGAATTTAAAGAACCTGCCGAACAACGTTTGCTTTCACTTCACTAGGATCGAAGGACAAGCAGCCTATTCCAAGGGAGATAAAACCCTTGGCAATCTTCAGATTAAGCTTTACCCTTATCCGAATGAGTGGGATACTAGTGAAGGCAAAGGAATGGGATTAACAACCTCGAACGAGACAACCAGCGACGGGGCAAAGGGTTAAACCCTGAACGTCCGCCACCGAGTGTGAAAAATTTTTTCCTTTCTTTTTTCTTTTTTTAAGTTTATAACTCGTTCACAGAACATTTGTAAATTTAAACAAAGAAAAACCTAAAAATAAGTAATCTCACGATCGTGAGATTACTTGTGGGATTTACCCCGTACAATCCTATACGGGGTTTACTTCTTTTTTAATTTCTGCTACTATTAAAGCAGTGTTAAGAGAACTCATTCTTAAAATCATTGCCGGAATTGCCGGAATTTGGTTAGCGTCTGAATTTGTTTCCGGCGTGATGATAATAGATTCCTGGCAGATATTTGTCTGGGCAGGTTTAATTTTAGGCCTGATTAATTATTTCATTAAACCTATCCTTAATTTCATCGCTCTGCCCTTGCGAATATTGACTTTAGGATTATTTAGTTTAGTTATTAATATGGGAATTATCTGGGTAGTAGATTATTTTTTTGACAGCATCACTATTCAGGAATTAGCTTCCTTATTCTGGACTACCCTTATTGTCTGGTTGATGAATATAATTCTGCCTAAATTTTTTCCTAAAAAAAGAAAACTATTGGAAAATGCCTGATTATATAACATTTATACAAATAGCTATAGCTACTTCTATTATTGTTTTAATTCTTGTTCAGCAGAGAGGAACTGCTTTAGGTTCTGCTTTCGGTGGTGAAGGAGGAGGAGGATTTTATGCTACCCGAAGAGGAATCCAAAAGAAAATATTCTGGGCCACTATTGTTTTAGGAGTGGCTTTTATTGGGCTATCTTTAATAACCCTTGTTATCTAACAATGTCTCTAAAAGAAAAATTGCCTTCCTTTAATCAATGGAAGCGATTATTTAAAATTTTAAATAAGAAGGAAAAGATATATTTTTCTCTTTTCTTTATTTTATTTTTATTCTCCTTTCTTTTTCTTTCTTTCAATTTTTATTTCAATAATACTCAAATTGTTCCCAAACAAGGCGGAATCTACACCGAGGGCTTGATAGGCCAGCCCAGATTTATAAATCCTGTTTATGCCACTTCTAACGATGTTGACAGAGATCTCACAGAAATACTTTTTTCTGGATTAATGAAGTACGACAGCAATGGAAATTTAGTCCTGGATTTGGCTAAAGGATATAATCCAGAAAACGAAGGAAGAGGTTATACTTTTTATCTAAAAGAGAATGTCTTTTGGTCGGACAATGAAAAACTTACTGCTGATGACATAATTTTTACCATTGAAACCATACAGAATCCGGATTATAAAAGTGAACTGCGTACAAATTGGTTAGGAGTAGATACTGAAAAAATCTCTGAATATGCAGTCAAATTCATATTAGACAAACCCTACAGCGGTTTTTTAGAAAGACTGACTTTAAAGATTCTGCCCGCTCATATCTGGAAGGAAGTTTCTGCGGATAATTTTTCCAAAAGCTATTACAATCTCCAGCCTGTAACTTGCGGACCCTACAAAATAGATAAGGTAGACCAAGATAAAAAAACAGGTTTAATTAATTCTTTAACTTTAGAAAGGGACGAAAACTATTTCAACCAAAAACCATATATTTCAAAAATAATTTTCTACTTTTTTGAAACCGAAGAAGATCTCGTTGAGGCTACCCAGCAAGGCAGAATTAAGGGCCTTTCCCTAAATAATTTTCAAAGTCAAGAAATACCTTCTTTCTTAAAAGAATACGCCCTGACTCTTCCAAGATATTTTGCTATCTTTTTTAATCCCGAAGAGTCAGATATTCTTGAAAAGAAGGAAATCAGGCAAGCCTTGAATTACGGAACCAATAAACAAGAATTGATTGATAAAGTATTGGCTGACAAAGCTACTATTGTTGATTCACCCATTCTGCCTGAGATATTTAATTTCCAGGCGCCGGAAACCGTATATGAATATGATGCGGAAAAAGCCAAGAAAATTTTGGAAGATCAAGGATTTAAAGAAACCGAAAACGGTTATAGAGAAAAAGAGATCAAAAAAGAATTGGCATTTTCTTTTAAAAGTGAGTTAAGCTACGGTTCTGAAAACAAAGAGGTGGAAGAGCTTCAGAGATGCTTAGTCAACAGCGAGATCGTGGGAGAAGATATTTATCCAGAAAAAGAAATCACTGGCTATTTTGGAAACAAAACTAAAGAAGCTGTAATTAGATTTCAGGAAAAATATAGAGAGGAAATACTTGATCCCGGAGGTTACACAAAAGGAACTGGAACTGTAGGACAATCCACCAGAAAAAAACTTAATCAAATCTGTTTTGACAATACTCAGGAAACACTTCCATTGAAATTTTCTTTAGTAACTGTCGATGACCCAGTTTTAAAAGAAATAGCTGATTTAATTAAAGAACAGTGGCAAAAAATAGGAGTGGAGCTTGAAATCAATGTTTTTTCTGTTTCTGATCTCCAGTATGACTGCATTAAACCCAGAAATTACGAGTCCCTTCTTTTTGGAGAAGTATTGGGAATAATTCCTGACCCTTATCCTTTCTGGCATTCTTTGCAAAAAGTAGATCCCGGACTTAATTTAGCTATCTACGAAAACAAAAAAACAGACAAGCTTTTAGAAGGTGCCCGACAGCTTCAGGACATGGAAACTATTCAAGAAAAACTGGAAGAATTCCAAAACCTATTAATTGCTGACGCTCCCTGCGTTTTTCTGTACAGTCCAAACTATACTCATCTTGTTTCCAAGGAAATCCGGGGAATCAATCCGGGATTGATAGCTGATCCCTCAAAAAGATTCAGCCAAATAGAAGATTGGTATATCAAAACCAAAAGAACTTTTAAGTAAAGAAGTGGAAAAAACAACTAAGCCAGATATAAGATATCTGAATGATATGAAATTAGTTCTTTATGACCAAAAATGGGCTAAGACAGCTCCTAATTTTGAGCTTTACTATATGCATCGGGGTATAAAGCAAAAAGGAGAATTCAGATATGATATTACTGTTATCCCCCCAAAAATGCTAGGCAAGGAATTTATAAAAACAAAAGGTCATTATCATATTGGAAAGCATAAAGAAATCTATCAAGTGCTAAAAGGCCAGGCCGTCTTTTTAATGCAGAAAGGGGAAAATGAAATTAAAGATGTCTACGCCGTGAAAGCAAAAGAAAAAGAATGGATTATTATACCTTCATATTATGGACACATCACTATTAATCCCAGCCAGACAAAAACCTTGAAAATAGCTAACTGGGTTTCTTGCAAATGTAAGAGTAATTACACGCCTATTCAGAGAAAAAAAGGAGCTGGCTATTTCTATACTAAAAACGGATGGAAGAAAAATAAAAACTATAAAAAAGTTCCCAAACTGCGTTTTGAAAAATCATTAAAAAAAGCGGGTGTGGCGGAACTGGCAGACGCGTAGCGTTCAGAGCGCTATCCCGATTATCGGGGTGAGAGTTCAAGTCTCTCCGCCCGCACATACTAAAATGCAAACTCAAAAAAATAAACAAACTGAAAACCTTCGCCTTATTCCTTTAGGAGGTTTAGGCGAAGTAGGAAGAAATATGTCGGTTCTTGAATACAAGAATCAGATTTTGATTATTGATATGGGTTTCAGGATGCCGGAAGAAGATATGCACGGTATTGATTACATAATTCCTAATGCTAAATATTTAAGGGGAAAAGAAAAAAATATTTTAGGCGTAGTTTTTACTCACGGCCATTATGACCATATCGGCGCTGTCCCCTATTTAGCTAAAAACTTAGGTAATCCTCCTATGTATGCTTCGGCTTTAACTAAAGGCATTATTCTGAAACGTCAGGAAGATTTTCCTGATCAGCCCAAACCCGATATCATTGAAATTAAACATGGAAGCAAAATAAAATTAGGGCCTTTTGAAGTTGAATTTGTACGAATGAACCACAACATCCCGGACAATTTAGGATTATTTATTGAAACGCCTGTGGGAAATATCTTCCATACTTCTGATTTTAAATTTGATGATGCACCCGTAAATGAGCTGCCTACTGATTTTAAAAAACTCAAGGAATTGGGCAAAAGAAAGGTTCTTCTTTTAATGTCTGACTCTACTGGAGCAGAAGAAGAAAATCATTCTTTGTCAGAGCAGGATATTCAGAAGAATTTAGAAAAGATTTTTATAGAATCAAAAGGTAGAATTATTGCAGCCACATTTGCTTCCCTTATTAATCGAATCCAGCAACTCATAGCTCTCTCTGAAAAATATAACCGAAGAGTAATCGTAGAAGGCTACTCAATGAAAACCAACGTAGAGATATGCCGGGCTTTAGGATATATGAAAATCCAAAAAGGAACCCTGGTTGCACCTCAAGAGATGAAAAATCTGGCTGATTCCCAAATTACTTTTATCTGTACCGGCGCCCAAGGAGAAGAGAAATCCACCCTAAACAAGATTACTAATAATGATTATCCTTTTCTAAGATTTAAAAAGGAAGATACAGTTGTCCTTTCTTCCTCGGTTATTCCTGGAAACGAAAGAACAGTTCAGTTTTTGAAAGACAGAATCCTGCAGCAAGGAGCCCAAGTTTATCATTATAAAATGATGGACATTCATGCCGGAGGACATGCTCAAAGAGAAGAATTAAAAGAAATGATAACAATGATGAGACCTAAATTCTTTATGCCTATTCATGGACAATATTCTATGTTGGTTAATCATGCCCAGTTAGCTAATTCTATGGGAATACCAGAAAAAAATATTGTAGTAGCTGAAAATGGAAAAATTATCAACATCAGCCCTGACAAAATATTCATCAAAAAAGACAGCATCCCCTGCGATTATGTTATGGTAGATGGATTGGGCATTGGAGATGTAGGAGAAATCGTTCTGCGAGACAGGCAGGTTCTTGCCCAAGACGGAATGTTTGTGATTGTGGTTCTGGTAGATAAAAAAACTGGTAAGGTTAGAAACTCGCCCGATATTATCTCTCGAGGATTTGTCTACTTAAGAGAATCCAGACCTCTTTTGGCAGAAACCAGGAAAAAAGTCATTGCTATAATCAATAAAAGCGTCAGTCCCAACAAAACTGTTAACTGGACTAATCTTAAGGAAGAACTGAAAAAGAGAATCGGAGAATTTCTCTTTCACAAAACTCAGAGAAGGCCTATGATTTTGCCTGTTATCATCGAAGTTGACTAAGATTATTGAAAATGCTATGATGTTTTTACGTTTATGAAAACCTATCAACTCACATGCTTAATAGTGCCGGAAACAGAAGAAAGTAAATTGACGAACTTAGTGGAAAAAATAAAATCCTTGATTCAAGAAAAGCAAGGAACTTTAAGCAGGGAAACAGATATAGTTAAAAAGAAATTAGGATACGAAATCAAGAATAAATCTCTGGCTTATTTTAAATCTTTAGAATTCCAATTATCCCCTGAATACCTTAAAGAAATTGAAAAAGAAATTAAAAGCCAAAAAGACGTTCTAAGGTTTTTCCTTATATCCTTAAAACCAGTCAAAGAAAAAGTTTTAAGAAAATCTGTCAAACCATCTCCTAAACTTTCTTTAACTAAACCCGAAGCGGAAAAGAAAAAAATAGAATTAAAGGAAATAGAGGAAAAACTTGAAGAAATCTTAGAGTAATCTTTATATGAATTTAAACAAAGTTTTTTTAATCGGCAATCTGACTTCTGACCCGGAATTGAGAAGCACTCCTTCGGGGCAATCTGTGTGCAGTTTTAGAATAGCTACCAATCGTATCTGGAATGACAGGCAAAGCGGCCAACAGCAACAAAAAACAGAATATCATAATATAGTTGCCTGGCGCAGGTTAGCAGAAATTGCTTCCCAATTTTTAAGCAAGGGGAGTTTGGTTCTCATTGAAGGAAGATTAGAAACAAAAGAGTGGCAGGATCAATCTGGGAATAGACGTTTTCGTACTGAAATTATCACTGAAAGAATGCAATTGGGACCCAAAAGCGGAATGGGACGTGTTTCTTCTTTTGCGGCTACTTCTGCAGAAGAAGAAAAAAAACAAAATCAAAATCAGGACCAGGAAGAAATACCCATTATTGAAGAGGATGCTCCTGTTGAAACCAAGCCAGAGAAAGAAGAAAAAGAAAATACTATTGATCCGCCTGAACCTGATGAAATAGACGTTAAAGAAATACCCTTTTAATTATGGACTGTTATTTTTGCAAAAAAAACATAAAAGAAGTTGATTTTAGGGAAACAGAATTGTTAAAGCGGTTTATTTCTGGTTTAGGAAAAATAAAACCCAGAAAAAAAACTGGGCTTTGCGCTAACCACCAAAGAAAGCTTTCCCGGGCTGTAAAAAGAGCTCGTCACTTGGGATTACTCTCCTCTACAGAAAAATAGCTTAGTCTTGTTTTTGGAGACTTTTCTCTAATTTCTTAAGTACTTCTGGATTCTCTTTAAGAAATTTTCTGGCTCCCTCAACCCCTACTCCTAATTTATAATTTTCAAAGCTGTAAGTATTACCGCTTTTTTTTATGATTTCCTTCTTTAGGGCAGCGTTCAATAAATCAGAAGCTTTGGAAATTCCTTCTCCATAATAAATGTCAAATTCAGCTGTCTTAAAGGGAGCGGCAACTTTATTCTTTACAATTTTAGCTTTGACACGGGAACCAATAATATCTTCTTTCTGCTTTATTTGGGCAATTCTTCTTAATTCAATCCTGACTGAAGAATAAAACTTAAGAGCCAAACCTCCAGGGGTGGTTTGGGGATTACCAAACATTACTCCGATTTTCATCCGCGTCTGATTAAGAAAAACAACTACTGTTTTGGTTTTGGAAACAATACCGGATAATTTCCTTAAAGCTGATGACATTAATCTTGCCTGAAGCCCGATTTGGAACTCTCCCATTTCACCGGCAATCTCTGCTTTAGGAGCTAAAGCTGCCACTGAATCAACTACAATCACGTCCACAGTCCCTGATCGCACTAATGTTTCTACAATTTGGAGAGCTTGCTCTCCTGAATCTGGCTGAGAAATTAAAATATCGTCTACATTAACACCGATTCTCTTGGCGTAATCAGGATCTAAGGCGTGCTCTGCATCAATAAAAGCGCTTGTGCCTCCCCTTCTCTGGGCTTCAGCTAAAATATGAAGAGAAAGAGTTGTCTTTCCAGAAGATTCTCCTCCAAATATTTCAATCACTCTGCCTCTGGGAACGCCTCCCACTCCTAAAGCCACATCTATGGAATAAGAGCCTGTAGGTATAACATCCACATCTACAGCCCTTACATCTTTTAATTTCATAATAGCGCCCTCTCCGAAACGTTGTTTAATTTCATCTACAGCTTCGTTTAAGTTGTTGTTTTCTTTTTTCTTCATATATTTATATTCTATATGTTTTCATTGTTTTCTTCAACTATATATACTTCCCTAGGTTTGGCACCGTCTGCTGGTCCCACTATGCCCCTTTCCTCCAGCACATCTATTAAACGGGCCGCTCGAGCATAGCCTAAACGCAATCTTCTCTGCAGTAAAGAAGCGGAAGCTTTTTTGGACTCAATAATCACTTTTTTAGCTTCTTCATAAAGAGGATCTTCATCGTATAAAGTTTCTTCCCTGTCTAATTCTTCATCTAAAGAATTAGTTGTTCCATTCTCCAAGCTTTTTTGAATAGGTTCAGAAATTTGCTTATCTATATTTTCTTCTTCTGACTTTTCCTGAACCGGCATATCTGCGTTCTTTATCCAATTAGCTACTTTTTTAACTTCTTTCTCTGAAACATAAGCTCCTTGGATACGGCGCGGTTTAGAAATATCTGCGGAAATAAAAAGCATGTCTCCAAAACCTAAAAGTTTTTCTGCTCCTGACATATCCAAAATGGTTCTGGAATCAACTTGGGAAGCTACTTGAAAAGCCACTCGGCTGGTAATATTAGCTTTAATCAAACCAGTGATTACTTCTACTGACGGCCTTTGAGTAGCTACAATCAAATGGATGCCTACAGCCCGTGACATCTGGGCTAAACGAACAATACCAGCCTCCACCTCTCTGCCTCGGGCAGCCATAACATCTGCCAATTCATCAATGATTAAAACAATGTATGGCAAAGGAGTTAGATCCTCTTTTTTCTTAATCACCATTTCATTATAGCTGGCAATATTACGGGCTTTCATTTCAGACAAAACATCAAATCTTCTTTCCATTTCTGCAATAAGCCATTTGAGAATATTGACTGTTTTTTGAGGAGTTAAAATAACTGAAGAAAGCAAATGAGGTAGGCCGTTATAAATGGAAAACTCCACTCTTTTAGGATCAACCATAATAAATCTTAAACTTTGAGGAGAATTGTGATAAAGCAGGCTAAGAACAATATTGTTCAGGCAAATAGTCTTTCCGCTTCCTGTGCTTCCAGCTACTAAAAGATGGGGCATACGAGCTAAATCAGCAAAGACTGGTTCCCCGCTCACATCTCTTCCTAAGGCAAAATTTAATTTTGAATCGCTATTTTGAAAAGCTGGCTGTTCTATTAAATTTCTTAAGCCCACTCTGGCCCTGCCTTTATTGGGTAGTTCAATGCCTACTAAAGAACGTCCTGGAATAGGAGCTTCAATTCTAATAGGATGAGCAGCCAGAGCTAAAGAAAGATCATTGTTTAAAGTAGTAATCTTGGAAAGCTTGACTCCCTCTGCCGGTTTAAAGGTGTACTGGGTAACTGTAGGCCCAATATTGACTTCTGCCATTTCAACTGGAATATCAAAATTCTGGAGAGTACGTTTAATAATAGCCGAATTAACTTTTATATCTCCAGAAGTAGGAGAGCCCTGATCCTTGGCCAATAAATCCAGAGGCGGAGGCTGATAGTTTTCTCTGGGAAAAACTGATAAAGGTTTAGTTTTAATTTTAAAAATGGATGAAAAATTCTTTTCTCCCTCTGCCCTTTCCTCTTCCTCTGTTTCTTTTTCTGGAATTTTCATTTGCTCATTCTGCTCTGGTTTCTGCTCCAAAGGTTTGATAAAGATTGGCTTTTCCTCTTCTTTTTCTTTTTCCCCTAGTTTCTCTTTTTCTTTTTTAGGACGAGGACTGATTTGCCAAAGAATAAGTCCACCGATAACAGCTACAGCCAAAAGAATAATAGTAGCCCCTAAACTACTAAAGGCTTTTACCAAGGGAAGAGCAATTAAATAACCCAACCATCCACCCTGTTTGGCTTCTTCTCCCAAGCTTATTAATCCTAAAATTCCAGATAAACTTAAAGCTATTAAAAAGATACCAAAAATAATATGAAATCTGTTTTTCTTTAGCTTTCCCTCATAGTTGCCTATTAAAAGCACAATTCCTCCTAAAACAAAAAGGGCAGGCAGAAAAATAACCACCTTCCCTACTAATGAATTAGAGAAATCTATAAATATCTCTCCGGCTTTGCCGAATAAATTAAAAAAAGAAAGAGTTATTACAACAGCTATTAAAAACATTAACACGGCTGTTATCTTTCTTTTGGTTTCATCTAATAATTCAAGCTGAAAAAGAGGTTTCTTCTCCTTTTCTTTAGTATTAAATGATTTTTTATTATTCTTTTTATTATTCTTTTTATTTTTATTTTTCTTCCCCATTATATTTCCATATTATCATAATTACCATAAAAAACCAACACAAAAAAACAGAGACCCGGTCTTGTCTTGTCGTAGTCCCGATGCTTCGGGACGAAGACAGGCCTCTGTTTTTTTTGTTCAACACCGGGTGTCGGACACCGGGTGTTTGTTATTTTTTGAAGCCGGTACCGGCTGGAATGAGCTTACCAATAATAACGTTTTCTTTTAGTCCTCTCAACTTATCTTCTTTTCCTTCTAAGGAAGACTTAATCAAGACGCGGGAAGTTTCTTGAAAAGAAGCAGACGAAAGAAAGCTGTCTGTAGTTAAAGCCACTTTTGAAATTCCTAAAAGTGTTTGTTCTGTTTTAATGAGTTTCTTTTTTTGTTTTTCTAAACGCTCATTTTCTTCTACCACCTTGGATTGTTCTAAGATTTCTCCTTTAAAGAATAAACTATCGCCTGGATCTTTAATTTTCATTCTGGAAAACATCTGACGGACAATAACTTCAATATGTTTGTCGTGTATAGCTGCTCCTTGGCCAGCATATATTTTTTGAATTTCCCTTACAATATATCTTTGAGTTTCCTGTACTCCTAAAACCTTGAAAATTTCTTTTAAATCCAGATTTCCTTCGTAGAGTTGGTCTCCTTTTTTGACTTCATCCCCGGCTTTAACCAGAATAGTTCTTTTAATCGGAACTTTGATTTCAATCACGTCTGATTTTTTAACTTTTCCTTTAACAGATTCAGGCTTTATTTTTATGATTTGCTGTTTGGCCTCCAATATTAATCCGTCAACTGAAGAGACAACGGCTTTGCCTGAAGGAATACGGCACTCAAAAACTTCTTCTACTCGCGGAAGTCCCTGGGTAATATCTCCAGCGCTAGCCACTCCTCCAGTGTGAAAGGTTCTCATTGTTAGTTGAGTTCCTGGTTCACCAATAGCCTGGGCGGCTACAATACCCACAGCCTGGCCAAATTCAACCAATTGATTATGCCCTAAGTCCCAGCCATAACACTGCCTGCACACTCCTCTGGCAGATTTACAGTTTAAAGGAGAACGAATATTAACTTCATCAATATCAGCTTCAATAATTTTTCTAGCTTTTTGCCTGTCTATTATCTCCCCTGCTTTGATAATACCTTTAATATCTTCCAAGCAGACCCTTCCTAAAATTTTAAAGAAAAAATCCTGATTAGTTATATCTGCGTCCTTTTTATAGACTACAATTCCTTTTTTATCTTTGCAGTCTTCTTCAGTCACTATCACCTCATGAGAAACATCAATTAATCGCCTGGTAAGATAACCAGCTGTGGAAGTTCTTAAAGCTGTATCTGTAGTTCCTTTTCTGGCGCCGTGAGTAGAAATGAAATATTCCAAAGCATTGAATCCTTCTTTAAAAGAACTTTTTACTGGCAGTTCCATAATTTGTCCAGCTGGATTAATAACCAATCCTTTCATGCCAGCCATTTGAACCGGTTGGTTCCAGGAACCTCTGGCTCCGGAATCTACAATAGAAAACACCGAACCCAAACGGGGTAAAGCCTTGGGAATCAATTCCTCAATTTGTGATTTGGTCTTGTGCCAGACCTCAATCACTTCTGAAATTCTTTCCTCGTTGGATAATAATCCTTTTTTATAGTTTCTATATATTTTCTCAACTTCTTTTTCTGCTTGAGCCACCAATTCTTTCTTTTCTTTAGGAACAACCAAATCGTCCATACCCCAGGTAATACCGGAAAGAGTGGAATACTCAAAGCCTAAATCTTTTATTTTGTCCAAACAATGCCAGGCAGTTTCATTAGCGTACTTTTCTATAATTTCATTGATAACTCTTTCTAATCTCTTGGAATTTATTTGTTCATTCACAAAATCATATTCATCTGGAAGAGCATTGTTAAACAAAATTCTACCTACTGAAGTTTCTATTAAATTCCCTTCTTTAAATCTGACTTTTACCTTAGCTCTTAGATCTATTAATCCAGTATCTTTGGCTAAAATAGCTTCATTTTTAGAACCAAAAGTCTTATCTTCACCTAAGGCCTTATCTTTAATATTGGTAATCCAATAACATCCCAAAACTATATCTTTACTGGGACTTACAACTGAATTGCCAGTAGCCGGCTTTAATAAATTAACCACTGAAAACATTAATTCCCTGGCTTCTTTTTGGGCTTCTTCAGAGAGAGGAACATGGACTGCCATTTGGTCGCCGTCAAAATCAGCATTGAAAGCAGAACAAACCAAAGGATGAACTCTGATAGCTTCCCCTTCAATTAGCATGGGCTTAAAGGCCTGAATGCCTAAGCGATGCAGAGTGGGAGCCCTATTTAATAGAACTAACTTATCTTTAACCACGTCTTCTAAAATTGCCCACACATCATCTGTTTCCTCGTCAATAAGATGACTTGCTCCTCTAACATTGTATGCTAATTCCTTTTCTAAAATTCCTTTAATAACAAAAGGTTTAAATAATTCCAAAGCCATTTTCTTGGGAAGTCCACACTGATTGAGTTTTAGATTGGGCCCCACCACAATTACAGAACGGCCAGAATAATCCACTCTTTTACCCAAAAGATTCTGCCTAAATCTTCCTTGTTTTCCTTTGAGCATATCTGCCAATGATTTTAAAAGACGCTGTCCGCCAGTAGAAGCCTGGGTCATGGTCCCCTTTCTCATAGTATTGTCTATTAAAGCATCTACAGCCTCCTGAAGCATTCTTTTTTCGTTTCTAACTATAACTTCGGGAGCATTTATTTCTAAAAGATATTTCAAGCGATTGTTTCTGTTGATTACTCTTCTATAAAGATCGTTTAAATCCGAGGAGGCAAATCTTCCCCCATCCAACTGAACCATAGGTCTTAAATCCGGAGGAAGAACTGGTAATACAGTAAGGAACATCCATTCTGGACGAATATCGGCGTCTTTCATCTTTTTCAGCATCCTTAATCTTCGCAGAAGCTTTCTCTTAATAGTAATGGAACTTTCTTTAGCGAGTAAATCTTTAACTATTAAATCTTTATTGTTATATTCTTTTTCTAATCCTTTTACTAATTTATCTAAATCAACTTTCTCAAAAATATTTTTTAAAGTTTCCGCTCCGGTTCCAGCTTTAAAAACTTGTCCATATTTTAAAGAAAAATTATGGTAATCAACCTCGGAAATAATTTTCAATGGTTTAAGGCCTAAAACTTCTTCCCTGGCCTTATCTCTTGCCGTTTTTAATC
This sequence comes from uncultured Candidatus Saccharibacteria bacterium, assembly GCA_964615205.1. Classification (GTDB taxonomy): domain Bacteria; phylum Patescibacteriota; class Minisyncoccia; order Minisyncoccales; family JAGMDC01; genus CAZTQA01. Next base: position 146,083 of record CAZTQA010000002.1, read on the forward strand.
CTTCTGCATTAACTTTTATTTTTTCTCCCGATTTATCGGGGCTAGCTTTCAACTTTCTTTTGTATTCTTTATCTATTTCTTCCAAAATTGTATTTCTTTCTTCTTCGTTAACTTTGGTAATAATATAAGCAGCAAAATAAATTACTTTTTCCAACTGCTGAACCGGAACATCTAAAACTGTTCCTATCCTGGAGGGAATTCCTCTTAAAAACCAGATGTGAGAAACTGGACAGGCTAATTTAATATGGCCCATTCTCTCCCGCCTTACAGAAGATTTGGTTACTTCTACCCCGCATTTATCACAAATCACCCCCTTGTAGCGAATGCGTTTGTATTTACCGCAATAACATTCATAGTCCTTTTGGGGACCAAAAATACGCTCACAGAAAAGCCCGTCCTTTTCTGCTCTTTGAGTACGGTAGTTTATGGTCTCTGGTTTTATTACTTCGCCATGAGACCAAGTCAGAATTTCTTCTGGTGAAGCAAGCTTTATTATTAATGATTCAAGATTAGCTACACGCATAATTTGGAATTATATTTTTTCGCTTTTGTTTTCTTCTTCCTTCTCTTCATTCTCCTTAACCTCTATGTTAAGTCCTAACGATTTCAACTCTAAAAGTAAAAGATTAAAAGAAGCCGGAATATTAGGATTCTTTATTTTTTCACCCTTGAGAATAGCTTCATAAGCTGCTCCTCTTCCAGTTACATCATCTGATTTAATAGTCAACATTTCTTGAAGAATATAGGCTGCACCATAACCTTCTAATGCCCAGACCTCCATTTCTCCGAATCTCTGGCCCCCAAATTGAGCTTTTCCTCCTAAGGGCTGCTGGGTAATTAAGGAATAAGGTCCGATGGAACGCATATGAATTTTATCTTCCACCATATGGATCAATTTAAGCAAATAACTGTAGCCAACGGTAATTTTTTCTGGGAAAGGTATCCCTGTTCTTCCGTCAAAAAGAACCAGCTTGCCGTCTTCGGGAAAGCCAGCTTTTTTAAGCTCCTCTTTTATATCTTGCTCAGTTGCTCCAGACAAAGGAGAGGTGGCAGCTGAATAGCCCAATTTATGGGCCGCTAAACCTAAATGAGTTTCTAAAATCTGCCCGATGTTCATTCTGGAAGCCACACCCAAAGGATTTAAAATAACATCTACGGGCGTGCCATCTTCCAAGAAAGGCATTTCTTCTTCTGGTAAAACTTTGGAGATAACGCCCTTGTTTCCGTGTCTTCCGGAAAGCTTGTCTCCAGCTCCGATTTTCCTAATCTGGGCTACTTCCACCTGAACTCTTTTTATAATTCCTGGTTCCAATTTATCTCCTTTCTCTCTGTCAAATATTTTTATACCCACCACTCTTCCATTTTTCCCATGTTCTAATCTTAAAGAACTATCTTTGACCTCTTTGGCTTTTTCTCCAAAAATAGCTCTTAATAATCTTTCTTCAGCTGTTAAGTCTGCCTCTCCTTTGGGAGAAATCTTGCCTACCAAAATGTCATTAGGCCCGACATCAGCTCCTATTCTTACTATTCCTTCTTCGTCTAAATCCTTAAGTTTTTCTAAACCCACATTAGGAATATCAGAAGTAGTAAGCTCTGGTCCTAACTTGGTTTCTCTGACATCGCAAACAAAACTCTCAATATGGATAGAAGTAAAATAATCGTTTTTAACCAATCTTTCAGAAATAATTACAGCATCTTCATAATTTCCTCCTCTCCAAGGCATAAAAGCTACTAAAACGTTCTGGCCCAAAGCCAGACGTCCGTTCTTAATGGCTCCCCCATCAGCTAAGACATCTCCTTTTTTTATTTTTTGATTTTTTTCCACTATGGGCTTTTGATGAAAGCAAGTATACTGATTGGTTCTTATAAAAGTTCTTAATTCATACTCTTTTATCCTTCCGCTTTTGGTTCTTAAAACAATTCTTTCAGAATCAACTTCTTTGACCGTTCCATCTTCTTCGGCCACAATGGCTTGCCCGGAATCTTTAGCTATCTTTTCTTCTATACCCGTGGAAACCAAGGGGGATTCCGGCTTAAGCAGAGGAACTGATTGTCTCTGCATATTAGAACCCATAAGAGCCCTGTTGGCATCATCGTTTTGAAGAAAGGGAATAAGAGAAGTGGCTACAGAAATAGACTGCTGGGGAGAGACGTCTACAAAATCAATTCTTTCCTTTTTAATTTCTCCAGGCTGACCTTGAATTCTGGCTTCTACTAAAGAAGAAAGGATATTCCCCTTATCATCAACAGAAATGCCGGCATGAGCAATATTGTATTTTTCTTCTTCATAAGCTGTAAGATAAACGATTTCATTGATAACTTTGCCGTTTTTAACTTTGTAATAAGGAGTTTCAATAAATCCGTAAGGGCTTATTCTAGCATAGCTTGCCAAATGGCTTACTAAACCAATATTAGCTCCTTCTGGTGTTTGGATAGGACAAATTCTTCCATAATGGGAAGGCTGAACATCTCTAACTTCAAATCCAGCTCTTTCCCGGGTAAGACCTCCGGGACCAGTAGCAGTCAAAGTTCTTTTATGTTCCAGCTCCGCTAAAGGATTCTCATTATCCATAAACTGGGAAAATTGACTGGAAGCAAAAAACTCTTTAGTTACGGCCATAAAAGGTTTGGGATTGATAAATTGAGCTGGCATAGCTCCTTCAATTTCAAGAGTAGACATTCTATCTTTGATAATCCTTTCCATTCTCATCATACCCACCCTTAAACGATTCTGGAGAAGTTCATTAATAGTTCTCACTCTCCTATTGCCTAAATGATCAATCTGATCAGCTTTAGATTGAGGATCATTGTTTAAACGAATAATTTCTCTGATTACTTCCACCACATCCTCTAAATGCAGAACCCTGTCTTCTTTTTTAATCTCTTTTGTTTTCTGGAACTTTTTAAGTTCTGGCAATCGCTCTAAGGTTTTCCAACGTCCCACTTTTGATAAATCATATCTGTCAAAATTGAAAAACATATTGTCAATCAATTCTTTGGCAGAATCAGGATTAGCCAAATCACCCGGCCTTAATCTTTGATAAACATCAATTACGGCCTCGGCTTGGTTTTTACTTTCGTCCCTGCTCAGGGTTTTATCAATATATTTAATTTCCCCTTTATCAACATCGTTGAAGGCTTTTTTAATATCCTGATCTTTTTCCAGCCCAAAAGCTCTTAACAAGGTTGTGGCCGGAACTTTTCTTTTTCGATCAATCTTGACCCCGATTAATCCTGAAGATTCAGTTTCAATCTCAAGCCAAGCTCCGCGATTAGGTATAATCTTAGCCCCGAAATGCTTTTTACCGTTAACATTTTGGCTGGTAAAAAAAGCACCCGGAGAACGGATAAGCTGGGAGATAACCACTCTTTCCACTCCGTTAACTACAAAAGTTCCTCTTTCTGTCATTAAAGGAAAATCAGCCAGGAAAACTTCTTGTTCCCTGGTTTCTTTGGTTTTGAGGTTAACCAGTTTAACTTTTACTCTAAGAGGAGCCTCAAAAGAATCATTGTTTCTTTTAGCTTCCAAGTCATTTTTGTATTTTGATTTAGATATTTTGTAATCTATAAACCAGAGCTCTAATTCTTTGCCAGTGTAATCTCTAATGGGAGAAATTTCTTCAAAGAGTCCTTTTAAATCTGTTTCCCAAAACTGATGCCAGTTTTTTTTCTGAACATCTAAAAGATAAGGGAGAGGTAAATTAATCTTTGATTTATTAAAGTGTTTAATTTTTAGAGCCTCCATAATTTGAAAAATAAAAAATTACCCTCAATTTAATTTTTAGGGCTGTAAAATTAATTTAGTTTAAAAAAAATAAGCAAGCACAAATTACAATTTGCTTATAAATTGCCTATAAAACAAGTATATTACATTCCTTGGAAATTGTCAACAATTATATCTTTAAAATTACCAATTCTCTTCCTTCTTTAGGCAAATCCTTTTTTTTGATAGAGAGTTTGTTAACTGGCTCAATTGTTTTTTCTCCCATTACTTTAAGGAAATCATCTAATTTGTTAAGTTTGATCTTAATCTTGGGAATATGATAACACATAGGTATAACTAATCTCGGCTCTATCTGTTTAACAATCTTAAAAGCGGCTTGAGCGTCTTCGCCTACAGGAACCATTAAAATATCTATATCCCCTATTTTATCCACTTGGCTGCTGGTAAGTTCTTTTTGTTTAATGCATCCTAAATGACATAAGCGCATTCCTTCTGTTTCTAAAACATATATATTTGAATCTACTGAAATACCCTGAATAAAAACATCTTTTATGTCATATTCCCCCGGTTCATTGATTAAAAAATAATCCGAGTTTTTTATTCTTTCTGCTGAATATTTTTTCTCTGTAAAAATTAAAATATCTGCCTCTGTTTTAGGCATTGTTAATCCGGTTTCTGCGGCCAAAGGATCAATAACTATCTTGACTGAACCGTCTTTTCCTTTTGGGCTCACAATCTGGAAACAAGATTGTCCAAACCAAGTGATGTTCATATATCTAAATAATAACACAAACCCCCTACTTTGGGTAGAGGAAATAATCTTTTTACTATCTTTATCTATAAGTCATCTATATTAAAGAAATGGATCTTGCTATCGCTCATTTGGGCAATTATCCATTTGGAACTGCTGCATATGTTAATACCAGCATTATTCGGTATGCCTCCTACTAATTCACCTAAGTATGTAAATTCAGTTCCATTTCTGCAGGAATACAAATCATTCCAGGTTAGTTCTACTCCATCTACTTGTCCATAGGCTATCCAGTCAGCCCCGGATAAAATTGTGTTCATTCTCTCCGTATATTGCTGTGCTTCAAAAACCAGCGAATAGCTAAAGTCTGGCTTAATATCCACCAGATACATGTAAGCTCCTTTGCAGAATGGATCGGTTGAGAACATATAAGAATGTTCGTTTTGGTAGGTTAATCTGATACTGTCGTTGTAGACAACAGCGGACAGATGCGGTAACTCGCCTTCTGGAGGATACGGAGATTTAGGAAAATCGGGATAGTCCCATTTTGTTATGAACTTTTCAGCATAGTCAATTTCTATTCCTTCTGGGACCAAAATACCATATACTAATCGTATTGTGTGGCTGCCATCAGTAATGACGAAATGCCAGATCGAGCCATCCTGGTGCTGAACAACGGTTTCGTGCGTGGCATAATTACATGGCGATAATCTGGTAGTTGTAGTATTCCAAACATCATTATCATATAATTTCAGCCAGGTATCTACAGCAACATTATTATCCTCATCGTATACTCTTTTCTGCTGGTGCCCGGCTATTAATAGCCTGCCATCTTGCAATCGTATAAAGCCTGCAACCCTGCTGTAACTATCTCCTATGGTTTCCGAAGACGAAAGTAATGCAGTATCGCCTGATATGTCATAGTGGGCCATCTTCAAAGGAAGACCGCAAGCAACCCAGACATCATTTTGTGATGTTAATTGTGCATAACTAGGTTGCCAGGCAGGTACTTCAGATAATTTGTAAGTACTTACTGTTCCTGAGCGATTGACATAGAGATAAGTATAGCCACTGACATAGATAAAAGCTATTGTATCTTCATACTCAGCTGCTTGTTTTTGATAAGGTACTGAACCTGTAAAAGGTTCAGGGGTTGGTGTTTGAGACGGTGCTGGCTGAGGAGGTGCTGCTCCAGACAAATGCCAGTTCTTATTGAGCCAGGAGAAGTCTAAGGTGTTGACTAAGTTGTCCTCGTTCAAGTCAGCATCAGAGTCAGTGTTCTGCCATTGGTTAGACATAATTATCCAGTCATCTTCATCAATATAGTTATTGTTGTCTAAATCACCTATGTCTAATGATACTGTGTCTGCAATATCATCAATTAAGTTATGATTAGATATCTTTTCATCTAAGTAACCAGGTATTTCTATTAATATATGGTAATTATTGTTTTTGTCTTGTGTAAAATCAGATAAGTCTAATTGAATATCATCATTATTGTCAGTAAATATGTTCTCTTGGTAATAAATATGTATGCTTTCTCCTGGAATAAAGATAGATACCTTGGTAATAAGGTGGCTGCCTGTTATTGGTTTGGCTTCTAAATCAAGGTTAATGGAGAATATGGAAGATGGTTGAGAAAAGCTTTCTGAACCATAACCTAAAGCTGAAAGAAATAAAAAAGCTATTAATAAGATAACTTTAAATAAGACTATTGCTTTCATTAATTAATTTTAACTTTTAGCTAAACCACCTGTCAATGCTAAAAGATAAACCCTTTACTTTGGGTAGAGATTAGATTTTTACCAAAGAACTAAATTTATTAAACATTAATAATGTTTTAAAAATTTTGATTAACTCTTCTAAGGTTTTATCTTTTTTAAGATAAAATTCGGCTAAAACTTCTCTGAATCTTAATAGTTCTTTTAAAGCTCCTTTTCGCCAACGAGGGTCATTGCTAGTTAAATCAATTAATTCAAATGCCCTATTCAAACAACCCATAGCCAATTTTTCATTTTTGCTAATTAATAAGTTTTTTGTCCGAGAAAATTCTGAAGCAATGTTTAAAATTTGCTCTTCCTTAGAAAGTTTTTGCCATTTTCCCTGAGTCATAGATCACTGATTGTTTTTTTTAATGCCTTATCAATTTTTTCTATAATTGTTTTATCTCGAATATCCATTAAAGGATTATTTTGTGAAGGCTTAATATTGATTAAGGCCGAATAATCAATAGTTATTTCGTTTCCATGCTCCGGTAAAAATATGCTGCCACCCCAAAGATTTCTACTATCCGAACCATTGTTAATTAGAAGTTGTTGAGCATCAGAATGTAATTCGCCACCGAAAGCAATTAGTTCTTTTTCAATATCCACGACAAATTTAACCACTTCTTTAAAGGGTTTGTCTAAAAACTTTTCAAGATACTCCTTATTAACTTTTTCTCTAATAATTTCAATTGGATAAATCATATTTTCTATCTAAAGAATAACACAAACTCTCTAATTTGTGTAGAGGGTTTCTAAAGCTTAGTTTTAATCAAGACTTGTAAAAAAAATAAAAATAATGTAAGATTAACCTGAATATGGAAAACGAAGAAATAAAACCAGCTAAAATAGGAGACATTATAGAAGGAAGAGTGGTCGGAATTGACCGCTCCAGTGTTTTTATTGACTTGGGAGCAATTGGCACAGGCATCATTTTTGGCAGAGAATTTCAGGAAGCAAAGAGCCGCCTCAGAAACATTAAAAAAGGAGAAACTATTTCTGCCAAGATTGTTGATTTAGAAAACGAAGAAGGATATATTGAGCTTTCTGCCAGAGAAGCGGAAAAAGAGAATAACTGGAAAAACATCAGAGAAATAAAAGATAAAGAAGAAAAAATTAAGGTTAAAATTATCGGAGCTAATAAAGGCGGCCTGTTGGCAGAGATAAACGGTTTGGCTGCTTTTATGCCTGTTTCCCAGCTTTCTTTCCAGCATTATCCTCATATCGAAGGAGATGATAGATCTCAGATAGTTAAAAAACTGCAGCAGTTTATTGGTCAAGAATTAGAAGCAAAAGTGATTAGTTACGAGCCGGAACAGGAAAAATTAATTATATCTGAAAAAGCCAGTGAGATGGAAAATGTTAAAGAAGATATTAAGAAATACAAAATAGGAGACGTAATAAAGGGTGAAATCACTAAAATCACTGATTTCGGTGCTTTTATAAGATTTTCATTAAATGAAAGATTTTTAGAAGGATTAATTCATATTTCTGAACTTGACTGGGAAATAGTTGAAAATCCTTCTCAAATAGTCAAGGTAGGAGAAAAAATAAAAGCCAAGATTGTTAATCTTACAGAAGATAAGATTTTTCTTTCTTTGAAGGCGCTTAAAAAAGACCCCTGGGAAGATGTGGAGAAAGAATATAAAAAAGGAGATAAGGTTAAGGGTAAAGTAGTAAAATTAGATAGCTTCGGTGCCTTGGTGCAATTAACTAAATCTAAAATACAGGCTCTCTGCCACATTTCAGAATTTGGCACTAAAAATAAAATGGAAGATAAAATTAAGGAAGGAGAAGAATACTCCTTTAAAATTCTTTCCGTTAATCCTAAGGAACATAAAATGTCTTTGAGTTTAGCAGAGTAATATGGCAAAATCTAAAAATTTCCAAAATCTTTTCAAAAACATTATTTTTGTTTTTCTTATTTTTTTAACTATTTCAGCTATTTTTGCTTTGTTTTCCCAACCCTTTGCGGAAGTAAAAAACATATCCATAAGCCAGTTAGTGGAAGATATAAATGAAGGAAAAGTAAAAGAAATTGTTGTTTCCGGCAGTGAAATCAATATTGAGTATCTTGACGAAACCCAATCCAGAACCAGAAAAGAAACAGAAATAGCTTTTTCAGATACCTTAAGAAACTATGGATTGAGTGAAGAAAAGATTGCTCAAACCAATATTGTAGTAGAAGCAGAAGGAGGATGGGCTTCTTGGATCCTTCCTTTATCTTTAATCCTGCCTTTGGTTATTTTCGTTTTGTTCTTCTGGCTCATTTTCCGCCAGGCCAAGGGCGGAGCTATGCAGGCATTTAATTTTGGCAAGGCTAAAGCCCGGCTTTTTGGAGCAGAAGGACATCCTAAAGAAAAAATCACTTTTAAAGATGTGGCTGGATTAAAAGAAGCCAAACAGGAATTGCAGGAAATTGTAGGTTTTTTGAAAAATCCCAAGAAATTTCTAACTATGGGAGCCAGAATTCCCAGAGGAGTTCTTCTTTTAGGACCGGCTGGCGTAGGAAAAACTCTACTCGCCAGGGCAGTGGCTGGCGAAGCCAATGTCCCCTTCTTCTCTGTGTCTGGCTCTGAATTTGTAGAAATGTTTGTAGGCGTCGGTTCTGCCCGCGTAAGAGATTTGTTTGCCACAGCTAAAAAAGCTGGCACTTCCATCATTTTCATTGATGAATTAGATGCCATTGGCAGAATAAGAGGAGCTGGGATTGGCGGAGGTCATGATGAAAGAGAGCAAACTTTAAACCAAATCTTGGTGGAGATGGACGGATTTGAAAGAGATTCCAAAACCATTGTTTTAGCTGCCACTAATAGGGGCGATGTTTTGGACCCTGCCCTCCTAAGACCAGGCCGTTTTGATAGAAAAGTGGTTCTGGATTTGCCTGATGTTAAAGACCGCAAACAAATTCTAGAAATTCATTCCAAAGACAAGCCCTTGGCTTTGAATATTGATTTGCGAGAAGTGGCTGAAAGAACACCTGGCTTTTCCGGAGCTGATTTAGCCAATGTGGCTAATGAGGCAGCTATTCTGGCAGCCCGTAAAAACAAAAAGCAGGTTTTCCAGCAGGACTTTCTGGAATCAATTGAAAAAGTTCTTTTGGGTCCGGAAAGAAAATCCCATATCTTGTCTGAAGGAGAGAAAAAAAGAGCTGCTTACCATGAAGCTGGACATGCTTTGGTCTCTTCTTTAATACCAGGAACGGAACCAGTAAGAAAGGTTTCTATTGTTGCCAGAGGAATGGCAGCTGGTTATACTTTAAAAGTACCCACAGAAGAAAAACGGCTTAAAACTAAATCAGAATTTTTGGCTGAATTAGCTGTTTTGCTGGGTGGTTACACAGCTGAAAAAATAATCTTTAAAGAAATTTCAACCGGGGCTTCCAATGATTTAGAAAGAGCCTCAGAATTAGCCAGAAAATTAGTTAAACGGTATGGAATGTCTTCTCTGGGGCCTGTTTCCTTTGGAGAAAGAGAAGAATTAATTTTCTTGGGAAGAGAAATCTCTGAACAAAGAAATTATTCTGAAGAAGTGGCTTCTCTAATTGACAAAGAAGTGGCTAAATTCATTAAAGAAGCTGAAATTAAAGCTAAGTCAATTTTAACCAAAAACAAGAAACTTTTAGAAAAGCTTTCCAAAACCTTAATTAAAAAAGAGACAATTGAGAGAGAGGAATACGAAAGTATAATAAAGTCCAGAAAAACTAAAAAGAAAAGCAAAAGATAAGGGCGTGTAGCTCAGTGGTAGAGCATCCGTCTTATAAGCGGGAGGTTTCGCAGGTTCGAATCCTGCCACGCCCAATTGATGGGGGCGTATAGCTCAGTTGGTTAGAGCGTCGCGTTGACATCGCGGAGGTCTCCCGTTCGATCCGGGATACGCCCACTAGAAAATTAAAAATGAAAAGAGAAAAAGTGTCTGGCTACGCCAGATCTGGCGAAGCCAGAAAAGTTATTTTTGAAAATAATGATTTGCTGGTTATAGACAAACCGGCTGGAGTTAATTCTGATGATTTTGAAATGAGAATCCATCGCTTGGACAAAGACACTTCCGGAATTCTGTTAATAGCCAAAAACCAATCTGCTCTTGATTTTTTTCAAAAACAGTTTAAAAATAGAACGGTAGTCAAAAAATATTCAGCTTTGGTTTACAAAACCCCAAAAAATGATTTCGGAAAGATAGAAACTCTTATAGGGCGTTCCTTGAAAGACGGCAAAAAACAAAAAATCTATCTTTTCAGAGAACCAGATGCTCAAAGAAAAGGATTAAGGCAAGCGGTTACTGATTATAGAGTAATTAAAAGATATAAAGAATTTACTTTAATTGAAGCTGAACCCAAAACCGGCCGCAAGCATCAAATCAGATGCCACTTAGCTTATTTAGGTCACCCTGTGACGGGAGATAAAGTTTACGGATTCAAAAACCAGCCTCTACCTAAAGGATTGAAAAGACAGTTTCTTCACGCCGGCTATATTAAAATAACTATGATAGACGGCACAAAAAAAGAATTTAAATCTGAATTGCCACAAGATTTAAAACAAATTCTATGTCAAATAAATTAGTTTCTCAATTTAATAAATCCCAAATAAAGACAGATTTACCGAACATCAGGCCCGGTGATACTGTTCGTATTCATCAAATCATTCCTGTTGTCAGCGGGATGAGAAGCAAGAAAGTTAAAAAAGTAGAAAAAGAAGAAAAAGAAAAAACCCAGATTTTTGAGGGTATAGTTTTGGCGCGCAAGCATGGAAAAGGAATCAATTCCACTATAACTGTAAGAAAAGTAATCTCTGGGATAGGAGTAGAAAAGATTATTCCTATTCACTCTCCTCTCGTAAAAAAAATAGAAATCCTCAAAAGAGGAAAAGTAAGAAGGGCAAAATTGTTCTACCTAAGAACAGCCAAAGGAAGAAAAGCCCGCTTAAAAGCTAAAGAAATAAAGTCCTAAGCCCAGGTGGTGGAATTGGTATACACACATGGTTGAGGGCCATGGCTCATTTTTGGGCGTGCGGGTTCAAGTCCCGCCCTGGGCACATCTCAAAACTATAAGGGTTCACCCGGTTATTCAACCGGGTGCCCGGTCGTATGACCGGGCAAGTCCCGCCCTGGGCACATCTTATTCAGACAATTCTTCAACCTCTTCCCTGCCCTCCTCCAATTCTTTTTCCTGTTCCTTGTCTCTTTGGAGAAGAAGAGCTTCAAACTCACCAACATGAGTTTTTTCTTCTTTAGCAATATCCATTAAAACTTTTCTAATGTTTTCATCATCAGTCATTGAAGCTAGCTGTTCGTAAAGATTGACTGCATCCAGTTCAGCAATTATGCCTACTCTTAAAATTTCTTGGTCTATATTTTCTTTGGGTACTTTCTCTAAATTGATAGGAATTTGTGAAAGCATATTTTTTATTATTGTACATTATACGCGACCTTTCTAATTTTATTCTAACATTTATTTATACGCGGTTGAAGTCATCTTCTAAACGTTCAATATCATCCTCTTCTAAATATTCGCCTAATTCAACTTCAAAGACCTCTAAATTAGAATGGCCTGTGTTTTCTAAGCGGTGTATTTCTTCTTTTTTTATAATAATACTATCTCCCTGTTTTAAATTCATTTCTTTTTCTCCCTTAATAGCTTTCGCCTGCCCCTTAGTAATAACCCAGTATTCTTTTCTGTGTTTGTGTCTTTGCAGACTCAATCTTTTTTGTGGCAAAATAATTATTTTTTTAATTTTAAAACCCTGGTCCTGACCAATTATTTCAAAATATCCCCAAGGTTTTTGTGTTTTCTCTCTTGTCATAATTTTATCTTTAAAGTAACTATTTCAAAAGGATTAATAGTAAATTCCATAATATTTTTATTGAGCTTTATTTTCTTGCTTATTTTTTTATCCTCTTTCTCAAGCAGATTAACTGTCTGTACATCTTTGATGTCTTTAAAAGAATTTATCCTTGCCCTTGTCTTCTTGCCGGAAATTTCATAAACCCTGACAATAAAACCATTATTTTTCTCTGCCTTTTTAAAAGCACTTAGCAAAACATTATCTGGTTCAACTTTCAAAAATGAATTTTCTGCCCTACATTTTCTGTCCGGCTCCACCTGAAGAGCTGCTAACTTATTATTGACTTGCCAGGCCTGTTTCCAAACCTTGGCTTTCTTCCAATCATTTTGATGAGGATAAATGGAATAGTTAAAAACATAATTCCTAAATTCCCGAGCTTCAGACACAGGAATAATAGGACCGGCTTTGCCATCAGAAGAAAGCACCTCCACCGACCTTAATAAGGTTAGATACATACAATTATCTCTGACTTCATTTTCCGGATTACCTGTATTTATAAGGGTTAACCCCTTTCTTTGGTCGCTGTAATCAAACCATTGCCAGCAAGGAAAAATACCCGGACATTCTTCATAATAAGAGGCGCACTTTAAATGATATTGGTCAGTTTTTCTCTCTGTTGTTCCAAACTGACTTTCAGAAACATATTTATCTTGATTGACTTTAGTGTCAAATCCTACCCTTATTCTTATTTTGGGATGATTGTTTTCTACTTCGGTTACAAAATCGATTCTGGGTAATTCTTTGTAAATAATCATTTTCTTTCTAAATTTAATAAAGGGATACCTCCAGATTTGGGGCTTCAAACTATCTACTAATCTATAAGGCCATCTCAAAGAAAAGTAATCAGTTTCAATGTTAATAATTTTTCTTAAATTAGAATCTTGTGTATTGTAATTTCTGATTTTAAAAGTTCCGTATTTTAAACCTTTTCCACTTTCAGTTTTTAGAGGAAAATTAAAACTTTCTTTATGATTATAGAGGTCTCCCGATTCATCATCTAAAACTATCTCATTGCCTTTACATAAAAGCTTGTTTCTCTGAAAAACTTCAATTAATCCATCTTCTTTAGAAAACTTAACATTGAAAAATTTGTTTTTAATAAGATTGTTGTTCTGTTTAAGAAAAAAGCTTTCATCTATTTGGGGTTTAGCACTCATAATTCTGTAAACCTTATAGCCCAGTGCTGGAACATCGGCTACAAAACCTATCTTAATTCTCTTCAAAGAATTATCTGAATATCTCTGGGATTCTATCTCTTCAACTTCCTTCTCTATATTCTGGTTTTTAACCCCAGTTATTTTGAAAACCTTCCCTTGTTTAAAATCTAACTCGCACTCCACCCAATCAGACACATCCCAGGATAATGAATTGAAAACAGCTATCTCCTCAAAATTGGGGGAGGTCGAACCTCCCCCAATTTTGGAATTATTGATAAGTATTGAGTTTAAAACATAATTAAAAGGATCTGGAATTCTGCTCTTTAAAAAACTAATGTTTTCTTTAGCTTCAGTGTACCCGGAATCCACACCTGTGCCAGGAACTACATCATGAAAAGCTAAAAACAAAACTTTCTTCCATAAGTTTCTCAAATTGATAGGGCATTTATTTCCTAAAAGAGAATTGATAGAACTGAATTTTTCAAAACCAATTAAACTATTTTCGCATTCACGCAAATCTTTTTTGAGCCAAATCCTGGTAGAGGCTGTGCCTGGAAAGACGCGGGAATATCTGCCTGAATACATTTCTCCTTTTCTGACGCGAAGTTTTTTTTGCTCTTTCTCCAAACTCCTGAAAAATTCAGAGACAAGAGCTATCTTCATTTTGGATTTATGTTTTCGGTTCCATTTTTTAACCGCTGACATTGTTTCTTCTTGAGGCAGAGTTACTCCGCTGCCAGAAGGCATTAAAATATTTTTAGTCGCCGCCCAGCCTTTTAATTTAGTATAACTTTCTTCTAATTTGGTTAGATCTAAACCGGCCCTATATCCTAAGGGCATAAAATGAGAAATAATCTTTGTTCCATCCAGTCCTTGCCATATAAATTCAGAAAATTTTCTTTGAAAAGCTCCCCTTCTGAAAGCCACGTATTTATAACCGCATTTACGATATACTTGGGGAAGCTGATTATTAAGCCCGAAACTGTCTGCCTGCCACATTACTTCAACATCTTTGTTGAAGTTTTCTTCCACGAAATCTTTACCCACAGCTATTTCCCTCACCAAGGTTTCACCTTGGGGAAACATAGTATCTGCCATTAAATATTCTCCATCAGCAATCTCAATTTTGTCTTCTTGAATATATTTTTTAATTTTTCTAAAAAGCTCCGGGTATTTATTTTTGATTTCTTCTAATAAATATGTCTGTTCAATCAAAAAGCGATAATCTTTTTCTTTTTCCATCAAGATTACAACTTTCTTTAAAATTAAATCTATATTGATATGAAAATAATCTTCTCGGGTAAAAACCCAAACCGCATCATAATGAGTATGTGGAACTAAATAAATTTCATTTTTCATGTAAGATAATTCTTTTAATTGATTTCGCCCATTCTTGAGGACCATTTTTAACAAGAATAGGAATATCTACATTTTTTAACATTGGCTTGTCATTCTCTGAATCGCCCAAACCAATAGTGATTATTTTTCCAAACTCCTTCTTATACATCTGGGTTAATAATTTAACTGCTTTTCCTTTATCTGCTTTTTTGCCAAAAACTTGGATAAACCTGCCTCCAGAAACAACATTGAATTCCTTTTTTAACTCTTTTAAAGCTTTTTTATCTGATTCAACCACTGTCTCTCCAAATTCCCTTTTTTTTGCCAACTTAGCCCTCCCTAATTTCAGTCCTGTAATTTCAGCCACTTGTTTAGCGGTCATATCTTTGTATCCTTTTATTTTATATTTTCTCTGCAAAGTTTTAATTTCTTTTTTAATTTTATCAGACTGAATTCCTAAAACAACTTTTAAGGTGTTAATTTGTTTAAAATAATTTTTAGGAACATAAACAGCCGAGCCATTTTCTACTATAATGGGGTGATTTAATCTCATTTTTCTGCGGAAAACACTTTGTTCTGCCTTTGTTTTGGCAGAGCAAAAAATTACAGGGATTTTCTTCTTTTTTAAAATATTTAAAACCGGCTCTGCCGGTTTAAAAGAATAAGCTTTATTAAGCAGGGTTCCGTCTAAATCAGTAAAAATTATATATTGTGTATTCTTTGCTTTTTTAAGCATTGACTATTATAGAATACTCCAGAACCTCCATTCATGGGGTACATCAACTCCGTAAATACGCAGATGAAAAAAATCGTTTAAATCGCTTACAAAATGACCTATACCGAAAAAAATCAATGGCAAAGCCCAAAAATTATCATAAAAAACAATCCCGACAATAATTACAAACAAACCATAAATCCAATGGTGAGGAGTTTTCTTCGTCGTTAGATATTCGTTATTTCGGTATTTATCTCCAATTCTCCCAATAGCAAACCCCACAAACAAAGCTGATATGTAAATTGAAACTAAAATTAAGAAATTCATTGTTAATTAGTTTATAATAATATAATATGGAAATGATGGCAACAATGGATTTATCCACACCAATTGAAAAAATCTTTGGCATTGGCCCGGTTTTTCAAAAAAAACTAAAAAGAATAGGGGTTAAAACTGTCCGCGACCTATTTTATCATTTTCCTCACCGTTATGAGGACTTTTCCAATATTATTTCTGTTTCCAAAGTAAAATTAAATGAAAATGTTTGTATTTTGGGGAAAATCCTGGAGATAAAAAATAGCCGAACCTGGAAAAAAAGAATGATTTTAACCCAAGCCATTGTTCAGGATAAAAACGGGGCCATAAAAGTGGTCTGGTTCAACCAGCCCTATCTAACCAGAACTTTAAAAATAAATGATAATGTCTGTTTGGCTGGAAAAACTACCTTGGGAGAAGATGGACTATATCTTTCTAATCCTGCCTATGAGAAAATTACCGACTATAAACCACAAACCATAAACTTAACCCACACCGGCCGATTGGTGCCCGTATATCCGGAAACAGAGGGACTTTCTTCGCGCTGGCTAAGATATATTTTAAAGCCCCTCTTATTTAAATTTCAGAATCAGATTCCGGAAATCATTCCTCCTCAAATACTCCAAGAAAATAAGCTTTTGCCAATCAAAAAATCCCTCTGGCAGGTTCACTTCCCAGATTCTTTAGATTCGGCTCAAAAAGCCAAACAAAGATTTTCTTTTGAGGAATTGTTTTTAATTGAATTGGCTGTTTTAAAATCCAGGATGCGCCTCAATGAACAGAAATCAATATCCATTCCTATGAACATTGATTTGATCAAACGTTTTGTCCAGGGTTTGGGTTTTAAATTAACGGACGACCAAAGAAAATCTAGCTGGCAAATTATGAAAGATTTAGAAAAAACCAGGCCTATGAACCGGCTTCTGGAAGGAGATGTTGGTTCTGGCAAAACAATTGTGGCTTTGATAGCTGCTTTAGAAACCATTAAAGCTGGCTATCAGGCGGCTTTTATGGCTCCTACAGAAATTTTAGCTAAGCAGCATTTCAAAGAAGTAGCTTCTCGTTTTAAAAACTTTAATATTAATATTGGTTTGTTAACCGGGAAAGAAGACAAGTTTATTTCTAAAAAATTAAAACAGGAACCGATTGAAATTTCTAGAAACAAGCTTTTAGAGAAGAGTCTGAAAAAAGAAATAGATATTTTGATTGGTACTCATGCTTTAATTCAGGATAGGGTTAAATTTGGCAATTTGGCTTTAGTAATTCTAGACGAACAACATCGTTTCGGCGTAGAACAGCGCGCCCGCCTTGCAGGGACAGGAGGGGGACTGTCCCCCTCCTGTCCCCATCTATTGTCTATGACCGCCACCCCTATCCCCCGCAGCCTGGCTTTGACTATATACGGCGACCTTGACCTGTCTTTGATAGAACAGCTTCCCAAGGGAAGGAAAAAAATAATTACTAAAATAGTTCCTCTGACTGAAAGAAATAAAACCTATAGTTTTATTAAAAAAGAAATAAAAAAGGGAAGACAAGTATTCATTATCTATCCCAGAATTGAAGCTAATAATGATGAAACGCTCACGGAGACCAAAGCTGTAAAGCAGGAATACGAAAGATTGTCAAAAAAAGTTTTTCCAGATTTAAAATTAGCTATGCTTCATGGAAAAATGACCCCAAAGGAGAAAGAGAAGATAATGCTTGACCTAAAGAATAGAAAAACAGATATTCTGGTTTCCACCTCTGTGATAGAAGTAGGCATTGACGTACCTAATGCTACAGTTATGCTTATAGAGGGAGCAGAAAGATTTGGTTTAGCTCAATTACATCAGTTTAGGGGAAGAGTGGGGCGTTCAAAGTACCAATCCTATTGTTTTCTTTTGACAGAATCACCGGCAAGAAAAACCCACCAAAGATTAAAAGCTCTGATTTCAGCCCAAAATGGGTTTGAATTGGCAGAAAAAGATCTGCAGATAAGGGGGCCAGGAGATTTTAGCGGAACAAGACAGTGGGGTATTCCAGATTTAATAATGGATTCTTTGAAAGATTTTTCTTTAGTGGAAAAAACTAGAGAAGCAGCTAAAAGAATATTAGAAAAAGACAAACAATTAAAAAATTATCCTTGGCTCAAAGAAAGATTAAAAGAATTTAATCAAAGGATTCATTTAGAGTAAGAGCGACCCTACGGAGAGTCGAACTCCGGTTTTCAGGATGAAAACCTGATGTCCTAGCCACTAGACGATAGGGTCATTCGCTTAAATATTACCTTAAAATGAGAAAAAAATCAATGGAAAACATAATAATTTTAGCTATTGAAACCTCTTGTGATGACACCTGCATAGCAATATTAAAAATCAAAAATCAAAAATCAAAAATATTGAGTAATGCGGTTTCGTCGCAAATAGAAATCCATAAAAGGTATGGAGGAGTTTATCCTATGATGGCAAAAAGAGAGCATCAAAAAAACCTGCCTTTAGTTCTCAAAAAATCCCTGGAAGAGGCTAAAATTAATCGCCCTGATTATATTGCTGTAACCATAGGCCCAGGATTAGAACCTTGTTTATGGACTGGAGTAAATTTTGCTAAACATTTAGCTCAAAAATGGAATCTCGAAATTATACCAGTAAATCATATTGAATCTCACATATTAGTTAATTTTCTACAAACTACCAACCATAAGCTACAAGCTGTTCTCCCGGCTGTTTGTTTGGTAGTAAGTGGTGGACATACCCAGTTAATTTTAATGAAAGAAATTGGGAAGTATAAAATTTTGGGAGAGACCAGGGATGATGCAGCTGGGGAATGTTTTGATAAAACTGCTCGCATCCTTGGCTTAGATTATCCCGGAGGACCCGCCGTAGCTCAACAAGCTGATCAATTCAGACAATCTAGAAAAAATAAAGAAACAAGTAAACTCACGATCGTGAGTTTACTTCCGAGACCAATGATTTACTCTAAGGATTATGATTTTAGTTTTTCCGGATTAAAAACCGCAGTCTTATATAAAGTTAAATGTCCCGTCTTCGCCAAGGCTTCAGTGGACAAGGAAAAACAAAAAACAAAAAAATTTGTTCAAATGATGGCTAAAGAAATCCAGCAGGCTATTATTGATATTTTAATTAAAAAAACTTTGAAAGCAGCCAAAGATTACAATGCTAAAACAATTATCTTGGGAGGAGGAGTTTCTGCTAATCAGGAACTACGTAAGCAATTTAAGAAAAAGATTCAAAAAGATTTCTCTCAATGCCAGTTTTTAGTTCCTGAACCAAAGTTCAGCACAGATAATGCTGTTATGACTGCCATAACTGCCTATTTTAATTTAAGTAAAACCCAAAGCTGGAAAAAAATTAAAGTTAATGCTAATCTTAAAGTATGAACCATATTATTCTTATTGTTTTTGGTTTAGCTCCCAGCCTTATCTGGCTTTCTTATTATCTACGAAAGGATACTCACCCGGAACCAAAATCAATGATTCTGAAGATATTTATCTGCGGAGCTATTGTAACTGCGCCTGTAGCTTTTCTGGAGATGCTTTTTCAGGGAGGATTTGATCTAGTGGCTGAAATTTCTAACATTTATCCCTCCCCCACTCAAATATCTTCCCTTTTCAGATATGGTATACTCCAAGTTTCAGAATTAAGCTCCTCTTCTTTGTTATTTTTTTTGCTTTATAGCTTAATAGCTGTAGCTTTTATAGAAGAATTTTTTAAATACTTAGTTGTAAGATGCAAGGTTTTAAATGATTCAGAATTTGACGAACCAATTGACACTATGATTTATATGATAATCGCTGGATTGGGTTTTGCCGCTTTGGAAAATATTCTTTATCTTCATCCTCATCTTTTTCCAATAATTAAATTCAGTGAAACCTGCCAGATAACCACTATTCGGTTTCTGGGGGCTGTTTTTTTGCACGCTCTTTGTTCGGCCACAATTGGTTTTTTCTTAGCTTTATCTATTTGCAGGGGTAAATATAAACTATTGTACTTATCCACAGGTTTTATTTTTGCCAGCATATTGCATGGATTGTTTAATTATTCTATAATTATTCTTGAGGGGGATTTAAAATTCTATATTCCTACTTTAATTCTATTATCGCTTGCTCTTTTTGTTTCTTGGGCTTTTGTTGAACTCAAGAAAATGAAAAGCATGTGTGTGTTATGAGCTTTCTAAAAAAATTCAAAAAAAATATTGGCGTAGAAGAAACAGAAAACACAGAAACAAAAGAAGAATCGGAAGAAGAAACAGAAAAGAAAAGAAAGAAAATAAAGGTTAATCCTCAAAAACCAGCTAAAAAAGCAAACAAAAAAGAAACTACTGAAGAAAAAGAGATTAAGAAAAAAGAAGAAGTAAACTGGCTGGAACAAAGAGGAGAATTAACTGTAGATGTTTATAAGACTAAAGAAGATTTGGTGGTTCAGTCAGTAGTAGCCGGCATTAAGCCTGAAGATTTAGATATTGTTATTGAAAACGGCATTCTTACTATTCAGGGAGAAAGAAAAAAACCAGAAGATGATTCTGAAGAAGAAAAAAGCTATTTTCTCCAGGAATGCTATTGGGGACCTTTTCAAAAAAGGATTGTTTTGCAGGAAGAAATAGACAACTCTAAAGTAGAAGCATCAATGAAAGAAGGCATTATTACTATTATAATGCCCCGAGTTTCTAAAACCCGAAAAAGAAAAATTGTAATCAAAACTTAAAAAGGAGCTTAGCTCCTTTTTTGGTGCCGCAGGAGAGATTTGAACTCTCAAGTCCTTTCGGACACTGGGTCCTAAACCCAGCGCGTCTGCCAGTTCCGCCACCGCGGCTCATTTATTATTTTAACCTACTTCTAAAAAAAATCAATCCCGTTTGAACGGGATTGATTTTAGAATAAATTTATTCTAAGACCCCTACCATACTTTGAACAAAATTCACCAAAGCGTAAGCCAAGACGCCCACTATTACTCCAATTAAAGCCCATAAAACAAAATCTCGCGCCTTTTTAACTTTATCTGGATCTCCTTGAGCCGTAACAAACAAAATTCCAGCTATAAGCAAGAAAATAACCGCTACAATTATCAAAAGTGCAAATAAATAATTTATAACTTTTTCTAAGGCATCCCAGAGATCTAACTTTGTTCCAGGATGATCTGTTGGTTCATCTGCCATCGATATAGCTGGTATGGTCACCAAACTGATTAAAAGTAAAGCTGTAATAATTTTTTTCATAATAAATATTAGTTTTGTTTTAAATCGACCTTTTTGTTTTTAATTTTATCCTCCGAAAATTTCTTGGATAACGTTGATTATTGCATATGACATTAGAACAATCCCTAATCCTATAATCGTCCACAAAACAACATCTCTGGCTTTTTGAATTTTAGCTGGATCCCCAGCTGCTGTAACAAACAATATACCGGCCCAGATAAACATTATAGGAGAGATAGCAACAGCAAGCTTTATAAGGAATCTTACAATAGCATTTACAAGATCTTCAAAACTTTTAGCACATAAAGGATTTTCTATGCAAAAAGCTCCCTCTGGACATATTGTTTCTTCTCCAGGACAAGTGAAAACCCATTCCCATCCATCTTTATCCTCGGCTGGCTTGGCTTTAGCTGTTTCGCAATCGCTCTTGTTGCTGTAAATCTTTTTATTGTAACAATATTTTTCCTCGCCAATTTCAATTAATCTTGAACCGCAATAACAAGGAAGCGGATTAGCAAAAATATCGCATCCCCCAGAGCATACTGGACTGCATTCCTCCTTACATTCTCCTTCTAAATCATATCCTTCGCTTAAAGCATGACAGCAATACTCTCCACGGCTTACTTCGGTCTTTTCCTCTCCGCACCAGCAAGTATCCTCTACCCACTGGCAATCGTCGCCACAGAC
Organism: uncultured Candidatus Saccharibacteria bacterium; assembly: GCA_964615205.1. Taxonomy (GTDB): domain Bacteria; phylum Patescibacteriota; class Minisyncoccia; order Minisyncoccales; family JAGMDC01; genus CAZTQA01. The sequence goes on from CAZTQA010000002.1 coordinate 167,563, forward strand.
TGGAAGTTCTTCAATGCAATAGCCATCGTCACAAATTTTATTCTTTCCACAAAACTCCCCTTCGCAATCTTCTTTATCCTTACAATCAACATATCCATCACCGTCATTATCAACACCATCCTCGCAAGAAGTTTCATTATCATAATAACAATCAGGTACTAAACTCTTATCAGATTGGCACTCTCCTCCAATAAAACCAAATAAAGAATCCTTGCACCATTCATCAGCGCAACTATCAACACATTCACACCAGCAATCGCTTGTTTCCCCTGTCTTGCAGTCGCATCTTGGAACTTGATATCCGAATTCGCAATCTGCGACACATTCTGACTGGCCATAATCAGAGCTGCATCCCCCCCAGTCTCCACAGGTCCTTGGACCAATATCGCAATCTTTTGCATTGGCTAAAACAAAAAAACTAAACAAAAATACAATACTTACAAGTAATACAAAAACTTTTTTCATTAAGATATTATACTATTTTTGAAATATTAAGGCAAAGTGATAAATTCCTGCTTCAAATTCTTTTATTAAATTCAATCCTAGTTTCTGACAAGCCAGCTTAATTTCTTCAGGAAGAATCCTCCCCTCTCTAGGACCCAAAGCCACATCTTTTTTCCAATCTACGATTAGAAGTCTGCCTTTTTTCTTTAGAGCTTTATTCCCTTGCTCAAGTACAAATTTTAAATCTTCTACTTGAAATAAAAGATCTGTCATCAAAACTAAGTCACAGCTGTTATCTTCTACTTTAGAACCTTTTTCCAAGTCAGCTAAAACAAACTTAATGTTGTTTATATTTTCAGCTTTTGCCTTCCCCTTAAGAGCGGATAAAGATTCTTCTAAAACATCTACGGCTAAAACCTTGCCATCTTCCAATATTTTAGCTAAAGAAATCGTCCAACTACCGCTACCGCACCCAAAATCAGCCGCAATTAAATCATCACGCAGATTCATTTTTCTTAAAACTTGTTTCGGATCAACAAAACTCATCATATAATAGGCATAAGGAAATATAGCTTTTAGGAGCGCCCGGAGCCGAGCGGGCAAGGTTCGAGCGAAGCGAGAGAGCGAGGCGAGGATAGAGTGAGTGAGCCGGTTGGGGCGAGCGAACGTATCCTGAAAGCTGTATTTCCGAATGCTATGTGCTAAATGCATGCAGCTGAAGCCACTTTTTCTCCCGGACCCAAGCGCATTATTCTCACGCCTTGGGTTGACCGACTGATAATAGAAATTGAATCTATGGACGTTCTGATGGCTTGGGCTTTCTGGGAAATAACTATTAAATCTTTTTCTTCTCCTGACAAAATCTTAGAGAAAACTATATTTCCTGTTTTAGCTGTAATATTGGCTGTTTTTATGCCCGAGCCTCCCCTGGACTGAAGCCGGTATTCCTTTAAATCAGTCCTTTTGCCGTATCCGTTTTCCGCTACCACTAATAGGTATTTCTCATTTTGGCCGATAATTTCCATTTTAATCATTTCGTCGTCTTTTTTTAACCTAATTCCCGTTACACCTGCAGCACTCCTGCCCATTGGCCTGACATCTGTTTCTTTAAACCTAATGGACTGCCCTTTTTTAGTGACTATCATTACTTCATCTTTACCAGAACTCATACCAACTGATTTAAGTAAGTCTCCTTTTTTCAAATTAATGGCAATCAGTCCAGATCTTCTTACGTTCTCAAAATCTTCCAGAGGAGTTTTCTTAATTATACCATTTTTAGTTGCCATTATTAAATATTTATTACTATTTTCCCCATTGTCTTTGTTTTCTTTTTTCAAAGACAAAACAGAAAGAATTTTGTCCTGGGGAGAAAGTTCCAAAAAGTTTAATAAACCTCTTCCTTTAGCTACTCTTGTTCCTTCCGGAATTTCATAAGCCGGAATTCGGAAAACCTTTCCTGAATCTGTAAAGAAAAGCAAATAATCATGGGTCTGACAGAAAAGAAAATGTTCCACGATATCATCCCCTAATGTTTTCATTCCCATTAATCCTTTGCCCCCTCTCTTCTGAATTTTATAAATATTGGGATTGACCCTCTTAATATATCCTCCTTGAGTCAGGGTAATGATGGTTTCCTCTTGGGGAATCAGGTCTTCTTCTGCAATATCCCCTACTTTCTGGACTATAACCTTGGTTTTTCTATCGTCTCCAAAAACTTCAGCTGTTTCTTTGAGTTCCTTTTTCATAATTTCTTTTACTTTTTGAGGACTCTTAAGGATTGACTTCAATTCTTTGATAAGTTTTCTTTTTTCTTCCAGTTCTTCTTCTATTTTCTGGCGCTCCAGCTTGGCTAAGGCAGAAAGCTTTGTTTCTAGAATAGCATTAGCCTGAATTTCTGTAAGCTGAAACTCCTTCATCAAATTCTTAAGAGCATCTTCGCGGTTAGCCGAGCTTTTAATGGTCTTGATAACAGCATCTATTTTACTAAGGCATTTATGCAAACCCTCTAAAATATGGGCTCTCTCTTCTGCTTTTTTCAACTCATATTTGGCTCGTCTTACAATTACTTCTTTACGGTGAATAAGAAAATAATTCAAGACCTCAAACAAAGAAAGCACTCTGGGCTGGATTCCATCTACCAAAGCAAGCATATTCAAATGAAATGTTTTCTGGAGGTCAGAAAATTTATAAAGACGATTCAATATTTTTTGAGGAAAAGCGTCTTTTTGGAGCTCAATGACAATTCTCATTCCATCTTTGTCTGATTCATCTCTTATGTCTTTAACCCCGCTGATTCTCTTTTCCTGAACCAGCTTGGCAATCTGCTCCACCAACCCTGCTTTTTGCACCTGATAAGGAATTTCTGTAACCAGAATGCGGTTTCTGCCATTTTTATCTTCACTAATTTCTGCTTTTCCTCTCATCACAATGGGACCATTGCCCTGGGAATAAGCAGTAACTATTTCTCTGCGATTGTAAATTATTCCCCCGGTGGGAAAATCAGGTCCTTTGATGAATTCAAATAAGTCTTCGGTTGTAGCTTTAGAATGATCAATTAAATAAACAGCCGCACTAATAACTTCAGAAAGATTATGAGGAGGAATATTAGTCATCATCCCTACGGCAATACCTAAAGAACCATTTAACAGAAGCTGAGGCATAGGAGAAGGAAGAACTACCGGCTCCTTGCGAGTGCCGTCATAATTATCCCTGAAATCAACTGTTTCTTTGCTAATATCTTTGAGCATTTCCTCTCCCACTTTAGACATTTTGCACTCTGTGTATCTCTGGGCTGCCGGGGGGTCACCATCAATGCTTCCCCAGTTGCCCTGGCCCTTGATTAAAGGATAGCGCAAGGAAAAATCCTGCGCCATACGCACCAAAGAATCATAGACGGCCATATCGCCATGAGGATGATAACGGCCTAAGGTAGAGCCCACTACTGTAGCTGATTTCCTGAACTTAGCATCATGCTTTAGCCCATCTTCATGCATAGCATACAAAATCCGACGGTGTACTGGTTTTAAACCGTCTCTAACGTCAGGAAGAGCCCGAGAAATAATCACCGACATAGCATAATCAATATAGGATTCTTTCATTTCTTCAGTGATTTCTCTGGGCTTAACATAGCCAACATTTTTGTCTGGTTTGGCTTTATCTTCTTTTTTGGAACTATCAGCCATATATTTTATAATAGCATTTCAGCTTAAAAAATCAAAATTAGGTTTTCGGAGCTAAAAAACTAAGACTAAGTAAGATTTTTATCTTGCAAGTGTATATTCTGTAAAATACCGAGAGCTAAAAAAGTAATCACCAAATTATTGCCTCCATAACTGATAAAAGGCAAAGAAATGCCCACAATAGGCAGAAGGCCTAAATTCATGCCTGCATTAATAAAAATCTGGCTTATCAAAACAATTCCCACTCCTGAAGCTAAAAGCCGGGAAAAATTGGTCTGACTGAAAAGAGCTGTCCTAAAAATACGCCAAACAAGAATTAAGAAAAGAAAAAATAGGCAAAAAATGCCTACAAATCCCATTTCTTCGGCAATAGCTGCAAAAATAAAATCTGTTTGAGGTTCAGGCAAAAAACCAAATTGAGTTTGGGAACCTTTACCTATGCCTTGCCCAAAAAGCCCTCCGTTTCCAATGGCTATCTTAGATTGATTCTGATTCCAGCCAATACCTAAAGGTTCTAATTGCGGCTGAATAAAACTAACTATTCTGGATTTTTGGTAATCTTTTAATAAAAAAGACCAGCTTAAAGCAAAAATAAGTATACCGCATAAAATTAAGATTAAGAAATGTTTTAATTTGATACCGGAAATAATCAAAATTCCTACCCAGAGAGAGATTAGAATTAGAATAGATCCTAAATCCGGCTGAAAAAAGATAAGAAAAGTAGGAAGAGCTAAATAACATCCGGAAACTAAAATATGCTTTAAGCTGTACATCTCAATGTGCCTCATAGAAAAATATTTTGCCAAAAGAACTATCAGGATAATCTTCATAAATTCAATAGGATCAACTGAAAGCGGACCTAATTTATACCATCCTCGACTACCCCGAATTTCAGGAGCAAAAAAGAAAAGCCCTAATAAAGCTAAACAACCCAGAAAATAAGCCAAGAGCATTAAATAGGAATTGTTTTTAATCATTCGGTAATCAAAAAAAGAAAATAAAAACATTAAAAAAACTCCTATTCCAAAAAAGATTATTTGTTTGTGAAAATTAAAAAAATCATTTTCCCGTAAAGAGGAACTATAAAGAGATAAAAGCCCAATGCCCACCAGCAAAAAAGCGCTCATAATTAAAATCCAGTCCAACTTCTTGAAATGTTTGATAATTTGCCTTGTCATTTGATTAATTCTTGAAATTCTTTTTCAGAAATTATTTTTAAATTTAATTCTTGAGCTTGTTTAAGTTTTGAGCCGGGATTTTTACCTTTTACCAAATAATCTGTCTTCTGACTTAAGCTAGAAGGTGTCTTACCGCCTAATTGTTTTACCTTCTGATGAGCTTTTTCCCGCGACATTGATTCCATTTCGCCAGTAAAAACAAAAGACTTGTTTAATAATTTTTGGGATTTATTTTCCAATTTATCACTTTTTATGATAATTCCTGCTTTTTCTAAATCCTTTAATAATTGGGCATTTTCTTTTTGATTGAACCAATCCTTAATGCTTTCGGTTACTTTAGGCCCGATACCTTCAATGCTCTCTAAATTTAATTTAGGTATTTCCTCAATTTTAGTAACATTTTCAGCTAATAATTCAGCTGTTTCTTCGCCCACATATTTAATGCCTAAAGAAGCTATAAATTTAGATAAAGAAATAGTTTTACTTTTTCCAATGGCTTCAACTAAATTAGAAGCTGATTTCTGGGCAAATCTTTCCAATGGCTCTAAGTCACCTTCTCTTAATTGAAAAATATCCGAAGCTTTAGAAACCAAACCAGCATCCATTAATTGATCAATGATTTTAGGACCTAATCCCTCGATGTCAAAGCCTTTTTTTGAAACAAACCAATAAAGCTTTCTTTTTTGAATAGACCCGCAATTCTTATTGCTGCAATAATGAGCTACTTCCCCTTCTGGTTTAATTACCCTTGAACCGCAAACAGGACATACGTCTGGTATTTGTATTTTTTTGGCTTCTTTGGGTCTTAGCTCGGGCAGGTATTTAACAATGTGAGGAATAACGTCACCTGCCTTCTCCACAATAACTGTATCTCCTATTTTTATACCCAATCTTTTTATTTCATCGCTATTATGAAGAGTAGCTCTGGAAACAGTCGTTCCAGCGATATTAATTGGCTTCAACCAAGCTACTGGCGTGAGTTTGCCAGTTCTGCCGACCTGAAAAACCACTTTCTCTAAAATAGTAGCAGCTTGTTCTCCAGGCCATTTGAAAGCTATAGCCCATCTGGGCGCCTTGCCAGTATAGCCAAGCCTGTTTTGAAATTCCCTTTTATTTACTTTAACCACAATACCGTCAATCCAGTAATCCTGGGAATCTTTTTTCTTCTGCCATTTTTTCCAAAACTCAATCACTCCTTCTATATTTTCGCAGTGTTCAAAACTTTTATTGACCTTAAAGCCCAAATCCATCAATTCCTTTAATTCCTCAAATTGAGTTTCAGGAATATCTTTCTCCGGCCAGGAATAGTCATAAATAAAACAGTCTAAATGACGCTGGCTGGCGATTTTAGGATCCAATTGCCGAATGGCGCCGGCAGCTGCATTTCTGGGATTGGCAAACAGGACCAAGTCTTGTTTTTTCCTTTGCTGGTTTAACTTTTCGAAAACTGATTTTCTCATAAATACTTCCCCTTCAGCTACCATGCTGGCATCTTTTTTCAAATGAAGAGGAATGGCTTCAATTGTTTTTAGGTTCTGGGTCACATCCTCCCCTATCTTGCCGTCTCCCCGAGTAGCTCCAGTTTTAAGAATCCCTTTTTCATAAGTCAGAATAATGTGTAGGCCGTCTATTTTCAGTTCGCAGGTGTAATCCACTTCAGGAATACTTAATTCTTTTTTCATTCTTTTGTCAAAATTCCTGATCTCTTCTTCGTTAAAAACATCATTAAAAGACCACTGGGAAACAAGATGCCTTATTTTTTTAAATTCTTCCAAGGGTTTGCCTCCGATTCTCTGGGTGGGAGAATCAGGAGTAATCAAATCCGGGTACTGTTGCTCTAATTCAAAAAGCTCGTGCTTTAAAGAATCCGAAGCGCTGTCAGACATAATTGATTTGTCCAAAACATGGTAGCTATACCTGGCCTCTCTTATAACTTTTTTCAGCTTCTCAATTCTTTCTTTAGCTTGTTCTTTATTCATATTTTAAGTATATCTCAAATAAAGCCTTTTTAAAAGAAAAAACAGAGATCGGATCTCTGCATTTCCAAGGCAAGTTTACTGCATCATAAAAATTATGGCTTTGTTTCCTCTAAATCTCCCATAATTCCACTAGTTCCTCCTGAAAAAGGATCAATAGCAACTTCAAACATAAGATCGCTGCCAGCATCTGGACAAGGACTACCATAACAACTAGTCTGCCAAGTATTGCTTCTATCTGACCACCAGGCTCTACCGCCAGGATAAAAACCGTCTTCTGCCATTTTTAGTCTACATCTGTGTCCGTCCCAATCGTCAGAAGTATTTTCGGAACCATTTGATCTAGTGCTTAAAACAACGAAAGAGTATTTTTCACCTTCATATACTCTATAAGGCGAAAAAGTAAGATTCTTCTCTCCACAACCACCGGTGCTACCCACTGATATATTATTACTAGTAGCCAATATTTGGTTTCCCGGTCTACCGTTCTCGACATCCCTTAATTGTATTCTCCAATAGCCATAACATCCACCAATTCCGCCACCAAGCCGAGATCCTCTCCAAACAGTTATCTGAATAAGGTCACCCGTCATGTCTGCCTGAAAAGTTTGTCCTACTCTTCTTACATCAACACTCAACCATTCATCGTAAGTAGCGCCTGGGGCATCACAAGTGCTTGAGCATTGTGCTGCATAAGTACAAGGATCTGGACCTAAGTTAGTAAAATTAGAATATTGATCTGGATTAATTACCCCTACTCTAGAAAACAAAACAGCTCTTTCAACGTCATTGAAGTTACCAATAGATTTAATCGCCTCTGGATTAGCTATTGTGCCCTCTGTTACTTCTAAACAATACTGGCTTCCATTATCTAAAGTAGTCCAACCGCTAGAACAAAGCTGATCAATAAAATCTCCCTGATCCAAACGGAACAAAGCATGCTCAATTCCTGAATCAGCTGCATTTAAGGCTTTTAGCGATTCTTCTACATTGCTCGCCATTCTCATTTCTTTAACAGTCAAAGAAGTCAGCCATATACCGATAGATAAAATTACAGAAAGAAAAACCAGAGTTATCAGTAAAGCATTTTGTCCTTTTTGGTTTTTAAGATCAATCATAAATATAGATTTTATAAAATTTATTCTTCAAAACAATAAAGATGGGCCCTGGTGTTGTAATCCCAATGGCACTGTAAATTACTACTGCTTGTCCATCCACCATCTCTCTGAAGATTGGTGCCTATTCTGCCTACAAGAGACGAACTTGCAGAAGTCCAATGATTACAATTATAATATGTCGATCCAAACTGCCTTGCCTCCCCGTTGCTGTTTGTGCCTGTCCAGACCCTACCGTTGGTAAAATTGCCATTCTCGTTATACTTTATTAAATTTCGAATGCTACCGTCAATCAAATCTCCCTTAGAAAAAGCAATTATTGATCTTTCGCTTGGCCCCTGGTTATAGTAAAGAGCATCTGCTATTCGATCCTTAGCATCAACAGTATTGGTAGAAAGCCAGGCTCTCCAAGTTCCTCCAATCCCAGCCGCATCAGCCAAGCTTTGGCATCTGCCATCTGCCCCGGCTAATCCACCAAAAGCTCCATGATACATTTCGCTTGAAATAAAAACTCTTTTTAAATCAATCGAAGGAGGTATTTCTACATTAGTATAGGTTTCTTCAAAACAATATAATCTATATCTGTTAGTGCATGGGGGAAAAGTACTACTACCAGCCCAGCTACTACCTGTTTGGCCAACAAAGCCAACCCCCCCTTGTCCCACTGGAGTAGCTCCCAGCCAGCAACAATCCCACTCGTAACCCACAGCTCCAAAATGATGACCGCAAAAATCCCAAGAAGCTCTATAGCTAGTATTTCCCCCCGAGCAATCAGTGCTGCTCCAAACTCTTTCATTCGTAGCAACAAGATTGCCGTATTCATCGTAATTAATCGGGTGGTTTATTGAACAATCAAGAAGATCGCCCTTAGAACCGGCTATAAATTGCCATTTACTGCCATCGTAAATCACAAAAGGACCATCTTGAATACGGTCTCTAACGTTCCAAGCAGTATGCGTATATGGATTATAAGCGGAAATCCAAGCCATCCAGGTCCCACCGAGCCCGGCTGTATCAGCCCAGTTCTGGCATAATAGATCAGCTCCAGTTATATTACCAAGTCCTGCCATATCGCCTCGAACTTTTAACGAACTAACAAAGACTCTATTTGCTGAAATCATTAATTTATCTCTTTGGTTCTTGTTCAAAAGTGAAATAGTGTTTTGAAAATCCATAGAAATATTAGAATTTTGAACTGACTGAATAGTCATTGAAATAGTAACTTTCGGTTCAAGAATGTTATTAATAAAATCATTAACATTAAAATTCAAATTAGTGAATTTAATCTTATTAGAGCTGATAACATTTGAATTCTTTTCTAATTGTTCATTAGCGTTAAGTCTATAAACTATAGAATTACCATGAGCATCAATAAAACTTAAATCTGAATCATTATTACCAGCCTGACTACCAGAAATAGCGCCCATTCTTATCTCTCGAGTCATTAATTCCATTAAATAACGGCCATCAGATTCTACCTCTTTAATTTGTTCAACTTGCGCCTTGCTTTTTAAGGTGGAAGTAAAAATACCCAAAGCAGCTGTAAAAACCACGGTAAAAATAGCAATTGAAACAAGAATTTCAACCAAGGTAAAACTTTTGTCTTTTTGAGAAATAATCTTATTCATATTATTTATTTAAAACTTTAACATAAATCCTGTAAGGTTGGTTATTCGTGGCAGTATATGCATCATAAAGACAGTCCGGATCGCTGTGAAAAGCATGAGAACCATGAAGCTTACACTCGCTAAAATCTAAGATAGTACAACCGCTAGGATTTGTGACAAAACCGCACCATAGGTCTCTACCGACTAGATCCCATCCCCCAGTGATCAAAGTGGTATCGGTCCCACAAGTATAGAAACCATCAATATCGCAAAAAGCTTTACTGCAATCCCCTCGAGAGGAAGATGTGCCAGCATATTCCCAGTGATATAATTTTTGAGGATTTGGCGACATCTCGTAATCGTATAAACGTCTTTCTAAATTTATCGTATGTTGGGTTCCTTGAGTGTCATGCCAACTAACTTGTGAAACTACTTTTATTTCATCATTGGAAATTTTATCCAACTTAATAAAACGATAAAAACCTGTTTCTACGGCTGTAGCCGAACTAATATGAGTATAAAGCCCATCATCAAAATAAAGCTGGCAATTACCGTCATCTTTGCATTCCCAAACATTTGCATATATAGGCATGCTAAAATGATTTATAGTACCATCGGGCTCAACTGTACTCCCGAATCTCTCATTTCCCTGTTTACCAATATTTGTATCAAAATCTCTTCCCAATAATAAATTGGTATCTCTGATATTATGTAATATTTCAATGCCTTCTTGGGCTAAATTAACAGCGATAACTCTTTCCGGACTAACCTTGGCGATAGAAAGATTGCGAAGAACTAATCCCACGACGCCAACTAAACCAACTGTAATTACAGTAATAGCTACCAAAACCTCTAGAATAGAAAAGCTTTTATTCTTATTGTTCTTTAAATATGTAAACATAAATTTTATTATTGTATTTCAATCAAACCAGCTGAATTAACAGTAATTCGCTTCGTGGAACCATCAGAATATTTAATATCAATGTCTCTAGGGATATCAACGGACCCATCGGGTGTCCTGAAACGAATGCTATTACTAGAACTATCTATGGTTATTGATTTCAAAGGAAAATCAATTTCTTCAATCTCTACCTCCGGACTATATTTACATAGCACATATTTACTATCCCCATTAGTGTATTTTATACCATAACTATCAGGCACAGAATCATTATGCCTCTCTGCAGACATGGCCATGTTTTGGGCACGGCGTAGATCAGTAACCAGCTGCCGGGCAGCAACGTCAAGGTCAGTTGAAGGTCTGGGATTAATAAAAACTACTCCAAGCAAAATGAGCATCATGACTATTACTGCTAGAAGTTCTATTAAGGTCATTCCTTTATTGTTGAATTTAAGCATTTTTTAAATAAACAGATTTAAATACCAATTTGTTATTTGCTGGCCCCAGAATAAAGCGATAAAAGTGCCTGTTACCAGAAAAGGACCAAAAGGAATTTCTGATTTCAGGGTTTTCTTTTTAATTAAAATCAGTTCTATTCCTATTATAGCACCAATTAGAAAAGCAAAAAACATAGCTACAAAAATATTGGGCCAGCCAAGCAGCAAGCCCATTAAAAAAGCAAGCTTTATGTCTCCTACTCCCATGCCCTTGCCATGAGTAATAAGAACAATTGCCAGGAAAAAACCAGCAGCAATAAAAGCTGCTGAGATAAAGCTCCAAATCCCAATCCGCCAGCTGGCGGACAATGACCAATCAAATCCCAATGACCAATTTTCAAACAATTTATAAATAAAGGCTATCCCTATAGCTGGGAAGATAACCTTGTCTGGGATGATGTAGTGCTTCAAGTCATAGACAAAGATAATTATTAAAATGCTGGCAATAGCAAAAAGAAACATTAAATCCAAAATCTCTGGCTCTGCCAGATCTGGCGTAGCTAGACAAAATCCTAACGACCAATAATAAAAAATTGGTAGAAATAGCAAACCCGTTGCTATTTCTACCAATGGGTATTGAATAGAGATTTTTTTGTGGCAGTAGCGGCATTTAGCTTTTAAAATAAAAAAGCTTAGTAAAGGGATTAAATCATACCAAGCCAGTTTGTGTCTGCATTTCGGGCAATAAGACCTGCCCTTCAAAGCGCTCTCCCCCTTCTCCAAGCGATAAATAACGCAATTTAAAAAACTACCCACTGTCAGGCCAAAAATAAAAACAAAAACATAGAAAACAACATTTACCATTAGATTATTATACCAATTTCCCCAAATTTCACAAAAAAATAGAGATCCGATTTCTGTTTTTTTTATTTCTTAAATTTTTTAGGTAGCTCTACCCCCAAGTCTCTACAGATTTTTTTGCTTAAAAAATCGTTTACTTCATTATGTCTTGGAACCGTGGAAGATCTTTTGATTAAAGAGTTATAAAAAACACTATGTCTTAAACCTTCTCTAACAAAAACACATCCTTGCTTAATTAAGTGTTTAATTAAATCTACCCTCTTCATTAAAAAGAAACTGAAAGAGATTCCCGAATAATGTTATGTTTTGAAACCTCTTTCCTATTAAGAAACCTGTTAGTCTCAAGAATTAATAAAAGCGCCTCTTTAAGATTTTCTTTAGTTTCTTCAAGAGTTTTTCCTTGAGTATTGACGCCTGGGATTTCTTCTATCCATCCAATATACCATTTTCCGCTTTTTTTATATATTGCCGTAAATTGCCTTGCCATATGCTCTAATTATATAAAATCCGACCCTAAAAGTCAACTTTTACAAAAAACAGAGATCTGCTCTCTGCACTAATTGATTGAGGTTCAGCCTCCTTCACTATGTTAATAACCACAATTTAACAAATTCCAACTTCTGCTTCTAATCGAGCAACTCTTTTTTCAAGCCAAATAATTTTTTCTCTATCAATTTGTCTTTCTTTCTGAAATTTTTGAATTAAATTTTTTAATTCTTTTAATTGCTTGGAATGCTCTGTAGCTTTATCTTCTAAAAATATTACTCTCCTTTCTAAACTGGATAGTTTATTTCTTATATCTTTTATGTCTTCTTTTATTCTAGAGACATCCTGTCTCATGCCAGCCCTATCTTCTTGGGCATCCAAAAACCCCTTTTGAATCATTTGGGCTAATTTTTCAATTGTAATTTCTTTCTTTTTCATATGCTTTCATTTTAGCTCAAGCGGAATCTGCTGTCAAACATAAAGTGTGTCAGACGTATCTGAATCTGGACAACAAAGGTTAGACAAAGGGACAGGAGGGAGACAGTCCCTCTCCTGTCCCTGTTAAACTTTTAAATTGAGACTTTGTATATTTTTATTACAGAACTAAAATAGTTATCGGAGAAGGTATTAAATTTTAATTCAAAGCCAGGTACTTCTTCGTTATAAATGAGAAGTCTTGTGAATAAACTATTTTTTAATTCATCTGGAATGAAAAATTTTGTTTCCTCAGATTTCTCGTCATATTCAGCCGCATATTTGTATTGATTTCCAGCTTCAGTTTCTCTATCCCAAGTAGCGCAATATGTCCAGATATAACTTCTGGGTATTAAGTCAGCTGAAAGCAATAAATAAACTTCTGAAGCCTCTCCTTTATAATTCTTAATAATATTCAAGGCCTTTTGGGGATCATCAGTAAATAAAATGTTAGAAAAATCTTGTATTCTCGAGGTAATACAAATATTATCTTTAATAATACCCTTCCTGTCAAAACATTCTTCTCTAGAAGCGGAATCCAAATCAGTTTCTTTCAGCCCTCCGAAGCTTCCATTATCAAGTATTACTTTTCTGTTAGTTGTTGTTAATATCCAATAACCATAATCTGACCAAGAAAGGACTACTGCATCCTCATTTGTTTTTTGTTTTAGAAAATTTAAAGCGCTACCCCACTGCGAATTAATGCCAGTCCTATGATCAAACGCCTCCAAATAAGCAATATTAAAAGTAAAGTAAAAACAGAAAAAAATAAGAACAACTGATAAAATAAACATTGATTTATCTAATCTCTTCTCTAATAGTAAAGCAAGACTTTTCTTCCAGATAACTAAAACACAAAACCCAGCGCATAAAGCTAACGGAAGAGCAAAAAACTCTCCATACCTAATAGATTTTGAAAAAGGAAAAAGAGTAGTAATAAAAAAAACTGTTAATAAAGGAAACAAATACTGCCATTTGCTTTTATTAATATTTTTAACAAAACAAAGAATTATTAAAATAAACCCTAAAATCCCAATGAAAAAACAAGAACTGCCTAAATTACTTATTGCATTAATAAAACCTTTCGGGGCTTGAAGCTCATCAATAAAAGGTCTGAGGCTTGGGAAGCCCTCTGGAGTAATTTGTTCTGCAGATGTTTTAATCTGAAAAAAACTAAAAGGAGAAATAAGTGTTTCTTTAACAACATCAATGCCTAAGAAAACAAGCGTAAACAGAAAAAAACTCAAGAAAAAAATCAGGTAAACAAAAAAATAGTTCTTGAAAGATAAAAAAGATTTTTTAGAAAAATAATGAATACAAAAATGGAAAAATAAAAGGGAAAGAACAATCCAAAAAGCCAGCCAGCTACCTACCCAGGCCCAAGACCATAAAAAGAGCAAGAAGCCGGCCAAAAAAGAAAATGTTAGTGCTTTCCGTTTAAAAACCCTTTCTAAATCAACTTTAGAAAGAGCAGCAATAAAAAAACATATAATAAGGGACAAAAATAAAAGATTAATACCATCAGTATCTAAATCCCCTGACATACTTCTTAATAGAAAAACCGGCGACAGAGTAAAAAAAAGAGCAGACAGAACGCCAACCAAATTACTGAAAAGAATTCTACCAATGAAAAAAATAGGAAAAACACTTAAAGCTCCTATAAATAGAGAAAACCAAAAACAAAAAGCTAAAAGAGACGGTTGCGGCAATAAAAGATTGAAAAGTTTATAAGAATAAGTTATTAAATAAACAAAAAAATCAGGCTTATACGGAACTCCGTCAGGATACATTCTCAAAATATCTGTTTCAATATTACCTTGGTTTAAAAGAACATCTGACTGATGGTAATAAAAAAACCCATCATGCCTTAGCAGATAAGGCTCGTAAAGGGTATATGAACGCAAACTTAAAGAAAGAAAGAAAACAAAAAATAAAAAAATTATTGTGAATAATTTTTTATTTTGGGAAAAGATTTTAACAATAGATATTCTCATTTCTCATAAAAACTAATCAATAATAACCTAAAAACAACATCCACCATTAATTTATTATACCAATTTCCCCAACTTTTACAAAAAAAAGAGGTTTGACCTTCTTAATTTAGTTATTTTATAAAATTTAATTTGATGGACAAGTCATATTGCCCGTAAAATTACATTCTTTTGTCCCTGGATCGATATCAGTAATAATTGCTTTTCCAGTGTTATCAATACAAAAAAATCCCACTCCAGAAATATTTAAACGAGAATATATACAATATTTATTAGTGTCAGCGTAACAAAATACATAGCCTCCGTTGTTTGAAATTTCCATATTAATTGAAGTTAATTCGTCTTGATAAAGATAATCTATTCTGATCTCACCGTCGTCGCATAAATCCGCATAACTATTTTTTTTATTATAAATAAACTCAGCAAAAGGAACTAATTGCCTAATTCCTAATATGATCCTAGCATCTCTAGCTTTAATTTTACTTTGATTCAAAGAAACTAAAGTAATTGAACTAAGAATACCAATAATAGCAACAACAAGCAATAATTCAATTAAGCTGAACGCTCTATTAACTTTCTTAATAATAAATAAACTAATCATCTAGGGACAATTAGGACAACTAGTAAGACTAAAAGTTGCATCACAAGTTACACAGGGCATTGCTTTTGAGGTTCCTCTACTGTCAACGCACCAATTTTTAGCAATGCTATCATAAACAGATGCACAAGCAGCCCATTCCTCACCGTCAACATCATCTGATCTACAAATCGCCGTTTTTTCTAGTTTTTCAATTTCGTCAATTGCTCTAACTACATCCAAATCAGCCCCGCAAAAATCTTTGAAATTTCCAAAATCATCAGCATACAATTCACCAGCTACCTTCAAACTACCCAAATTCGCAATAATAGTAGCATCTTTCGATTTATTTCTTGCTCGATTTAAAGATACAAAAACAATTAAAGATAACAATCCAACAATAGCAATAACCACCAAAATCTCAATTAAAGTAAACGATTTAGCTCTAATTTTATATTTCATGAATAAAACCTTAATAAGAGGCCTTGCAAGATTACTTTTACAAGGCCTCTGACAATAATAATTCAGATATTAAAAAAACAAATTTTAAAATCTTATTACGGACAAACTGTACCAGTAAAACCAGCTGTTGTACAAGTCATGGTAGGTTCTGCTTTTGAATTACCTGCACTATCTACACACCAAACGAGATTAGTTGTGTCGTAAATTGGTGAACAAGCAGCCCATGAATCTGCAGCATCATTACATACCGCCGTTTTGCCTTGCTTTGCAATCGCACTGATAGCTTTGCTTGCGTCGCCACTAGCACAAAAACCACTATAGTCTCCAGTATCTGCATATAATTCGGCCCCTGCTCTTAGGGCAGCAAGATCTGCCTGGATATTAGCATCTTTGGCTTTATTTCTAGCGCCGGAGAGGGAAACCAAGACAATTGAAGAAAGAATACCGATAACTGCAATTACAACTAATAATTCAATTAAGGTAAAACCTTTCTTAGTAAATTTTTTCATATTAAATTTAAATTAAAAATTTTAATTTTAAAGTAATCGACCTTTAGTTTATTTCTATTTTTCTATTATAACTCTTTTTAGGAAAACACACCTGTGGAAAACTCTAAAACTGCCTTTTGGCAGTTTTACACTGCTGTTCCGATGAAGTTGTAAAGAGGAATAAACACAGCTGCAGCAATGGTACCTACAATCAGAGCCAAAAACACGATCAGGGCCGGTTCAATAACGCTTAAAAGAGTATCCAAAGCCCTTTCCACTTCTTTCTGGAAGAAAAAGGCTACCTTCTCTAAGCTGTCCTCCAGCTGTCCGCTTTTTTCTCCGGTTGACACCATTTGGGTGAAAATTGTCGGAAAGTAATCCGGGTACCTGATTAAAATCGAACTGATTGTTTTTCCTCTTTTGACTCCTTCCTGGGTTTTTAAAATAGCTTCTTTGTAAACACTATTATTAACGATATCACTGCAGATTTTAATTGCCTGTGAAATAGGCAGTCCCCCGGCAATCAAGGTGGAAAGATTCTGGGCAAAACGGGAAAGATAAAACTTTTTTAAAAAATCGCCCAGAACCGGAAAATCTAAAATACGCTTGTCAAAAAATTCTTTTCCTTCATCAGTTCTTTTAAAATAGAAGTAAATAAAAGCCATAAAAGCTATCAGGATTCCCACAATCAGAAAAAGCCAATGCCTCAAAAATCCTGAAGCTCCCAAAACAACCTTAGTAAAAAAAGGCAGTTCCTGTTCTGAAGAAAGAAAAATTTCTTCAAATTGAGGCATAATAAAGAAGATAATAATAGTGATAACACCAAAGGAAACACCCACTACCAAAAGAGGATAAATCATTGAACCCTTGATTTTAGACATAAACTCATACTGCTGCTCAGTTCTATCAGCTAAATATTTTAAGACTTCCGACAGCTTTCCTGATGCTTCGCCTGATTTTATCATATTGACATAAAAAGGAGAAAATAGCTCCGGATACTTGTCAAATGATTCGGAAAGAGCAGTTCCTCCCTCAACATCTCTAGCAATACTTAAAACTTTTTCCCGAAAAACCGGGTTTTTCTGCTGCATCCCTAATACTTCCAAACTTTCCACTAAAGGCACATTGGCTGTAAACATCATTGAAAGCTGGCGAGAAAAAATAACTATGTCTTTTTGACTTACTCTCTGAAAAATCTTTATATCTTTTAACCAAACCGGAATAAGCTCGGACTCAATTAAAGAAACCGCGAAAAGATCGTGGCTTTCTAAAATATCCAGAGCTGATTCTCTGGAACTTGCATCCACTATCCCCTCTTTCATCTCTCCATCTTCAGTTCTTGCCTGATATTTGAATTTCATAGCATCAATCAATTAGTCTTCTAAGCTCAATGGGATTGGTAGAATAATTTAAAGCATTCTGCAGAGAAACTTCTTTTTTGCGGATTAATTCAGCCAAGGCATAGTTTAAAGAAACCATTCCTTTTTTGCGGCTGGTTTCAATAACCAAAGGCAGCTCATGAATTTTGTTCTCTCTGATTAAATTAGCTACAGCCGGAGTGGAAAGCATTATTTCGCAAGCCGGAATCTGGCCTCCCCTGATTCGAGGGATCAATCTCTGGGAAACTACACCCAATAAAGAACCTGAAAGCTGGGCTCTGATTTGATCTTGCTGTTCAGCCGTGAAACTATCCACAATTCTGTGAATAGTCTGTGAAGCAGAATTGGTGTGTAAGGTGGCAAAAACTAAGTGCCCGGTTTCAGCTGCTGTAATAGCTGTAGCAATGGTTTCCGGGTCTCTCATTTCACCCACCATAATCACATCTGGATCCTGACGGAAAGTGGAACGTAAAGCCCGGGCAAAAGACAAAGTATCCTGGTAAACCTCTCTCTGGTCAATAACTGATTTATCGTCTTCAAAAACATACTCAATGGGATCTTCAATAGTAATGATATGGTCAGTACGAGTGTGATTGATTTCATCAATTAAGGCTGCCAAGGTAGTTGATTTGCCATGACTGGAAGGACCAGTCATAATTACAAATCCCTGCATAGGCTTTGCAAATTCGTGCATAATGGGCGGCAAACTTAATTCTTCAATAGTTCTAATTTTATTGGGAATAAGGCGCAGGGCGCAGGAGACACAGCCCTTTTGGTAAAAAATATTTACCCTGAATCTTCCTTTGTCTTCAAAATGATAAGAAAAGTCAATTTCTTTTTGCTGGGAAAATCTTTGCTGCTGCTGCTCGGTCATTAAAGCCATCGCCAAACCCTGCGTATCTGTGGAATTCAATCTCTCTTTTTTAGTCAAAGGAATGAGCCGTCCGCTAATCCTTAAAACTGGAGGATGCGTAACAGAAAGATGCAGGTCAGAGGCCTGTTCGCGAATAGTTAAATCAAGCAAATCGTTAAGTTGTTCTTGATAGCTTGCCATTTTATTTAAGTATCTTTTTTATTTCTTCGACTACTTCGGTTGGGGTAAAATGGGCTTTAATTAAATATTTAGTTACCCCCAAGCCGAGACCTTTATCTATTTCTGTTTTCTGCCCCAGATTAGAAAGCACCACTACGGGCATCTTTTCTAACTTTTTGTCTTTTCTTAGCTCTATCAGCACCTGCCAGCCGTCCATTTGAGGAAGAACAATATCTAAAAGTAAAAGATCAGGCACTTTTTCTTTAACCATTTTTAAACCCTCCTTACCATTCTTGGCTACTTTAACATTAAAATCTTCTTCCAGCTTGGTAGTATAGATATCTATTAAAAAGGGATCGTCTTCAACTAATAAAATAGTTTTTTTCATATATAATTATTTTTCCTCCTTAGTTACTCTCATTACTTCTTCAAATGAAGTCAAGCCATTCAAAGTCTTAATCAATCCGTCTTGGAGCATAGTAAGCATGCCCTGGTTTTTAGCTTCTTGTTTGAATTCTAATTCTGATTTGCCTTGGAGTACTAATTGAGACAATTCTTTGGTCATTTCTAATAATTCGTAAACAGCTACTCTGCCTGTATAACCCTGGAGCCGGCATTTTTTGCATCCTTTTGCTTCCCAGACGTATAAAGGCTTAGTGATTTTAAATCTTTTTTTATCCTCTGAAGAAATAGGACCTAATTCTTTTAAGATCATATCCTCCACTTCTTTGTTGGCTTTAATTTTCTGCCTGCAAAAAGGACAAAGCCGTCTTACTAATCTTTGCGCCAAAATTACGCTTAGACTAGAAGGGAGTAAAAATCGTTCTATGCCTAAATCTATTAATCTTGGCAAAGCTCCAACTGCTGTCGTAGTGTGAAGAGTTGAAAGGACAACGTGGCCGGTCAAGGCAGCATGCACAGCCAGAGCAGCCGTCTCTTTATCTCTAATTTCACCCACCATAATCACATCTGGATCCTGACGAAGAATAGAACGCAAGGCTCGAGCAAAAGTATAACCAATTTCTTCTTTCGTCTGGGACTGATTAACACCTACCATAAAATATTCTACCGGATCTTCAATGGTAACAATATTCACGCCTTCTTGGTTCAACAAATCTAAAACAGCATAAAGGGTAGTGCTTTTTCCAGAACCAGTAGGCCCAGTTGATAGAATCATACCATAGGGTTTTTCTCTGGCTTTATTTAAAACTTCAAAATTTCTTCCTTCCAAGCCCAAATTTTCTAAATTCTTCAATCCCTTAGAAGGATCTAATACTCTCATAACCACTTTCTCTCCTGAAATAGTAGGAAAAGTAGAAACCCTAAAATCAATATCTCTTCCACTGATTTTGCTGGTTATTCTTCCATCCTGTGGCACTCTGCTTTCATCAATTTTTAAATTGGAAAGAATTTTTATTCTGGCTACTACAGCTGGATGGATCCGAAAGGGTAAAAAAAGCGAGGAATGAAGTATTCCATCTAAGCGGAATCTTACTCTTAGTTTGTCTTTAACTGGTTCAACATGAATATCAGAAGCGTTTCCATCTACAGCATGTTTAATAATTACTGAAACAATCTTAGAGATAGGAGCTTCTTCCCCTATCTTTTCCAACTCTGCTGCTTTTTCAGAGACATCTGTTTCTTCATACTCTGACTCTGCTTCCGTTAGGGCCTGCTTTACCTCTTTAGTAAAACTTAAATACTGTTTTAAAATGTCCCTGAAATTGGAAAAAGTGATCAAATATACTCTGAAAGAATAATTGCCTCTTCTGGTTAAAAACTTCAGAGCTTCTTGTGACTTAAGATTCTCCGGATAAACCATTCCTATTTCTAAAATCCTGCCCTTCTTTCCTATGGGCACCATATAATAAAATTCAGCCGCATCTTTGGGAATTATTCTTAAGATATCTATGGAAATTTCAGAAGCATCGACATTTTTTAAAGGTATCTTTAGGTTTTCTGCTTTGAGCTGAAAAAGAACATTTTCACTTATTATTCCATCCCTTAAAAGAAGCTCCTCTTCTGTTTTTTCTGATGTTTTAAGTTCCTCCTCCAAAATCTGGGCTTTCTTTTTATTCAGAACCCCTTTTTCTACTAACTGGTTTATTAAGGTCATAATATTAGTATGAGAGAAACGGATTTTCTCTGCCAAATTCTATCTCTGGATAAGAAATCTTTTCAAATTCCTGAATCTCATCAAAAAAGGCATTTTTTAAAACATTAAAATCTATGTTTATGTTTTTATCTATGAATCTCTGTTGGGGAACAAAAGCAGTCTCAATATTTTCTTCCTTGACGAAAAACGTTTGGCTTAACACAAAAAGAGCTACTATTACTACTGCGAAAAAAAGAACGGCTAGATAAATTATTCTTTTTTCTTGTTTCTCTTTTATACCTTTCATATTTTTAATAAGAATAAACTTTCATTTGTAAATTGAAACTAAGCATTCCACCAGTCTTGTAAAGTCCGCTGGAAAAAGAAATACTCTCTATTCCAATAAAGCGAGCTGATTTTTCTATGTCAGAAAGGAAATTCTTAAAAGCAGAATAACTGCCGCTCACAGAAACGGAAAATGGGTTATTTTTTACTTTACTTGTCTCTGTTTCAGTAGTGGCAGTAGTTGTCCTTGTTTTGCTCCCCGAAGAAGACAAACTTACAGAAGAAAGCATTAAACCATTTTTTTCAGTTGTTGTCTGAATAAAATTGAAAACCGAAGGCATATCATTACTGTCTGGAAGAGCTGAATCTATTAAGCTTAATTCTGTCTCAAATTTCTCTAACTTTCTCTTGGTTTCAGCCAAATTAGTGAAATAATCCTCCAGAATTGCTAAATCATGTTCGTCTTGTTCTAATTGAGCTGTTCTCTGGTTTAATCTTTCATATTTGGGCATAAGAATAAAAAATGCCAAAAGAAAAATTATTAATAGGACAACGCTTGTTAAAATAATTGGATTTTTCATTTTTTAGTTTAAATTAAAAACTTGGGGGCTTATTGTTATATCTAAACCAAAACTAACTCCCTCGTTCTCTCCTAAAGATATATTGGTAACATTAAGGGTTTGGATATCGCTCTCGGCATAAAGGATTAAAAGTTGCTCTCCGAGAGTTGTAAAATTTTTAGCTGTTCCCGAAAGAGTTAATCTGCCGCTAATAGAATCAAAATTAAAACTGGAAAAAGAAACTTGGGGATGGGTTCTTTTTTCTACAAACTCAAATAATTTAGAATTCAGTTTATGGTTGCTTAGAACGATTGAGAAATCGTTTATTTTTTTTTGGGTATTTAAAAGTTCTTTTTCTAATTGTTTGTTTTTAGTACTTTCCTGTTGTTCAATTCTGGTTTCGGTTTGGGTTATTTTTTCTTCTGTTTGATTTAAAGAATATTCCAAAACAAAAAATCCCAAACAAGCTGTTAAAAGCAAAATTAAGGAAATATAAAATATTATATCCAGCCAATTGGTTTTCTTTATTTCTTTTTTAGGGATAATATCAAAAGGCATCTTATTTTTTTATTTTAACACAGAAATAAAATTAAGCCAAATCTAATCCTTTTAAAGCCGATCCAACGCTAATGGCATAAGAGGGACTCATCTCTTTAAGAATTTCTTTTAATGAGGAAGGATAATCAATATCCAAAAAAGGATCTCCAATTATAGTAACAATTCCTACCTGTTCCTTAAAATATTCCCGTAATCCGGGCATAAGAGATGAACCTCCGGACAAAACTATTTTGGATATTTTATTTTTTTCTTCGGGAGTAGAACCAGAAATTTTTCTAATCTCTCTTAAAATTAAATCAATTAAAGGATAAATAATTTGTTCTTCTTTAGTCCCTTTTCTAATGCCGATTTCTTTTTTTAATCTTTCAGCTTCATTATAATCTATATCCAAAGAAGTGGAAAGTGCATAAGTAAATTGATTGCTGGAAACATCAAAGCTATGGCTGGACTTTAAAATTCCATCCTCTATTAAACTGCAAGTAGTACTCCTTCCGCCAATATCTACCAAGATTGTACTTCCTTTCTTTTTCTCAACTAATGATCTAATAAGACTAAATATCTCTGCTTCTAAAAATAATAAATTTAAATCTGCTTGTTTGGCGATTTCTTGATATTTTAAAATTACATCATTAGGAACCGTAGCTAATAGAATTTCTAATTTTGTTCCTGACTGTCCTTTGGAAAAAAACCCTTTCTTTTGAGCTGGTTTTCCTTTAATAATAGCCCAGTCAATTTTCATTTCATCTAAAGAAAGAGGGATATATTTATTGGCTTTGTATTTTACTGCTTCTGCAATTTCTCCCTGCCTCATGGGCGGAAGCTCAAAACTGGTAAAAAAAGTGGAAAAATCAGGAATAGAAAAAACACTGTTTTTAGTTTTAAATCTGGCTTCTTTTTTTAAACTAGATATAGCTTCAACAACTTCTTCAGTAGGAGAAGAAAGAAAAGAAATGCCATTGGCTCTAGCTTCACCGCTGGGAGAATCATTGAACTCTATCCCCTGCACTGGCACCTCTCCATAGTTCTCTAATTTAGGGCCATTGCCTAAATTGGAAAGCTCAATAGCTTTGATTGAGCTTGTGCCTATATCTATGCCTAAACATTTATTAATTGTTTTCTTTTTAAGTAAAGACATATCCTAAAAAAATTAACAGTTATATTATAACAATAAAAAAAAGAAAATAAAATGTGAATAACTTTTTATAAAAAATTGACTAAAGCTGTTCCAAGAGGTAATATTAATTTACTGGAGGAGTACCCAAATGGTTACGGGAGCGGGTTGCTAACCCGTAGCGATCTAAAAAGTCGCTTGTGAGTTCGAGTCTCACCTCCTCCGCTGATGTATTGCCCTTGTAGTTCAATGGATAGAATGCGAACTTGCGGAGTTCGCGATAGAGGTTCGACTCCTCTCGAGGGCACAAAAAAGGACATTTTCGAACATCTGGTGGAATCAGTAAACTCGGCTAAT
>CAZTQA010000003.1:0-61522 GCA_964615205.1 uncultured Candidatus Saccharibacteria bacterium
AGGCAAAAATACGAAGGAAATAATGGAACTTTACTCAAAAAGTCCACGAGTGCTGCGGGGCTAGGACTCGAACCTAGATAGACAGATCCAAAATCTGTTGTCCTACCATTAGACGACCCCGCAATCAACTATTTTTTCCTTCAATTCTCTTTTTCCTTTTGCAGTTTTATAGTACCTCTCCTTGTTAAAAGCTTCGTATTTATTAGGATATTTTTCTTTGAATATCAATTTTAGAGGCCTTCTATATTTAGTCGAGGGAACTCTACCATTCTTATGATTTTTTAATCTCTCAGTAAGATCAGAAGTACAACCAATATAAAGATTATTATCTTTAAAACTTTTTAGAACATAAATAGTATACATTTTGTTGTCCTACCATTAGCCTCGCCCGTAGGCCGATAGCCTCCGGGCTACGGCCGAGGGACGACCCCGCAATAAGGCCTCAATCAATTGTTATCTCCACAATCGCCAGTTCTAAAGGAAGCTGGGGAATTAAAGAATACTTGATTTTGTTATCGCTTTGAAGAAAAATATCTATTATTTCTTGAATTTCTTCTATCTTAAACTTTTCTGCTTGTTTTTCAAGATTATCTATCTCTTCTTCTGTTAATCCCGTAATCAAGAAGTGATTATTGTCTCTCTCACCGCTTATTTTCAGAATAAGCATCTGCCTTAAGTAATTTATCAAAGCCCGGCTGAATTCTTGGGCATCCTGGCCTCTGTTAATTAAATCATTTAAAAAAATAATAGCTGAACTTGTTTTTTTATCAATGATAAATTCAATAAAATCACTTATGATTTTTGTTTCCACCAAACCCAGTAGATCTTTAATCTCTTCCACGGTTATTCCTTTTTTATCTTTTAAACTAAAAGCTGAAACCCTGTCCAGCAAACTTTCAGCATCCCTGATAGCTCCGCCAGCATGTATAGCTATTAATTTTAAAGCTGGTTTTTCAATTTTAATATTTTCTTGTTTGGCAATAAATTCTAATTTCTGAATAATTTCATCCAAAGTCAGTTTGCGAAAATCAAATCTCTGGCAACGGGAAATTATAGTGGGAATCATTTTATGGATTTCTGTGGTAGCTAAAATAAAAATAGCATAGCTGGGCGGCTCCTCTAAGGTTTTCAAAAGAGCGTTAGAGGCCTCTTTGGTTAGCTGGTGGGCTTCATCAATAATGAAAACTTTGTATTTGGCTTTGGTGGGTCCAAATTTAATTCCTTCCCTTAAATCCCTGATTTCATCAATTCCTCTATGTGAAGCTGCATCAATTTCAATTAAATCTATAGCTTTACCCTTTCTTATCTCCAAGCAAGAATCACATTCATCACAGGCATCCGGTTCTCCTTCTTTTCTTTTTTCGCAATTGACTGCTTTAGCTAAAAGCCGGGCAATAGTTGTTTTTCCCGATCCGCGGGGACCAGAAAAAAGATAGGCATGGGAAATCATGCCTGAAGCTATAGCATTGGAAAGGGTTTTAACAATATGCTCCTGACCAACTACTTCCTTAAATGTTTGAGGCCTGTATTTTCGGTATAAAGCTAAAGCCATTTTATTTTTTGAAGACAATAAATTTATAACCCAGGAAGTTCCAGGCTAAACCGGCAAAAGCAGCGCAGATGGCACCGAAGATTCCCCATTGGGCTGGAGTTAAACCAAATTGAGGATTAATATAATTGACAACAAAAGAAGCAGTACCCACATTAATAGCAAAACCTATGCTACTGACAATGAAAAACTGAAGAACTTCTTTATCTGTTTCTTTGCCTTTTTTCTTTTCAAAAGTCCAGAATTTGTTCCAGAAATAACTATTAGTAGTTGCTGTAACAAAGGAAATGGCTTTAAAAACAGAATAAATTAAACCACCAGTTATATTAAAATACCACATTAAGAAACCCAGAATTCCTAAGTCAATCACTGTATTTAAAACTCCGACTAAGACGAATTTTGCCAGCTGCCAAAAAATCTTAATCTTTTGGCTCAAGAGATGAGCTATAAAAAGACAGGTCAAACAAAAAAGAGGCAGGAAAAAAGGCCAAACCCAATAAAATAATTTGCTTTCTAATTCAAGATTTTTTAAAATCCCAAAACTTAGCAAAGCGATTAGTTCTCCTATTACTAAGGCAACAATTATGTCTATCTTTTTCATGTTCTTATATCTTAACAAAATCAAAAACTCTTGACAAGATTGAGTGATTTGCTACTCTTAAATAAGAGCTTATGTATAAAATAAACCGCTCAATCTGCATCTGTTGCTACGCCTCTTCTTAAAGAGGATAGTTTTGAATTCTAAATTCCAATCTACCATTTTCAAACCTATCCTCTGGAAGAGGTTTTTGTTTTTATGGACATCTTAAATTATATTGGCAATACGCCTTTAATAAAAATAGGAAATATTTATGCCAAACTGGAAGGCGCTAATCCCACCGGCTCCATTAAAGACCGTTTGGCTTTGGCTATGATAGAAGAAGCGGAAAAGAAAGGAATTTTATCCAAAGAAAAAACTATTATTGAACCCACCAGCGGCAATACCGGCATTTCCTTGGCTATGGTTTGCGCTGTTAAGGGATATAAGCTGAAAATTGTGATGCCGAAATCAATGAAAATAATGAAAAGAAAAATGATAGATTTCTTTGGTGGTGAAATAATTCTAATTGAAGATAAAGAATGGCGTGACGGAGCTATCAAATACACTAAAAAATTAGTGGAACAGAATAACGGCCATTTGATTATGCTTAACCAGTATGAAAACCAAGCCAATATTAATGTCCATTACGAAAAAACAGCTGCAGAAATTATTGAGCAGATGAATAATCAAAAAATTAATTATTTTATAGCTGGAATAGGCACTGGCGGAACAATTACCGGCATTGGAAAAAAATTAAAAGAAAAATATCCTGATATTAAAATTATTGGCATTGAACCAAAGATTGGTTCAAATATTGAAGGACTAAAATCTTTAAAAGAAGGTTATGTGCCTCCCATTCTGGATTTAAAAATTATAGACAAAATAGTTGAAGTAGAAGAAAAAGATGCTTTATTTTGGCAAAAAGAATTAGCTTTAAAACACGGCATCTTGGCCGGACAAAGTTCTGGCGCAGATATGTATTTAGCCCAAAAAATAACCCAACAAGTTCCTCAAGCTAATATCGTAACTATTTTCCCAGACCGCGGAGAAAAGTATTTGTAAAAAAAGAAGAGGGATCAACTTTATTCTATGTCCCTCCGATCTATTATTTCTATTGTGGCATTGCCAGAGGCAGCAAAACGGAATAACATCTCTATTGTTCTGCTCTCTTTTATGGCCACTTGTAGGGCTTCATCGATTTTTGCATCCGTTTGTTTGTCTTGAGGGATTAAATGGCAAATGTAACCCTCAGGCTCTTTCCACTCAAGAGTCATGTTGCCAATAAGCACAAAACGTTCCTCGCTTGGCACTGAAATTTTTATCACTTCTTCCGGATCGATTATTTTCATAGATAGCATAGCTCTCTTGGCATACACTTCGACAGGCCCTTGATTTCCGCCCAAAATAAGCATCGCCAATTTCTCTTTATCTTCTCTTTCCAAAAACATTTCTCGTCCTCCTTCTGGTCTGAGAATAACATATCAATTCAAAAACGTCAATGTAAAAAAAAGACGGAAGCCCTAAAATAAAAAATGAACTTCCATTTCCTTAGTGTGGTTGGAAAAGTTTAGATACACCGTATTCCTCTAATATAGCTGATACATCCCTTTTAGGGATTACTCTGATCGTCAATGTTCTCGTATGAAAATCTGTGTCTTCAAGCCGAACAAAACTCTTCCCATTCTGCTCGGCCCACTGTCCAGCCGCTACTTCAATCTCTTCTACGCTGAGTAAGCCTAAAGCTTGATCTGGCGCTTGATCACAAAGATCTCTAACAAACGGGAGATCTTTATGTTTTGCCTTCACTAGCTCAAGCATGCTCACCTGCACAACTTCCTCTCCACTCAATTCTTCCTCTGGTATAGTTCTTGCTCCTAACATTTTTCCACCTCCTAGATTTTTTAACTCCCCACATTTCTGTGCGGAGCTTATTCTGATATAAGGATAACATAATATTGAGAAAATGTCAAGGTTGATTATTGAAAATCTTTGAGCTATGATGAAGCTATGCTTAAACTCTATAATACTCTATCGCGGACAAAAGAGGCCTTTAAACCTTTGAAAAAAGGTAAAACCGGAGTTTACACTTGCGGGCCAACCGTTTATTGGTATGCTCATATTGGCAATCTGCGAGCTTATTTTTTTGAAGATATTTTAAAGAGGGTTTTGGAATATAACAACTACAAAGTTAAGCATATAATGAACATCACTGATGTCGGGCATCTCACTTCTGATTCTGATACTGGAGAAGACAAGTTGGAAAAAGGAGCTAAAAGAGAAAAAAAAACTGTTTGGGAAATTGCTGATTTTTACACCCAAGCTTTTAAAAAAGACACTCAATCTTTAAATATTAAGGAACCCAATATCTGGGTTAAAGCCACTGACACTATCAAAGACCAGATTAATCTTATTAAAATTTTAGAAAAGAAGGGATTTACTTATAAAATTGAAGACGGCATTTATTTTGATACTTCTAAATTAAAAACTTACGGAAAATTGTGGCCTAAGAAAATGAAACTCAAAGCCGGAGCTAGAGTAAAAACAGTAAAAGGAAAGAAAAATCTTACTGATTTCGCCCTCTGGAAGTTTTCTCCCAAGAAAAGCAAAAGACAGATGGAATGGAAATCTCCCTGGGGTATTGGATTCCCTGGATGGCACACTGAATGCGTGGTTATGGGCATCAAACATTTGGGTATTCCATTTGATATTCACTGCGGAGGTATAGATCATATTCTGATTCACCATACCAATGAAATTGCTCAAGCTGAAGCAGCTTATAAAAAACTTTTAGCCAATTATTGGCTTCATGGAGAATTTTTAAGACTAAAAGGAGGAAAAATGGCAAAGTCAGAAGGCAATATTGTCATTTTAAATAATGTTACAGAAAAAGGATTTAATCCTCTTGCCTATAGATATTTATGTTTGGGCACTCACTATCGCAAAAAACTGGACTTTTCCTGGGAAGCATTAGAAGGAGCGCAGAACAGCTTAGATAGTCTTTATAGAAATATAAAGGATATTAAACCCAAAACCCCCGCCTTCGCCAAGGCTTCGGCGGGCAAGCAAATTCAAAATTACCAAAATCAGTTTCTCAATCTTATTAACGACGATTTGGATGCTCCCAAGGCTTTAGCTTTGATGTGGAAAGTAATTAAAGACAACGATTTGTCTAGCCAGGTAAAATACCAGCTTGCATTAAATTTTGACAAAATCTTTGGTTTGGGCTTAGATAAAATAAAGGAAACTAAAGTTCCTCAAGAAGTGAAAAAACTAGTTCAGGAAAGGGAAAAATTACGCTTTAAAAAAGAATGGCAGAAAGCAGATCAAATCCGGAGACAAGTCCAAAAAATAGGATATGAAATTGAGGATACTCCTAAGGGTCCCAAGATTATAGAAAGATAATATGACAGGAAATAACTCTATAAAAAAAGAATTGCCGGACAAAATGCCACCTCAAAATATTGAAGCAGAGAGCTCTCTTTTGGGTTCTTTAATTATTGATAAAAATGCTATTATTAAGGTGGTTGATTTCCTGTTGTCCAGAGACTTCTATCAGGAAAAACATCAAAAAATTTACCAAGCCATGGTAGATTTATTTGAAAAAAGAGAACCCGTTGATTTGCTTTCTTTGGCTAATCGTTTAAGAGAGAAAGAAGAATTAGATCAAATCGGTGGCAATGCTTATTTAACCGAGTTAATTAATTCTGTGCCTAATGCTCTCCATGCTTCCAGTTATGCTAAAATCGTCCAAAGAAAGAGAATTTTAAGGGATCTAATAGACGCTTCTTACGAGATTGGTTTAATGGGCTATAACGAAACCGAAGATACCGATGTTCTACTTGACAATGCTGAAAAAAGAATTTTTGGTATTGCCCAGGGATCGCTTTCTCAAAAATTCATTGCTGTAAAAGACAGCTTAGAAGAAGCATTTGAACGTTTAGACAATCTCTCTAAAAAAGGAGAAGGAATCAGAGGCGTGCCGACTGGGTTTGCAGATTTAGATAATAAACTATCTGGATTACAAAAATCAGACCTTATTATTATAGCTTCTCGCCCTTCTTTGGGAAAAAGCAGTTTAGCTTTGGATATTGCCCGTTATGCTTCCGTGCATCATAAAATACCCGTAGGTATTTTTAGTTTAGAAATGTCTAAGGATCAGATTGTTGACAGAATAATTGCTGCCCAGGCCAATGTTGATTTATGGCGTTTCAGAACAGGACGTCTCTCTAGTCAGGGAGACGAAAATGATTTTTCAAAAATTCAACAAGCTATGGGAATTTTATCTGAAGCCCCTTTGTATATTGACGATGCAGCTACCTCCAATATTCTTCAGATGAGAGCTATGGCAAGACGGCTTCAGGCAGACAAGGGATTAGGATTAATTATTGTTGATTATCTTCAATTAGTAGACCCCAGAACCACTAACGCCAGTATTGTCCAGCAGATGACCGAAATTTCCCGTTCTTTAAAGGGATTAGCTCGAGAGCTTACTATTCCGGTTTTAGCCCTTTCTCAGCTTTCAAGAGCAGTAGAGCAACGCTCTCCTCAGATTCCCCGCTTGTCAGACCTCAGAGAAACTGGAGCCATTGAACAGGACGCAGATGTGGTTCTATTTATCCACAGAGAAGATAAATACCGGCCTGATACTGCCCGCCAAAACATCGCTGACATTATTGTAGCTAAACACCGTAATGGACCCCTGGGAAAAGTTGAGCTATATTTTGACGAACAAAGAGCCAGTTTTAGAAATTTGGAGAAATTTGAAAAAGAAGAATTTAGTGAATCCGAAACATAATGTACTCTCCCCCTATTCAAAAATTAATTGATGTTTTTTCCCGCTTTCCCACTGTAGGACCGCGCACAGCCGCTCGTTTTGCTTTTTATTTAATAGGGCTTTCTGAGGAAGAAACAAATAAAATTACAGAAGCAATTTCAAATTTAAGAAAGAACATTCAGGTTTGCTCTTTATGCTTCAACCCTTTTGAAAAAGAAAATGATGAAAAATTATGCCCTATTTGCAGGAACAAAACCAGAAACAAAAATCTTCTCTGTATAGTTGAAAAAGAAACCGATTTAAATACTTTAGAAAAAACAAAGAAATACAACGGCCTTTATTTTATTTTAGGACAAACCAACACTGAAAAATTGAACCAATTAACCCAAAGAATAAAAAAAAATCATTTGGAAGAAATCATTATTGCTCTTAATCCCACTACTCAAGGCGAATCAGAAATTCTCCGCTTAGAGCGTGTATTAAAACCGTTGAATATAAAAATTACCCGTTTGGGCCGGGGCTTGCCTGTGGGGGGAGAATTAGAATATGCTGATGAAGAAACCCTTTCTTCGGCTTTAGAGAGAAGAAAATAAAAAAAACCAGAGGCGCTCTCGCAGCAGGGGTGAATTAAAAGAACTAATGAGGAGAGAGAAAACCTGCTGTGAAAGCCCCTCTGATTTTTTTATTAATTTTTTGCCTTTTTTTTTCCAAGCCACCTGCTTTCACAGCCGACCTCGAAAAAAAAGATAGAGAGAAGATCCTAAAGAGTGAATCTAATCGTGCCCTTAGGGGTTTCTGTCCACTGACAGCTACCTACTATTCCCTCGTTCATTAGAGAATTACAAACAGTGTCAGGATTTTCCACCTTATCCTTTGGAATCTCTATGTTTACATTTTCGCCGTTTCTCTCTATCATTCCAAGTAAAATTACTATCTCATCTTCTATCATGCTTTCTCACCTCCTGGATAAATTATAGTATAATATTATTATTTTGTCAAGATTCTAAAAAAAGAGAGCGAGAAAAAACCTTTTTAGGTTATAATCTCGCATTTTAATTGGTTGGAAAAGAAAATTAATAGTTTCCTTTCCCAAAACTTTCCTCCTCGTCATCGATCAAAAGTAAACCCCTATTCCATGGTGCCGGCGCCTTAGGATCAATTAAATCCAAGGGATTTATCTTTTTTCTGTTCTGTTCTGACATTGCTATCGCCTCTCAATTTAGATTTTCAAATCCAAACTCAAAGGTAACAACAATGTTCTTGTTATATAATACTATTTATATGTCAAGATTATTTATCAAGAAAAAATGCAGAGATTAAGTCTCTGCATTCTAAATCTCAATTTTATTTATCTCAACTTCAGTGAAATTCTGGCGGTGACCGGTTTTCTTTCTATATCTTTTCTTTGGCTTGTATTTAAAAACGATTACTTTTTTATCTTTCCCCTGTTTTAAAACCTTTCCCATAACTTTAGCTCCCTTTACTAAGGGATTTCCTATTTCCAGTTTTTTATTCTTCTCCAACAACAAAACATCAGAAAAACTAATTTCTTTCCCTTCTTCGCTATTTAATTTCTCTATTTTAATTTTTTTGCCCGGCTCAACAAGATACTGCTTGCCTCCGGTTTTAATGACTGCGAACATACTACTCTGGTTTTTCTAATTGTAATGGTTCAATGTTTTTTTCGCCTTCAGTTATTTTAGCCACGTCTTTATCAATTTTACCAAATTCTTTATATGCCTGGTTATAAGCATTAACTGTTGTGCTTAAATTATTGCCTAAGCGCTGCAAAAAGCTGTCATAATTCAATAGATGCTTTTGTAAGTTCTCTACCTGCTTTCTGATTTGCTTGGCTGATTCCTCTATCTGTAAAGCTCTTAATCCCTGAAGAACAGTCTGAAGATAAGCGTAAAAAGAAGTGGGCGAAACAATAATGACATGCTTTTCTTTAAAGGCGTATTCAATCAAGTCGTACGTAGTTACCTTTATAGCACCAATTTGATTAATTAGCAAGTCATAATAGACGCCTTCCGAAGGAATAAACATAAAAGCAAAATCCATAGTTCCTTCATCCGGCCTGATGTATTTAGAAGTTTCTTCAATTCTATTTTTTAAATCCTGCTTAAATATTTTTTCCAGTTTCTCTCTTTTTTCTTTGTCTCTTTCTTCAATAATCTTGTTATAATTTTCTAAAGAAAACTTGGAATCAATGGGAATAATCTTATCTTTAACGAAGACAGCTGCATCAACAATCTCTCCATCTTTAAACGAATATTGCAGCTGGTATTGATTGGGCTGAAAAACATTTTTCAAAAGGGTCTCCAAAAAATATTCTCCTAAGATGCCTCTTTGCTTGGGATTAGCCAAAACATCTGTCAGCTTTCCCAGTTGGGATTTAACGTCAATCACATGCTGGTGATCGCTGTGTATTTTTTCCAGCTGGCTGGTCACATCTTTGACTATTTTTGAGCTTTCATTGAGTTGCTTTTGGATAGATTCAATGTTTCTTTCCCTTGTTTTCTCAATTTCTTCCCTGATATTCTTCAACTCCTGCTGGAATACATTGAAAACCGGCTCATCTGCTTTTCCTTTTTTAAAGAAGCTAAGCTCCTTTTTCACAGCAAAAATAGAGAGCAACACTCCCCCGCCCACAATTAAACCCATTATTAAAATAAAAAACCACTCCGTCATAATCGAATAACAAAATTTTAATTAATAACTATTCCAACTCCTTCAAGTTTTCTATAGCTTCGTTCTTTTCCGCTTCAATAAGAATAATATCTTTAAGGGTCTTGAGAAGTCCTATTCTTTCTTCCCTGTCTGAATAAGGCAGTCTCTCCATAAATTGCTTCCTTTGTTCCTCGCTTATAAGAGGAGTTTCTTTGATAAGAGTTTGCAGTGATTCGTTTGTTAATAGAATATCACTCATATATTTATTTTTCTTTACCGAATAAAACTTCTAAAATCCAATCAATCAATCCATATTTTTTTTCAGATAATTTTTCCAGTCGCGCTTTTTCTTTATCAGTAATTTTTAGAGGATTAATTCCCCATTGTTCAAGAATACCTTGTTCTTCTAAATACTCAAATCCTTCTCCTTCTTCTGCTCTTTCTTGCGCTGCAATTAAATCAAATATTTGCTCTTTTGCCTTCTCAGTTCCCTTTTTCCCTTTACCAAACTCCTCTTCTATCCGTTTTTGTCTTTTAGGATCTTTATCTAACTTCTTTGCTAATTCTTGGGCAGCGACATCTTGAGCTATTTTCTTATAACAACTTTCTACCATATCCGAGGTAATTTTTTCCGTTTCTAATTTAATGATCTCATTTTTTTTATTATTGTATAACTCATCCCATTTTTCACCCGTCTCTTTTTCTATCTCTTTTAAATCTTCATTTATGACCTTATTGTTTTCTCCAATTAATTTTTCTAATTGTTTCAATGTAAATTTACTTTCTTTACCTTTTGTATTTAAACTGATCTTATTTTTTTCTTTTTCCCAGAAATAAATTATTCCTAGCTTAGCTTCTTCAATAGATTCTGGATCTACTCCAGAATATAAAAGAGCGAAAACGTCATCTTTGCTAAATTCTTTCTTTCCTTTTAATCTCTCGTTTAATTTGTCTCTTAAACCATCGATCCTTGAATCAGAATAATCTTCTAAACTGCCTGCTAATCTTTTTTGTTCTGGAGAAAGACCTTCCCATTCAGAACGAAAAATATCTCCCATCTTTTCATTTCTATAATCTCTTTTCTTACTCTCTATAACATCTTCTCTCTTTCCTATATCTGATGTTATTACTTCGCTTAGAGTTTTCCCAATAGTTCTTTCCCAGAGTTTTTCTTTAGTAGATCCTTCAGAAAGACGTTTAAAAATTACTGCTTTAACTTCCGGCGGCGTTTTCTCTCCGTAAAATTCTACTGAAGACATCAAATTATTAATTATTTTCCAGTCTCTGAAATCCTCATTTTCTCTTAAGAATTTATCAAATTCTTTTTTATCTCTTACCCACTCCATTACTTGATTTTCATCTAACTGGGAAATAATTTCCTTATTCAGACTGGGGAAATCATCGGGGTTAATATCTATCTGTTCTTCAAGCCATTTCCTACCTCCCGCAACTAAAACATTCTTCATTTGGATCTCTAATTCTCCTTGTATTTCTTTAACGAGTTCCGCATCTAATCCAAACCTCTCGGCGTCATAATATTTATTGTAAATACTCTCTTGTCTCGATTTTAATTTTTTAGTTTCTATATCTTCTAGCTCCTTTTCAACTCCCGGCTTTTTATCTTCTTCTTTTTCTACTTTTTTTCCTTTATCTTTTCCTTCTTCTTCAAAATCCTCTGGGTTTAATATCTCATATTCCTCTTCTATTTCTTTGACAGTTTCTTTCTTTTTGTCTTTATCTAATTCATCAAAACCTGATATTTTTTCTTTTCTTCTAGGCATATTTGTTTCATCTTTATTATTTTTTCCTCGACCTTTTTGTAATTCTTGTTCTGATACTTGCGACAATGTATAACGAATTTCTTCAGGAATTTTTATAAATTTTTCCCGATCACCTCCACAGTATCTATCAATCAATCTTTGTTTTATTTCTTCAACCTGCTCCCATTTACTTATTTTTCCTATCTCTTCAAGAAATTCTAATATCTCTGCCTTCTCTTTTTCTTCTTCAGTCTCTTTTTTATCTACTTTTACCTCTTGATTTGTTTTAGGCATATTTTTATCTTGATTATTATTTTTTCCTTTAGTTGTTTCTGAACCTTTTCCTCTTTTTTCCTTATTTTCAAAATTCCAAACGCCTATTCCACCTTTCCCTTTCTCATTCCCTGATTTTAACTCATTAATTTTTTTTAATATTGGCTCTTTAATGTTTTTAGGAAGATCATCAAGGGACACGCCATATTTTGCCTCTAAGCCCTGGATTATTCTTTGCAAGGCCTTTATATCATTTATTTTATTGATACCAAGTCCTTCCTTGCTACCCGGTCCTTTTTCTTTTGGATTTACTGCCATAATTTAAAAATTATTTTTTAATACTTTTTCAAAATAAGAGATACTCTCTTCTATTTCTAGATTTAATCTTAGCTCTAATTTCAAGGCAGAAATTTGAGATAGAATAGAATTCTTAAAAACTTCAAATAATTTCTTTTCAAAACCACCTTTGTCTTTGCGAGAAGGGATAAATTCTCCAACCCCTTTTTCAATATATCTTTTGGGCAAAGCTAAATAAAAAATAGGAATATTCTTTTGCTCGCCTAAAATTAACTTTCCGTCTTTCATACCTAATCCATACTTTAAATCTCCTCCCCGCTCTTTGTCCTTGTCTAAAATTTCTTCTTTCTTCTCATCAAATCTGATACCCCTTGTCTCTCCAACATCATCAATAGCGCAAATTGGCTTTCCAGTTTTTTTATCTAATACCAAATTGTCAATTCCATTGATTATGTCATCGTAACGCGCCGTACGGGTGACAATATAATCTTCTCCTAAAAATTTAGTGAAAATAGCTGTTTTAAGTATCTCTAACTGTTCCCCATTTGTTTTTTTCCTTTCTTCTTCTATGTTCTCCTCTTTTATGCTTTTATCTTTAGCCCATTTTTTTTCAAATCTCTGGACTAATCTTTTGTCCTTTTCTATATTATAAGGGCCTTCTGCTCCAGAGACACCTTCAAAAGCATCCTCATTAATATGGCAAGCATCATCCACTGGTACTCCTTCTAATCTTAAATCTTGAGCAGCCTCTTTTAAGAAAGCGTATAGTTGTTCTACGCATTCTTCATACTCCTTATATTCTTTTTCTCGATCAGAATATTCAATTCTATTTCTTTCTCCAAAATTTCTCATTTTTATTCAAATTTGGAACGGCTCATTATTTCTCTCTCAACCATAATCCTGGGCCGACCATATTTAAGTTTAGATATTTTTTTAATAGGTCCGACAATTTCGGGATTGCTGTCAACTGGTTTGATTGTCTGGACCCTAAAAGGCGATGTAACCTTATTGTCCACCATCATCTTAACAATATACTGGAAATTATCAAGATTAACCAAATCATAATGGGAAAACTCTGGCTCAAACTGCTTTTCCAAGAATTCAGCATCAGTAGCGCCAATACGGAAACTGGCGATTGTTCCCACATTACCGATAACGGCATTCCTGATTTGTTCTGTTAATTGAGGTATGAACTGGTGGGCTAAAATAAGGTCTAAGCGGTATTTTCTGGCCTCTGACAAAATAGTAGCAATAGTATCAGTGGTAAAGTTTTGGAATTCGTCAATATAAAGGTAGAAATCTTTCCTTTGTGACTCTGGAATCCTTCCTCTTCTCATAGCTGCCAGCTGCATCTTGGAAACTAAAATCAATCCTAAAAGAGAACTGTTTAATTCCCCTGTCTGCCCCTTGGAAAGATTGGCTAAAAATACTTTTCCCTCGTCCATAATCTTAGCTAAGTCAAAACCGGAATGTTGTTGTCCAATAATATTGCGCATCATCTCGTTTTCTATAAACCTGCCCACCTTAGAAACCACATAGCCCAGCATATCAGAACGGGTCTCTCCAGTTGCTTGTGACCATTCCTTGAGCCAGAACTGTTTGACTAAAGGATCCTGAACTTTTACCAACCGCTCTTCCATAAAATCTTTGTCTGTGAAAATACGGGAAATTTCAACTAAGGTGCCGGGATTATTTTTATCTGCCATTAAAGCTAACATAGCGTTTCTCATATAATGTTCAAACATGGGCCCAATAATTTCAGGTGGAAAAAGCTTAGAAAAAATCATTATCATTTCAGAAACAGCGAAATCTTTCTGCTCCGGAGTATCCCATTCTAACATATTTAAGCCGCAGGGCCTCTCTGTATCAAAGGGTTCAAACAAAACCACATCTTCGGCCCTTTCTTTGGGAATATTGGCTAAGGTATCCTCAATCAAATCACCGTGGGGGTCAATTACAGCCACGCCCCGGCCCTGTTCAATATCCTGACGAATCATCTCACGCAAGAGCGATGATTTACCAGTTCCTGTCTGCCCAACAATGTAAAGATGCCTTCTCCTGTCATTTTCAGTGGAAAAATAAACATCTTTTTCTTCGCCCCGGAAAACAGCCTTGCCGATCAAATTCAGGCCTGCAGCCGGCAATTCTGTGGGCGGAGCCACTTCCTTGGTCTTAACCCACTTAATCTGGGGACTTTCAATATGAGACAAAGGAAAATGATATATACCGGTTAACTCCTCTAAATTTAAAACGCTCTTTTGATTTTCGTTGAAAACCCGGAAACTAAAATCATAAATAAACTTTTTTAATCCTTTTTTCTTTAATTTAACCGCTTTAAGCTCGTTAAAACTGCTCGTAAACTGGGAAAAGCTGGATTCCAAATGATTTAAAATTTCCTCTGCCCTAACTGGATTTTTTCCCACCCCCAGAAGCCGGATATTAACATCAAAAGCAGGTTTTTGAATCTTGGATTTAACAGCTTCAAAACTAATTTCCTCAAAGGGTTTTTCTTTTTTTAAGTCCTGTAAATCATTTTTATCCTTGTCTTTTTTCTGGCCTAATCCTTCAACCATCAAACTAAAAGCTTTCATTATTCCGCTTTTCTCTGCTTCGCTAATAGCAGTTGAAACTTTTTTTCCTTCCCTAATGCCGGCTAAAACTTTTTCTCCCTTATCTTTAAGTTTGAAAGAAGAAGGCCTGATAACTAACTGGACTGCAGCTCCCTCATCAGGATTAATCTTGCTTAAAGCATTGCTAATATTAGATAAAGGATCTTTCTCTAAATTTTTATAAGTATTAAGGGGAAAATAAGGGGATTTTTTTAATTTTAAGTGGGAACATGCTATCTCCCCTTCTGGCTCAAAAACAGTATAATCCTGGGGCACTGGCTCTATCTGGGCTCCAGGATAAATGCCCTGAATATTCTTTTCCAAACTAGTGCCTAAATGAGAAGGAACTGCCACATAAAAAGAAATATCGCTCCCTCCTACTTGGGAAGCCACTTCTAAAGCAATTCTGGGAGCTCCGGAAATAAACTTTTTTAAAAATCCTGGGGTTTCTAAAGAAGCAAACCAAGAATAAATCTGCTCCATCATTCCAATGATTGATTTTAAATCCTGTTGAGCTTTTTCTTCTTTTTTCTCGTATTTGGGCAGGCAAACTAAAAACAAAGTCATATCCAATGACTTTGTTAACCGCCCCATCTTCTTTTTATTGAAAACAAAAAACAGAACCCCTCCGCCTAAAAACAAAATAACCAATAACAAAATTATAAAAAAATAATCCATTTTATTTGCCTAAAAATTTCTTGAATAATCCGCCCTTGGCTAAAGTGTCGTGAAATAAATCTAAAAGATAAGCATCATCCATTTTTTTAACCACTTCTACAGAATAAGCCAAACCTTTGGACTGGGCTAAATCCAAAAGACGTTTAACCTTACCTTTCACAGTCTCTTTTTTTAAATCTTCAGCTTCTTTCTGGGCTTGGGCTTGAGCTTGGGAAGAAAGCTTAACTTTCTGAAGCTCTTTTTCCAATTCTCCGTGTATATCCTTTTCCTCTTCAGTTAATTCTTTTTTTTCTAAAACAGCTTCCTTGTCTTCAACAA
This sequence comes from uncultured Candidatus Saccharibacteria bacterium, assembly GCA_964615205.1. Taxonomy (GTDB): domain Bacteria; phylum Patescibacteriota; class Minisyncoccia; order Minisyncoccales; family JAGMDC01; genus CAZTQA01. The sequence goes on from CAZTQA010000003.1 coordinate 15,509, forward strand.
TAGAAGGCTTTTCTTTGTATTCCTCCTTTGGCCATTTTTCAATTTTATCTAAATTTTCTTCCATATTGTTTTATCCTACCATAATTGAACCAAAAATAAAGCAATTATCCTTTCTCTTTTTCTAAAAATTCATCTATGTAAGGTCCTACATTTCTTTTATCTAACAAACCGTATTCCTGTTTAAACCGGTCTATTGCTGGAGATTTGGTTGTCTGGTCCTTAGTTTTTAACTCTAAAAAATCACCCAAACCATCAATTTCATCAACAGCTATTTCAATGCCGTTTAATTTATAAATCCTTCTCTTTTTGCGTATGGTCCTTATAAACTCAAAATCGCCTGTTTCAAAATCTTCCTTAATTTTAGCTATATCTGTGTAATGCTCTCCAAATCCTCCTTCAGAAATGTATTCCTCGGCTGGCCTTATTACTTTCTCGTCTTTCTCTCTATCTATTCTAGGACCTTTATGAACTAAATCCTTTAATTCTCCATTCTCTAATCTAACTCTTAATAAATGCTCTGGATTGTGTCCTTCTCCTTTATTGGCGAAATAAAAGTCTTCTTGGATAACTTCTTTTAGGGGTTCTCCCCATTTACTTACCAATGTGCCTAATTCATCTTTTGAGATTGGAATCTTATCCTGAATGTCAAACTTTTTAACGTTATACATCTCAAAAAAAGTATAATCGTTCTTAAGGATCACATTCGCGTTCTTTCTGTCTGGTAAAATATGTTTTTCATAAGCGGGAATAACAGTTGTTAAAAGAAATCTTAAGGAAAATTCCGGGGTAAAAGAAGTTCTTCCTTTCTCTCCTACATCTCTTCTCAAACGGCGCATAAGCAATGTTCTGTTATCTGTTTCAACAAAAGATTTAATATCACTATATTTTAAAATTTCATTATTTAATCCATAAATCCCTTCTATCAAGATAACATTATAATTCTTCCCTTTCACGCTTTTTGATTTTATTGATTCTCCATAGGACATATCGTATTCTGGCACCTCTGCTTTCTCATCGGCTTTTATTCTTTTAATTATATTACTTAATTTTTTTAGATCAACTGCTTCAGGATTATCAAAATCAATGTGCGAAAATTCTTCCTGAATATCTTCTTTTATTTTTTCCGGATTAATATTTGCGTTATTTTTCTCCAAATAACTAATAATTTTTTCTAAATTCTGGATATTAAATTTATCACTAAAATCATCTTTATAAATAATCTCTTTGACCGTCTTGGACAATTCATCCGGGTCTGATTGAATTTCAGGATTCTTTATTAAAACTTTTTCCATAATCATTCTGCTAATTCCTTTATAGAAATCATCTGTGCTTAAGGCAAGTATCTTTATATCCTGACCATCTATTTTTTCTTTCTGAATCCTTTTCTTAAGCTGCTTAACAGCTTCTCCCTTTCCAGATGCAGAAGGCCCGGATAAATTAATAATCACCTTATCCTGCTTTTCTAATTTCTTTAAGACTCTTTTGGTTATTTCCTCTTTCCATTCTTCGATTCCATATTCCAATTCTTCTTTTTTCTTCTCCTTTATTTCTTCTTCGGGAAGTCCATATTTAGCTAAAGATTTATTTTTATAACCTCTTTCATCCGTAACTTCTTTTCCGAACCAATCGGGAGGATCAAACTTTTCAGCTTCTTCTTCAGAAAGAAACTCTACTTCTACGGTGATAAGGCCTTCCAAATTTCCTTTAAAAATATTAACTTCTAAAACATTCCCCTTCTCATCTTTAATTTTATATCTCTTTTTCTCTATCCTCCTTTCTTCTATTAATTTCCAAAGTTCATTAAATTGTTCTTCACTTAAAGGAACATTCTTTTCTTCTCTTTTAATTCCTTCTCCTTGTTTTATTGTTAGGCAAAATGTTTTTTTCTCTTTGCCGTCAACTTCTTTAATGTTTTCCCTTACTCTGGCATCAACACTGTCCTCTGGTTCCGTAATATATCCTTGTCTTATTATTTCGTAGGGATTTTTTTCAACTCCTTCAGGCAGCTCTTCAATAAGAAAAGACCTTTCTATTTCAAAACTTTTTTTCTCTTTTTTTTCTTTTTCTTCCCTATCTTCATTTTTTGTTTTAATTTTTTCCCGCATATATAAGAATTTATTTTCCTCCATGAATAACTTCGTCTTGAATTTCGTTATTTGCTTGTTCCTTTTCATCTAACTCTTTTTTCAATATTTATGTTATATTCGGTATTTCAAATCCATGTTCTTTTGCTAATTCTTCTACATTTTTCAAGATCTCTTCCGGGTTTTTAGAAATAATATTTTCCAAAATCTCTGACAATGAAACGTTATTTCTTATTAAAGATAGAGATAAATTTTCAACTAAACAAGCGTCAAAATCCTCTGGACTAAGTTCTTTGGGAAAATTATCTATTAAAAATGTTAAAGCCGGATATTTTTCTTTAAATCCCTTAATATTTTCTTTATTAAATAATTCCGGCTTAAGAGCATGCTGAATTCTATGTCTTGTTTCGTGTATAGCTACGCCTTTAAGATCAATAAATTCATAATTTCCTTTATCAACACCTTTATTAACCCTGTAATGTTCATTAATCATCTCTCCTTTTTCATTCTCGTCAAAATAATGCTTGGCTGCTGGAATTTTCCCCTTATATTTACTTTCTATTTTTTTAACTATTTTTACAGGTAACGGATTTTCTGGAAATATATTTTCATCTATTAATCCTAAAATGCTTTTCAGTTTTTCTGAAGAATATTCTAATTTTTCTATTTCTTTCGCCTCTTTCTCAAAATTCTTTTGTTCTGTTTCCTCCTCTTCTCTATCTTCAATTTTTGGCTTAAATTTTTCTCGCATGGTTTGATTACAAATTATCTACAAATTTTTCTAATTCATCAACATTTTTATCTAATTGGGCTAATTTTTTAAAAGTTCCTTTGCCGAAAGTCCTGTCTATTAAAATTCCCCAACTTAATTTTCCAGTAAAAGCCGATTTAGCAAACAAATCAAAAACCTCCTCTTTATCTTTAAATTTATCTTTATTCTTTAAATAAATTTTCTCTATAAGATTGTTTAAAATCTTTCTTTCTTGAAAATAATGAAATCCTTCTGTCTCTGTTGTATATTCCTTTTTTCCATTAATTGAAACAGGATATGTTTGCGCAAAATAAATATCATCTACATTATTTTTATCATTACCTCTTGCTAGAAATTCTTTTTTTATTCTTTCTGTTTCTTCTATTTCCTTTTCTAATAATTTGGGTTTTTGACTTATTAAACTATAAAAAATTCTTTTAGTTACTTCCTCGGTTACTGCTTCATTTAAATGTTCAAATAATTTCTTTTTTGGCTTTATATCAATCAACAAACCAATTTGGCGCATCACTGCTGGTTTTTTTTCTTTAGCTTGAAATGTCTGAAAAGATTTAAAATGACTCATCTCGTGGATACAACTCTCAGTAAATTTTAATCTTGATTGGGTTCCGGAAATGAAAATATTTTGACCATAAGGAAAAAATTCTGCTAATCCGTCACCCAGAAATTCTTGATAATCTTTTTGTTTAAACAAGTGAACGTTATTCGTAAATACATTAAATTTTTCTAATTCAAGCTTAGATAGAAATTCGTTAGTCTTATTATTTACTAATTTAATAATTTCAATTTCTTCGGGAGTTTTTTCTATTTCTTTTTCTTTTAGTCCAGGCACATATTCCCAAACAGAATCTTGATTATCAAATCTTCTCTTCATCTCTTCTTTGATTTTTCCTTTATGTTCTTCGGAAGCAGAACCTATTATCTTCCTCACCGAAGAATGTTTTTCTTCCCTATATTCAATTTTTGGTTCTGTTCTAAATTTCTCCCGCATGTTTTTATTTTATTAAAACTTCAATGATGACAAAAAGAATATACAATGACAAAAGGAAAAGCCCTTCTTTTTTAGTGATTTTTCTGTCTGTGCGCACAAAAACCAAAAAGAAAAGGGCTGCTAATATTAAAAAGACGCGCGCTACAAAATAAGGAGAAAAGCTTTCAATGACTATGGGGCAAATAAGAGCTACTGTGCCTAAAACCAAAGTAGAAGCCACTATAACCACTCCCATCAAATCCCCTAAAAGCATCCAGTTCTCTCCTTTGCGCGCAGAGATAACTGTAAAATAGGCTTCTGGAAAACAATTACCCAACCCCACAATGAGCATACCCACTAACACTAAAGGAATATTAAGATTAAAAGCTAAATAAGAACCCACTTCTACCATCCCTTTAGAAGCTAAAAGAATAATGCCTACTGCCATTAAAACTTTGCCAAATCCCTTGAAAAAACCCTTTAATCCTTCTATGGGCGTCTTGCTTCCGTTATAGGATTTAGAGAAGCGGTCCTTTTTAGAAAAAAGCCAGAAAGCATAAAAAACAAAAGAAAAAATTAAAACCATGCCATCACTCCTGGACAAAACACCGTCAAAAATCAAAAGTATGGGGAGAACAGCAATGATAGCTGTAAAAATAGCTGAAGACTGAACCATTTTGCTTCGGGCTGGCAAACCCTTGCTGAAAATAACAGATAAAGCCACAATAACTGTTAAATCAGCCAGATTGCCGCCGATAGTATCTCCGAAAGCCAATTGAGGAACTCCTTTCAGGGCGGATATAATGCCGAAAAAGAAATTAGGCATAGATCCAGCCACAGCCACAATGAAAAAAGCAATTATAAACTCCCTTACTTTTAGAAAAGCAGCCATTTTTATTAAACCATCCACCAACCACTTGCCCGCTAAAACAAGCAAAGAGATGGAAGCAATAAAAACTAAGGCATAAACAAGCATAAAAGATTAACGCATTAAAATTTGGGAAATAATAAAAATGATATAAATGCTCAACAACAACAAAGCCTCTCTTTTAGTAATACGGCAATCTGTGCGCACGCAGAAAAAGAAAAACAAAGCTGAAATAATCAAAAAGAAACGGCCCAGAGCAAAAGAGGAAAAATTAATCGTTTCAATAGGATGAATAATAACCACTATTCCCAAAACCAAAGTGGCTAAAACAATTACTGAACCCATTAAGCTGCCTAAAATCATCCAAGTTTCTCCGTGTTTGGCAGAAATGACAGCAAAATAAATTTCCGGCAAAGCATTGCCCACCCCTATAATTAAAATACCTATGAGAGGCAAATTGAAATTTAAGTTATCAGCAAAAAAAGAAGCTGATTTAACAATGCCCTCTGAAGCCAACAAAAGTAAAAATAAAGAAAAAATAACTCCAGCCAGATTATTAAGAAATCCTCTCAATCCTTTAGCAATGTCTTTTGGGGGTTTTTCATAGACCTTTTTAAATCTTTCCTCTTTAGAAAAAAGCCAGAACATATAAACAAAAAAAACAGAGATGAGAATAAAACCATCTACCCTATTTAAAATTCCATCTAAGAAAAGAACAATCGGCAGAACAGCAATTAAAAAAGTGAATAGAGAAGAAGTTTGAATTAATTCGCTGTCAGCCGGAATAGAAACTCGGGAAATGAAAACTGCCAAAGCTACAGCCAAGGTAAGACAGATAACATTGCCTCCGATAACGTCTCCAAAAGAAAGCTCTGGAATTTTGTGCAGGGCCGAATTAATGCCCACGAAAAGATTGGGTGAAGAGCCGGCAAAAGCCATAACAAAAAAAGCTACTACAAATTCTTTCCATCCTAAAAAACGGGCCATTCTGGTTAAGCTTTTGACCAAGGTTTTACCAGACCAGAGAAGAAGAATACAAGATAAAATAAATATAAAAATATAGAATGCCAGCATATACTATTTTTTGAATTTTTTAGTTATAAAAAACCATTTGGTAATTTCAATCAGAATAATATTCAAAAAGCCTATGCCCAAAATTAATTCCCAATCATATAAATTCAAAGGTACGGTTTTTAAAAGAGTTTGCAGAAAAGGTAAATAAAGAGCAGCTAAAAGAGCCAGAGTTCCTACTATCCAGGACAAAATTAAAATTTTATTGGAAAAAAGATCAATGTTCCAGATATTTTTCCTTAAGCTTTTACAGGAAAAAACATAGAATAAAGAGTCTATGGCTAAAGCAGCGAAGAGAATTGATTGGACGTGTTTTATCTCATACCCCGAATACTTCCAAAGCCAAACAAATAAACCTAAAAGAAAAATATCAGTTATAATTCCGATAATAAAGATAAGAGCTTTCATCTCTTTATTCAAAAGAGGTATATTCTTTCCTTCCGGTTTTCTATCCATAAGATCTTTTTCTTTGGGTTCAAAAGTTAAGGCAATATTAGGTAATCCGTCTTCAATTAAGTTAACCCACAATATCTGGACAGCTATTACCGGCAAAGGCCATCCTAAAACAATACTCGCTCCCACCAGAATGGTTTCGCTGAAAGAATCAGAAAGGAGATAAGTAATCACCTTTCTTATATTATCAATGATAGCTCTTCCCTCTTCTACAGAAGCCACAATAACATTGAAATTATCGTTTAAGAGCACTAAATCAGAAACTTCTTTAGCTACATCTGTTCCCGAACCCAAAGCTACGCCGATATCCGCCTTTTTTAAAGCCGGCGCATCATTAACGCCGTCTCCGGTCATAGCTACTACTTCACCTTTTCTCTGCCAGGCCTGCACAATTCTCAATTTATGCTTGGGCTCAACCCGGCTATATATTCTAATACTCTTAATCCTTTCATCCAGCTCCTCATCTGAAAGCTTATCCAATTCTTCTCCTAAAAGAACATTTTCTTCTTTAACTCTGAATCCCACTTCTTTAGCTACAGCCATAGCTGTAAATTTATGGTCTCCCGTAACAATAATAGGAAACATTCCTGCTTTGCGGCAAATATTCATAGCTTCTTTAGCTTCTTTTCTAACCGGGTCTTTAAGATTAATAAAGCCTATGAAAACCAAATCTTTTACGTTTTCAACGTTTAAATTATCCATTTTTTTCATTTCTGAATCAGAAATCTTTTTATAACCCACAGCTACCACCCTTAAACCTTTCTGAGCTGAAGATTTTAGTTTTTTATCAAAAACCTGCTTAACCCCTTCTTTAAGCGGATAAATCTCACCTTCATTAATGAAGTGCGTGGAAAGAGAAATAATTTTTTCCGGAGCGCCAGAAACATACAATACAAAATTATTTCCTTCCCGGCGCAGGCTGGCAATAAACTTATTTTTAGAATCAAAAGGAATCTCATCTATTTCCGGCATCTCCTTTTCCAGTTTATGTTTTTCTAAATCAACCTTACCGCCAGCTAAAATGAATGCCCTGTCTGTGGGCTCGCCCTGAACTTCCCATAAAGGGTAAAGGTCATTGGGATTTTCCACAAATCCCTGGCTGCAGAGAACAGCTGATTTTAAAGCCAAATTTCTTTCTTTTTCTGTATCTTTAAAGGTAACAATTTCTGCCACCTCCATTTCTCCTTTAGTAAGAGTAAGGGTTTTGTCAGTGGCAATAACCGAAGTGCTGCCAAGAGTTTCTGCAGCTAATAGTTTTCTAACCAATCCTTCTCTTTTTAAAATTCTGGTCATGCCTAAAGCTAAGATTACAGTTACAGCAATGGGAAGGCCTTCGGGAATAGCTGCCACAGCCACAGCCACAGTCAATTCAAACATACGTATAAAATCCTGTTGCTGGAAAATCCCGAATAGAAAGATATAAAGAGAAATTAAGGTAATAATAATGCCTATTTTCTTGCTCAAACGAGATATTTTATTCTGAAGAGGTGTTTTCTCTTCTTTGGTTTCCCCTAAAAGGTGGGCTATCTTCCCAATTTCAGTATTTTCCCCTATCTCTGTCACTGCTGCCTTGGCTTTTCCGCTTTCCACAGTACATCCCATATAGACCATATTATCCCTGTCAGCTAAAATAGTTTTCTGAGGAAAAATATCTGTTTTCTTTTCAGCCGGAAACCATTCTCCGGTTAAGGGAGATTCATTTACTTTTAAGCCGTAGTTTTCAATTATTCTTCCGTCTGCCGGCACTTTGTCTCCAGCAGACAAAACAATAATATCTCCTGGCACAAGATTCTTGGAATCTATTTTTCTTTCTTCACCCCCTATAATCACCCGGGATTCAACCCTGACTATCTTTTTAAGCTCTCTAAGAGCTTTGGTGGCTTTTTTTTCCTGAAGAAAGCCAACCAGGGTATTAATAAAAATAGCTAATAAAATAACTACTGCATCAGTATAAAGATTAAAAAAAGCCGTTCCTATGCCGGCAATAACTAAAATATAAATCAAAGGACTTTTGAATTGTTCTATAAGTATGTCCTTTTTAGATAAAAATTTTTCTTCAGGAAGCTGATTGAGGCCAAAAATCTTCTGCCTGGTAATAATTTCTTCCCTTGTCAATCCCCTATCCCTGTCTGTGCGCAAAGCAGCCACAACTGTTCCAACAGCAAGATTATGCCAAACTTTTTTAGACATTATTCTATTATAGCAAATTACAATGGTTTGGCGAATTTTTTTTCTACTATAGGTCGGTGAATGGCATTATAGGAACAAAAAGGAATAATCCTTTTATCGGGCGTGGCATAATGTATTCCGCAGCGCTGAACCCTCTGGAGATCAAAGTTATACGGGTCCATAAAATGCATAGCTCCAATAAAAATGGCTTTACGGTGGAAATTAGCTAAGGCCTGTCTATTGCCAACTCCTAAAATATCTGCCAGCAAGGCTACAACATTAAATCCTTCCGGAACCTTATCTCTTTTAATAAATTTCCTCAAAATATTAGCTAAGGAAGCTATGGCTATGCCTTTTTTCAATTTGCTGTCTAATTTTTCTGCATTTTCATCTAAAAACTGAATTAATTTTTCCACATTAATAAATTCTGTAATGGGTAGAAACTTTCCTTTTTCAATAACAACATAGGTAGCTGCTCCGCAATGGGGATGAACAGATAATTGAAACTGCTTTTTCCCCTTCCAGCCTTCAATAAACTTGGAAAAAGGAACCACAAAAGGAACAGGATAAAAACTGCTGGCAGGTATCTCTTTATTGGTTTGTTTTTCCAAAAGCTTTAAAAGGTCAGGAATAGTAATCCTGCCCTTTTCCCTTTCCTGGTTTTCAACTCTGCCTTCAAAAGAAACCGGCTGAAAATTAACCCCCCTAACCACATCCAGATTTTTAACTGCAAATCTAACTATATCTCCCACTTCATGGTCGTTAATTCCCTTAATTAGAGTGGGAACCAAAACAATGCTTTTTAATCCTGCCATAGAACAATTTTGAATAGCTTTCAATTTATTAGGCAAAGCATTATATCCCCGAATAATTCTATAGGGCTCTTCTGTAACCCCGTCAAATTGAAGATAGATGGTGTTTAATCCAGCCTCTTTTAATTTCCTGCAAAAATCAATATCCCGGGCTAATTTTACTCCGTTGGTGGCTATTTGAATCTGAATAAAGCCCATCTCTTTAGCCATCTTAATAATCTGGGGAAGATTTTCTCTCACTGTGGGTTCTCCGCCGGAAAACTGAATAGCTGGGCAAGGCGGTTTCTCTTTCCTAAAAAGTTCCAGCATCATCCTTATTTCCTCAAGTGTAGGCTCATATAAATAGCCGGCTGCAGCTGAATTAGCAAAGCACATAGGACATTTCTGGTTACAGCGGTTGGTTAAATCAATCAGGCCCAGCATAGTAGAGCTTTTATGTTCCGGGCATAAACCGCAGTCAAATGGACATCCCTTATCTGTTTGGGTGTTAAAAACCTCCGGCTTTCCCTGGTAAGACCACCGACTGAACTTATCGTAAAGCTTTTTGTCAGACCAATAAACATCTTTAAAACTGCCGTGCTCCGGGCATTCCTTTTCTATCATTATCTTGCCTTTTTCTTCATATATTTGAGCCGGAATAACCTTAAGGCATTCCGGACAAAGTGATTTAGTTTTTTTCATATTAAAATTTTAGCTTCTTTAATTAGGGAATTAATTTCTGTTAATGAAACTTTTTGTTGGCGGGCAAACTTCTGGGGGTTAATTTTTAAGATATCTTCGGCTAACATCATTTTTTTACTCGCCAAAACTCCGGCTAAATCTTTTTTTAAGGAAGGAAAAATGGTAATGGGAAAAAATTTATTCTTTCCAATAATGTATTCCAAGCCGCGATTATGGGGGAAATTCCATCCTAAAAGTTCGGTCCCAACGCATTGAGCGTACTTTATGGTGGATTTGGTAAATTTATTATTGGTGACTAAAAGACTTTTAAAATTAAAATTCTTGTATTTTTCGTCAGCAGACAAAGTTTTTTTTAAATCCAGAAAAAGAGACTGGTGGGCTAAAATTGTATCTGAATGAATCAGGCTTTTGGAAAGATTGCGGTATTTGCATTCAGCTATATAGAGAAGATTGTCTTTCTGAGCTAAAAAATCTATTTCATAATCCAGACAATATCCGCAAAGATGCTGGTTTAATTTAACCTCAAAACCCTGTCTGGAAAAAATCTCTCCAACATATCTTTCAAAAGGAAATCCAGTTGGCCCTAATTTTTTCATGGCCTCTTTAAGGGAAAAAATCATTCCTGGCCTGGGCATTTCTTGATTCAGCAGCTTCTTGATTTTCCGGTAAATTTCTCTGGTGGTTATACCCGGATAAATTTCTTTCTCTACTGATTGGGCTATTTCCTTAGCCAAGCTTCTTGGCGCTCCTGTCCTTATAATGCCCCGATAAACTTTTTTGAAAGAAAAGCCCTCCTTTTCTCCTTGATTGTTAATAATAAACAAATCTCTCACGATTTTAATATGTTGTAGATATAATCTATGACTTCTAATTGCTCTTTGGGACTGTTTTCCAACTCAATGGCGCAGAAATGGGAAAAGTATCTTAGAGGATATCTTTTTAAATAATCCGTCTCTGAAAGTTTTTTCAAATAATGCTTGTCATAGCGGTAAAATCCTTCAATGTCTAATTCTAAAACCGAACCTACAGCGCTCAAATGATTGCATCCAATCTTATAATTTTTAAGCACCTCTCTATTATACAAAAAATTCTTTTTATTTAAAAGCCTGTCGTTTTCCAGATGGGAAAAATCCAAACAAATACCGGCGAAATTGTCTAATTCCCTCTCGTTTAAAGGATTATAAACATTTTCAACGTATATCATATCTTTGTGTTTAGAACAACCAACAGGATAAGGATATTCTTTTTTTGAATGAATGTTAAAAACTTGGGTTTTGAAATCAGAAACTAAAAAATCTAACTCCTCTCCAGACATATCGCTTCTTAGATGGACAAAGGGAACTTCTTTTATTTTTGATAATTTTACAGCTTTATACAATTCTTCTCTTTCTTTTTTCTCTAAACAAGTAGGGAAAAGAGCTATTCTTTCAAGCTCTAAACGATCTGCTTCTTCTACTTTCTCTTTCCAGCTTCTGGAAGATTCGTTTGATTTAGTGGTGGTTATTGAGACTAAAAAATCTCTTTTCTTGATTGCCATTTTATTTAAAATATGATGCCTGCTGAAACCACTTGCCGTAAGGACAATCCGGACTATGGTCTGGCGGACTTATTTTTCTTAATGTGTTTACTGCGTCTTTAAAAAGATTATAGACGTCAGAAGGATCTGTTTCTATTCCATGAATTTCTTTTTTAAAAGGCAGGCGGTTTCCAAACCCATTTCCTTTGTCCACAACATAAAAAGCCAGATAGCCTTTTCTGGGAGTAAGATAACCGTTCTTTTCCAAAAGAAAAGTGTAAGCATCCATTTGGATCTGGAAACGGTCATAAACCTTAGGCACGCTGGAGCCGGTTGACTTGTAATCTAAAGGAGCCAACTTTCCGTTTTCAAATTCTAAAACATCGTCTACAGCTCCGAAAAAAATAGCATCCAGGTCTGAATCATAGTAGCGAATTCCCTCAAAATTGTTTCTCCACTGGTTTAAAAGTTTTTGGTCCGGAAAAAGCTTGGCTGGAATTTTATTCTCAACCAATAGAGGATGGACTTCCTGCCTGGCTCTGTAAGAATCAAATTCTTTTTTCAATAATATATCTACAGCCATATTCAAAGCGTAAGGATAGGGCTGCGGTCTTCTAATTCCCTTCTTTTTTTCTAACCAAAAGCAATGGGGACATTCCAAAAATAGATTTAAAGAATTGGGTGAAAGTTTTATTTTTTGCTCCATGAAACTTAAAGCCGCCCTTGGGGCGGCTGATAATTATATTTCTTCTTCTTCAGTTTCTTCTTTATTTTCTTCAGTTTCGTCTTCCGTTCCTTCGTCTCCCATTAAAAATTCTGTTTCCATTTTTTTGTTTTTTTTGATTGATATAAAAGAGAAAATCAAGTCGACTAAGCTTGAAAAAAAATCTCTCAAAATCAATATAAACCAATCAGAAATCTTGTCAATAGCAGTTTTCCACAATCAGCCGTTTTATGGATTCAACTGCCAAATATTAAAGTTAAGAAGGGCTGCGAAACTAACCCAGATAATATAGGGCAAAAGAAGATAAGCTGCTTTTTTAGAAATTTTGCTAAAAATAATAATAGTAATTAAAATAGCCAGCCATAGAAAGATTATTCCAATAAAAGCATAAAAAGAAGATTGCAAACCAAAGAAAAGAAAAGACCATAAACTGTTTAAAAACAACTGAAAGAGAAAAACCATTACGCCTGTTTTCACCTGCTTATTCTCCAATCCCTTTTTCCAAACCAAATATAAAGACAAACCCATTAGCAAGTATAAAATTGTCCACACTGGAGCAAAAATCCAGTTAGGAGGAGAAAAATAAGGCCGGTTCAGTGCGGCATACCAATTAGAAACTGACTGGGCCGTAAAAATAGCTCCAATTCCCCCGGCTACCTGACAGGCCAAAATAGAAACCAAAAGTTTAAACACGTTCATATTTTAATTATACAATATATTTTAAAGCTTTCAAAGCGCTTTATCTCTACCGATTACACCCTTATATCTTTTAGATACTGTTAGACACTACTGTTAGACACTGAGTGTCTAATATATATAAAGTAATCTCACGATCGTGAGATTACTTGTTGATAAAAAAACTGCGCCCTCATCGGGAATCGAACCCGAATTGCCAGCTTGAGAAGCTGATGTCCTAAGCCATTAGACGATGAGGGCTTCAAGCTTTTTTTATCATAAAACTGATTGAGGTTCAACCTCACTCATAATCAGGAGGAATTTCGTAATAATCAATAATATACTTGGCTAATTTTTTAAAGACAGGGATGGCTGAATATTCAGCTGTTTTGGTCTGGGGATTATCCAGTTTTACCAAGATAAGGAACTTAGGATTGAAAGCCGGTCCAAAACCAACAAAACTCTGCCAAGTCTTATCTGAATAACCCTTCTGATCTATTCCCAGAGAAGCCCAGGAAACCTGGGCTGTTCCGGTTTTTCCTCCAATATAATAGCCGGGCACTTGAGCTCCTTTAGCATAACCGTTTTCCACTACACTCACCAGCATAGAAGTTAACTTAGCAGAAGTCTCCATAGAAATAACATTTTTCTCTTCCTTTTCTTGATTTTCTCTACTGCCCTCCACAACATAAGGGGTTAAGAGTTTTCCTCCATTAACAATGGCAGCATAAGCCCTTACAATCTGAATAGGGGTTATTTCTATGCCCTGGCCAAAAGAAGCTGTAGCATAATTTATTTCATAACCTTTTTTTAATTCTCTGTTCTGAGAAAAAGCCTCTTCCTGAAGATCTATGTCTGTAGGACTAAAAAAACCAAATTTCTCAACATAATTTAAAAAATCTTTATGACCCACCTGATTCTCAGCAAAAACTGCTCCTGTATTTATAGACCTTTCCAAGACTTCGGTCATAGTCCTTTCTCCCCATACCCTTCTGTCATAATTATAGATAGTGTCATCGTATATTTCTAAACTTCCCTCATCAATATAGGTAGTATAAGGACTGACTCTGTCTAAATCCAGAGCCGCAGCCATAGTAATAGGCTTAAAAACAGAACCGGGCTCAAATAAATGATAAACGGCTTCATTTTGAAAACTCTTTTCCTCTTCTGAAAAATAATAATTCGGGTTAAAACCGGGAAAATTAGCCAAAGCTATAATTTCTCCTGAAAGAGGATCCATAACTATAATCTGCCCTGATTCAATATTTAAGGTTTCAGCTGTTTCTTTTAAAAGCTCTTCAGCCATTGATTGGATATGATAATCAATAGTTAAAACAATATCTAATCCTTGATCCGGCTCTTCCCTATTGTAAAGAAACAAATCCACCCAGGCATTTCTTCCCCCCTCCTGGAACTCTGCTTCCCCTCTCAAAAAAGAATCATAATAACCCTCTATTCCATACTGACCCAAATCTTCTCCTCCCAAAAAACCTACCACCTTGGAAGCTAACTCGTTTTGAGGATAATACCTGCCAAAAAACTTTTTAGAATAGACTCCTGCTATCTCCAAATCTTTTAGTTGGACCATTTCTTCTTCAGAAAGCTTAGTTTTAATAATTTCAAAAAGACTTTCCTCCCTGTCTATTTTCTGTTTAATTTCATTTTCTTCCAAACCTAAAATTTGAGCTAATTTTTGGGCTGCTTCTTCTTTGTTTTCTATTTCTGGAGGACAGATATAGACCATCTGCCAGTCCTTGTTTATGGCTAAGGGGTAAAGGCCTCCATTTTTATCCTTTAAAAATATTTCTCCTCTTTCTCCTTCCACTTCAGCAAAAAATTTCTGCTGTCCCTGGGCAAAAGCTTTATAAAAATCACCTTTCAGAACTTGGATATAAATTAAGCGACCTATTACAGTCGCTCCCAATAAAATAACTAATAAAAAGATTAAATTAACCCTCCAGAATTTCATATTCAATTTATTTTATTTAGCAATGGCTGTGCTTCCTAAAATGCGCACATAATTAACTCGTCCTAATTCTTCATAGCCTAATTTCTGAACCAACATTTCAATATCGCTTAAAGAATAAGACTGAAAAATATCCACTTCTAATTCTTTATTCTGTTTGTCTATTTCTTCAATCTCCTCTTGATAAGCTATAACCTGATTTGACTCCTGGGCAACATTAACAATCTGGAAAACATAAACCAAAACTAATCCTAAGGTACAGAAAAGAGAAAATAACAAAACAGTTCCAAAAGCGCTCTTTAAGTTGATACGAGGTAAAGATATTAAGTTGAATGAAACACAAGTATTCATAGTTTAATATTATAATCCTAATTCACCTAATCTTTCTGCCATATTGCCGATTCCGGCTTCTGTACGTTCTTTGTATTCCTGCCATTTGCTCTCATCCCAAATTTCAACCCGGTTATATACTCCGGCAATAACTACTTTCTTCTTTAGAAAAGAATATTTTTTTAAATAATCAGGAATAAGAATACGGCCTGAATTATCTATATTCACATCCATAGCTCCTATAAGCATTAAACGGGCAAATCCCCTAGCATCAGCCTGGGATAAAGGAAGATGACTTAATTTTTCTGCTAATTTTTCCCATTCTTTTAAGGTGTAAAGAAAAAGACAGTTATCCAATCCTTTGGTAATAACCGCCTTTTTACCTAAGAGACTACGAAATTTAGTTGGAATAGCCAACCTTTTTTTCTCATCTATTGAATATGTATATTCTCCTATAAACATGTTATTTATCCACAGTTTTGGGGGTTTATCCCACAGTTATCCACAATTTCCCACTAATACTCCTTTATACTCCACCTAAGACCTATTGTCAAACCAAAAAAAATAAGCTTAATTTTAAGCTAAAAACTGACTTTTTCCACAGAAAATCCACAGGTCCAATTAATCAATTTGACTATCTTTTAACCTGTTAATTTCTCCTTTAATCTTATCTATTCTTTTTTCTGTCTTGATATGGTTTTTAATATTAAGACACAAAACATAATCTGTTAACAATATAAAAGTGAACAAAAACAGGGCTAATTTAAAAGTCAAAACAAAGAACGTAGAAAAGCCCATAAGCAGTATAAAGATTAAAACTGCAATCACTTTTATTTGGTCTTCCCGGCTAAGGCAGTTCTCGATTTCAAACCAAACATGATTCCTGGCTTTCTTAGGAAGTTCTCGTATCTGGTTTTCGGCAAAATCAAGACCCTTTATCATATTAAAACGAATCGTATTTACCTTTGTTTTCATCACCTTTAATATAACACACTACAATATTTTTGTCAACAGTAAAAGCGACCCCAAGGGAGCCGCTTTTGTATAATCAAGCTTGTCTGAATTCTAATATGACCAAGAAGGAATCTGAATTATCTCATCCAAGATTTTATAATCACTCGGTGCTTCGATTTCCATTAGCTGGTTAAATCGGGAAAAATCAGCATTAATTTTAATCTTAACTATTCCTTCTTCTGATTCATCAATCTGGCTAATATCTATTTCTTTCTCAAAAACTATCTTATAAGGCAGATGGTCTTTTTTGCCTATCCAGATTTCTGCTTCTATTCCTCCAGTTTTAGCAAAAAATTCATCTACTGTCTTTTCAAATTCTTGCATAGATTCTTCCATTCCTTCCTCATTTAAAGAAAGCTCTGGATAATATTTTGCCATTGCCTCCATTAATTCTGGAACAAAAAGCTTTATTCCCTGCTTGTCTAAATAAACCAGATAATGATAGGTTTTGACATTATCTAAAACCTCATCTTCTAATTCCTCTCTAACTTTGAAAAGAATAGCTTTCTCTAAGATGTCTTTTACTTCTTCTATAATTTCTTTATTATGTTCTTCCAATTCCTTAGTAGAATCATAATCCTCTCCCATTAATTCTTTTAAACTCTCTCCATCAACTTTTATCCATTCGTTTTTAATATCTTCAATCTCAATGCCAAACAATGCAAAATAAGGCTCTATAAAAGAAGAAGCTGGAATAGTGGTGAACTTCCAATAACTGTCTTCACCTACATCTATAACTGCTCCGGCAAAAGACATTTCTAATCCTTCAGTCTTAAAAGAAAAATCAAATTCTCCCTCTGTCTCGGGATTATCAAAATCTTTTAAGTTTTCTCTGGCAGAAATAATTCCATTAATGGTGAACTCTTGTCCGTTATGGAAATCAAATTCAAAATCAACATTGACTGCAGAGGTCTCTACTTGACCTATCTGAGAACCCATATCTGTTATAATAATATCAGGATCCGGGCGAAAAGGATTCCATAAAGGATCCCAGGTCTGGGTATAAAGACCACCCAAAGTGCCGAAGCCAACCAAAACAATTGCTAAAATTGTAACCGGAATAATTTTATTCATATTTAATTTTAATCATTAATCTTCTATTCTAATTGAATCGACCTTTTTTAATGCTTGGTAAGTATAAACATTCCAGGGATTCCACAAAAGCCAGCCCAAGCCGCCTGCTTTCTCACTGGCATCAATCTGATCTCTTACTTTTTGGGTATCATAATAGATTCCTTTTTCTTTTTCTGCTTCCAAGTCAAAATCCTGCAGCCAGGGACGGATTTCAGTTTCTCTTTGCTTTAGAGAAACAAGCATCTGTCTGTAGTTTTGGAATAAAGATTTACCCAAAGAAACCAAGGAAGCTCTCTGGGGAAAAATAAAACTGTATTCTGGAAAATAATTCAGATTATCTATATAATCAGAGGCACTTTGGATAGAAAGGAAAACCACTTCATAAACGTGCTCTGAAGGAACTGTGTAATAAGCTTTGTTGCTATGAAAACCGTCAAAAAAATGGCTGGGATAAAGCATAAAAGAGATGTAGTCAAATTCTCCCAAGCAATCTTCCACATTCTGTCCGGTTCCAGAGATATTAAAATATTGAGCCACCAATCCAAATAAATCAATGGAGAGAATTACATCCTTCTTATAACTTCTTAAATTCTGGGAAAGAAAAGAATAAAAACCCTTTATAGCTGTTCTCTTCTTTTCTTCTTTATTAAAGCAGGAATAAATAATGTCATTCAGGTTTCCCCGGTCTGGAAAACGCAAATAATCAAATTGAATTTCATCAAAACCCAAATCTATTGCCTGTTTGGAAACATCTGATATATATTCTTGAACTTCAGCACAGGAAGGATCCAGCCAGTAATAGCCGGATTTATCCTGCCAAAGTGCGTTATTAAGGTCTTTCAAATACCAGTCTCGGTTTCTGAATATCAAAGAAGAATCCCGACAAACAACAATGCGGGCAATAACCCAAATATCATTTTTATGGAGTTCATCAACAAAATTTTTTAATTCCGGACTAAAACTTACTCCCTGCACCTCTTTAACATCTATAACCACAGCATTAAGCTCCGTTTCCTGAAGTAATTTTTGGATTTCCTTTCTTTTATTAACTGCCCAGGTGGAACTGGAACCGCCTGTGTACTGGGTTAAATAAATCCCTTTGATTTGCTTTGATTTATCTAAAACCTGTTTTGTTTGCTGAAATGAACTGCTGTTTACTTCTTGGACTAATCCCACGAAATTCTTTGTTTCCTCCCATATCTTTCCAGCCATTGTTTTTTGAGGAAAAGAAAACAAAACCAATAAACAAATAAAGCCAATGAAAATCTTTGATTCTTTACTTTGCATTTTTTTCTAAACTAATGCTGAAATCAGTTGCGTTAATCTTTATTTTATCCCCTCTCTTAATTTCTTTTTTAAGAAAAGCCACGGCTAAAAGATTTTCTACCCTATCAGCAATAACCCGGCGCATTTCACGGGCGCCAAAGGCAGGACTATATCCCAAGTCAACAATTTTTTCATTTAACTCGGGAGCAATCTCAAAATCAATCCCTTTTTCATCTCTCATACCTTTTCTTATTTTCTCCAGCATTAATTGGGAAATTTCCAAAAGGTTTTCTTTATTTAATGGTTTGAAAATGACTACAGCATCAAAACGATTAATGAACTCCGGCCTAAACTTTCCTTTCTCAAATAAAAGAGAAAGCAGATCCTCCTTAATTATATCCAGTTTTTTGTCTGAACGAACATCTTTCCAAATAACTTCAGCTCCGGCATTGCTGGTAGCGATAATAAGGGTGTTGGAAAAGAATATCTGCCTTCCTAATCCGTCTGTAATATGCCCTTCGTCTAAAACCTGAAGAAAAAGATTAAGGATATTGGGATGAGCTTTCTCAATTTCATCTAATAAAACGAGGGAAAAAGGATCTTCTTTAACTTTGGTAGTTAAAATACCTTCCTGCTCTGTAGAGCAAATAAGGCGGGGTATGTCCTTAACATCCTGGAATTCAGACATATCTAAACGAATGATGCGGCTTTCAGAACCGAAATAAACCTGGGCTAAGGCCTTGGCGGTCTCTGTCTTTCCTACTCCGGTAGGACCTAAGAAGAGAAAACTTCCCATGGGCTTCTTTCTGTCTTCTGTTCCTACTCTGGATCTTCGCAAAGCAGAAGCAATCTCTTTAACTGCTTCTTCCTGATTGACAATCCTTTTATGAATAAGCTCTTCCATATTCAAAAGAACATCTCTTTCTTTGTCTTCAATCTCTCCCACTGGCACCTCTGTTTTTTGAGAAATAACCCGCGCCACATCTTCGGTTAGAACAATCTTTTTCTTTCTCTGCCTGGAAACGTCAACCATTATTTCATCCAATAAATCAATGGCTTTTTTAGGGAAAGAAGCTGCCGGAAGATATTTGCTGGAATAATAAACCATGCTTCTTAGAGCCGGATAGCTTATAAATTTATTGTACTTCTTTTCAAAAAAAGGAACTCTGGATTCTAAAACTTCAATTGTTTCTTCTTCGGAAATCTCCATTACCTCCACTTTTTCAAAAAATCCAATCAGGGAAGAATTTTTTTCTATGTTTTTGTGAAGCCCTTCAAATGTGGTCACAGCCACTATTTGCAACTGGGGAGAACGTAAAAAAGGAGCCAGCATGCCGGAAACATCTATTACTCCCGGCTTGAACTGACCACCCACATAATTATGGAATTCATCAATGATTAAAATAATATTGCCGGCATATATGACCTCTTCCAAAATTCGGTTCAGGGTATATTCAAGCTCTTCAGAATTGTCAATCTGGCTGACTAAAGAATTTAAATCCAGCTCAATAACCCTTTTATGGTTTATTTGATCCATGCCTTCTCCCAAGAAACTTCTTCTTGCTAGAGCCCGAACGATATTTTTTCTTCCGCTCCCCGGCTTGCCCACAAGAAGAGCATTGTTTATTTCGTGGCGAGATAAAATTCTTTCCAAATTAAAAAGTTCGTTTTGATGGCCGAAGAAATGATTAAATCCTTCTCTTAAAGCTACTCTTCCCCAATCAATGGAATATCTATCCAGAGTAATAGTATAACCAGAACACCAATTCTTAGCCAAGGTTCCTTTTCTTCTTATTTTTTCCAAGCTGAAAAAACTTTTTTCTTCATTGGAAACATTCTCTATTTTTTCTAGCCACCTGACAAGATTTTTAATGTCCTGTGTTTTTAATTCCGATTTTACTAAAACTTCTCTAAAAAAAGGATTGGTCTGGCTTAAAGCCTCTAACAAATCCCCCTTCTCCACTCGGGGATGATTTTTTTCTTCAGCTCTCTGAAGAGATTTTAAAATAGTTTCTTCAAATCCGTCTGCCTGATGCTTTTTTAGATTTTCTTTTAAAACTTTCTTTATTTCTTTAGGATCTATTAAAGCCCTATAAAAAACAAAATTCAGTTCTTTGTTTTCCAAAAGAAGATAATATAAAAGAGAAGTTGAATTAATGGAGGGATAATTTTTTCTGTGAGCCATTTTTTCTGCTTTCCAGACAGCTATGGCAGAAGAAAAACTTAAAAAATCAGCTAAATTTTGGGGCTTTTTTTTAATTTCTGGCTGGCACAGTTTCAAAAAGAAAAATGATTCCGCTGTCAGAAACCATAAATGAAGAACCAAAGAAATCAAAGCTAATCCAAGAAAACCTTCCTGGGAAAACAATGAAACCAGAAATAAAATTGAAAAAGCCAGAGCTAAAAAAAGAAAGAGATTTTTAAAACACCTCGCCCATCTGAAAAAAGGATGGCGTGACCATTTAACTGCCTGAAAGATGCCTGTTTCTTTTAGATTAAAATAGAAGTTTGAAGCCATAAAAAAACAATAAGATTAAAAAAAGAGGATAAAATATCCATAAAACAAGAAAAAATAGTCCGCAGAAAAAAATAAAGATTTCGGCTATGATTCCCAAGATTATAAGAATGGTCCTCATAATCATACCAATAAGCCTGGAAATAGCATTAAAAGTAAAAGTGTCAATGAATTTTCTGAAATCAAAAGGCTTAGGATATCCGTATCTATATCTTCGCCAGGGAGAACAAAAAGTCCTTAAAAGCAAAGGAACAGAAAAACAATCCAAGCCGAATTTAAGACAGTTTTTCCAGCCATTAGTAATGAATTTGATTTCGTCAACGAAATGCCACTCAAGATATTGGAAAACAATGCTTTTCATAGTGGGCATATCCTGACTTGAACAGGAAACCTCTGCAATGTGAATGCAGCGCTCTAACCAGTTGAGCTATATGCCCTTCGGATTATTGTTTCATTTTAACACAAAAAAATATATAATAGAAGAATATATAAAATGTATGCACATTCTGGAATATCAATTTAATTATCAACCCCAAAAAAGATTCTGGCAGAGAAAATCTCAAAGAGATCAAGCCCTATTTGAGAGCTTTTACTATGAACCGGAAACAGAAGAAGAAGAGAAATCAGGTACTCTTTATGTTATATCCCGTAGCCAGAAAAAAAATCCTGAAAATCAGGAAATGATTAATCAAATTGCTGCTATTATTAAACAAGAATATTATTCTGTGGATTTAGAAAAGCCGGAAATTAAATTCAAAAGAGCTGTTAAGAAAGCAGGCCAGATTTTAATGGGAAATCCGCAAATAGAGATAACTGTTTTAACCTTATTCCCTAATCAGGAAAATAAACAAATGTGGCAGATTAATTTGGCCCAGAATGGAAATAATAAAGTTTTTCTTTCCAGGCAAAAAGAGACAGTTGACGTTGATTCCGAACTCAAAAAATTTAACAATGTTGTTTCGGTTGACGTACTTAGAAATGACCGCATTGTAATCTTAACCAAAGAAGTTTCTGATTTTTTTAACTCTCAAAAACTGTTAGAAAGTATTATTTCTTCTAAGATTAAAGACATAAAGAAGATTTTCAAGGAAAATAGAAAAAAACTTTTGACTATATCAGGCATTTTCTTTTTAGTAGATATAAAACCTAAAACCATAAAGTTTAAAACTTTTCCTAAAATCAGATTTGCTATTCCCAAACTTTATATTCCTAAGCTCACCCTTCCAAAGCTTAGCTTTCCAAAGCTTAGCCTTAAAAGGCCTGACATATCCAAAACAAAGATAGAGAACTTTTTCTTAAGCAAGAAAATGCTTTCTTTTATTTTCTTAATTATAATCATTTTCGTAGGTTCTTTAATCTTTGAAAAAGAAAGAGACAAAAAAATTGAAATTGCCCAGCAAAAACTGGAAGAAATTACTTTAAAAGTAGAACAAGTTGAAAATTTCCTTATTTTTAAGGAAGAAGAAAAAGCTAATCTTTTACTCCAGGAAGCCTGGAGAGAAAGCCGAGCATTAATAGATAATTCATTTCTTTTAGAAAAAGAAGCTCAGGAACTAAAAATTTCAATTGAAGAAAAATTGAAAAATTTAAATAAGATTGAAGAAATAGAAAACCCAGCTATAGATAATGATTTTGACAGGAATAAATTTACTCAGGAAATCACTTACAAGTCAAATATTTATTCTTTGGATCCAGAAAAAGGAAGAATACTTAAAAATGAGAAAACTTGGTCTGATTCAGAAAAACTGATTAACGCCAAATCAATCGCTGTTGATGGAAACATTTGGATTCTAGACCAAAACAATCAAATTCTTCGCTTCTATTTGGGAAATCACCAAAACACCCTGGAAATAACTATTTTTCCTCAGATAGAAAACGCCCAGAAAATTTTCACTTCACCTGATTTGTCGTATATTTATATTTTGGAACCAATCAAAAACAGGATTATTGCCATTGATAAGGAAGGAAAAATTATAAAACAATTTACCAGCCCAAAATTTGACGACCTCAAAGATCTCTATATTTCTGAAAATACTATTTATCTCCTCAACAACGACACCGTCTACTTTGTGGTTAACTAAGTCTACCACAAAAAAAATAGCCTTTGAAGATATGAAAAAATCTACAAAGGTTTTTTTATCGCCTTCTCTTAAGGTGTCGAACACCGATAAGACCTAAAAATACTGCTAATCCCGCTATCCCAATCGACGATAATGTAGGCACTTCTTGCGGTGATTCATAAGTATTGATAATCGTGCAGTTATAAGATTGACCGATGGCAATGGTTATGTTGCCGTTTGCATCACAGTCGCCGTATATTCTAGCAGTATAATTAGGATGGGTTGTTTCGCTAATAGTATAGTTTCCTGCCGGGAACTCATAAGTCACGCCTGATTCTACAGATTTATTGTTAACAAAAAGCTGAAAATCGCTCACGTTCTTTGAGCCGCCCCTGACTATTTTGGTAACAGTAAGCATACCGACCGGCGGAGGAATATAGGTATTGCTAATATTGCAATAGTATACTTGACCACTGATCATCGTTATGCTTCCATCTGGAGCGCAATCACCAGATATTTCAGCTGTATAATTAGCATCTTCTGTCTCGTTGATGGTATACTCTCCTGCCGGGAACTCATAAGTCACGCCTGACTCCACAGATTCACCACTGACAAAAAGTGGAAAATCGCTCACGCTTTTAGGGCCGTTGCCTATGACTTCTTTAGTAACCGTAATCCTAGCTGGCGGACATGCGCATCTTTGCAATGTTACTACAGGATAGATTCTGTTTCCGCAATAACAGCATTCGAACCTCCTTGAACCATTGATATAACAAGTGTTGTTGATAGGATCGAATTTAGATGCATTTACTGTATGCCAGCCTCTAACAACATCAAAAAAGACGCGGCCATTCTGGTCTGTTATGGTTGTTAAAGTGCCATCCAGTACCACGGTAGCAAAAGGTATTGGATTTGTTCCGTCAGTCACTCTGATTACAGCACGGCAATAAGTAGCGCCTATAGGCGAACTTATGTCTTTCACTTCGCGGATTCCCAACTGCATCTCTTGAGATAGACTAGGGATAACGATCGCGAGGATCATCAGAACTGCCATTCCCATACACAAGAACTTACTTTTCATACTATCACCTCCTTCTTTGGTTAGTGGTTTATTATACAAAATTGATAGATAATGTCAACGCACTTATTATTGACAGATAGAGAGGTTTTGTGTTATAATCTGAAATCTTTAAAAACTGAAGAAGGGAAACGGAAAAATGTTTGAACTGAACAGAAGAATACTCTGGAGAGAGGTAGATTTAAAGCTATTACCTCTGGAAATGGAAGGAACGTTGAGTTTGCTGAAAAAGGAAAATAATTTCTATATCAAGGGAGGATACGCAAAAACAATTCTTGAAATAATATTAATCCAAGACAAAAAACTCAAAGACAATCGGGCATTTGGTGAAAACAATGAATTCAATTCAAAGACAATGGACATAGATATTGTACTCTCCTATTTTGGAAAAAGAAGACACAACATCGAAGAACTATCTTGCCGAATAAGCGATCTGCAAGAAAAACTGGCTGAAATAGAAAT
Source organism: uncultured Candidatus Saccharibacteria bacterium (assembly GCA_964615205.1). GTDB lineage: Bacteria > Patescibacteriota > Minisyncoccia > Minisyncoccales > JAGMDC01 > CAZTQA01. The sequence goes on from CAZTQA010000003.1 coordinate 40,066, forward strand.
AGTTTTAAAGCCGGATGACATTGAAATAAGAAGAGAAAAAAGTGAAATCCTAGAATTTATCCGAGAATTTCTTGAAACAAGAGATCTGACAATCAATGAAGCTATTTTGTTTCCAGTAAGCGGGAAATGGAAGATCTTTTTTACAGACAAATGCTATAGAGACACAATAAACGGCGCAGCGATTCCTGCACCAAACGGCACAGGAATAATCAGAATCGACTATAACAGGATGATAGCTACGCCCTATGCTATGGCACGGATGATCAGGTCCTTAACAGATAAGAAAGTGAAAGCTGTATATATTCCTCAATGGTGGATAGATAGAAACAACAAAGAAGCAGAGAGATTGGGCAAGGAAAGTTTGGGAGCTTACGCTCTGATAATAATGCAAAGATACTTAGGAAAACCAGAACTGCAGAGAAGATTCATGAGAGCAATGTACGAGTTGAAAATCACCGACTTTAAGAATTTCAATGATTTTTACAAGGAACAATTGCTTTTCTTTAAGCTCCGCAATGGCAATGGCTTTGAATTCAATAAAAATAGAAGTTTTGAGGAAATACAGCGAGATTTATTGAAGAAAGAAGAACAAGGAAAAAATGGCCGCGCACAAAGAAGAAAAGAAAGAGGACAGTGTCCGCATTCGAAAATTGAGGAATTCGAGTGCGCAATATGCGACAAACACTGCACTATAAGAAGATGCGAAGAGTGTACTGCCACCGAAGTAATGCCGCAAGGAAAAAAGACCCCTGTTGATATAGCACATATGCTGTGTAACTACAATACCATTCATGCAAATATCTACCACAATCAGAAAGGGTTCTATCCTTTTTATCCCGAATAAAATAACAAATGTGAGGAGGATATCCTGGTGATAGCCCCTCTTTTTTATTTCATTTTGCGTTTGAATAGGTCAGAAGCAATGAAATAAATTACAATTAAGAAAGCAATAACCCACAAAGGAATACAGGTTATAAAATACCAAATAATAAAGAGAATAATGACAATGGCTACGCCTAAGAGAAACTTAAAGTTTTGTTTACTGAACAAAGGCATATTTCTTTTCTCTTTTTTCAGCAAGAGATAATCAATAACAAGAATAGTTAAGGACAAGACCAGGAATACCCATATATCTACGCATAAACGTCCTGTTTGATAGAAGTATAAAGCTAATCCGGCTAAAAACAATATACATCCAATCCAAGCCATTTCCTGCTGTTGTAAAAGTTTTCTGGGAATAGCTGGAAATTCTTTTTTCTTTTCTTTATCAATAGCCAAAACCCTTATGGCTGGATAAAGAATAAAAGCTAAAATAAGCCACCAAGGCAGGCAAGAATAACATTTCATTAAACCATTAAAAATATCTTTTAAGCTGGCTAAAAAGTTCATCCAAACAGATTCTTCCTTTTCCTCAGGCTCTTCTATTACTTCTTCCTCTTCTTCTTCCTCCTCCTCTTCTTCCCCCTCTTCTTCTATTTCCCCAGGTTCTCCCGGTTCACCTGGTTCAGTTGGTCTTGTAGGTCCAATTACAATTTCTCCTGGTCCCTCTACTTCTCCAGGTTCTCCTGGTTCACTTGGCTCTCCCGGCTCCCCTGGCTCTGGAGGATACAATTCAGAACAATCACCTGTAGTAAATTTATGCTGTAAGCTTATTGTGGCTGGAGAAGCGTGAGAAACAGCTCTAAAACAATAAGTAGTGTTAGGGTTTAAATTAGTCAAAGTTACGGTATGATTCTTTACCTTAGTTAAATCTTCTGGGTCTGGCTCAGAGTGAGCATATCCATAGTAAGGAAGAATATTAGGATTAAAATAATGATCCTCTGATTCAGTTCCATAAACTACCTGGGTAGTTGCATTATAATTAGTAGTCCATTCAACAACAGCTTCACAATTGGCTGTACAAGTAGTAAAGATTGATTCCTCTAATATAATTAAACCCGGAGGAAGAGTGCCGCCACCGCCGCCACCAGTAGTTCCGCCATTACCGCCATTACCACCATTACCGCCGTCGTCGTCACCGTTGCCGTCGTCACCGTTGCCGTCGTCACCGTTGCCGTCGTCACCACCATCCCCTTGAAAACCAATTAAAATATCGAAACCTGTTGTCTTGCCCTGCCATTCATTACCTTTTTCTATTGGAAAGGAAATTGTAAAATCATATTGGGTTGTTTCTCCAGATCCAATATCAGACAAATAAGTTTCTCCGTTTAAATAGAAATTATAAAGAGAATTATTATATAACTCACTAGTGCCTTTTTTAATAATAATATCTAAAGCTCTGGACAAATCATCACTGGGCACTGGGTTAGGATAATTTATAGCCTCTGCTGCCACTGGCTTAGTTTCTTCATAGTTATTAGTTACTTTTGCCCATCTGGTAATACTATCCCCCGGCTTTATGTCTGTATTGGAAAAGAGAGGATCTTGTTCAAATTCAACCGTCAAAGGATTCCCTACCGCCTGGGTTGAAGGAGTGCAAAACAATCCTATGCCTAAGAAAGCGACAGAAATTATTAAAATTGTTTTTGAAAATTTATTCATTTTCATTGTCATCATCTGGAGGATCTATTCCGTCCTCTGCAGAAGTGGTTGTATTAATAACATCTATATCCGGAATATCAACAATAACTGGAACATCCATGGCTGTATTTTCTTCTAGGAGTTCATCTAATTCATAATCATTATCGCAAGGTGGATTATCACAATTATCCACTCCATCCTGCCCTGAAGTAACTGTTTCAACCGCTCCTCCTCCAGCCGGAGGTTCAACTATTGGATCGGTTCCTAATCCAAGATTTAATTCGGCAAAAGGACAGGTGGAACCCATCATCTCTAATTCATTTTCTGGAGGCATAGGTTCATAAACCCTAGGACCTGTAATACTGTTCTGAACCATAAAGTTTTCTGGACCATAAGCCACAAGCTTAATCCAAACATACTTTATATGGCAGTAATCCTTGCAGGGATCTATATAGAAATTATAATGTCCTGAATTATCAATATGATCAGCCACATGATAAGTAGTATCGCCAGAAGTAATGGTTCCCGTACCATCCATATCCACGATATAGAAGATGTCAATCTTTAAATCAGAGTTATGACCATTAAAGTTGTTGGCTGTCCAAGTAATTGAATATGTATGGCCGCAATACCAAGTACTGCCAGGATAAGATATGCTTGTAAATCGAGGGACATAAAGATGAATAAAATCAGAAACTGAATCTGTGTCATAGCCATTTGGACTTCTGCTGAGCATATAACCTGTGGTTAAGTGAGAAAGACTCTGCACTCCAGGATTCCAGAGATTATCATTATAATTAGGCCAGCTGACATCAGGAATTCCCCAATTCATTTGATCAACTATAATGCCACTGGCATTTCTTAAAACCAGCATATCAGCATTATTAGCCAAACCGTCTCCGATAGTCCCATCTGCTAAAACAATCTTCTTGGCCCCGGAAGGAATAATCCAATAACCCCAGGTAGAAGAATTACCGGTTATGACTGCATATCCGTAAGCAGGAATAACCAAGGAAGAAATTGCCAGCACATCTGAAGAATTATTATCTTCTATTGTCCAGTTGGCAATATTTATAGGATCAGCAGAAGGATTGTAAAGTTCTACCCATTCGTTTGCAGGTTCTGAACCATGCTTGCAGTCAACATCATAATAAACCTTATTAATCTTAAGTTTCTCTTTAGGCGCCCAAGAACCTGTACTAACATTATTTACAATTTCTTCAACATCAATAAATCCATAACAATCCCCTACTTGTTCAGCTTCAAAAATGAATTTAAAACTGCAGGTTTCGTTTTCTAAATCCGCAGAAGCATCAGAAGGCAAAGTAACTGTAAATTCCCAGTTTTCCGGATCAATAAATTCTCCTGCATTGTAGCTGAAAGCGGTTAAATCACCTGCATATTCTGCGACACCGCCGTCAAGATTAGCCACTAAATCCAAAGCACTGCAAAGGTCTGTGTCCCCAGAAAAATCACTGGCATAAACAGTATATTCAAATCCTAAACTGCCTTCATTTATAACATCAATATATCTTGTAGCTCCTTGGGTTGGAGTAACTTGAGGACTAAAATCACTGGCTGAAGACAAACTAAAATCAAGAATGCCTACTATTAACTCATTATTCTCATAGCCCTCTGTATCATTAAAATAAGCCATAGTGGAACTAACAGCTGAAATTCCAGTCCAAGTCAGGCCTGTGATTAATAATAATGATGTAATTTTAATTAAGGATTTAAACATTTTTTGGTTTTTTTATTTCTTTGTATATTTTTCTGATTTCATCGCCAATTATGATTCCTGCCGGCACAATCACTATCAGGGCAAATCCCAGAGGCGTCTTAACAAAATCTACAGCATAGCCCAGAAAAGGAACAGTTAAAAGCATTTTTCCGATGACATCTTTTTTAAGAATTTCCCAGGAATCCGGATCTTCATTGGCATCGCCCTTGGTGATATAAACCGGCACTCCCTGATTGATTTTCATATCATAAATGCGATGAGTAATGGATTCATTTCTGTCATTGGGATTGCTAAAAGTAATAATATCTCCAATCTGGTAATCTTGCATAGGTTTAACAACCACTATGGCGCCTGTTTGAATGGTTGGCTCCATTGAACCTGACTGCACCACCAGTATCTTATAATTCCCAGTGATAGGAAAGACAGAAATGATGAGTAAAGCGGCAATAACAGCGATGAAAAGAACTACAATATAATAAATTATTTTAAATGCTTTCATCTTTATTCACTTGGTTTTTCATAACCGGGCAGTTCATTGACTGGTGAAGGAGCAACTATTTGCTGGGCTAAGAATTCAATCTCAAAGCTCATTTTGTCGCTCTGGGCCCAGTTTTCTGTCCCGTTCTTCATATGATAACTCTGAACTACTTCGACGGTCTCATTGGGTTGCAATTGTCCTAAATAAATATAATAATCTTCAACTTGGCTTATGGTTAACCCCTGATTAATATCAATTAAAACCTGGCCATTGACCGTCATATCGTATTCAATAACTGTATCAATATCATTCTTTCCACTACAGGGGCAAATACTATTATCTTCATACCAGGCCAATTCTGGCTCTGGAACACCATTTTCTTCAGTATTTACATTGGTAATCTTTTTCCAAAGATGAATAGGATTGGAATTAAACTCATTGGTAACATTGATAGTAATATACTTGGTGGTGCATGGCTTCATATCCTCTAAAAGAGCTGGCAGAGAGACTGTCTCTCCTCCTGGAACAATACTGATATCAATGGCTCCGGTCTGGAAAAGATTGTCTGAAGTTTTTTCAATATCACCATAAAATGCCAAAGTCCCTCCTATAGTAGTAAGGACTAAAACACCTAAGATTATTAAAATGAAATTGATTTTCTTATCCATTGATTAAAATTTAAAGTCTTTAGAGTCCCCTCCCTTTCCTCCTTAAGAAGAGGACAAAAAGAATTCAAACTAATCTTAGTAAGGATCAACTTGATTTCTGGCTTGAGTAACCTCAAAGGTTAAATCAGCCCCCCAACCGTCTGTTTGAGCAATATTGCCAAGAGCTGTACTTGCTCTCCAAGCAACACCCATGTAATAAGTAACGCTACCAACTAAACGGCCGTCTTCAGTAATACCGGGATAACCAGGACCAAAGTGGGCACAGATTGCCTTGATGGCATCGCTGATAGCCCAGGTCTCGCCTGCTGGATCAATGTCATTTTTAACATTTACCCAATTGTCTGTTCCAGAGCCAGTGAATATAACTGGCTCCCAGCAATCGCCTTGCCAGACATTATCGCCTTCGCAAGAATCAGCTGCACATCTGGGTTCGTCTTCAGGACATTGGAATCCAGCAATACAACCGTGGTCTACCCAGACTAAAAGCTCTAAGCCGTCGTCTAAGTCACCATCACAAGTGCCGTCTTTATCGTCAATGAATCCATCAACTTCATCTTCTGGTTCAGTAATGTCATTGTCAGTATCAGTAATATTGTTAATAGTTAAAGCGCCCCAAGCATCGTTGTTATAAACGTGCAAGCTGATGGTTCCTTCTCCAAAATCTCCTGGCTTAATGTCATCGAAATCAAAGAATCTTTCTGTGGTCAAGCTCTTTAAATCCCATCCGCCGCAGTTAGGAGTGCCGTCTGCTACTTTGTTGAAATAGCAGTCGTAATCGATCTTCAAATCAATGCCACCAGCAGTAAAGGTGTTTCCTGCGCTGGTTTCAGTGTCACTGAAATATGCGACAGTTCCACCAACAGCAATGGCTGCTACAGCTGCAATAATGCTTAAACTAACTAAAATTGTTTTGTTTATGGTTTTTAAAAATTTAATTTTTATCAACTCGACCTTTTTTAATATTTCAATTAAAAAACTTCCTCAATTTACTTGCTAAACTGAAAGCAAGCATTTTGAAGAAGCTTTGTTAATTTTTTATGTAATAAATAATTATTCACCTTTATATTGTCTTTAGTCCTCCACTAAATAAGGTTCAAAAATCTGATTAGTATTTTAGTTTACACAATCAAGAAATCTTGTCAAGAGCTAAGCTAATATTTAATCAGTATTTCAGTTTACACAATCAAAAAATCTTGTCAAGTGTGGAAAACTAAAAAGCCATTTCTGGACGCCGCACCAAGGAGGAAAACTGATTGGACGGCGTCCAGAAATGACTTCTGCTATCAAAAAAACATAGCTATAAAACTATGTTCTCTTTCCTCTAATAAGATTATAACAGAAAGGATATTTTTGTCAATACTTTCTATGTCTTATATTTTATTTTGTCATATGACATTAAATATTTTGTCATATGACATAATTATTTTGTCATATGACATTATCTTAATCTTCTCCTTGGACTCCATCTGAACTAGAACTAACATTTTCTAAAGATGGAATAATTGCTTGCAAAGGCGCAACAATTGTTTCTTCTACATATGGAATAGCTGCATCTGAAGGTGGCGTGGTTGTCCCTACAGAATTTATCCCATCTACAGGCGGAGTAACATACCCAAAATCTACAATATACTCTAATTCAACAGGAGTAAACATGTTTTGGAGATAATCCCACTCTTCCGGAGTTAAAAGATTATAATCTATGGGCGGACAAAAGTCATCGTCTGAGATATCCCAGGCAGAAGCCATAAAATTATTATGGCTGGTAGCTACTACTTTTAGTCTAGCTTTGTCAGAAGGAACATACATAGTGCCTAAGAAAAGCGGGACTCTCCATTCGTACTGTCCGTCATTTTCTGTACCCATAATAATATTAGCCCAGTCTTTACCGCTGTTATTTGAATAATAAATATCAATACTTAAATCATTGTTATCCCCGGATGGGTTTAAAGCTTCCCATTCTAAAGCATAGGTTCTTCCTACCCACCATATTTCTCCGCCGTTAGGAACCAAAACGGTTACTACTGGAACACTGAATTCTATCCAGTCTTCAGGTTTATCAGTATCCCAGCCATTAGGACTCCTGCCTATCATATGGCCTTCTGGAACATCATTCACTCCTGGATCCCAAACATCGTCATTGTAATTAATCCAAGAAACATCCGGATTTCCCCAGTTCATCTGGTCTATAATAATTCCATTCGGGTCTTTCAAAACAAGCATATCTGCGTCATTACCCATCCATCCTGGCTCTGGAGCTGTCCCTAAGTTTATAACAACCACATCTCCGGGAATCTCCCAGTGTTGAGCCCAAGTACTGTTATCATGAGAAAGCAAAGCATAACCCAAGGCTGGAATAGTAACATTAGGATGAATAGTACGGCATTCATAATTGTTGCAAATCTGCCAGTCTTTAAAGGGAATATCATTATTAGTAGGATTATAAATTTCTATCCATTCATTCTTAGATTCCTTGCCATGCTCTCCATCAACGTCATAATACACTTTGTTAATAACTAAATGATTGGCAATCCCGCTTTCGATTGTGGCTGTAACTGAAATAATATGGGCTTCAAAAGCGCAAAAAATATTGGTTTGGATCAAAACTAAAATCAAAATCAAAAGCAAACTCGTTACTGCCTTAAAATGCCTGAATCTATATGGCTCTGTTTCAATTATTCTTACAGGTATTTCTACTCGCTCATAATATTGTAATTTCTTTTTCTTTGGCATTATGAATTAGTTTTATTAAATAATATACTTATATTTCCCAGCATAGGAACTCGCAATACATCTCCTCTTAGAACAACGGCTTTGCCGATAATTTCATCAAAATTTACAGGCGCATCAGCTATATTGTTAGCATCACCTTTGGTGATTATTCTATCTTCATAAATCTTGACTACCCTGTGGATAGTAAATCCCTGCGGGTTTTCATAAACTACAATATCCCCTTCCTGAATCTGGCTCTTGTCCTTGATCCCCTTTATCAGAACCAGATCGCCTTGCTTTAATGAAGGCCACATAGAACTGGAAGTAATGGCAGCCATAGGATAGTTAGTTTTCAGAATATAAGCCATGCCCTGGGGAATGCCAAGAATAAGACAAATCAAAATTGCCACATAAACAATCCAACCCATTAAATTTTTCATTTTTTTCTCCATATTCTAAAATAGTTTGGGTAAACGGAAAATCCAAACCCTGCCAGTGTATTGTTTGATTTCAGCTGAAGGAGGAACATTAATAGTAAAAGACAATCTTTCCTCCTGGCCCGGTTCAATAACAAAACGGTTTTTACTAATCTTAACTAAATCGGAAATCTCTCCGAACTTCCAAACCATAATATGTGCAGATGTCTTTCCTTCACTCTTTAAGGTGACATATCTGGACATTCCATTGTTTCTGGATATATCTCCGAAATCAAGTTTTTCTGTGGTTGGATTAACCCTTACTTCATCTTCGCTTTCAAGAACATTAACAGTCATTTTGTATTTTTCAGCATTAATCACTTGGGCTACCAAAATCACGAATATGATTATAAGTATAGCTGCTAAGATTTTCTTAATTTTGCTCATGTTTTTATTATTTTAATTTGTAATTCTCCCTCCCGAAAACATTCAGGAGGGACCAATCACAAATCAAAACTATTAATAATACAAAAGCTCTTGTGCTCCATCTGGAATAGTATTAGTGGTCATAATCCAATCAAAACCAACTTGTCCGTAAGTTGACCATAAACCCCACTCAGCATTTGTTGAAACCAATCTAATTTCAATTATACTGGGCATAATTTCATTAATTTTAGCATAAGTTGTTTTCCATGTCTCTGTTTGATCTGAGTTGCCTACATAATAAGCATATTTTTGGTCGTTCAAATAAACATCAAAATTATCATACAGAGCTTGCCCATCAAGATTCCTCAAAACTAAATATCTTTCACCGTCTGTTGGTTCTGGACCAAAGTCTAAGGTGAGATAAGCGTCTGTTGTTCCATCCCCGTTATCGCTTGAAGCATAAATTACCCGGCAATTTCCTGGCGCAATTTCGCCCCAGCCACCGCCATGAACATCTGGTTCAACTGGACCCCACCAAGACAAATTATGACCTGCTTCACTTGTTTCATCGCCAATATCAACTTTGTCAATATAATTCCTGGAAACGCTGTTGACTTCCACCCACAAATCGCAGCCGAAAATTTTGTGCTCGTCGCCAATTGGTAAGTCAAATACCCAAGGATCAGCCTGGCAATTAATATTCTTTACCCAGTCATAATAACCCTGATCACATTGACCCTCAAAACAAGGAACAGCCAAGTCAATAATCCATTCATCTATTTCATCTCCTTTTGATTTGGTTAAAGTACCGCTAGCTTCTCCACATCCTTGATGAAAAGCTGGAAGATTTGTATCTTCTGCGTCGTCAGGAGTAAGAGAAACATAAGGACATAAAAGTGGTAATTCATCTCCCTCTCTGCATCCATGAGTCACAGGATCAACAGGATAATATTCTGTTCCGTTATAGCATTTTGGCTTTTGGACAATAGTGTATTTCACATCGTCGGCGCGGTCTTCCAAGATAAAAGACTCGCTTAAACCGATTTTAAGGTTGCGGAAAAGATGCTCTTGCGGAAAAACAGTGCCGAACATTATCTCGTCTGGAGTAACAGACAAGCATTCTCAATTTGAGCTGTGACATTGATAATATGAGCTTCAAAAGCTGACATCACAGCTACACCGCTTACTACAATAGCTACAGTACCTAAACCTAATAAAATTTTTTTAGTCATATTTTTAATTTTGTTTCTATTCTATTTTCTCTGCCTTAATCACTTGGCCGTGGTTTTCTAATTACTGGCAGAGAATTTCGGCCAAGGCGACCTTTCATTATTGTTAAAAAATAAAAAACCCCTTTATTCTTAAAAATAAAGAAGTTCTTTATCGTCTAAATTAGATATTTTTTTGTTTTGACCCTCTCCAAAAAACACGAAATTATTTATTTAGTCCTCCTCTAAATAAATTTTTAGGTAATTTCATACTACCTCAAATCAATGACAGGGGTCAATAGAAAGTTTTCCACATCTGTGGATTACTTCAGTTCTACTTTTCCGCCAGCTGCTTCTATTTTCTTTTTAATTTCTTCTGCTTCTTCTTTTTTAACATTCTCCTTAACCATTTGGGGAGAACTGGCGGCAGCGTCAACTAAATCCTTGGCTTCTTTCAATCCTTTCTGGGTAATATCTTTAACCGCTTTAATCACTTCTATTTTCTTTTCTCCAATAGCAGTAAGCTCAACGTTGAAAATTGATTTTTCCTCGGCAGGAGCTTCAGCAGATGCGGCTGCCGGAACGGCAGCTACAGGAGCTGCTGCGCTCACGCCAAATTTCTTTTCTAAAATCTTAACCAATTCCGCTAAATCCAAAACAGACATCTTTTCTATTTCTTGGACGATATTCTTAAATTTCTCTGGTATTTTAATTTCCTCTTTTTTTTCTTCTTCAGCCATAATTTTTAATTTTTCATTTTTAACTTTTAATTTAGCGACCTTTGATTGCAGTTAATACATAAACTAAATTTTGGATATTGCCCTGCATAGCATTAACAAGTCCTGAAATAGGAGCGCTGACGCTTCCCACCATTCTGGCTAAAAGTTCTTCTCTGCCAGGCAGTTTGGAAATAGCAACTGCTTTTTCTTTGTCCACAAACTCCTCTCCTATCAAGCCGGCAAGCAACTCTAAATTTTCTTCTTTTTGGCTAAAATCGCCTAAAATCTTAAAAGGCATTACTTCATCCTTAAAGCCGAAACCAATTCCAATCTCACCCTGCAAATCTTTTATTTCTTTATTCCCCAAAGCTATTTCCATAAGGGTTTTTTTAGCCACTTTGAATTCAGAATCGTTTTCCCTCATTTTTTTTCTTATTTCGTTAATGGTTTTTGCTTTTAAACCAGAAAAGTCCACAAAAACAATTGATTTCTGCTTTTTTATTTTCTCTTTCAGATCCTGAACTATTTCTTTTTTCTGTTCTTTTGTCTTTGGCATAAAAAAATCTGCTTCCGCAGACAACATAAAAAACATTTTTACCTCGGCAGGACTTAAGAATGGGCCTGCTGTCTGCGGTATCTTTAATTATACGAATTACTTATCTCCTGTCAATACCTCTAATACAATATGGGCAAATTGGTCAGCTGCCATTGGTCCGTTGCCAGTAACTATTTTCCCGTCTACTACTATAGCTTCATCTTCGAAAATGGCTCCGTTCTCTTCTAAAACTTTGATTGGATTTTTATTCATAGGACTTGACCAGACTGTGGCTTTTTTATCTTTTAGAACCCCGGATTTTGCCAGAATCATTGGCGCCACGCAAATTGCTCCCAAAACTTTTCCTTTTTCTACTGCTTCCCTGGCTACTCTATGATGATAAGGATTGTCTATATTATCCATTATTCCGGCTCCGCCAATAAACAAAACCGCATCAAAATCATCAACAATCATATTCTCTACAATCTGGTCTATCTTGGCTTCGCCTCCGTGCATGCCTATGGCTTTATCGTTGTTTTCGCTAACAGTAATTATTTCAAAGTTGCTATTTAAAAAAATACGCTTGGGAATAAAATATTCCTCGTCTCTAAAATCTCTATGGGCTATAATCATTGCTATTTTATTAGTCATGATTTAAATGCTTTTTTATATTCTCATTATGTTCAGCCAATGTCTGGCTGAAAATGGTTTCTTTATCTGAATTAGATAAATAATACCAGTAATGGCTATCTTTAGGATAGACTGCCGCTTCAATACTGTCAAGCCCGGGATTGCAAATAGGCGCAGAAGGAAGCCCGAAATAGTCATAGGTTCCAGGTTCAGCATCAACCTGCAAACGAATTCTGTTCTCTAATCTCTTCCACAAAATCCCGGAAACCAGTTTTTTGTCTTCCAAAGTAATTACCTCTCTTTCGATTAGAGAAGCCATAATAATTACTTCAGAAACAATTTTGTCTTGCCCCTCAATCTCATTTATTAATTCTGCGTTTATTTTTTTATTAAAGTTATCTATGAGAATTTCAATTATTTCTTCGGCGCTAACGCCATAAGAGAAAAAATAAGTATCCGGAAACATAAAACCTTCTTCACCCAAATTTAAAATTTCACCTTGTTCAATCAATCCTTCCTTGGTTAATTTTTCATCTATCTGCTCTACATTATATCCTTCGGGGATAGTTACTTTAATTTTGTAGATATCTCCGGAAACTATTTTTTCAGTAATTTCTGAAACATTCATAGAAGGAGAAAGCAAGTAATAGCCAGCTTTAAGATTTTTTTGGTTTTTTTTACTCATCACATATAATCCAAAAGCAAGTTTATTCTTAATTAATTCTTGTTCTTCTAAATTTTGGGCGATACTGAAAAGGTTTTCTCCCCTATCTATAAAAAAGACTTTATTTTCAAAAGAGTCTGCCCGTACCGGCGAAAAAAGGCCCTGCCAGACAAGGATCATTATGCCTAAAAACAGAATTAAGAAGATGAGAAACTTTTTCATTTTGTTAATTATAGCTGTTTCTATTGACTTTTTCAATGACATTTATTACAATGGATTTAGGCTTAAGTCGTAATTTATTTTAAATCTCCAAAGTAATAGCGACTAACAGTCACGCAAAGGTCGTTTTTTATTTAAAAAATTAAATCGTTATGGACTTCAAAAAAAATAATGACGAAGGACGAAGAGATTTTGCTCCTCGACCAATGATCAAAGGAAATTGGAAATGCTCTGATTGCGGAGCTGAAATAACCGAGCTTCCTTTTGAACCAGCTCCAGACAGACCTATCTATTGTAGGGAATGCTGGAAGAAACGAAGAGATAAGAAATTTTAGACACAACTTACGTCATCAAAATTGCGTTATAAAAACGTATCACAAAAACCGCGCTCCTCTCGGAGCGCGGTTTTAAAATAAAGAAGCCAGAAGTGCTTTCGTTTTCCTATTCCTTAAAAATAAGGAATGAGGAGAGAGTTTTCGGAAAACGAAAGCACTTCTGGCTTCTTTTACCTCCCACTCCCGTGAGAGGTATTTTTAAACCCACAATCTAAGTTCTGGGCTTAAAAATATAGGGGTAAGGAAAATAAGTTAATCCCTCCCCCAAAAATATTATAATTATACATAGCGGATCGTCACGGTGACGCATCCCCGAAATCCTTCAGAAGATGCGTCTATAACTGTGTTTTCGATAACTATGTTCATCTCAGTCATCCCTAGCCATACTCTATCATCGCCCGTCATTGAGGTGTTCCAAACGCGCTCTACTTTTGCGGAACGAAGTTTTTCTTTCGTTCCGTCAGCGTGTTCTAAAATAATCCAGTGATTTGACGAAGTACTATATATGGCTAACTCGAACGGGCTTCTTCTCAAGCCACTCTTCCCTGTTTCTTCGAAGACTAAGACTAAATTTTCATCAAGGGGTATCGCCTGCCCCTCGTAAAGATTTAGTCTCATCGGTTCCTTGACTACTGTAGGATGTGTCAGCAATGAAAATAGTGCTATCACTACTAACGCCAATGCTGCTATTGCTATTGATTTTTTATCCATTCTTATCACCTCCTAATCTTTTTTAATAAGAATGAAAACCATCCTTCTTAGAGTCATCAGCATCGCCAATGCGACTATAACCTCGTCTCCAGATGGTTAAGCTATTTGCCAACATAATTTGCGCTGGCAAACAATTCAACCACCTGGAAATCTTCAATATTTAATTTTTCTCAAAGAACTGTCTTACCTCTCACTCCCGTGAGGGACATTTTTAAGCTCACAAAAAACTTTATGGGCTTAAAAATAGGAAGGGAGCATGAGCGAATGAGTGTCAACTCAACTCCCTTTAAAAAATTAAATTTTTTTTCTCGGTGTTTTCCTCGGCGAGTGCTGTCCTACTCGCACGAGAAAGTAGTGGACGGTTGAGATGTGCCGTCCGACTGCTTCTGCGATTGCCTCTTGGGTTTTTCCCATGAGGCGTAAACGAACTATCTCGTTCTTCTCGTTCTCTGTGAGGACTTTATATTGATGCCCTCCCATTGCCTTTACTGCTTCTTCGTCGCCGCTTTCTCTCGCGACACACTTGTAGAAAAAACGCAATGCCTGAAACTGTTCGTCCGCTGTCCAGCAGCGGGACTCGATTAACTTTAGTGGTGCCTTATCGGCACCGTTTTTGACTTCCTTTGCTATTCGTACTGCCACGTCGTGGGGAAAACTCCCCTTCCTATAGAATGTCTTATGAAACGGTTGAACCGTTTCATCCTCTTCACTACCTCTCGCTGTCTTATTGTAACCCTCATCGTTGGTGAGAAAATTCTCACCAACTTCTCCAAGAGCAATCATTGCGCCACTCCCCCCACTGTCTCACCCTCTTGGGCAAGTTGTAGTCGCCATGCTGTTTTTGTCCCGAACCAAAGTTCGGTTGGGATACTGAATACTTTCGCGAACTTGTAGCGTTTGCTACCGTCCGCTTTCTCCACTGGTTTTACTATTCCGAGTTCTCTGCAACGGCAACGTAATCTGCCGCCTTCGTCTCTGAAAAACTCGAAACAGAACTTAGTCCCCGCTGGCGGTTTACTGACTGCCATCGAGAATCACCTCCTCATGTGATTCTCTTGGGTTTCCTTTACAGCTCACCCTGTATTCACTAACCCTTACTGTCGTTTCTCTTTCCGCTATTACTATCTTGAAAACCTCACCGTGTGCTCCTGTAGCACTCTCTGACTCTCCGTCTATGACAATCGCTTCGGCTGGAATACTGAAATTCGTCTCTGTTTCACCCGACGTCGTTATACAGTGCCGGGTTTTCCCTGAAAGCAGCCACATCTTCCATGTTGGTTGCTTTGTCGCTTCGATCGGATAGCACCGAACTGTCATCCGTCTCCCGTAGGGTGGTATTCGGCCTGACCGCACTAACTCTTCTAAAACCTCATGAAGAGGTTTAACAAGAGTTATTCCCGCTGCTCGATTGAGCATAAACGCTCTTCCGAGATCACTTCCTTCTCTGTAGTCCTTGATCGCGTCAAGAAACTCTTGTTTCTCGTTCACGAATTCCTGAAACTCTGTGTCTCCGCGCTCAATTGCGCGAAGAATCTCTCCCTGTACACTTAGTCCACTGTACATACTGTCCCCTCGTTTCAGAAGGATCCGAGCATCCTCCTGAATAAGCACAAAGTATACGCCACCTGCCACCGGCGTGTGCTCCTTCGGGAAGTACAACACCGGGCAGTTCTTCATCGAGTTCACTTGCTTAATCGTGTAGGCCTGCATTCGCCTACCACTGTGAGACAACCTGAAAAGGTTGTTCACTATACTCTGATCTAGCTCCACAACCTTCCTTTTCCTTAAGACCTGTCCGTACCCCTTCTTGAAGGACTTGGACGTATCTCTTTCTTCCATTTTTTCGCTCCTATATCCTATGGTTTGGTCGCAGCGCGACCATCCTTATTTTGGTAGACGAATCTGCAACAGCCTCGTATGGCCGCATTTTTAAGTCGTTGGCCGCCGACATTTCCCACACTTGATCCATCTCTTTTTCCTCCTATTGCACCAACACTCTTGCTGGGCAATCCCCTAATACGGGTCAAAACGCAATAGCGAGGAAAACCATCCATCACAGAGTTTCTCTCTCCAGATGGTTAAACTATCTGCCAACATTATTTGCGCTGGCAAACAATTCAACCACCTGGAAATCTTCAATATTTAATTTTTATTTCAATGTGCTTTTAATGAAATAGTCCCGGCTCTCGGAGAGAGTCGGGACTGTGGTCAGTGTGACTTATAAAAGTCACTGTTAACAATGACTATTTACTCTCTCCTCTTGTTTAATTTATTATTTAATTATCAAAGAAATTATCTTTATTCTTTAACACCTGTATTATATCACACATACTCAAATCTGTCAAGGGTTTTCGAGTATTACGTAAATTTCTTATCTTTTTTCAACATCTTTATTATAACATACGATATAAAATCTGTCAATGACTAGCAGAGGATACAAAAGTAATCTCACGATCGTGAGATTACTTGTTCGCAAGTGCTTTACTTCTCAACTAAAGGAACGAATACAAAGCCCGGAAATTCCTGTTCTTCAAATTTCCTGTCCCCTTTTTTAATCAAAAGCCAGATAGAAGAATTGATCGGCGTAACAATCCTGCCATCTATTTTAAGCTGCTCTTTCCAGGCTTGAGGAATTTTTTCCTGGGCTGAAGCTGAACACAAAATTTTATTAAACGGCGCTTCCCGCTGATACCCTTTGGATCCGTCAGCGCAAACGAACTCGCATATCCCCTTTTCCACAAAATTATACTTTGCCACATTATTTTTACCAAATTCAAAAAGCTCGGGAATAATCTCTAAAGCTATTACTTTGCCTTTTGGCCCAACAATGTGAGCCAAAAGGGCTGTTGTCCATCCAGAGCCAGAACCAACATCCAAGATTTTATCACCCGGCATAGGCTGCAGTTTCTCCAGCATAAAAGCCACAGTCAATGGCTGGGAAATTGTTTGTCCGTAACCAATAGGCAAAGCTTCATTTAGCTCAGCTAAGCTCTCGCTACCCGGAGGCAAAAAATCCTTTCTTTTAACATCTCTAAAGGCCTCAATAATCCTCGGCGTCTTCAGCCAACCCTCTGCAATTAAAGAATCTATTAAACTCATTTTACTATCTTAACATAACAAAAAACCAAGACAAGCAATCTTGGTAATTTTAGTAAAGATATTTGATTTAACTAAACTGCTGTACCGATAAAATTATACATCCGTATTGTAATGCTAATAGCTATAATAGAAATCATAATAGCAGGAATTATAATTGAACCTATAATTAAGATTGCCATAGCCACATTAAAATATTTTTTTGAAAACTCGGGCAAAGAATTCATCTTCTTATTAATTATAAGACTAAATATAATCTGGCATAAATAAAACAAAAGAACAATATATAAAAATACAGTTACGTAAGAAGGTATCTCAACTAATCCTATCTCAGCGAATTCTGGTAAAATTTTGGTCAGAGCCATAAATGAGAAAAAGAAACCCCATATACCAAAAAGTAATAATAAAATAGATACTATTTTATAAAAAATTTGCCTATTTAGCCAAAGATAAAATATACCAAGAGGAAAAAACAAAAGAAGTAATATAATAAATATTAGTAATTTTTTCCTATAATTTTGATTATCCATATAATTTAATTATAGCAAATTTATTCATAGGTTCTTAGAGCTTCAACTGGTTTGAGTTTGGCTGCTCTTCTGGCTGGAAGAAAACCAGCCAAACATCCTACAGAAAATGAAAAAAATACAGCAAAAACAATCATCCAGGGAGAAATGGTGGTTGTAAAATAAAATGTGGGATTAATCTGGCCATAATAATCAACTATTTTAGCTAGAATACTTCCGAGTAATAATCCTCCCACTCCGCCAAAAATCCCTAATATTCCTGCTTCAATTAAAAAGATGGCTAAAATGGCTGAATTCTTAGCTCCTACTGCTTTCATAATTCCGATTTCTCTGGTCCGTTCTCTGACTGAAGTAAACATACTATTGGTGATACCAATACCGCCCACCAGAATGGCAATACTGGCAAATCCAATCATAACAATCTGAATTATGCCTAAAATATTATTGGCTATCTCTCCCATTTTTTCCGAAGTAATAACAGAAAAATCAGCCACATCTGTTCCTGCCCTTCTCTTTCTTGTCTCTTCAAGACTGGCTTCAATCTCCTCTTTAACATCATTCTCATTTGCCCCTTCTTCAAGCTTAACCATGGCATAAGCGGCGGTCCCGGGCTTCTCTCCAGTTAGATCGTGATATGCCTCCATATCCATATAAACCATACTGTCATCCTGCTGGCTTCCTAAAGAATTTAATATACCGGTTACCTCAAATTTTTTTCCTTTTATCGTCATTTCTGAACCATACCTTATCTTCTTTGAAAAAGTTTCATTAGCTGTATATTGGCCGATTAAAATCTCATTTCCTTTACTTGGCCATCTTCCTTCAGCTAAACTCCAACCCTGAAAAATACTTAAAACATCCAAACTTTCCTTCCAGGGATCAAGACCAGCTATGGGAATTTGTTTTGCTTCATCTCTGTATCTGGCAACAGTTCCTGTGTAAGAATATCCTAAAACTTTATCTACGCCTTTTGCTTTTTCAATTGCTTCAATGTCCTGCCTTTCCAACTTGGCTCCGCCGAACATAAAACTAGTCAGAATGTCTCCCTCTCCTCCGGGCATAACCATAATCATTTCTCCGCCCATTGCCTGTAATTGTTCGTTAATGGTTGTTTTTAGTCCTTCGCTTAAGGAAAGCAAGGAAATTATTAAAAACACACCAATAACAATACCCAAAACAGTTAGCAAACTTCTTAAACGTCTAGTTTTTATGTTCCTTAAAGCGATTTTAAAATATTCTTCTATTTGCTCCATAAAACTTTATTAGCTTGTTTATGATTAGTTACTATTTTTCCGTCTTTA
The DNA here is from genome assembly GCA_964615205.1 of uncultured Candidatus Saccharibacteria bacterium. GTDB lineage: Bacteria > Patescibacteriota > Minisyncoccia > Minisyncoccales > JAGMDC01 > CAZTQA01. Next base: position 58,969 of record CAZTQA010000003.1, read on the forward strand.
ATATTAACCACATCTTCACTGTAACTGGCAATATTGGGATCGTGAGTAACAACAACAATTGTTTTTCCTTGTCTCTTATGAAAATCGGTTAAAAATTCCATTATCTTTTTTCCAGTTGTTGAATCTAAGTTTCCAGTTGGTTCATCGGCTATAACTAACTCTGGATCATTGGCAAAGGCTCGAGCCACAGCTACTCTTTGCCGTTCTCCGCCGGAAAGTTCAGCCGGCTGATGATACATTCTTTCTTTTAACTCTACAGCTGTCAAAAGTTCTTTGGCTTTTTGCATTCTTTTTTCCAGGGGAACTTTTTGAAAAATCATTGGCAAAGTCACATTCTCTAAAGCATTAAGATGAGACAGCAAATTAAATTCTTGGAAGATAAAACCAATGGTTCTGCCCCTAAGCTGGGCTAATTGGTTTTCAGAAAGCAAAGAAATATCTTTTCCTTTTAGAAAAACCTTTCCTTTGGTTGGGAAATCTAAACAACCTATAAGATTTAAAAGACTGGATTTTCCTGAACCCGAAGAACCCATCACAGTGACAAAAGCGCCTGGAAGAACTTCCAGGCTTATTCCTCTTACAGCTTCCACTTTTACTTTATCCAACCGATAAATCTTCCAGATGTCTTCTAATTTAATTATTGGTTCTACCGTCATTGTATTATTACATTTTCACCTTCTTCTAAACCGGAAATAACTTCAACCATATCATCATTGTCCTCTAAGCCAGTGACAACTTCTCTTTCCTCAATTGAACCATCTTTAAAAACTTCAACTATTTTCTTATCTTCTTTTTCAATAACAGCGTCTACGGGAATAACCAAAACATTCTCTTTTGATAACGTATTAATAGTTAAATCAGCTGTCATTCCCGGCTTAATGTTTTCTGGAATTTCCTTAAATTCAATTTTTACTTCATAATAAACCACTCCGTCAACTAATTTTTCAACAGGGCTAATTATTATTAATTCTCCTTTAAAAAATTGGTCGGGAAAGGCAACTAAAGAAATATCCACTGAATTGCCAATATTTACTTTAACCACATCTTCTTCGTAAATATCAACCTCAATTTGAAAAGGAGTAAGGGGTAGCAAAGAAATTACAGCACTCTGGGAGGCCGGTTGAGTTGTTTCTCCTTTCTCTTTATTTATTTCTGTAATCTGTCCGCTAGTTGGACTTCTCAAAATAGTATCTTGAATTTGATTTTCTAAAAGCTGAACCCGGGCTTTAACTTGGTCAACTTGAGATTGATATAAATCAATGTCTTCCTGACGAGGTTTGGCTAATAATAAAGCTAAACTATCCTGGGCAGACTTCAGGGTGCCTTGAACAGTATCCACGCTGGTTTGAGCTGTGTTTATATTAGTAGTGTTGGTAATCTTGGTACCGGAAATAGTTTGCTGGCTATTAACAACATTGGTTAAAGCCGTATTAATATATCCCCGATGCGCATCCAAAGAGCTTTTATCAGTTGAAGAAACAGGATTATGATAAAGAGGAAATTCAGAAATTTCCCTGATAGTAGTTAAGTCATCAAAAGTAGAATCTAAAACAATCCTCATCTCTAAAAGAGCGTTATCTATATTTTCATTGGTAGAATTTGATTTAGCGGTGTCCAGATAGGATTTAGATTGATTCATATTAACTCGAATATCATTAACTCTTTTTTCAATAATATTGCTTTCTTGAGTTTCCTTGGAAAAATAAGTTTCTAAAATTGAATCAACCAGATTAAAACTATTATAAATTTTAAGATAAGCATCGCCTAAAAGATTTAAAGCATCTTCATAAGCATCGTCTAAATTTTCTTCAGCCTTAAGTTCTACGTCTTCTAAGTTTTTTTCAGCATTGGTCAAAGCGGTTTCAGCATTGGCTACTGTGGTTTGGGCGGCAGCAATCTCTTCGGTAGTAGAGCCAGCTAATAATTTATTTAATTGGGCTTGGGAGGAAGCTAAACTAGCTCGAGTTTCATTCAATTGAATTTGTAATTGATCATTATCAAGCTCTGCTAAAACTTCTCCTTGTTCCACAACATCTCCCACAGAAACATATATTTCTTCAATGGTTCCGCTGTTTTTAAATCCCAGATCTACTTTTCCTCCTTTAGTAACCATCCCTGTTTCTAAAACTTCTTGATGAACATCGCCTCTTATTACTTCAACCAAATCAAAAGCCAGTTCCTCTTGCTTAAAAACAGTTTGATAAAGAATTGCAATTAAAACTATTGCAACAACAGATATAATAATAATTAATTTTTTGGTCATATACTTATATTTTATAATAACATAAAATCCTTGCAAGGCAAGGATTTCCAGAGCGGTGTGTATTGAACAAAATCCGAACTTATTTTCAACAAAATCCGGACGCTGATTTTTGATTTTGTCGCGCTTCGCGCGGCATCTCGCCCCTAACTCTGAAAAGACGCCGCCACCTGCGGCGGCGTCTTTTCAGAGCCGTTCGCTCAACGGACAACAGACGGGCAAAAATTCATTTTCCCCATGCTCCTTTTTCTTTTTGCCAGTCTGTCTTGAATTTTTTGAAAAAATGATTTATTT
>CAZTQA010000004.1:0-38609 GCA_964615205.1 uncultured Candidatus Saccharibacteria bacterium
ATCTGGCGGTATTACGAAACCCCAGTCAAGAATACGTCTCTGTATTTAAAAGCATTGGTTGCCCAAGAAGAAGAAAGTCCTGTTTTAGATAAGGTCTTAAGGTGGATTTTGAACTCCCGAGCAAAGGACGGCGCCTGGGGTTCGACCAATAATACTATTAACGTGATTGATGCCTTTACTGATTTTCTCCAGTGGAAGAGAGAAACAGAATCTAATTTTACTTTAGAGCTCCTTCTTAACGGGAAAGACGAGGGAAGCTTTGATTTCAATCCAGAAACAATTTTAGATCAGTTTACAAAAGAAATTCCTTTATCAGGTTTAGAAACCAATAAAAATCATACTATTGAATTTTTGAAAACTGATCACAATAACCTGTCTAATAATCTTTACTATGATCTTTCTTTAAAGTATTATCTGCCCACAGATCAAATTCCTCCCAGAGACGAAGGATTTAGCATTGTTAGAGAATTTTATAAATTGGATGACAAGAAAAATGAAAATCCTGTAAGAGAAGCTAAAGTAGGAGATGTTTTAAGGGGACATTTACAGATAACCGTACCGGTCTCCAGAAATTTTGTGATGATTGAGGATTATATTCCAGCCGGGACAGAAATTGTTAATTTAGAATTAGCCACTGAAGAAAAATCATTATTATTACAAGAAAAAGAATTAGAGGGAAGAGAACTGTATCCAGATTTCAAGGAAATTCACGATGACAGGGTTTTCTTGTTCAAAGAAAACCTTAGTCCGGGTGTGTATGAATTTGATTATTATGTGAGAGCTTTAACGCAAGGAGAATTTAACCATTTGCCGGCAATAGTTTCCGAAATGTATTTTCCAGAAAACTTTGGAAGAACAGACGGAAGGTATTTTGAGATAAAATAGGACTCTCTCAATTAATATAGATGATTACTATTTCTTGAAAGCCGTTAAAAGATTCGGCTTTTATTTTATATTGGCCGATTTTATTCGGAGAAAATACGGCATTTTCTCCCTGGTTTAAAAATTCATTATTAATAAACCATTTAACATTTTCTTTAGCTTTCAAGATTATTTCAGTGTCCTCTTCTAATAGAAAAGAGTCTTCGTTATGGGGATTTAAGATTAAAGAAAAGTCATCCTCTTTCAAGATATTCAAGCAATATCCATAATCATCCTCTGACAATCCGTATTCAATGTTGTTATCTTTATAAAACTCCTTAATTAAATTGAATTCAAAAGGAGTTTCTTCATTATGTTCAGAGTTTAAAAGCAAGTTCATTGTTTCAGCCCATATTGTTCCAGCTCCCATTTGTCCTGAAATTTCTTCCATTGGGGTATTATCGCTATTGCCGAGCCAAACTCCAACCAAGAAATCAGGAGTATATCCTACGACCCAACTATCTTGAAAGTTTCGGGAGGTTCCAGTTTTCAAAGCATAATTAGATTGGAATAAATTAAAATCGCTTTTTAAACCGAATTGCTCAATGCCAGTGCTGCGGTCGTTTAATATCTTATTGATTAATTGAACATATTCTGGGCTGGCAATCTGTTTTTGTAAAAATGAATCTTTATCATTTTTATATATCTTAACTTCTTTTAACATTCCGTTATTGGGAAAAATAGTGAAATATCTGGCTAAGTCCCATAAACTCATTTCTAAAGCACCCAAAGCTATTCCTAATTGATAGTTGTTTAAATCTTGAATAGGTTTAAATTCTAAATCCTGTTCTAATAAATTATAAAAGTTTTCCAAGCCAACATATTCTAAAACTTTAACTGCCGGTACATTCAAGCTGTTGCTTAAAGAGTAATGCAAACTTGTTTCGCCCCGATACTCATAGTCAAAGTTTTTAGGATAAAGAGGAAAACCAAGAGCAGTTATGTACTTATACTCTCTGTCGTTTACTAAGGTATATGGCCTTAAACCTTTTTCAAAAGATTTAAGATATATGAAAGGCTTAACAGTAGAGCCAATGGGTCTTGGCTCTAAAAGCATATTAATTTGATAACCGTTCTCAAACAGATTGGGATTTGGAGAACCAATCAATGCCAAGAGTTCGTTTTCGGGCAGTTTGATTATTATGACAGCTCCATTTTGGACATTTTTTTCTTTTAACTCTATTATGTTTCTATCTACAATCTCTCGTACTTTTTCAGTGAGCTCTTTATCAATAGTTAGTTGTTGGCTTTCAGAAGAGTTATTAGTTAAATTTCTGATCTCAAAATAGGTGTCGCTGGAACGGGAATAATTTGCCATATTTTCTTTAACAATAGAGGATTCTTCTATAACCAAATCTTGATTATCTAAGTCCAGTTTTTGAGACAGATAAAGGGCGTTTTCTTTGTTGTTGTCTTGAGACGGATTATTTATGGTGGGGCTGCTAAGAGTGGCTAATAACTGCAGAATTTGTCCGTCAGTTAATAATTCCGGAGACAGATTAAAATAAAGATGGCCGGCTTCTGCTAATCCTTGGGCTCCATTGCCGAAGTAGACAGAATTGCCATACATTTTCAAGATTGTTTCTTTGCTTTGATAAAATTCTAAACTAACAGTATAAAAAGATTCAATGATTTTATTTTTTAAATTTCTTTCCAATTCTCTTTCTAATAAAATTTTAACTAATTGCTGGGTAATGGTGCTGGAAGCTGTTTTGGGCCTGAAACCAAAATATCCTAAAGCAGCCTTAGAGGTGGTCCAGGGATTAATTCCAAAATGATAGTAAAAATATTTGTCTTCTTTTTTAAGCAAAAGTTCCTCAAATCTAAGAGGAACTTCATCTAAATATTGAGACCAATATCCTTTTAAATTCGGTTGAATAGAAATTATATTTCCAGTTCTGTCTTGAAGAACAACTGAATTTTGTTGATTATAAATATTCATCAATTGTTTCTGCAGATAGTATCCACTTATTGAAAAAGAGACAAAGCCAGTAAATAATATAATCACAAAAACCAAGAGACATTTATGCTTCAGTAATTTTTTATAATCAAGATCCAGCATATTCATTTATTCTAACTCAATAATGGTATTTTTTTAATAGCAAAAAAAGAAATAAAAATCCCTCGTAGGATTGCGAGGGATTTTTGTATTCAAGCATTTTTTCTGCTATTATAATCTAATATGTTTGAATCGATTATTTTAGGTTTGATACAGGGAATCACAGAATGGCTGCCTATCAGTTCTGAAGGTTTAATAACTCTTGTAGAGGTGAATTTATTTCATCCCGAATTTACAATGACTCAATTGATAGGGGTAGCCCTTTTCTTGCATTTAGGAACTTTTATGGCAGCCTTAGTTTATTTCAAAAGGGAAGTTTGGCAGTTGCTTAAAGGACTGTTCAATTATAATAAAATAGACCTGGAAACGCGCAGTTTGCTTAATTTCTATATTATTGCTACTTTTTTCAGCGGGATTGTGGCATTAATTATTTTAGAATTTGTAGAAGACATTGAAAACCAGTTTGTTTTTACAGGAAAGGCAGTAACTTTATTAATTGCTGTTTTATTATTAATTACAGCTATTCTGCAATTTCAGAAAAAAAAGAAAGGTAAAAAAGAAATTATTGATTTGAAAAATTCTGATGGTATTCTATTAGGAATTATCCAGGGATTTTCAATTTTGCCCGGGCTTTCCCGCTCCGGCTTGACTGTTTCGGCTTTGCTTTTGAGAAGATTTAAAGATATGGATGCTCTAAGAATAAGTTTTCTTATGAGTCTGCCAGTTGTTTTAGGAGGGAATATCTTATTAAATATAGAAAAATTCGCTTTGACAAGCGAATCCATCGTTGGTTTATTCTTTTCTTTTCTTCTGGGTATTTTGACTATTCATTTTCTTTTGAATATTGCTCAAAAAATTAAATTCGGCTGGTTTGTTCTAATTCTAAGCATAATAACTTTTATTTCTATACTCGTCTGACATACTGGCCAGTTTGGGTATTTACCTCTACTACATCTCCTTCTTTAATAAAAAGAGGGACTGCCAATTTTTTTTTATTTTCCAAAACCACTAATTTAGTGCCCGGCTGAGAGCGATTGCCTTGAACTCCGGGCGGAGCTTCAATTACCTTGAAACTTATTTTAATAGGCAAACTTATGTTTATAATCTCATCTTTAAAAATAATAGCTTCCATGATTTGGTTTGACTTTAAAAACTTTGCTTCTGATTCAATTTGTTCTTTTCTTAAACTGAATCTTTTGCCGGGATCATTTTTGTGGCAAAAGAAAAATTCTTCCCTATGTGAATAAAGAAACTTAGCTTCAAATCTTTTTATTTCTGCTTCTTCGAAGCTGTCTGAAGGATGGAAAGTTTCCGAAGTAACTGCTCCCGTAATAAGGTTTTTAATTTTCGCTTGCAAAGTAGAATGGCCCCTGCCTTTAAAAACACGATTAGTCTCTAGAACTTCACAGGGATAGTTATTGAGAACAATTGCGTCTCCTTTTTTTAATTCGTTGGGTGAAAGCATATTATTTAACTATTTTCCATTCCATTTCTGATTCTTTGTCGGCGAATTCCAGCCATTCTCCTTCTTTATCAATAACATACCATTTTCTTTTAGTGGCTGACCAAACCATGGGATCTCCCCGGTAAAATGGTTTCTTGACTATTTCTTTTGGCTTTAATCTGTCCAGTTCCAGCCATTTCTTGAATACGGTTTCAATGGCATAATCAAGGTTTCTGGATTTTGCCCATTCTGCCACTGTATCAATAGCTTTCTCAGCTTTTTTAACAGAACCGGCTAATTCCAAAAGCTGTTTAGCGGGTCGTGTAAATCTAGAGTAAATGATTTTCTTTTTCTTGGCATTTTCTTTGATTTCGTTCAAGGTCAATCCCTTAGTATGGAAATAATGGTTTACTATCTGCTGGATTTTAGTTTCTTCTTTTTTATTCATATTTTTGAGCTTTAAATCTATAAATGGTTATCTTCTCTTTTTTTAAATCAATCCCAGCTTTTTGACAAGTGATACTGATTTGTTGCTCAACAGTTTTAACTCCTTCCAACCCAGGCAAAAGGAGCCCTGATTTAATGCGGACACTGGGAGAAGGATTGAAGATTACATCCGTGCCAGCAGAAATTTCTCCTGATTTTATAATTATGCCGTATTTTTTTGGGTCAAGATCATCAATATTTTCAACTGATTCCGGTTTTTCTAAAACATATACAGTATAAGAAAGTTGGGGCAGTTCTTTTTCTTGGATAGGGGAGAAGCGGTAATCTTCAGTGGCAGCAGCAATGGCATTATGTATAATTTCCTGGGCTATGTTTTTTTGCGTAGGCAGATAAGTGCCGATACATCCCCGGAGATCGCCTTTATTTTCAATAGTTACAAAAACTCCCGCTTTTTGATTCAAAAGCTCTTGCGATAGATCATCTGGGACTTCCATAGTTTTATTTTCTTTGATATATGTTTCTACTGCTTGCTTGGCTGATAAAGAATATTCGTTCATATTATTTCAAAAAGTAAATTCCCAAAACGCATAAAGCCAAGGCTATTATCTTTTTGGGAAGATCTTTTCTTTCTTTTAAGAATAAAGCACTTAAGAATATGGTTAAAACTGCTGTTGATTGAGTGATAGGAAGAACTGATGACATTTTGCCCCCGATTTGATACGAGGTGTATAATAAGAACACAGCTAAGGAAAAGAAAGCGGAAGTTAAGACTAAAGGGACAAAGACTTTTATTCTTTTAAAAGGTTTTATTTTATTTATTGAGCTGGGCTTGATAGCCAATGTTCCAAAACCAGTAAATAGAGAAGAAATTATTAAATAGAATCCGGCTGAAAAGTCTCTAAGGATTAATCCGTCAACCACTACAGCAAAGCCAGAAAAGATTACTGCAAAAAGGGCTAATTTCTGGCCTTGGTTTAGCCCGATTTGTTCTTTACTTTTCCAGAAAATTAAGAATAATGAAAAAACTATCAATAAAAGTCCCAAAAGATTGGAAGCGGTTATTTTTTCTCCCAAAATTATCATTGAACCGATCAAAACCCAAAGAGACCTGCTTGAACCAATTATGCTCACTCGGGAGATTTCAGTAATTTTTATGGCGTGATACAAGAGGAAGTTGGAAAGGGAATAGAGGATGCCAGCTATGATAATGTATTGCCAAATAATAAAAGAACTGCTTATTGTTCCTTTGTAGACGAGAAAAATAGGCACGGCGAACAAACCAACAAGTGCCTGGAAAAGAAAACCAAAAATAACTGGATTAAGATCAGCTATATCTCTTAATAGTTTTCTTTGGATAATGCTACTTGAAGAAAAAAGCAGTAAACTAAATAAAGATAAATAAAACCACTGCATTATCAATGATTATAGCAGATAATTTGATGGATATAAAGCTGCAAAAAAAAACTATAAAAAAGCTACAAATTGTTTCCCAAAATCCGCGATCGCGAATTTTTGGAACATTCTATTTTAGAGTAATTTCTTAAATTAATTTGAAGATTTTCCTAAGATGCAGCTCGTTATCAATTGACTCTAATATCCCAAACCTTACATATTTTCTGAGATTAAAAAATTCAATTATAAAATCCATTTCATCTTCGCAGGGGTAGGGAAAAACGAATACGCTTTTTTGAAGTTCGTAGAACCCCAATTTTTTTAATTTCCAGCGAAGAGTATCTCTTGCCTTTTTAGATTTCTCTGGAATGTCAAAGCTTACGATTCTCCACTTTCCATCCCATTTTTCTTTTTTAATTTTGATATTTTGTACATTATAAGCCATGGCTTTTGATTTTCCTTTTTTGGTAAGGACAAACGTGAAGGAGCCATCTGGATTTTCTTCTGCCTTGATTAATTGAGATTTGTAAAGTTTGTTGATTTGTTGGCTTAATTTCCTTTTATTAATCTTCTGCCATTCTTTTGCTGTGAGTTCTAAAATCTTGTATTGTTTGTTGGGACTATAAGTAAAACCAAGTGCAAGGCCTGATGATAAAAGAAGTAAAATTTTCCCTTTTGTTGCCGGTTCCATTTTAGCTTTTAAATTTGATTATTTTAGTTGTTTCTGAATTGTTTCCCAAAATTCGCGATCGCGAATTTTGGGAACATTCTATATTACTATATTATAGTCTATTTTGGAAAATAAAAAAGAGGGGATTAAATTGCTTAATTTTCCCCACATGAGTCTCTATTCTTTTTGTTCTTTTTCATTTTTCAGGGCACAATATTAATATACTACACCTTTTCTACTTATTGTCAAACTTAAAATTAACCACTAAATAACCAACACCGAAAGGGGATTCATAAGATAAAATTTCTGGTTGCCAATTAATTTTAGCAGATTCTAAAATTCCTAAGATAAAAGAAAAAGAGCGCAAGCCGCATTCTCCAGCTTGAGGATATTTGTCGTCTAAATTTAATATATTATTAATATCTTTTCTCTTTAAAGATTCAATAAAATCCTGGTCAAATTTGGGTCCGTCCGGGTTAAAACCATAAGGTCCGTCTTCTGCCAAGCAGTGAGACATATCACCGCTGGCTATAAAAGCGTATTTTTTATCTTTTTCTAATCCATTATAAAATTGTTTTCCTCTTTGGAAATAAAAGGCAGGTTCTTTGTCTGGAATAAGGAATTGCCGGTTGGGGATTCTGTTTTCAGGATTTAAAAAGTAAAGGGGAACATTAAAACCCCAATCAGGATGAGGAGAGGAAATAATAATGCAATCAGAATTAGTTTCTTTTATTTTCTTTCCCAAAATATTTAAGCTTTGAATTGTTTTTTTGACTTTTTTCCTATCCTCTTGAGAGCCAACATCAGGCAGAAGCAGGGGAGGATGAGGAGAAAAACAGGTAAAAGAAATCATAAATATAATTTATTAGATATTTCCAATATAAATGTTTTTTAATCCTATTTTTTGGCCGATTTTCCGGGCTTCTTTTAAGGTGTGAACCGGGGTGTCGGAAAGGTGTTGTAACTTCCAGGAAATGGCACTGGAAAAGCGGTTAACATGCCAGGGAGTTTCAGGACTCATTTCTTTTTTGATAAATCTGGCTATGTTTTCAAAATTTTCTGGGCTGTCGTTAAGGGTAGGAATAACTAGAGTGGTTATCTCTGTCCATATGTTTTTATTTTTTAATCTTTTAAGTGTATCTAAGACCGGTTGAAGCCGGGCAGCGCAATATTTAATGTAAAATTCATTTTCAAAACTTTTGAGGTCAATATTAACAGCATCCAAAAAAGGATTAATGATTTCGAATAATTCATGGGACCAAAAACCATTGCTTACCCAAATATTCTTTAGTCCTTTTTTACGGGCTAGTTTCATCGTATCTAAAGCATATTCTGAAAATATAGCTGGTTCAGTGTAGGTATAAGAAATAGAAGGCAAATTATTATCTAAAGCTATTTTAACAATTTCCTGGGGAGAAATGTCTTCTCCTTCAATTTTACCTGATGTCTGGAGCATTTGAGAAATATCCCAGTTTTGGCAGTTAGCGCATTTAAAATTACAGCCCACAGTGGCTAAGGATAAGGAATAACTTCCAGGAAGAAAATGATATAAAGGTTTTTTCTCAATAGGATCTATATTCAAAGCCACGGCTTTTCCATAATTCAAGGCAAAAAGTTTTCCGTCTATGTCTTCTCTTACTCCGCAGATGCCTCTTTTGTTAGGGGAAATTTGGCAATAGTGGGCGCAATTACGGCACTTTACTCTTCTTTGGCTTAATTTTTCATACAGAAGCGCTTCTTTCATACAATTCTATTCTATCACATTTTCTGATTTTATAAATAAAAAAAGAAAGGGATTGATTACCCTCAATTGTTTTTATAATGAGTTTTTTTATGTCTCTTACGATTTTTCTGTTTACCCCTTTGATTTTAGCTACTTGTTTTTGCGTGATAGTTGTTTCCATCTTATAGACACGTAGGGTATAGCATATTAATCCTGTTGCCAATTCTTCAATTCCGAATTTACGAAGGAAACCCTGTTTTTTTGTCTCTTCTGAGATCTCTTTAGCAAAAGATACCATTTCAGGACTTAACTGTAGCTCTGTGGATATTTCTTCTAAGCATTGGAACAACGGATTATCAACGGTATCATTGACAACGAAGTCAGCTTTTAGTCCTTGTTCTTCTGTCGCGGATATTGGGATCTCTGGTTTAAAGTCTTCTGTAATTACATCGATCTCCAGTTGTTCAGCTATTTCTTTGTAGCGGTTTCTAATAGTTACTTCAGTTACGTCAGTGACATCAGATACTTCCTTTTGCGTTCTATGCTCTCCATTTAGCATGGCTGCGATGTAGATAGTTGCTGCAGCTATTCCTATAGGTCCGCGTCCATTAGTTATACCTTGTTTTTCTGCTCTTCTTATTATTTCTATAGCTTTTTCTCGTACTTCGCCACCTAAGTCAAGCAGAGAGCAGAATCGAGGCACGAAATCAGCAGGATGGACTGTTTTAACTTTGAGTTTAAGTTTTCGCAGCAAAAAACGGTATGCCCGGCTGATTTCTTTTTGTCCAACTCGCGATACATCAGTAACCTCTTCTAATGTTCGTGGCACTCCATATTGTCTGCAGGTGATGTATAGGATAGCTGTACTCATACCCTCTATGCTTCTTCCTCGGACTAGACGTTCTTTCATTGCTTTTCGGTATAACATTGAAGCAGCTTCTCTTATATTTATGGGTAATTTAAGCGCACATGCCATTCTGTCTATTTCAGTAAGAGCGAAGATAAAACCCCGTTCTGTAGTATTTGCAATATGTGTCCTTCGCTGCCATTTTTTCGGCTTGTAGTGTCCTTGAGAAGTTGGAGACCATGTGACCAAAGTACCCAATCCTTTATCGTATATTCGATAAGTCATTGGGGCACCAGTTCTGGCTCTTTTTTCCATCTGCTCATTATCAAAAGCACGCCAGTCTTGACCAAGGTCAATGGGGTTCTCGTCTATTACTGCTCCACAATCTCCGCATTCACGGAAACCAGTTTTAGGATCTACAATGAGATTTTTTGAGCCACATTCGGGACAAGTTGTAATAGGTTCTACGGTTAAAAGTTTATCATCTTTATTTTCCATATTGATCACCTTAAGAGCTATATATATATTATCTTAAGCTATCAATTTATTGAGTAAAAGTCAAACTTTTGGTATACTGAAAAAATGAAAAGAAGAATTTTTATTGCTATTAATCTGACAGAAAATATTAAAAACGAGTTAGTTAAGTATCAGAAGCAATGGCAGGAATTGCCAATAAGATGGACAAAAAAGGAAAATCTTCATATTACTTTGAATTTTATAGGCAATGTTGATGATGGTGAGCTTTTAGAGATTATTGAAGATACAAAAAAGAGATTGGCAGAAACTTCTTCTTTTTCAGTGAATTTAAGTAAAATTTGTTATGGACCTCCTGATAAAATGCCTCCCAGAATGATTTGGGTGACAGGAGAAAAAGTAGAAGATTTAAATTTAAAACCCCATATTACTTTAGGAAGGATAAGACAGTGGGAGTGGAGAAGAATAGACCCGGAAGAAATACCCGAAATCAATGAAAATATTTCTTTAATTTTGAATGTGGATTCAATAGAAATTATGCAAAGCCGATTGAACCAAGGAGGGTCGAAATACACCATTGTAGAATCAATCAAATTTAAAAATTAAAAATTATGCGAGTGCATTTTATTGGTATTGGCGGAATAGGTGTTTCAGCTTTAGCCCAGTATTATTTAAAAAAGAACTACAAAGTAAGCGGTTCTGATTTGTCATCTTCAGAGATTATTGATCTCCTTGAGAAAAAAGGAGCCAAAATATTTATCGGCCAATCCGCCCGGAACATAACAGAAAATATTGATTTAATTATTTACAGTCCGGCTGTGAAAAAAGACAATCCGGAGTTTAAGGAAGCTAAGAGATTAAAAATTAAGTGCTTGTCTTATCCAGAAGCATTGGGAGAACTGACTAAAAAGCATTTTACCATTGCTGTGTCGGGTACTCACGGAAAAAGCACAACCACGGCTATGTTAGCTTTGGTTTTGATTAAAGCCGGTTTGGATCCCACAGTTGTTGTAGGAACAAAATTAAAAGAATTTAGTAATTCAAATTTTAGAATGGGCAAGTCAAAGTATTTACTTATAGAGGCCTGTGAGCATGAGGAATCTTTTTTGAATTACTGGCCCAGAATTATTGTCATTACTAATATTGAGAGAGAGCATTTGGATTATTATGAAAACTTAAAGAATATTATGGAGGCTTTTAAAAAATTCATTAGTCATTTGCCTAAAAACGGATTATTGGTGATTAATAAAGAGGATAAAAATATTACTAAATTGCTGAATTGTTCTACTGCTAAATTGCTTAACATTAAAAATTTTTCCATCAAACGGACAGAAGCAAAGAAATTACAAGAAATTTTGAAAGTGCCGGGGGAACATAATATTTATGATGCTCTGGCAGCCTTAACCGTTGCCAGAGAATTAAAAATTCCTGACAAAACCAGTTTTAAAGCATTGTCGGAGTTTAAAGGAACCTGGCGAAGATTTGATATTTCAGATTTAAAAATTAAAAATTATAAATTAAAAATTATCTATGATTACGCTCATCATCCCACAGAAATAAAAGCTACACTTAAAGCAGCTCGTGAAAAGTTTCCCTCAAAAAAAATCTGGTGTCTTTTTCAACCCCATCAGTATCAAAGAACCTATTTTCTATTTAATGATTTTGTAAATGTTTTTGCTGAAGCTGTTAAAGAAAAATGGATTGATAGAATAATTATTAGCCAGATTTATGATGTAGCTGGAAGAGAAAACAAGAAAATCAAGAAAAAGATTTCTTCTCAAAAATTAGTTAAAGAAATCGGCTCTGAAAAAATAAGTTATATTTCTTCAATTGAAGATTCAGAAGAATATTTAAGAAAGAAAGCGGGGGATATTGAAATCTTGATCGTTATGGGAGCAGGAGATGTCTATAAAGTTTTCCACAGATAACTATTGTTTACTTTCTTTGTGGTGCTATAATAGAGTAATTTACAATACAAAGATAAAGGTCGCATTTTAACCAATAACTAAATTAAAAATATGGAAACTCTTACTTGGGTAATTATAATTGTAGCTTTGGTTCTAGTAGTTGGCGGTGGATATTATATGATGACTAAAAAGAAAAAAGGAGGAGGCGCTCCACAAGGACCAGCAGGTGTTTAAGATTACGAGGATTATTTATTCAGCTCTGTCGTTAGACAGAGCTTTATTTTTATCTTTTGATTTGCTATATTTAAAAAAATGGAAATTATCCAGGATTTTAAAATTATTTGGGAATATTTAAGCAGGTACAAAAAGGCAGTTATCAAAACCGCTGTTTTAGCTATGGTTGGCAGCATTTTTACAGCCATAATTCCTTATATCTACGGTAAATTAGTAGATATTGTTTCTATTGAAATATCTGATTTGAACTTTATTCTTGCTCTTTTAGGTGTATGGATTGTCACCAGCTTATGCTCTGCTTTTTTTGACAGAATGGTATCTGTAAGAGGCGGTTTCATTGCCTCAAATATCCTAGGTGATTTTATATATAAAAAGTCAAATCATATAATAAATCTTCCCTTAAGTTTTCACAAAGAAAAGAAATTAGGTGAGATTTTATCTAAAATTACTCGTGGAGGCGAACACATCAGAGAAATTGTAGATCTTGTAGCTTTTTTTGTTTTTCCGCATTTTCTGACTATATTTGTAGGAATTTCCATTTTATTTTTTATTGATTGGCGCTTGTCCTCGGGAACGCTATTTCTTGTTTTTATTTCGATATTTATTACTGCCTATAGAATGCCTTTAGTTTTTCAGGCTTCCAGAGAATGGAGTAAAAAATCTGAGGAAGGATTAGGAATTTTGAATGATTCTTTTTTAAATATCCAAACAATCAAATCTTGCTCCGCAGAAAATTTCCAAAAAGAAAAAATAAGAAAATCTTATAAAGAAGAAATTAATTCAGCTTTTAAAAATCTGGTTATTCTTTGGGATAATACCGTCTTAGTCCAGAAAACAGTATTCTATTTAGGATTTGTAATAATTTTTGGATATGCTATTTTTCTTTTAAAATTTAATCAAATTTCTAATGGTGAATTGGTAATGTTTCTAGGTTATTTAAATCTTACTAAACATCCTTTGTTCAATCTTTTATGGCAATGGCTTGATTTTGAAAAAGGAATTACAGTAATTAAAAGAGCCAGAGTCCTTTCGAGAATAAAAACAGAAAATTACAAGGGAAAGGGTAAGATATTAAAAAAAGTTAAAGGAAAAGTAGAGTTTAAAAACGTCTGCTTTAGTTATAAAAAAAGAGAATGGATTCTAAAAAAAATAAATTTTAAAGTTGAGCCAGGCCAAAAAATTGCTATTGTCGGCGGCAGCGGAGAGGGAAAAACGACTTTAGCTGATTTAATTTCTCTTTACTTTATACCAAATAAAGGTAAGATTTTAATTGACGGTGTTAATATAAAAGAGATGAATCTTAAATTTTTAAGAAAGATTATTGCTTATGTTCCTCAAGAAATAATTTTGTTTAATGATACAATCAAAAATAATATTCTGTATGGAAAACCAGAAGCTACTTCAGAAGAAATAATTGAAGCCACAAAAGCTTCCAATGCCCATAATTTTATTGAAAGATTCCCTCAGAAATATGAACAATTAGTAGGGGAAAGAGGCATAAGGCTTTCTACTGGTCAGAAGCAAAGATTAGCTATCGCCCGGGCAGTGATTAGAGATCCTAAAATCCTCGTTTTAGACGAAGCCACTTCTTCTTTGGATGTTGAGTCAGAAAAATTAGTCCAGGAAGCGCTGGATAATTTAATTAAAAACAGGACTACTTTTATTATTGCCCATAGGTTAAGCACAGTAAAAAATGCTGACAAGATTCTGGTTTTAGAGAAAGGAAGAATAATAGAAGCAGGGAACCATAAAGAACTTATCAAGAAAAGGGGTAGATATTATAAATTCTACTCGCTACAATTCAAAATTTAAGTTATAATAAGAGCATAGAAAAATGGAAAGAATTTTAATAGAGGAAACAATTAAAAATATCGGAAAAAAGGTCAAATTAGCTGGATGGATAAATGTGAGAAGAGACCACGGCAAGCTTATTTTCATTGATTTAAGAGATCATTCAGGTTCTATCCAGTTGGTTTTTGGTCCTGAATTTGAAAAAGAAAAACCAGCCCAGGATATGAGAGCGGAATGGGTAATTGAAATTGAAGGAGAGGTTAATAAAAGACCCAGAGGAATGATAAATCCGAAATTAATTACCGGCAGTGTTGAAGTTAAAGTGGAAAAGTTAAAGACATTATCAGAGGCTAAAACCCTGCCCTTTTCCATTGGCAAAGAAGGTTATGAGATAAACGAGGAAAAGCGGTTGAAGTATCGCTATCTGGATTTAAGAAGAGAGCGACTGCAGAAGAACTTAAGAATGCGCCAGAAAACCATTCACTTTATGAGAAATTATTTGATAGAACGGGGATTTATAGAAATAGAAACTCCTATTTTAACCAAATCCACTCCGGAAGGAGCCAGGGATTTCTTGGTTCCAGCCCGTCTCCAGCCAGGCAAGTTTTACGCTCTGCCTCAAAGTCCCCAGCAGTATAAGCAGCTTTTAATGGTAGCTGGATTTGAAAAATATTTCCAAATCGCCAGATGCTTAAGAGATGAAGATCCCAGAGGAGACCGTCAGGCTGAACATACTCAACTGGATATTGAGATGGCTTTTGTTGAAGATCAGGAACAAGTTTTAAGTTTGATAGAGAAACTTTACATTGATTTAGTTAAAAAGATATTTCCGGAAAAAAGGATTAAACAGATTCCTTTTCCAAGAATGAATTATAAGAAAGCCATGGAGAAATACAAAAGCGATAGACCGGATTTAAGAACAAACAAAAATAATCCTGACGAGCTGGCTTTTTCTTTTGTAACCGATTTTCCTATGTTTGAGTGGCATAAGGAAAAACCCGCCTCTGCTAAAGCTACGGCGGGCAAGTGGGGAGCCCAACATCATCCTTTTACTAAACCGCAAAACGATGATATTGAAAAAATAAAAAAAGAGCCAGAGAAAATACTAGCTCATCAATATGACTTTGTTCTAAACGGTAATGAAATTGGAGGAGGGAGTATTAGAAACACAGATCTTGATGTTTTAACTGCTGTTTTTGAAGTTTTGGGACATAAAAAACAAGATATCAAAAAGAAATTTAAAAACTATTTTGAGGCTTTTAGCTACGGAGTTCCGCCTCATGCCGGGGTTGCCAATGGCATTGATAGATTTTTGGCTGTAATTTCTAACGAACCCAGTATCAGGGAAGTGATTGCTTTTCCTAAAACCGGCGACAATCGGGATCTAATGATGGATATTCCTTCAGAAGTAACCGAGGAACAGTTAAAAGAATTGAAAATTAAAGTTATCAATAAAAAATGAAGAATAAAAATTTAAAAGTTTTTTTCATTTCTTTTTTGATTGTCTGTCCATTATTATGGATAATAAATTCAATGGGAATTGATACAGTTAATTCCAGTTTTTCTTCTGCCCAGGTTTATTTGCCTTTAGAGCCAGAAGAACCGGAAGCGAAAGAGTTCTATCCTGAACAAAAAGAGGAAATAAGTGATTTACAATTAGAGGCACAATCAGCTATTTCTGTTTGGTTTAATGATAAAAGTGAAGAAAGAGTTTTATTCGAGAAAGATAGTTCGCAACAGATGCCTATGGCCAGTTTGACTAAGTTGATGACTGCCTTGGTAGTTTCAGAAATATATCCCTTTAACGATGAAACAGAAAATCTTTTAAACATTATGCTTATTGAGTCTGACAATGAAGCAGCTTATAGTTTAGCTGATTACATAAGCGAGAAAAAATTTGTGGAATTGATGAACATCAAAGCAGAAGGAATAAACCTTTCAGATACTCATTTTGCTAATTCTTCTGGCATAGACAATCCTAAGCAATACTCTACCAGCGCAGATTTGGTTCAATTAGCCAATTATATCCTTAAACAACATCCAGAGATATTTAAAATAACAATCAAAGAGAGCTACCAGGGTAAGCCAAATACGAATGAGCTTTTGGAAGAAATTCCAGGTATCATAGGCGGTAAAACAGGAGAAACGCCAAGGGCTCAGGAATGTCTTCTTCTAATAGTAAAAGCTCCTAATGAGAAAGGTTATTTAATCAATGTTATTCTTAGTTCTGAAAACCGCTTTGATGAAATGAGAACTCTTATAAACTGGCTCTCTGAATCTTATGTTTGGTAAAATGCATTTTTCAAAATCTTTTAAGATTACTGCTTGTGTGATTCTGATATTTTTTCTTGTTGTATTTATCTTTTTGTTTTTTGAAAATCAAGCCCTGGAAAAAGAAATAGATGAGGTGATTGAAATGGAGCAAAATAGATTTGAAGAATTACAAAAACGTTTCAGTCCTAAAAAATTAATTTGGGAAGAAATAATTCCGGAAAATTTATGGTCAGCTCGGGATGCTCACAGTTTGATAGTCTTTCAAGATAAACTCTGGCTTATGGGCGGATTAGAAGGTATTACGGGCAAGGAATACTGGCAGATGCCGCATAGGGGAGATGTTTGGATGTCTGAAGACGGAAAAGAATGGACTATGCTATTGGAAGAAGCTGGTTGGGGACCGCGAAGATCTATTGACGCAGTTGTTTTTAAAGATAAAATATGGATTATGGGTGGCTGGGACGAGAGAAGCTATAAAAACAATGTCTGGTCTTCTGAAAACGGCATAAACTGGATAGAAGAGACTCATTCAGCCCAATGGCCGGCAAGAGAAGGCCAAACTATGGCTGTTTTTAATGATAAAATCTGGCTTATGGGAGGAGTTAATTTCAATAAACGCAAGACCTTTAACGATGTCTGGTATTCAGAAGATGGCATTAACTGGGAATCAGCCACAGATAATGCCGGATGGTCTCCAAGATATGACCATTCTCTGGAAGTTTTTAATAATAAAATGTGGGTCATAGGCGGAGTAACTTTTAATGAGGATGCAACTAATGATGTCTGGTCATCCGAAGACGGAATTACTTGGGAATTAGTTTTAGAAGAAGCTCCTTTCTCTGTTAGACACGGACATACTTGTGAAGTTTTCAAAGACAGAATTTGGGTTATAAGCGGATGGAATACTCAAATAGGAGATGATTTAGGAGAAGGAGTGAACGATGTCTGGTTTTCTAAAAACGGAACTGATTGGCAAAAATTAGAACAGTTCAGTCCCTGGATAGGTAGGGAAGACCATGCTACAGCTGTTTTTAAGGATAAAATATTTATTACCGGAGGCATGGATACTAATTGGGAATGGCATAATGATATCTGGTGCTTAAAGGAAAAATCTTAAATATGACTTTATTTACTTTTAACGTTATCAAAATCTTTCTTGTCTCTTCTTTCTCAGCCATCTTAGCCCTTTTTTTGGCCCCTCTTTTAATAAGGTTTTTGTACAAAGTAAAGTTCTGGAAAAAAGAAGCCAGATGCAAAACTATTACCGGGGACAAAGCTGAAGTTTTTTATTCCCTGCATAAAGAAAGAGAGATAAGTGTTCCTCGGGGAGGTGGAATAATAATTTGGCTTTCCATTCTAATTGTGGTCTTATTATTTTACTTAATAAGCAAGTTTTCTAATATTTGGTGGCTGAGGAGAATAAACTTTTTATCAAGACCTGAAACCTGGCTGCCCTTGTTTACTTTAGTCACGGCTTCTCTGGTTGGATTGATTGATGATGTTTTACAGGTTTTTGGAAAGGGAAGATATATTGCCGGCGGAATTGCTTTTAAAAGAAGATTAGGGGTAGTAGTTTTAATTGGGATTATTGGCGCCTGGTGGTTTTATTCTAAGTTAGGTTGGAGCTCTATTCATATTCCCATGGTGGGAGATTTTTCTCTTGGATTCGGATATGTGATTCTTTTTATTATTACCATTTTAGCTTGCTGGAGCAGCGGAGTAGTAGATGGATTAGATGGATTAGCTGGAGGAACCTTTGCCTCTATTTTTGGAGCTTTTGCTATTATTGCCTTCTCCCAGGGCCTGATTGATTTATCTGCTTTCTGTATTGCCATAACTGGAACTCTTTTTGCTTTTCTGTGGTTCAATATTCCCCCGGCCCGTTTTTATATGGGGGAGACCGGTATTTTAGGATTAACAACTACTCTAGCAGTAGTGGTTTTTCTGACAGACTCCCTGATAGTTTTTCCCATCATCGGAGGCA
Organism: uncultured Candidatus Saccharibacteria bacterium; assembly: GCA_964615205.1. Taxonomy (GTDB): domain Bacteria; phylum Patescibacteriota; class Minisyncoccia; order Minisyncoccales; family JAGMDC01; genus CAZTQA01. The sequence continues at coordinate 18,168 of CAZTQA010000004.1, forward strand.
TATTAGTTATTGAGGTGGGTTCGGTTATCATTCAGCTTTTATCTAAGAGGTTTCGCAAAAAGAAAATCTGGCTCTGCACGCCCATCCATCATCATTTTGAAGCCAAGGGCTGGCCGGCTTATAAAGTAACTATGCGTTTCTGGATTATTGGTATTGTTCTAGCCATTATCGGCACAGCCATCCGGCTTTTGGGATAACTATAAACATGAAGAAAGTTGAGATCCTAAGAAAAAAATATCCTAACTTTGTATATCAAGGATACGATTATAAAATCTTTAGAAATGATTTAAGGATTTTTTTTGATTTTAGAATGCCTCCGAATATTAAATTCCGGCCAGAAATAATTATTAAAAATACAGAAAAGGAAATTTCCAGAGATTTAGATAATTTTGTTTTCCATCTCGGTTTAATGGAAATTCCCACTTATTGGAAAGCTGCTTGCTCGCCGATCATTGAGATTAAAGCTAGTTATCTAAATAAAGAACAGATTAAATGGTGGCAAAATTTTATTTTAAACGGCATGGGCCAGTTCTTTTATGAAAACCAGATTGATTTTAGAAAACCCAATTTTCTAAAAATAAAGTGTTTAAAAAATAAAATTACTAAAAACAAAAGTAATCTCACGATCGTGAGATTACTTAAAAAAAGGTTTTTGGTTCCGATGGGCGAGGGGAAGGATTCCATTGTTACTTTAGAACTGTTAAAGAAAAAATATAAAAAAGAAAATATTAATTGTTTTATTGTTAATCCTAAAAATAATCATTTTAAGATTTTAAAAGTAGCCGGAATTAATGAGCCAATAATTATTGAAAGAAAAGTTGACAGAAAATTATTAGATTTGAACAAAAAGGGATTTCTAAACGGCCATACGCCTATAACCGCCCTTATTTCCAATTTAGCCGTTTTTTGCGCTGTTTTGTTCGGATATAATGATGTGGCAATGTCCTGCGAAAAAAGCGCAGATGAGGGAAACATTAAATATCTGAGAAAAGATATAAATCATCAATGGTCAAAAAACTCCCAATTTGAAAGAGAATATCAAAAATATATTAAAAAATATTTAACCAAAGATGTCAAATACTTTAGCTTCCTGAGATCCTTTTATGAATTTCAAATTGCCAAGATATTTTCCCAGTTTCCTCAATATTTTCCAGTTTTTCTAAGCTGCAATGAGGCTCGGAAAACCAAATCCGGAACAAGAAAACCTACTGGCAAGTGGTGCGGAAAGTGTTCTAAATGCCTTTTTATTTGGACAATATTATATCCTTTTGTGAAAGAAAGAGATTTAATTAAAATTTTTAAGAAGAATTTATTTGAAGATGAAAAACTAATTCCTGTAATGAAGGAATTAATAGGGGAGAGCAGGTGCAAGCCTTTTGAATGTGTAGGGACTCAAAAAGAATCTTTAGCTGCATTTTATCTTGCCCTCCGAAGCTTTAAGCGAAGGAGGGTCAAAGAAAGTCTTCCATCTCTTCTGCAATATTTTGAGAGAAATATTCTTCCCAAATATCCCAACATTGACAAATTTTCCCAAAAATTCTACTCTTAAACCAGAGGCAATAAAGATGGCCGGAGAAAAGCCAGTCGCTCGGGTATTTGGTAATTTCAATGATGAAATGTACCAAATTATGGACATATTGAAAGAAGCAGGTTATAACCTTACAGTGAATCAAATAGACCAACAAACAGAAGTAATGATAGGGAAGGAGAGTTTTTTTGGTATTGAAAAGATCAAAGAAAAGCTAAACCGGGAGAAATAGAAATGTATTAGGAAATAATTAAGGAAGCAATAAAACCATTAGTGATACCATTCGTGATATCAAGTGTTCTGCTGGCAATGTGCTTTGTACTATGCGCCGTAGGGATACAAGGAGTGGTCGCGGGCAAGATCGTTGGTGCGGGACTATTAACTGCTGGATTATTGCTCTTTGGCATAGATTGTTACCTTTCTCGTCCGAAGGATAATACGGAGACAAAAACAACAGAACCTTGATGGGAACCATAATCGTTCCCGATTTTTTTTAATCAATCAAACTCGGTTTAATCGAAATAGAAGAGATTGACATAAGAAATAAAAAATTATAATATAATCAGAGGTGGTAAAGATGAAAAGAAGGAGAATAAATCTTATCAAAACAAAAAAGAAAGAAAGAACCATTAAAATGAAGATGATTGAGGAGGATGGACGGGTCATTCTGAAGGGGCGATTACCAAAAGGAGTAATTCCAGCTACGGTTCTGTCTCAACGTTCTCAAAAGAAGGAAGGAAAGGAAGGGGAAGAAGAAATCATAATCATCTTCGAAACCAGTGCAGTATAGGGACTTAAAAACCCCTATTTTTTTTGGGAAATTTATGTTAATTTGAAGTATGAAGCTAAAAGAATTGAAAGATAAAAAAATACTTATTTTAGGATTGGGCAGGGAAGGTATGGATACTTTTAAGTTTTTGCGGAAAAATTTTCCAAACAAAGTTTTTGGATTAAGCGACCAGAAGAAAGTTAAAAGTGAAAAATTAAAAGTTAAAAATGCGAAATTATATTTAGGAAAGAATTATTTAAAAGCCATAAAGGATTATGATATTGTAATTAAATCACCGGGTATTCCTATTCATTTACCAGAAGTAGATAAAGCCTTTGAAAAGAAAAAAATTACTTCCCAAACAGAAATTTTCCTGCAAAACTGCAAAGGAAAAACTATTGGCGTAACCGGAACAAAAGGGAAAAGCACTACCACGGCTTTAATTTATCATATTTTAAAGAGAGCCGGATTTAAAGCTTATCTGATAGGTAATATAGGGGAGCCGGTATTGTCATATTTAAATAAAGATGGTATTTTTGTTTATGAATTATCCTGCCACCAATTATATAACTTAAAAATCAGTCCCCATATTGCTGTACTTTTAAATATTTATCCGGAACATCTTGATTATTATAAAGGTTTTAAAGAGTATGTGAAAGCCAAAGAAAATATAGCCCGCTGGCAGAAAAAGAATGATTACTTAATCTATAACTCTGATGACAAAATTGTTAAAACCACAGCTGCCAAAAGCAAAGCTCAAAAGCTTTCTTTTAAGGGAAAATATTATTCTCAAAACATTGAAGCAGCTAAATTAGCAGCTAAGATATTTAAGATTCCAGCCAAAAAAGTTAAAGAAAGCATTAAGAATTTTAAATCTTTAGAACATAGATTAGAATCAGCAGGTACTTTTAAAGGAATTGTTTTTTATAACGATTCTTTATCTACTATTCCTCAAACTGCTATTGAGGCCTTAGAATTTTTAGGAAAGGATGTGGAAACAATAATTTTAGGCGGATATGACAGGGGATTGGATTTCAAAAAATTAGGAGATAAAATATCTAAAAGCAAAGTTAAAACAGTAATCCTTTTTCCAGATACAGGAGAAAAAATATGGAAAAGTGTTAAAAATAAAAAGAAAATAAAGCATTTTTTTGCTAAAGATATGAAAGAAGCGGTTAAAATAGCTTTTGAAAACACCCAGAAAGGAAAAATATGCCTGCTTTCTCCGGCTTCGCCCAGTTTTAATCTTTTCAAAGATTATAAAGAAAGAGGTGATTTATTTAAAAAGTACATAAAAATGTTATAATAGCATAATGGCTGACCGTTTTTTATTAGGAATAATCACAGCTTTGATTGTTTTAGGAGTGATAATTTTAAGCGGAGTTTCTGCTCATTTTTCCCAGGAAAGTATTGGCAATACGACTTATTTTTTATTTCATCAAATTAAATTTGGGTTGATTCCTGGAATTTTCTTAGCCTTGTTGATCTACAAAACGCCTTTAAAATTAATTAGAAAATGGGTTCCTGTATTTCTTTTTATAAATTTGATTTTATTGGGTTTAGTTTTCATTCCTGGAATCGGTTCCCACATTTACGGAGCCAGCAGATGGGTAAATTTGGGCATTATTGCTTTTCAGCCTTCTGAATTTTTAAAACTATTCTTTATTGTTTATTTGTCTGCCTGGCTGTGTAATTTAAACATCAAAGAAAAAGATGTTTATAAAAGTCTGCTTCCTTTTTTAATTATAATTGGTTTAATAAGTTTGTTCTTAATTTTCCAGCCGGATATAAGCACCTTGGGCATCATTGTTTTTATTTCTGTTTTAATGTATTTTTCTGTGGGTACCCCTCTTTGGCACAGTGCTCTTATGATTTTAATCGGCTTATCTGCTTTAGCTGTATTAATTAAAACTTCCACCTACAGATTTAACCGCATCTTGGCTCTTTTCAGTCCTAAATCAGATCCTATGGGCATAAGCTTCCAGATAACACAGTCCTTGATAGCCATAGGTTCAGGCGGAATATTTGGATTAGGGTTAGGAATGTCTTACCAAAAATTTGGTTTTCTACCCCAAGCAATGTCAGACACTATTTTTTCCGTTTATGCCGAAGAAACAGGATTGATAGGAAGTATATTTTTAGTAATGCTTTTTCTTCTTTTATTCTGGAGAGGTTATAAGATTTTCAAGGATAAAAAAAAGGATCAGTTCAGCCAATTAGCAGCTTTGGGCATATGCTCCTGGATTTCTTTTCAGGCTTTTATCCATATTGTTTCCAATTTAGGCATTTTCCCCTTAACAGGTGTTCCTTTACCCTTTATAAGCTACGGCGGCTCTCATCTATTGGCCGAAATGATGGGAATAGGGTTATTACTTAATATTTCTAAAGACAATTAATAATTATGAAAATTTTATTTACTGCCGGTGGTACGGGAGGACATATTTATCCTATTATTGCCGTTGCCAGAGAAATAAGAAAAATTCATCCCGATAAAGACTTAAATCTCTATTATATAGGGCCAAAAGATAAATTTGGCCAGGATTTATTTCCTAAAGAGGGGATTAAAATAAAAAAAATAGTAGCCGGAAAAATCAGAAGATATTGGGACATCAAAAGCTTTTTTCAGAATATTATTGACGTTGTTTTTAAAATTCCCGTAGGAATAATTCAGTCCTTTTGGTATATTTTCATATTAGCTCCGGATTTTGTCTTCAGTAAAGGAGGATATGGCGCTTTGCCAGCTGTTTTTTCGGGCTGGATATTAAGAGTTCCTATCTTTTTACACGAGTCAGATGTTGTTGCCGGAAAAGCCAATCGTTTTTTAAGCCGTTTTGCTTTGGAAGTGTTTGTTTCTTTCCCGGTAAAAAAAACCGAATTTCTGGCTAAAGAGAAAATGATTTCTATTGGAAATCCCATCAGAAGTGAAATTCTAAATGGTAATAAAGAAGAAGCTAGAAAAAAATTGAGTTTGAAAAGTCTTAAACCCGTCCTCTTGGTTATGGGGGGTTCGCAGGGAGCTCAAAGAATTAATGATAAGATTTTAGAAATACTGCCGCAGCTTTTAAGAAGTTTTGAAGTTATACATCAGACCGGAACAAAAAATTTCAAACAGGTTCAGTCAGAATCCAAAGTAATCATTCCTAAGGGACTGGAAAGTAGCTATCATCTTTTTCCTTCTTTAAATGAAGAAGAGATTAAAAACGCTTATGCTGCTTGCGATATTGCGGTTTCCAGAGCTGGTTCAGGCAGTATTTTTGAAATAGCTGCCATAGGCAGACCCTGTTTTTTAATTCCCTTGCCCGAATCGGCCCAGAATCATCAATTAAGGAATGCCTACACGTATGCAGAAACCGGCGCAGCTGTAGTTATAGAAGAAATTAATTTTACCCCTCATTTCTTTTTAGAAAGATTAAAACACTTAATATCTCAAAGAGAAACTATTAAAAAAATGTCCCAGCAGGCAAAATCATTTTCCAGGCCCAAAGCAGGCAAAATTATCGCTGAATATATAATGGACTATTTAAAATGATTAATAAAATCATTACAAGATTAGCTCCTTCTCCCACTGGCTCTTTGCACATCGGCACAGCCAGAGTAGCTCTTTTTAATTATATTTTCAGCAAGCAGAATAAAGGAAAGTTTATCTTAAGAATAGAAGACACTGACATAGAAAGGTCCAAACCGGAATATGAAGAAGACATAAAAGAAAGCTTGAAATGGCTTGGTTTAAACTGGAATGCTTTTTACAAACAAAGCCAGCGTTTAGAAATATATGCAAAATACTTAGAAAAACTTTTAGAAGAAAAAAAGGCCTATTATTGTTTTTGCACCCAGGAAGAATTAGAAGCTCAAAAAGAATATCAAATTTCTTTAGGCAAACCTCCTCTTTATTCCGGCAAATGCAGAAAATTATCCCAAAAAGAAATAGAAAAGAACTTAAAAGAAAAAAAACCTTTTGTAATCAGATTCAAAATTCCTGAATCAATTAAAAAAATATCTTTTCAGGATTCAGTGAGGGGAAAAATTGAATTTGACACTAAACTAATAGGGGATTTTATTATAAGCAAAGGGTTAAAACCTTTCTATAATTTTGCCGCTGCAGTTGATGATTACGAAATGAAAATATCCCATGTTGTTAGGGGAGAAGACCATATTTCTAATACTCCCAAGCAAATTCTTATTCAGAAAGCTTTGGGGTTCTCAAGTCCCCGATATGCTCATCTGCCCTTAGTTTTAGGATCGGATAAAAGTAAATTAAGTAAAAGGCATGGAGCTGCTTCTATGCATGAATTTAGAGAAAAGGGCTATCTTCCGGAAACTTTAATTAATTTTATGGCTTTCCTGGGCTGGAATCCAGGCACGGAAAAAGAAATTTATGGTTTAAATTCTTTAATCAAAGAATTTTCTTTAGAAAACATTCAAAAAGGAGGAGCGGTTTTTAATATTAAACGTTTAGATTACTTAAACGGTTTCTATATCCGCCAGAAATCCGACAGGAGACTAACAGAATTAGCTGTGCCTTATTTAGTTAAAGCAGGACTGATTGAGTCCATAAATATAGAGTGTAAAGATATTAGCCACTGTAAAGTTAATTGTCCAGAAAGCTTTTCTTTGTTCGGAGAAAAACCAGAATTCAAAATTAATGATACGGGAGAAGTTATTGGATGCAGTTTTTTAATCAAAGTAATTAAGATTTACCAGGAAAGATTAAGATATCTATCAGAAATTCCAGAATTAACAGATTTCTTTTTTAAGGAAAAACTGGACTATAATAAAGATTTATTACAATGGAAAGACATGAATGATAAAGAGATTTCGGTTTCTCTTGACAAATCAGAAAAAATATTGTCAAAGATAGAGGAAGGAAAGTTTAATCAAGAAAATATAGAAAATCTTTTGATGTTAGAGACAGAAAAAGAAGGGGATAGGGGAAAGTTGCTTTGGCCGTTAAGGGCTGCCTTGACCGGAAAAAAGGCCTCTGCCAGCCCTTTTGAAATAGCTGCCATTTTGGGAAAAGAGAAGTGCCTTAAACGCCTTAAAGAAGCTAAATCTCGTCTTGAATAAAAAAGAAGGGAAGTTCATCTGCTTTTTTTGAATCTTTCCCTTACTACTTTTAGTTGTTTTCTAAACAGCCACCCTGAAAGAAGGATGGTTGGTATAGGCGAAAACATCTTTAGCCATGCAATGCTTTCGCTTGTTAGGATGTTTTGACATTCTCTGTACTCTAATTTTTCATCTGTAGGTTGTCCCAGAAATATTAGATATTTTTCTTCTCCTTGTAGCATTGTTATCCCTGAATAAAATTGATTTATTGAACCAATCAGAATTATTATGAAGACGATCACTATAACAGCTATATCAAAAATCTTTCGTTTTCTCATTTCGGTTTCTCCTCCTATGTAAAAATAGTTTACAAAAAAATAGCTCTACTGTCAAATGTTTTGAAAGAATGTATAATAAAAAAGGAGAAGAGAACTATTTTTCTCTTCTACTACGGCATTACATTGCCGATGCCAAAGTGTATGCAGATTGCGCTTATAACCAGTATTATAAGCGTTATAATAACCTGATTTCTTGAATATTCAGGACTGTTTCTATACATTTTCCATACCTTAACCTAAAGAACTATGCATATAGACTACAAAAAAATATTAATAATGTCAACCTTTTTGGTAATTTGCGGAATTATTCTGCCGAGTTTTTGTTTTGGAGAAAATGTAGATATGCCTTCAGATTTAGAAGAGGATAAATCTTTTATAATAACCATTATAGAAAGACTACCCCAGGAAATGAAGAATATTTGGAGCGATGAGATTATTCCTATATGGAGAAAAGTTTGGCAGAAAATTAAAGATATAGTTCTAAAGATATGGCCAACCCTAAAATCCTGGTTTTATAGCATATTGGACTGGCTTGCAGACATTTGGTATGAAAATTTCAAACCCTGGATTATCAACTGCTTGGACGAAATAAAATATTTTATAAATACCAAATTAGAGCATCAAAACCTCTGATAAATATTAGCCAGATATCCACAGGGGAGCATTGACACAGCTATTTGGCTGTTATATTATGAATATAACATACTTCCTATAATATAAGTTTATTGAAGTATAATATATGAACAAAAACAACAAACCAATTTTAGAACACGTAAGGGGTTTTCTTGAATATTTGGATATTGAAAAAGGACTTAGCAATAATACACAAGAAACTTATACGCGCTTTTTAAATAATTTTTCTTACTGGTTAAAAGAAAATAAACTAGAAGATATAAAACCCCATGAATTGACAGAAAAACATATTTGGGATTATAGAGTCTCTTTGTCTCGCCATATTAATAAAATGAATAAACAAACACTAAAAAGATCCACCCAAAATTATTACCTTATCGCTCTACGCAATCTTTTAAAGTATTTCTCTAATAAGGATATCCTTTCCTTGCCTGCGGAAAAAATAAAACTCGCAAAATCAAAATCGGACGAAAGAGTTGTTAACTTTCTCAACCTTAGTCAAGTCAAAAATTTATTAGAAATCCCTAGAACTTCTAGTATTACTGATTTAAGAGATAAAGCCATTTTAGAGGTTTTATTTTCCACTGGTCTCCGTGTGGCAGAATTAGTTAGTTTAAATAAAGAACAAGTTAAAATCACCCCGGAAACAAAATATTTAGAAATTGTAGTGATTGGCAAAGGTAATAGACCTCGTCCTGTGTATTTATCAAATCGGGCTGTGAATTGGCTAAAAAAATATTTAGACAAAAGGGATGACGCAGAAAAAGCCCTCTTTATTAATTATAAGGGTCCTAAGAAGGCCTCTAGACGGCTTTCTCGACGTTCTGTGGAAAATATAGTTAAAAAATATGCTTTGTTAGCTGGCATTCCGAGTTTCACCAGCCCACATACCTTAAGGCATAGTTTTGCGACTGATCTTTTAATGCAAGGTGTAGATTTAAGAGAAGTTCAAGAATTTTTAGGCCATAAAAATATTGCTACTACGCAGATATACGCTCACGTTACTTCTAAGAAATTAAGAGATACTCATAAAAAATTTCACAGCCTCAAAGAATAAAAAAAATCAAGTTGGGAATTTCCTGCCTTGAAATAATTTGTCGATTTTATCCATAGATTGAAATTTTTGTTTCTGGACTACCGATCATTATATAAAGTCTTCTTTTGGATTGGAGTACCTTGATCATATGGTAATCTTCCATTCCTCCTAGTGTGTCACATTCATCTGAAAACCCTCCTAAGAGCAATATTTCTATGAAACTCCACAGAGTACAAGTGTTTCTCGGAAATTCATAAGATCTGCTTGTAAAACCAGGAAATTTAAGACCTACTGCGCTGACTCCCGTATCCAAGAATTCTTTCATTGCTGAAAATAAGCAATCCGTCGTTCTCTTCTATCTCGAATTTTTGAGCTAAGTATCGTATTCCTTCGTTTATGGCTACAGCCCAGAAATCTGGAGCGCGTTGGCTATTTATTCTTATAGCTGATACTCTTTCATCGTTGGCAAAAGCTTTCAGTATTACTTGATCTGTATTTTCTTTATCTAAGGGGTCTGAAACAACTACTACAATATGATTTACTCCTGTATCCAGTCATTCTCTCACGATATTTGCTACATTCGGATTATAGCCTCTCGAGCTATCCCGAAACGTCCTCAATATTCCAAATATCATCTCATCTATCACCTACTCCTATTTTGTTCTTCCTATTTTATACAATAAAAATACCTATAAGTCAATGAATTGTTGCCAAAAATACGCGATCGCGGATTTTGGGAAACAATTTTGGATTTGAATTAGATTCTAATAAATCAGTAAATAAAAAAACCCAAAAATGGGTTAAATATTTATTTTTCTACTGGCAGACCTTCTTTTTCTAAGATCTCCCTAACTTCTGTGCCGAACGAGGTATTTTCCGCTATTAAGAACTCAAGCACTACTAATCTACCGTTTGGCCTCTGATAGATCGAGACAAGTTCGTTTCCGTCTGACATAGTTATATGGCTTCCGTGAAAAGGATTGTTTCCTTCGTTTTTTCTTCCAAAAAGGCGACCGACAAATCCATCGCATTGCATCTTCTGCCATAATTTATTTAAGGCTTTTCGAGCCTTTTGCATTCCAATTCCATAGTCCATTTTTATTTACTCCATATAGATCTTATTACGATCTAATAATAGTATAATCAAATACAGCAAAAAATCAAATAAAAAAAGATCAGGGTGGGAATTTCCTGCCTTGGAATTTTTACATTATATAAGTCAAGGTTATTTGCCGAAGCGGCGGCCGCGTATTTCGTATTCTTTAATGGCTTTCCTAAAATCATTGATAGTGAATTCAGGCCAGAGTTTGTCTGAAAAATACATCTGGGCATCAGCAATGTCCCACATCATAAATCCAGAAGACATATGGGGCTCTCCTCCTGTGCGGATTAAGTAATCCACAGCTGGTAGATCTTTGGTGTAGAGATAATTTTTAATGACTTGAGGCGTAATCTGGCTTATTCCTTCCTTGCTTATAGCTCTTAATGCTTGGATAGATTCTTCTATGCCACTATAAGCTATAAGTAAATTTAAATTAAATTTATTGTATTTTTTAGTCACTTCTATAGCTTTTTCCATGGGTTTTTTTACTTCTACAGGAAATTGTTTGCGCCAGTCACCTAAAATATTAATTTTGACTTTATTTTTATGAATTTGTTCATCCTTTGCCAATCTAGTGAATTCCTTTTTAAAAGAATTCAAAAGTAAGCTAACTTCAGCTTTAGTTCTTTTGGTAAGATTATCCCGGGAAGAAGCCCAAAAAGAAAAACAAGGAATACCCATTCTTAGGGCTTCTTCAAAAATAGCTTTAGTGTTTTCTATAGAATATGTGTGGCCCAGCCAAGGTTTAAGGCCTTGGGAACGGGCCCATCTGCGATTACCGTCCGGAATGACAACTACATGATTAGGTATTTTTTTCATCTTTTTAAAATAAAAAATCGCTTTCAATAGTATATTTTTTAGGTAAGAAATATGGCATTCTTTTTCCGAAAAAATAAACCGATTTTTTAATTATATTTGAACGAATAAGTTTAGGTATAAAAAAATTATTCATTTCCTTTCTATATTTTACAAAATTTGGGAAATTACGCAAGAGAATGTCTGCGGATATTAAAGACCATATTACTCCCCCGCCCGACCAAGGCTTGGTTACCCCAGCTGCATCACCACAAAGAGTTATGTTTGACTTTTTGGGAATAATTGGTTTAATATGGTTTGGGATTAAAGCTGCTTTTTGATTGTTCAAAGATATTCTATTTTTATTTAAAAATTTTTGGAAGATTTTTTTAGCTTCTGGCACTGCTTCCATTATTCCATATTCTGTTTGATTAGTTCTGGGGATTTTCCAGATAAACCCGGAATGGGTAGGCCAAGTTTCAACATAGTTTTGATTTGTTTTTCCATCTGAAAATCCTTGGATGCCTAAATAAAGTCTTGGTTCTGGTAAATGGAGTTCTTTTCTAATTATAGAATCGGCTCCATCACAGCCAATAACTCTGTTAAAACCCTGGGGAATTTTTTTCACCTTAGAACCAAGGATTATCTCTATTTGGAATTGCTTAACCTGATTAAGTAATATGTTGTCTAAGATGAAGTGGTTGATTATAAAAAAAGGTTTGTTAAAGATTATTTCTATACTTTTCTTAGGAAAATGAATAATTGTTTTGTTGATTTCTTTTTCAATTATTTCTTTGCTTTGAGGAATGAAATCAAGAATTCTGTGGCTAAAGAGTCCGGAACAGCATTCTTTGCCCACTCCTCTTTTTTGTTCAAAAATGGTTACTTTGTAACCGCGCAAGGACAGTTTCCAACTTAAATACAATCCTGTTATTCCCGCTCCAATTACAGCTATCTTCATATTAAATAGCCAATGACAAAAGAAAGCAGAGAGATTAAAGCTATTCCTAAGAATAATATTATGTCTTCCTGATTTCTTTTGACAAATTGAATAATCTTTGCTAACATAATTTATATGTCTAAAACAAAAGCCACGGGGGCTACAAAGTTAGGAAGGGATTCCCAACCAAAATATTTAGGAGTTAAGCTTTATGACGGCCAAACAGCCAAGATCGGCAGTATTATTGTTCGCCAAAGAGGAACAAAGTTTCTTCCTGGAAAAAACGTCAAACGAGGAAATGATGACACTCTTTATGCTGTTAAAGAAGGAAAAGTAAAATTTATAACCAAGAGGAAGAAAAATTTTGATAATACTCAGAGAATGGTTAAAATAGTTAACGTAGAGAAGCCCCAATAAAGGATTTGAATATGGGATGAGGATGTAAAAACCTTGACTTGAACTCTGGATGAAACTGTACTCCCACGAAAAAGGGATGTGCCTGCCCCGAGCCTGCCGAAGGGCTTTTTAATTCCACGATCTCAACCAGATCTTTTTCCGGATTTAAACCAGCCATAACCAACCCCTTTTCTTTTAAGACGTCTCTAAACTCATTATTTAGCTCGTAGCGGTGCCTATGACGTTCAGAGACACAATCTACCCTACCATAGGCTTGCCAGCTCTTGGTGCCCTTTTTAAACTCACAATTATAAGCGCCTAAACGCATAGTTCCGCCGTATTCTTTCTCTCTTAAAAGAACTTTTTGTTCCGGCATTACATCAATCACAGGATAGGATGTTTTAGCCGCAAATTCAGTAGAATTGGCTTTTCTGAGATTACAGACATTTCTGGCAAATTCAACCACAGCCAACTGCATCCCCAAACAAAGCCCTAAAAAAGGAATTCTATTTTTTCTGCAAAACTGAATAGCCTTTATTTTGCCTTCTATTCCCCTGTTTCCGAATCCCCCTGGAACAATAATACCATCATATTTTTTTAGTTTTTTTAGGGAACCAGGATTCTTTTCAAACTCTTCAGCTGAAAGCCAGTAAATCTCGGGCTTTCTTTTATGGAACCATGAAGCATGCTTAACTGCTTCAATAACCGAGATGTATGAGTCCATTAAAGTGAATTTGCCTGTTTCAAAATATTTGCCTACAATGCCGATCTTAACTGGCTTTTTCTTTTGATTAATCACGTTTACCCTTTGCTGCCATTTTTTTAAATCACTTTTCTTAGATTTCAAATTAAATTTTTTGAGAATCTGGTTGCCTAAGTTTTCTTTTTCAAAATTAACCGGAACTTCATATATTGATTTTATGTCCGGAGCGGAAATAACGTCTTTGGGATCTACATTACAAAAAACAGATATTTTCTTTTTTCTGGGTTCATCTAAAGAAACAGACGATCTTCCCAAGATTATATCTGGCTGTATGCCGGCTGAATTTAAGGTTCTGGTTGCGTATTGAGTAGGCTTAGTTTTCATTTCCCCAATCATTTTAGGAACAGGCAGATAGCTGACTAAAATAAAAAGAACTCTCTGGGGATAACGTAATTTCATCATTCTGGCTGCTTCTAAAAACAACATATTCTGATATTCGCCTACTGTTCCTCCAATTTCAATCAAAACAAAATCAGCTTTGTTTTTTTGAGCTGATTTTAATATCCGAGATATGGCTTCGTTGGGAATATCGGGAACAACCTCAACACATCTTCCTCCATAGTCTAAGTTCCTTTCCTGATTAATAACGGATTGGTAAACCCTGCCCGTGGTAATATAATTAATAGTTGATAAATCTTCTTCTAAAAATCTTTCATAGTTTCCAATGTCCTGATCGCATTCTGTCCCGTCATCAGTCACAAAGACTTCCCCGTGCTCTACGGGATTCATTGTTCCTGCGTCAACATTGATATAAGGATCAATTTTGACAGCAGTTACTTTAAAGCCCTTACTTTGGAGTATTTTTCCTATCGAAGCAGTGGCTACCCCTTTGCCAATACCTGACATTACACCACCAGCAACAAAAATAAATCTAGTTTTAGCCATTAAGATTTTTCTTCGGTAATTATTATTCTGATTTCAGCTTCTAAGTTATGGTCAAATTTAATTTTAATTGGGAACTCGCCTACTTCTTTAATGGGATTTTCTAAAATAATCTGATTCTTTCTAATTTCAAAACCGGTTTCTTTTAACTTATCAGCTATTTTCTGACTGGTAATAGATTCAAACAGCTGTCCTTCCTGCCCTATTTTTACAGCTAAAGTAATTTCCTGTCCGTCTATCTTAGATACAATTTCCTCAATTTGTTTAAGCGATTGTTCAGCTTCTTTTTCTAATTGTCCCTTTTGGATTTCCAGCCATTTAAGATTTTTTTCAGTGGCTAACTTAATTAGGTTCTTAGGAATCAAAAAATTCCTGGCATAACCGTCTGCCACTTCTTTAACCTCATATCGTTTTCCAATATTTTCTATGTCTTCTAAAAGAATGACTTTCATAACTTTTCTTATTCTACTACATTTGATTTAAAATTTCAACCGCTTTGTCTAATTGAGGGTCTTTTCCTTGGTTAAAATCATCTTCAGTCAATTCTACCTCAACATCCGGCTCTAATCCTTTATTTGTAATTATTTCTCCATTTGGAGTAAGCCAATTGGCAATAGTAATCTTTAAGCTTCCTTCCTGCAAAGATTTCAACTCTTGGACTGTTCCTTTACCGAATGACTTTTCCCCTATTAATTTTATCCCCCGATTATCTCTTAAAGCAGCCGCTAAAATTTCAGATCCAGAAGCAGAACCCTGATTGATTAAAACAACTATAGGATAAGGCTCCAAATCACTGGGACCTTTAGATTTGTAAATTTTTTGTTCCTGATTGCTGCCAAAATCTTCAATAGCCACTATCTGACCTTTTTCCAGGAACCATCCGCTGATATACTGGGCCACTTCTAAATATCCACCCGGATTATTGCGCAAATCTAAGATTATTTTTTCAGTCGGAGAATTAATAATATCTAAAGCAACTTCCCTGAAATCCCATTCGGCATTTTCAGAAAACTGATAAAGCTTAATGTAGGCAATGTTTTCTTCTTTTATCTCCCATCTCAAAGAAGGAATCTCTATAACTCCCCTTTTTATGGTAATTTCCTTTACCTGGTCCCAGTCCTCTCTGGAAATAGTTAAAATCACTTCTGTTCCTTTAGCTCCCCTGATTAATTGAACTGCTCTGTCTACGCTAAGATTGAGAGTAGAGGTATCGTCTATTTTAAGGATTTTGTCTCCCGCTAGCAGGCCTGCTTTCTGAGCCGGCGTATTCTCTAAAGGAGCAATAATAGTAAGATGATCATCTCTGATGCCTATTTCAGCTCCTATGCCCTCAAATACGCCCTTAACATCTTCTTCAAAAACTTTAGCTTCATCAGGATCAAAGAAAACAGTGTAAGGATCCCCTAAGCTCTCCACCATACCTTTTATAGCTCCGTAAACCATTTCTTTGGCATCAAAATTCTGACTGTGGGCATATTTATCTTCTAAAACATGATATGCCTCCCAAAAAAGAGAAAGGTCTAAATCTTGGTCAGGAGTGATTTTCCTTAATCCTTCTTTCTCGCCGTAATTAAAACCAACCTCAAAGCTTATAAAAGAAGCCATAACAATTATAAATAAAACTATGGCGATTTGAAAACTATATTTTTTAAAATTCATAATTATATTATAATAGCAAGATTATTCAAAAATATCTATTAATTTTTTAATCCCTTCCCCGATCTTTTCAGCCAAAGTCTTAACTTCAAAGTGAACCAGGAGTAGGATACCAATACTGACTAAAATTAAATTCAATATTCTTACTATCAAGCTGAAAGCTATTCCTGTGTTTAAACTTAACCCAAAAACATTAAAAATCAAGGCCTGGCTCCATTCAAAACTTCCCAAAGCTGCTGGAATAGGAATAAAATAAACTATATTTATTAAAGAATTGATAGAAAAAACCTCAATTAAATTCAATCCCGGGCTTAAATAAGAGATTATTAAATAATAAGCAAGAATAAGGAAGAGAATTTCTATTACAGTCAGAAAAGAAACTAAAATTAGTTTTTTTCTTTGTTTTTTAAAAAAATAAAAGATTTCTTTTTCTATATCAGCCACTTTTTCCTTAATATTATTGATAGCGCTTATTTTATCTAAACGAAGCATTTCTATGAAAAATGTGAAAAATCCTCTTCTGTCGGGTTTTTTTCTAAGTATTCTATAATAGAAAAGAAAAAAAATAATAGAACAGAAAAAAGTTATAAGAAAAACAATATTTTTCAAAAGAGAGGGAAGATTAAAAGAAGTAAAAAGAAAAATTACTCCCAAAATAACAAATACGAACAGAATACTTAGGAAAATGGCTTCCTCCAAGATAATAGAGATAATTACTTTTTCCAAAGAGCATTTATTTCTTTCTTTGACAATATAAGCTTTAACAGGCTGTCCTCCGGCGAAAACAACCGGGGTAAGATAATTAATAGAAAACCCGACAACACGGGGTATAAAGACATCTTTAAAACAAAGCGGTTTATCTAGCTGGCTATCGATAATGATTTTCCAGCGCAAAGTTCCAATCAAAAAAGCTAAAAACATAGCTCCTAAAGCAATTAAAAACTGGATTAAGGAAACTTCTCCTAAAGCTGAAATAAGATTTTCCAGTCCTATTTCTTTGAGAGCAATAAAAAAAAGAATTAATCCAATAAGCAATGATAAAGAATAAAAAATAGATTTTTTCATAATTATTTAATCAAAAAATTTTCTAATTCTATTTTGATAAATTCTAACTGCGTTTCCGTAAACTATATTTGGTATAAGTAAACCATAGGAGAAAATATTTCTTTTACTTATTCTTTGTTTTAAAATTTCGTTTACTAATCTTAAAGGAGTCCACCAGAATATTAGAATAAACAAGCATGAGTAGAACATCCACCATTGAGTGCCCGGATAGTATTTTAAAATTATAAACTCAAATAAAGCTAAAGAAACAATAAGAAAAAGAAATAAAACAAAATAACTCTTTTCTTTCCCGATTCTAATGGCTGTTGTGTTGGTATTCCCAAAATCTTCTTCATAATCTCTAATATAATGAGCCAGAACTTCATTTCCACATAGCAAAGCAAGTAGTCCGGCAATAAGGATGAAATGCAAATCAATTATTCCTCCTATTAATTTAACACTCGCTAAAAAGGGCAGGAATCCTGCAAAAATACTTATAGTCATAATATCAATGAATGGCCTTTCCTTTAAACGGATAATTTTTACAGAATAAAGAGTAAATCCAATAGCTGTTAATAGAATAATTATGAATCCAATAAAATTTATTTTAAAACTAATGAAAATAGGCATTGAAAGCAAGAACAGAATAATCATTAAAATATTTCTCTTGGATACAAATCCCTTAGCTAAAGGATTTGTATTATTTTCTATTTTTCTATTATTTTTTTTATCAATTTCTATATCAAAATAATTATTGATGGCGTATCCGTAGCTTAATAGACAAAAACTAATTCCAGCCATCAGAAACAAATCATTTAAACATCCTTGGGCTAATAATGTTCCTGCCAGAGGAATCCAAAAAACCATCTTTATCCAGTCTCTTACTCTTAACATTTTAAGATAGTAAATTAATGTCATCTTGATAAATTTTAATTAATTTTTTGGTGGCTTTTTCAACTGAAAATTCTTTAGCTGCGGCTTTGGCTTTTTGAGAAATGACTTTTCTTAAGTTTTCATTATTGATTAATCTAAGGACGGCTTGGCTGAATTTCTGAAGATTATCTGGAACTAAAAAACCGTTTTCTTTATTTTCAAGAACATCTTTTACTCCACAGGCTTTAACTGCCACAATAGGAAGCCCGGAAGCCATGGCTTCAGTGATAACAGTGGGCTGAACTTCTGAAGAGGAACTAAAAATAAAAATGTCGCCTGCTTTATAATAAAAAGGTATTTCTTTTTGGTCAACACTGCCCGTAAATATAATCTCTTTTTTCAAACCCAGATTTTCAGCTTCTTTATTTAAATCTTTTTGGGAAGGTCCATCCCCTACTATTATAAAACAAGTTTGGGGATTTTTTAAGTGTATTTTTTTGAAAGCTTTGAGTAAAAAGGAAATATTTTTTTCCGGTGCCAGCCGGGAAACACTGATCAAAACGATTTTGTTTTTATCTATATTATACTTTTCTCTTATTTTTTCTTCCCGGTACTGGGAAAATCTTTCTATGTCTATTCCTGAAGGAAGAACAATTATAGGTTTTTTAACCTTATTGACCAAAAGCGAATCTTTAATATCCTGTGTAGGCGCAATAACAGTATCGCAGGAATTAGCAAAAAAGGCGCACAGAGACAAAGCCAATGGTTTGCTTATCTCTTTGGGCACATAAGGAAGATAATGAGTATAGAGATCGTATCTGGTATGATGGGTAAAAACCAGAGGAATATTGAATTTCTTGGCATAATACCAGGCGATTTGACCACAAACTAAAAAATGATGTGTATGAACCACATCTAAGTTTAGTTTTTTAATCATTCTGCTTATGCGGTAAGAATAAAGTATGGGAAGAGGATAAGCTATTTCATAGCTTAAATCCACTGAACGGAACCGAAAAACTCTGGGATTTTTATCTTTGTATTCCGGCTGCTTGGCTGCAAAAATATACACTTTGTGACCCTGCTTTTCCAGTTCCTTGCGGTAGTTCTCTATTATGGTGACAACCCCGCTCACCGTAGGAGTGTAAATATTGGTAAAAAATCCTATATTCATGCTCTATTTATATTCTATTATCTTAGCAAATTTCTCCCCTTAAATCAAAAAAGAAGCCAGTTAAAAACTGACTACTTGCTTGATTCTACGAATCTATCGTCCTGAACCAGTATCTTGAAAACCAGTCATTTTGGATTTTTATCGTCTCGTATTCTTGATTTATCCCTTCAACCGTTTGCGCTTCAAATCGATAATCTACATGGCGAAGAACTTCTCTGGCTTTTTCTGTAAAGATTACTTCGTCTCCGACTTGTAAAGTCAAAAATCTTTCATTGGTTAAAATGGTTTCAATATCAGATTGTTTTTCTAGCAAGAAAGCATTTCTCTCTTCGTTGGTGAGATTAAGCACTTTGACTTGAAATACCCACCAACATTGTCCATCTTCAAGGCATACTCTGCAATCACTGTCTACTAAAAGTATTTCCGTTACCGCGTGTCTTTCTCCATATTCCTGACTGTGTGAAAAGTTAATCTCCACGATATCGCCTACGCACATCCCATTACACTCATCGGTATAGGAATATGCTGGTGGTTCTGTTTCCTGTATTGGTATTGTATTGTCTTCTACTTGTGGACTTATAAAGTACACTTCCACAGCCACCACCGCAGCCGCAGAAACAACTATAGCCATCAGTAATATGGCCAGGTTCTGTTCATTGCCATGATATCTTCATGGGATAACCATATATTAACACAATTATTATATGTCAAACTTGCAATCTTACTTCCTGCCTTTGATTTCTTTTTTTAGTCTGATAAGAAAACCCTCAAAATATTTGATTCTTTCTTTGGCAATTTTTATGCCTTGCGAAGTATGCATTTTTTGAGGCAGAAATTTTAATTTTGTTTCGAATTCAATATTAGTACTATGCTTCGTCTTGTTTTGAATTCTGCCGTTAATTTTACCCCCAAGATTATCTTCAATATATTTATTAATATTTTCATCTGTATAGATTTTAGCGTTATTTTTCCCTACCCAAATAAAAGAACGAGCAACTCCTATGGCGCCCAGACTATCCAACTTGTCCGCGTCAAAAAGTATTTTAGCTTCTCTAGTTTCCGGCTTTATTCCGGAACGATATCTGTGAGCTAAAATACAATGAGTAATTTTTTTTATTTCTTCTTCAGAATAATCAAGTTTTCTAAGGATTTTTTTTGCCATACGAGAGGATAATTCTGCATGGCAGGTTTTTCCCGTATTATCTTTATCTTCCTTGACTCGGGCAATATCGTGCAATAAAACAGCTGTTTTAAGAACGTTTAAATCAATATCCTTTTCTTTCTTAGTTAAATAAAGGGCTAGGTTATAAACTCTTGTAACGTGGTCTATATTATGGGCAGAATCAGCACCTGTTAATTCCTTTTCCACGATTTGTTTGATTTGTTTATATTTCCTATCCATAGCTGTATAAAAAGTGGTGCCCCCAGAAGGAATCGGACCCTCGTCAATGGCTTAAAAGGCCACTGCTTTAC
>CAZTQA010000005.1:0-37478 GCA_964615205.1 uncultured Candidatus Saccharibacteria bacterium
ATAAAACCTTAAAACATTAATTAAATTAACTTTATAATCATGGAAGGAACAATCAAAAAAATTGTGACAGAAAAAGGATTCGGATTCATTACCGTTGACGGAGAAGAAAAAGATCTCTTTTTTCATAAAAATGAAATTAAGGGCGTAAATTACGAAGAGTTGAAAGAAGGCGATAGAGTATCTTTTGAAAAAGCTGATTCTCCAAAGGGACCCAACGCAACAAACGTAGTCCGCATTTAAGGATTTATTGGTTCAGCAAAATATACAGATGAAAATCAAGCTCATTTTCGAGCTTGATTTTTTCGATTATTTTTAAATATTTAATTTTTAATATTAATTAAAATAGTTTATACTGACAATATGCTTATTGATGATGTAAAAATACGTATAATAGCGGGATGGGGAGGAAGGGGAGCGGTGGCATTTAACAAAAACTTGATGTCTTTGGGTCCGGTCGGTGGCAGCGGAGGCAAGGGCGGCAGTATTTATATTGAAGGGGTTTCTGATTTAAGCGCGCTTGGTAAGTTCCGTTTTAAAAAAGAATTTAAGGCTGAAAACGGTCAGGACGGCCGTTCGCAATTTCGCGACGGCAACAATGCAGATGATCTGGTTTTGCCGGTTCCTGTCGGAACCGTGGCTCATAATCTAAAAACAGGTAAAGACATTGAGATAACTAAAATCGGCCAGCTCGCAGTAATTGCTAATGGCGGACATGGGGGAAAAGGGAATTTTCATTTTCGGTCAGCAATTAATACAACACCGAAAGAGTTTGAATATGGGGAACAGGGAGAATTATTTGAATTCCATCTTGAATTAAAACTGATTGCCGATGTGGGATTTATAGGACTGCCCAACGTAGGTAAATCAAGCTTACTTAATGAGTTGACCAACGCCAAAAGTAAAGTGGCAAATTATCCGTTTACGACCTTGGAGCCGAATCTGGGAGTTTATTATGATTTAATAATTGCTGATATTCCCGGGCTTATTGATGGTGCGTCCAGGGGCAAAGGTCTTGGCATCAAATTTTTACGGCATATAGAACGCACTAAAATTCTATTTCATCTTGTTGCTGCAGATTCCGCAGACCCGGTTGCAGATTATAAAACGGTACGCAACGAGTTGGGGGCATACAGTAAGCTGCTTTTGGAAAAGCCGGAATATCTTATTGTAAGTAAAAAAGACGCGGTTTTACCCGATGTTGCTGTTAAAGTAACGGAAAAGATTAAAAAATTGAATAGAAACGCAATGCCGATTTCTATATTTGATTGGGACAGTATTGAACTTGTCAAAAAAATACTCAATAGCTTAATTTCGGAGAAAACAGAACAGAAGAGATAGTTTATAAGGATTGCTTTTTAAAAGGAATAAATGTATTGCATATTTGCGCGCAAAAGCTTGGCAAATGACTAAAAACAACAATCTTAAGTAAGTGTTTTAAAAGAGATTTGCTTAGGACAAGAAATCACCCATTCGATTTACTCAGCCAACATATTACACACCGAGTGACTAGTTTGCCCCTCACATTTTTTGAAAAAAGTTTGCATCCAGGATACTTTACCCATCTGGGATTCGAACGGCGCTAGGGCGGCTGAGACGGTTCGAGTCGCAGTGTCGCAGCCGGAACTTGGATATTTGGTATTTATGAGTGGTTTTTAGAGATAATAAAAAATAAGAATCAAAAATAATCCAGAAAATATGTCTAAAGAACAATCAGATAACGAACTTTTAAGACATGCAGATGAGCTTCAAAGAGAAGCTAAAAAGATCATTAATGAACTTGGGGTTGTCCTAATACTAAAAAAAATTTCAGAGCCGGTTTTCATTGGAAGTGTTAAAAATGGACTTATGGTTTGGCATGATATTGATATCAATACATATATGAAGGAACTTGATATGGATAAAGTAGCGGGTATTCTTGGAGAATTTGCTTTAATTCCAACTATTCGAAAAGTTCAATTCAATAATTATAGAGAGCTGCGAAGAGATCATTTGAAAGACAGAATACGTTTTCCTCATGCGTATTATGTTGGACTTCGATCTATCCAGCCGTCCGGTGAATGGAAGATAGATATATGGTTTGGAGAGAAAGGAATGGCCATAAACGATTACAATATGCCGGATTCTTCAGACATTACAAGAGAGCAAAAGATTACCATCCTTAAACTTAAAAAGGCCTGGTTAGATGACAGGGGTGGGTATAAAAACGGGGTGCTTAGCGTAGATTTTTATAAGGCCGTATTTGAGCGTAACGTAAGAAACACAAAAGAATTTGAAGATTATCTTCGAAATAAAAGGTAGAATTATAGTTAAATTAAGTTTGGAGTGTTAGACACTGAGTGTTTAACAACTGGAAAGTAAAATTGTGGTGCGGTAAAGAGCCGATGTCCACTATTTTTTTATTTTGATCTTCCAATAGTTATGATTTTTTGATAAAATAATAAAATATGAATTTTATTTTTCCATTTTTGGCGGCAGTTTTGCAGGCCGGTTCGTTTACCCTTGATAAAGTTGTTTTATCAGTTCGCCGGGTGAGTTTCAAAACCTATACGGGAGTTAGTTTTCCGCTAATCTTTTTTATTACACTGATTATCTTTTTAATATTCCAGCCGCCTCTGTCTTTGAGTTTGTTTTACGGAAAATTACTTTGGCTCATTCTGATTTCCATCGCTCTTTCTATTACTACAAATCTTATTTTCTATCGCGCTCTTGATGATGACCGGCTTAGCGAAATACAAACCATTGCTCTTTTAAAGAATATTCCCCTTATTATATTGGCAAGTTTTATTTTCACTGATGAACGCAATTTCATTGTCATTTTTCTGGCTCTTATTGCTTCCTTAGCAGTTATTTCCTCATACTGGGAGAAAGATCATTTTAAAATTGCCAAGAATACGCTTCCTTTTTTGCTATGTGTAATTACTCTTTCACCCTTAGGAGCAATTATAGCAAAAGAACTTTTAACTGTTTGGAATCCAATCTCACTTGAACTAGTACGTTCTGGAGCTATTGCTTTAATTCTTGGTCCCTTATTTTTTCGGCATTACGAGAGAGTATCTGCTAAAGCTTTTTCTTTGTTAGTTTTAACCAATGTTCTGACTTCAGTGGCTTGGATTTTATATTATTTTAGCTATCAGATTTCTGGTATTATATATACTGTTCTTTTATTCTCTTTACAGCCCATTCTTGTTTATTTCGCAGCTATTGTTTTTCTTAAAGAAAGCTTTCAATGGAAAAAATTTATAGCTTTCTTTATTATTCTTATAGCCATAGTCATTACTCAAATAACTTCATTTTAATGAATATTCTAAAAATAAAAATAAGATGGTGGGTTGCGGCCTTGATTTTTTCTCTTCTGGGAGCTTTACTTATGTTATTAGAAATCCTATTGATAAAATAAAGAACTGCATTAAATTTAGTGTGCAGTTTTTTATTTTCCAAAGCTTGACTTTTTGTTTGTAAAATATAAACTGAAGCTGTTCTTTAGTTTAGAATTAAATAGTTCTTTTAAAAATTAGTATACACCTATCCAGATAGGAAATCTAAAAGGTTTCCTGCCTGGGTGGGTGTATCAAATGGGTGAAAATAAAGGAATATTAGATGAAATTTTTGAGAATGTCATAAAAAATGATTGCGTAATCAAGAATCCAGACACTTTAACAGAAGATTTTTTTCCACCAGAATCTCTTGAGAAATATAGAAAAAAACAAGTAAGACAAGCTGGCGAAACCCTTGCTCCTTTATTAAGGGGACGTAAATGCTCAAATTTACTTTTTTATGGCCCAAATGGGACCGGTAAAACTGCTGTCGCAAAATTGGTTTCTTTAGAACTTGCAAAATATTCGATAACTATCTGTTATGCAAATTATCGCAAGTTAGGAACAGCTTATAAGGTTGTGATTGACCTTTGTGATCAAATTGGATTCACCGACAGAAAAGTTTTTCCTCTTACTGGCATTACTTTTGGAGAACTTTTCAGCAGATTCGAGAAAAAACTAGATGATCTAAACATAACATTGGTTATTATCATTGACGAAATTGACAGATGCATTCGGAAAGAAGAAAGAAACGGGAATGACCTTCTGTATAGCTTAACCAGGATGCAACTTTCCAAAAGTAAGATTGCAATGATCGGAATTGCCAACGATGCAAATACTACAGAAATTCTAGATCCTGCCATCTTGAGTTCTTGGAATATGCAAGAGATATATTTTCCCGTCTATGACGTAGAACAGATCAAAAATATTCTTCGCGATCGTGCCGAACAGGCCTTCTTTAAGGAAGTAGTCTCCAGGGGGGTCATAGAATTGTGTGCAGGTCTTATAATAAGCGAGCATAATGGTGATATCCGTAAAGCCATAAATCTTTTACGAGTTTCAGCAGAAGAAACTATTGCAAGAAGCAGTCAATTCATTACAGAATATACTGTAAGAGACGCATACGATACAATTGAGTTTGACAGAACGGCCCAAGCCATACGAAACCTTGGTTTAACAAAAAGAATATTAGTTATCAGTGTTATGGCTTTAGAGCTGAAGGGACTAAAGCACAAACATACTACTGGTCAAGTTTTTACAAAATATTGTGAACTATGTAAAATCACGAGCACGGACCCATTAGTGCAGAGACGGGTGTATGATCTTCTTGCAGAAATGCAGGACGAAGGTATTGTGAATCGCACTCTAACAAACAAAGGTCGTTATGGTCGCACCCACGAAGTTACTCTAGCCGTTTCTCGCGAAATTTTGGAAAAAGTGCTTCAAGAAGGCAAAGATCCTGACTGCGAAAAGATAATCAAATATGTGCATAAATCCCGAGAACGTATGACATTCTATGACGAGTAAGATGGAGCGATAGTCTCCATTATTTTTTTATTTAAATCTCGTCAAAATGACGGTTTTTTGGTAGAATAATAAAAATATGAGTTTTAATATTCATAGATTTCATTTTTTTGGGAGCAGGGAAACCAATTTTCTTTATTTAACTTTGGGATTGTCTTATTTCGGAAAAGGGCTTATTAATATTTTTATTCCTATTTACTTTTGGAAGTTAGGTTTTCCTTTTTGGAAAATACTGCTCTTCTATTTCTTTATTTCCTTGTTTTTCATTATGATAGCTTTTTTAATAATACCCTTATTAAGAAAAATCAGCGATGAAATGATGCTTTTGGTAAGCATACCCTTCTTGATTGCTTATTATTTAGGTTTGAGTTTTATTGTCAGCGTTCCCTTTCTGTTTTATGTGCTTCCTTTTCTGACAGCAGTTCACATGTTTTTATTCAATACTGGCTATCATCTTAAATTTACTGATGCTGTTAGTGGAAAACATATTGGCTATGAGCTTGGAGCGCGGGATGCAATCGGAAAAGTATTTGAATTTTCCGCTCCTGTTATAGGAGGATTAATCATTGGTTTTTTAGGTTTCAAAATAAATTTTATTGTTGGAAGCATTGTTTTATTTCTGTCTGTTTTACCCTTGTTCTTTGTTTCAAAAAGAAAATTCCCTGCAAAATTAAGTAATCATCTAGTTTGGAATCTTTTGAAGAACAAAGATTTGCGCCCTTTTAACAAAGTTGCCCTTGGTTACGGGGCAGAGACAATGGTTGATAGAATTATCTGGCCCCTGTTTATATTCTTAGTTATTGGTAACATTCAAGTTTTTGGAGGAATAATATCTTTGGGTATTTTTATAAGCATACTAACAGCTTATTGCGCAGGATTCTTGTCAGATAAAGGAAAAAGACGAACTACTATTGCTTTTAGTTCTGTTTTGTCTTCAATGATTTGGGTAGCAAGGCCATTTTTAGCTGTTCCTTTATTAATCATTGGCAGCCATATCAGTGGCAAGATTATTTATTCTCCTCTTATGGTTGCCTGGGCTAGCCAGTATTATAAGATTGCGAAAAAAGTTTCTGCTAAAAGTGTATTTATTTTTGTTCAGGAAATTCTTTACCATATTGCTAGGATTGTTTTTCTGCCCATTCTGATATTGCTTTCTTTGATTTTTCCTACTGAATATTTTTTCAAAATAGCTTTTATTTTAGCTGCTGTCCTTATGCTTTCTTACCTTTTTGCAAATAAAATGAATTTTGATAATATAAATAAGGATGAATATAGTATCAAAGAATAAAAAAAAATACTGGTCGGACAGGGTAACCAAACACAGCAATGCGCTTGATTTAGAAGAAGGGGTTTTCACTTTTAAGAATCCTAGAAAGATTGCTTTATCTTTGAAGCAATCAGCCGGAGAAAGCACCAGAAGAAAAGCCAAGTCCTTCCAATCAGCTATGTCAATGCTAAATTTCTATATTAACCGGGCTGGGAAAAATTTAGATAAAGAACAAAAGAAAATTTTAGAACAAGCCAAAATTGAATTAAGAAAAATGTTTAAGAATAAAAGATGATTATAAAAGTAAAGGTTTTTCCTAATTCCAAAAAAAAGGAAATAATTAAAAAATCTAATGATAGTTTAGAAATAAAAGTAAAAGCCCCACCAGTTAAAAGTCAAGCTAATAAAGAAGTAATGGAAGTTTTAGCTTCTTATTTCAAAGTTTCTGAATCTGAAATTAAATTGATTAAAGGGTTCAAACAGAAAAATAAGATTTTTGAAATAAAAAAAATATGAATAAAGCTATTTTACCCATCGTGTTTTTAGTAGTTCTTATTTTTGGTTTTTATTATTTATCTCAAAAACCGGAAGAAACTCTTTCAGAAAAAGAAAAAGCTATAAGTCAAGCGGGGCAAGAGGAAATTGTAAATCAGGGAAAAGAAAATAGAACCCAAGATTTACAAGTAGAGATTTTAGAGGAGGGAAGTGGACAGGAAGCCAAAAATGGCGATGAGGTAAGCGTTCATTACACGGGTTGGCTGGAAGACGGAACAAAATTTGATTCCAGTTTGGACAGAGGCAGTTCCTTTGTTTTTACCTTAGGGGCTGGCCAAGTTATACAGGGCTGGGATGAAGGAGTTTTAGGGATGAAAATAGGCGAAAAAAGGAAATTAACCATTCCTCCGCAGCTTGGCTACGGCTCAACCGGAGCCGGAGAGTTAATTCCGCCAGATGCTTTTCTGATTTTTGAGGTAGAGCTTCTGGAAATTAGTCAGTAATAATTTTGTATTTTTTCTTTAATTGGTTAATACGCTCCAAGGATTGCTCGATGCGTTCTTTGGAGATTTTTCCTTTTTTTACAGCTTCAAAAACAATATCTCTTACTTGGTAAATAATTTCATCGCTGTAGCTCTGACCATTATTGGAAATAATTAGAATATCGCATCCAGCATTGATAGCTTTAATTACAGATTCTTCAAATCCATAGTTTTCTTCAATGGCTTTCATCTGCATATCGTCAGATACTATAACACCTTCAAAATTTAATTGGTTTCTAAGAATGTCCTGAAGAAAAAGAGGAGAAAGAGTAGCTGGAAAATCAGGATCAATTTCTCTGTTAACAATATGGGCTGTCATTATCATATCAATATCAACTTCTGAATCATTGATTAAGTTCTGATACGGCAGTAATTCTTTTTCGTTATAGGTATTAGTGATGTCAACCATGCCTAAATGGCTGTCTTCGCTGGAGCTGCCGTGGCCAGGAAAATGCTTCAAAGCAGTAATAATATTGTTTTCTTGATGACCCTGGATAAATGCTTTGGCTTGTTGAAGTACCTTTTCCGGGTCCTCGGAAAAAGAACGTTCCAAGGATCCGATAACAGGGTTTTCCGGATTAATATTCACGTCTACAACAGGAGCGAAATTAAGATTAAAACCTAAATCTCTTAACTGCTGGGCTAATTCTCGGGATATTTCTTGGGTTTCTTGGGAATTATTTCTCTCCCCCATTTCTTGAGCACTGGGTACAGTTATAAATCCGTATTTTTCTTTTAAGCGATTAATTAGTCCGCCTTCAGCATCTACGGCTGCAAAAAGGGGAGTAGGAGAAAACATTTGGAGGTCTTGAATTAATTTTTTAGTTTGTTCAGGGTCAATAATATTGCGGGGGAAACTTTTTGAAGGAACGTCATAATTAAAAAGGATTACTCCACCTATATTTAAATTATCCATGGCTTTAATAATAGGTGAGTCTGCAGAAACTTCTGTTCCTCTAAAACCAATAATAAACATCTGGCCAATTTCTTTTTTAAATTCTTCTTCTTTATTAAGTTCTTTTTTATATAAAAATCCTGTTGTAATTAAGAGAGACAACAGGATCAAAAAAGATAAGATTTTTAGTTTATTATTCATGTCTTCGTTCTTGTTTTTCAATCTTCTTAATGGCTTCGCGGATACCCGTTTCTACCTTGCGGTCTTTTGCCTCGGCTATAAAATGTTTTCCTGAATAAAAATCTATTTGGAGAATGATATTGAAAAGAATTGTTCCTCCAGCCGGCGTCTTGGATTTCTTGAAGTTTATTCGCACTTGCCGCACAGAAGAAATTTTATCCATTTTTTTAGCAAATTTTTGGATAAGATTATATATCTTAGTTTTTTCATAATCAGTTATTTCTTTTCTGGGTTTTTGCATGATAATGGAAATTTCTCTTTCCGGTTTTGTTTTAGCTATGGCTTTTAAAATGTTTCTTTTAGAAATAATTCCTTGGGGAACTCGATTGCTTTTTATAAGAACAATACTGTTTTGATCAGCTTCTATCATTTTTCTTAGAGCCTTGTCAATGCCTGAATTTTTTTCACTAAAAAGAATACTAGAAACGCAGAATTTTGAAACTGGGACATCAAATCGAGTAATTGTTTCTTGGTCCATAGAATAATTAACAGGTGTTCCTTTTCTAGTAGAATATCTTTGTTTGTTAGTGGGTCTAATAAAAGCTTTCTCTATATCTTTGCGGCTGACAATTCCATTGAGTTTTCCCTTTTCATCCACCAAAATAACACGGGTAGTGCCTTTTTGACGAAGAAGCTTGTACACTTCTCTGACCATAGAGCTGGAAGGTGCAGTTACAGCTTTAGTGATTTCTATATTTCCGATAATTTTATTGAAAGCTTCTCTATCTTTTAATAAGTCTCTAATCAAGTTCTTGGCAGTTATAACGCCAGTAATTTGATGAAGATTTTTGAAAACAGGAAGAGCGTAAATTCTGGTAGAAGTCATAAAAGCAGCTATTTCATAAGCAGGAGTAGAAGGATTGATTTTGGGCGGAGACATTATAACTGATTCAACCTTAGTAGTATAGGGAAACCTTTTTCTAAAAAGGGTATAATAGGGAGCTACTAGTCCTAAAAATTTTTTGTCTTTACTGAAAACAAAAACTGGCTCATGACTGCTTTCAATCATAGCAAGAGCAGAGCCAATTGTTTCTTCTTTAGTGCATTGATTAATTTTTTCAAGAGGAAGGTATTCCATACTTTATGATAACATAAAAAGAGCCAAAAATCCATTGTTAGTTGCAATTTCCAAAACAAAGTAATATGATGTAATAATATGTTTTTGCCTAAAGAGAAAAAGTTTTTTGACCTCTATGAAGCTTTAGCGCTAAAAATAAAAGAATCAGTTAGTCTTTTAGAAGAACTGGAAAAGGATTATAGCCGACTTCCTCAATTAGCCCAGAAACTGGATGTGGTGGAGAATGAAGCCGATGAGATAGTTCACAAGATTATAAATGAATTGCTTTATGATCATACCCGGGTGACAGAGGAAAAAGGAGATATCAGATTTTTTGCTCACAATATGGATAATGTTATTGATGGCATTCAGAAGGCAGTTAATAGATTGAGTTTATATAATATTAAGGAATTTCCGCCGGTTATAAAAGAATTTACAGTTATCTTAAAAAAAACCTCTGAAGAAATTGAAAAAGGCATCCAGTATTTAAGGATTCTTCATAAAAACGGAAAAGATTTAATTAATTGCTGCATTAAAATAAATGAATTGGAGAATGAGGGGGATAGGGTTAACCGCAAATGGCTTCAAAAAATTATGATGCAGCCCATAAAAACAGCTGATGATGTCCGCTATATTATTGCTTTAAAAGAAATCATTGATATTTTGGAATATTCTCTGGATCAATGCGAGGACGTAGCTAATGTATTAGAAACATTTCATCTGAAAGGCACTGTTTAAAAAGCAGTGCCTAAATTTATGTTGATAGTAATTGCAATTATAATTTTAGCTTTGCTTTTCAGTTTTCTTAACGGAGCTAATGACAGTGCCAATGAAATTGCTACGGTCACGGCCGCAAAAGCTCTCTCGCCCATCAAAGCTTTATTTTTATCTAGTTTTTTTAATACTTTGGGATCTTTTGTTTCTATTAAGGTTGCCGAAACTATTGGCAAGGGAATTATTTTTCCCCAATATATGACTTCTTCTATTCTTTTGGCAGGTATAATGGGCGCTTGTGTTTGGACTTTTGCCTGTACGCATTTAGGCATTCCTATAAGTGTTACCCATGCCTTGGTGGGAGGATTAATGGGTTCTGGGATGGCTTTTGGAGGGTTGAAAATAATTAATTGGGCTATCTTAAAAAACAAAGTATTTTTAGCTATTTTGCTTGGTCCAGCTTTAGGGTTCTTAGCCGGGGCTTTTTTCTTGGTTTTGATTAGCTGGCTGCTTTATTCCTTTTTTAAAGAAACTTCTAATACTAAAGCAGAAAATTTTTTTCGCAAGAGCCAGATTATCACGGCTCCTTTTTTATCTTTAACTCATGGTATGAACGATGCTCAAAATGCTATGGGTATTATTGCAGCTGCTTTATTGGTAGGAGGTTATATTACCACCTTTACAATTCCGCTTTGGGTGAAGTTAAGCTGCGGAACAGCTATGGGATTAGGCGTTTTTATTTTTGGCTGGAGAGTTATTAAAACCTTGGGCTGGAAACTTACCAAAATAGAACCCAAACACGGTTTTAATGTTCAAATCGGAGCTGGAAGTGTAGTAGGCCTTATGAGTTTATTGGGTATGCCGGTTTCTACTACTCATATAGTGGCTAGTGCTATTATGGGAGGAACCGTTTTAGAGAACTGGCGCCGGGTCAAACAGCAGATTGCCCAGACAATGGTTATAAGCTGGATAATTACCATACCCTGTTCTGCCCTCATGGGCGTTCTTTTCTTTTTTGCTATTGACAAAATATTTTAATTCAGCTCTTTTATTTTCTGCTTGAATTTTTATAAAAATAAAGGTATTCTTAAATAAAGAAATTCAAAAATTATGGCCAGAATTTTAGTTTTCGGTGATAGTATAGCTTGGGGAGCTTGGGATGTTGAGGGTGGCTGGGTTCAGAGATTAAGAAAATTTTTAGACGAAAAAACCTTATCGTCTAATTTTTTAGATTATTTTTCTATTTATAATCTTGCTTTTTCTGGAGATACCAGTACAGATATTTTGGAAAGATTAGAACCAGAAATTAAAGCCAGATTAGCGGAAGGCCATGAAATTATTATTTTATTTTCTATTGGTATTAATGATTCTTTTTATCTTCACGATTTGAAATCTAATATGGTTTCTTTAGATAAATTTAAAGAAAATATTAAAAAATTAATAGAAATTGCTAAAAAATTTACAGATAAGATTGTTTTTGTTGGTTTGACGCCTATTGATGAAACAAAAGTTGCGCTAATTCCTTGGGATACTAATAAATCATATAAAAATGAGAGTATTAAAAAATACGATGAGATTATAAAAGAAGTTTGCCAAAAGAATAAGATTCTCTTTATTGAAATTTTTGATGATTGGTTAAATTCAGATTACAAAGAATTATTGGAAGACGGCGCTCATCCCAATTCATTCGGTCACCAAAAACTCTTTGAAACTATTAGAGATTTTCTAATTAAGAATAAAATAATTTGATAATGAAGGGTAAGTTGGAAAAATTATACAAAAAGCTTTATGAAGAGTATGGAAGGCCGGTGGGGCAGTGGAGGTTATGGTGCAAAAAAAACAAAAGCAAGAAAGACAAGGAGAAAATTGCTTTAGGGGCTATTCTAACCCAAAGGACAAACTGGCGGAATGTAGAAAAAGCTTTTGATAATCTTGAAAAGACAGAATCTTTATCTATAAAGCAGATTTATAAAATTGGTAAGAAAGACATGGAAAAATTAGAAAAACTTGTTAGGCCTTCTGGTTTTTATAAACAAAAAGCCAGTCGGCTTTTTAAATTTTCAGAATTTATTATTGAAAATTATGGCTCTTTGGGAAATTTTTTAAAAAGAGATTTAGATTTTTGCCGAGAGAAACTTCTTGAGATTTCCGGTATTGGTCCCGAAACAGCTGATTCAATTATGCTTTATGCCGGCCAAAAGCCGGTTTTTGTTATTGATGAGTATACCCGGCGCTTTGTAAAAAAACATAAATTATCTAAAAATTTATCTTACTATTATCTGCAAAAATTATTTGAAAGCAATCTTAAAAGAGATTTCCGCTTTTATCAGGATTTCCACGCTCTTATTGTTATTGACGCCAAGAATAAATAAGAAGTATAATAAAAATATTATGGAAACAATTGCTCGGAAAATTAGCACTTCTCATTTTCTTTTGATGTTCGGGTACAAGCTTTTTTCTCTGTATTTTCCGCTTTTTTTGGTTTGGAAAGGACTGTCTTTGACCCAGGTAGGTTATACCTATCTTTTTATTTATTTACCTATGGCTGCTTTTTCTCCTATAGCTGGATTTATTTGTTCCCGAACTGATGAGAAGATATTGGTTGTTATTGGTATCTGCGGTTATTTTATTTACTCCTTAGGCATGATATTAAATGTAGGATTGGCTGTTTTTTACTTTTTTCAAATAATTTTAGGAATT
The DNA here is from genome assembly GCA_964615205.1 of uncultured Candidatus Saccharibacteria bacterium. GTDB lineage: Bacteria > Patescibacteriota > Minisyncoccia > Minisyncoccales > JAGMDC01 > CAZTQA01. The sequence continues at coordinate 12,749 of CAZTQA010000005.1, forward strand.
TCAGCTGCTTTGTTTTTCGTGGCTTGCCGAAGCTTGATGGTGGCTTTAGCAGAACGGCCAAAAGAATCCTTTGCCTGGTTTTATTCTATGCCTACCTATGTTCAATTTGCTGCTCCGGCTATTGGAGCAATAATAATCTGGCAGTTTAATTTTATAGCTGTTTTTATCTTAAGCTTCGGAGTTCATTTAATAAACATAGTTTATTCTTTTATTGCTTTTAAAAATATAAACAGCGCTGCTATTAATCAATCCGAATCTTTTTCTAAAATAAAGTCAGATTATTTCTATATTTTCAAAAAAATAAAAAATAAAGAAGTGCTCTTGCTTCTTTTTTTGGTTTTTTTTACCCTCATCCTGGCTGGATTTTACAGGGCTTTCTTCGTCCTTTATTTAAAAGAACAGTTAGATTGGACTCAAAATAATGTTCTATTTTTTGTTTCCTTGGTTTCTGTGGCTTTTGTACCTATTTCCTGGAAAGTTATAAGATTAATTGAAAGCCAGATGAGCCGAACCAATGTTTTACAAGGCAGTTTTTTTAAAGCCGTAGTAACTATTATGTTGGGACTGGGTTATAAGTATCTGAGTTTTCTTCCTTTGTTTATTCTTAAACTAACAGAAAGAATTAGTTTTTTAATGATTGGTTCGGGACGCAGCGGGTATTTTGCTCAAAAATTCAGAAAATATCCTGAAGAGATCAGCACTATTGATTCAGCCATTGTTCCTTTGGGCGTGGCTATTGGTTCTTTATTGGGCGGTTTTCTTTTAGCTTTTCTTTCTTTTGCGGAAATTTTTCAGTGGTCGGGCATCATCTTATTTATAGCTACAATTACTATCTGGTTTTTCTCCAGAAGAAAATAAATAAATTTAAATATGAAGTTCTACGAATATATTTACAGAGATTCATTTATTCATAAATTAGATCCAAGAACAAAATTATTTTGGCTTGTTGCTTTTTCTTTTCTAGTTTTTCTAACATCAAATCCTTATATTATAACAGCAATCTTAATATTCACTCTTTTTGTCGGGGTTTTTGCAAAACTGCCTAAAAGACAGATATGGGAAAGCACAAAGATTTTCATTATTTTAATGCCGATTGCTTATATTATTCTCTATTTATTCTTAGTTGGTTTTACCCTTGATGCTGTTTTTGGTGGATTAATATTTACTGCTAAATTCCTGGTTCTTATTTTCGCAGCAGTTATTTTCACAATGACAACTTCTGCCAGAGATTTGCTTTTAGGATTAACAAAATTAAAGGTTCCTTATGATTTTGCTTTTATGTTAACTATTGCTATCAGGTTTATTCCGGTAATTGCTAAAGAAATAAATAGCGTCATAAACGCCCAGAGGGCAAGAGCTTACGAGTTTGTTTTCTCGCTAAGACATCCTATTAAAAGTATCCAAAATTTTATTCCTATTCTTATTCCCGTCTTAATGCTTTTATTAAAAAGATCACAGGAACTTTCTTTATCAATTGATTCAAGAGCTTTCAGAGCAAAAAAAAGAATTACATATCCTCAAAGATTGAGATTCAAAACAATTGACTGGATATTTATTTCTTTAATTACAGGATGCATTATTATTGCAATTAGTTTTTAAAGATTGTATAATTTAATAATCTATTATTATGTTACAAAAATTTAAAACTAAAGAACTAATATGGATTTCTTTAGTTACTGCCCTCGGTTTTGTATTTGCTATATTTACTTTAATGGCAAGTACTGCTGTAGGTAATCCTGCTTTAGGAGGATTAATGGCAATGTTTTTGGTTCCATTATTATTGGCTCTAATCTATTTCCCAACAAAAAAAATTGGAAGCATCATTCTTTTTGGATTAATATTCTCTTTTCTTTCTGTTCCAACTCCAATGATTACCCAAACGCCCGGATTTCATAAGGTACCCATAATACTCGTTGCGGTTATAATTGCTGAAATTATTTATTTTTTTGTCAAAAAAGATAAATATAAATCTATTCTTGGTGGAGCTGGTATATCTGTTAGCTTATGGATAATGCTTTTAATAACTTTTCCTATATTAGGTTTGCCTGCAGCAGAGAGATTTTTAAAAATGGCAACTCCACTTACATTTATTGCAGCTATTTTGGGCGCAATTGGCGGTTATTGCGGTTACTTTATATACAAAAAGATTGAAAATAAATCATTCGTTAAACAGTTACAGAGTTAAATATGTTTGTCAGATTTAAAACCAAAGAACTAATTATAATAAGCTTTCTGTCAGCTTTGACTTTTGGAATAGCGATGGTTATAACACCAATATTAATGGTATTAACCGCAAATCCTTCAGCAGGAGGCTTTATCACCCCTTTGTTTATATTATTATTTTTAGTTTTGAGTAAAAAACTTGTTCAGAAACCCATTACAGGAACTGTATTTTTATTGATTTATGGAATTTTAGCTGTTCCCACCACACTCATCACAGGTGTTCCTACCATTTTTAAAATAATTCCTGTGATTATTGGTGGTCTTAGTTTTGATTTTACAACAAAATTTCTTAAGAATAAGTCAGGATTAATAATAGCTTCGGGTATATGTAGCTTTTTAGTAGCAATCTCTGGTATTTCTCTAGGCATTTTATTAGGCTTACCCGCCTTAGATAAAGTTGTAAAAATGCTAATACCTTTATTAATATGGATGATTACTATTGGCAGTATTGGCGGCTATATAGGCTACTTGATATACCAAAAAATAAAAAACAAACCATTCATTAAACAGATGCAAAATTAGTTATGCTCAAAATAGAGAATTTATCTTTTTCTTATCCTTCTGGAGAGCAAGTTTTGAAGAATATTAACCTTGAATTAGATAAAGGTTTTTTTTCTTTAGTTGGAGCTTCTGGCTGCGGAAAATCTACACTTTGTTTAACTTTAAACGGTTTAATTCCGCAAGAGATTTCTGGAAAATTAGAAGGAAAAGTTTTAATTAACGGAAAAGATACCCAAAAGTATATGATTAAAGATTTAGCAACAGAAGTAGGAATAATTTTTCAAAATCCAGAATCTCAATTATTTTCTTTATGCGCAGAAGATGAAATTGCTTTTGGGCCAGGAAACCTTGGTTTGCCGTGGGAGGAAGTTAAGAAAAGGGTAAGTAACATCTTGAAAGGATTGAATATAGAATATCTAAGAAATAAAAGCCCAGAAGAGATGAGCTCTGGTGAAAAACAAAAAATTGCTATTGCTTCTGTATTAGCGATGAATCCTAAAATTCTAGTTTTAGATGAGCCAACAGCAAATCTAGATCCCAAATCAAGCGAAGAGATATTTAAAATTTTAAAAGAAATAAGCAAAGAAAAATTAATTTTTTTGACAGAACATGATATTGATAAAATTGCCAGATATTCTGACGAAGTAGCTGTGATGCACGAAGGAAAAATTGTTATGATTGGACAACCTAAAGAAATAATTAACGAAAAACTTTCTGAATATATTTATCCACCAAAGATTGTCCGGTTGGGATTAAAACTCGGAATTAAACCCCTGTTCTTAACAGCTGAGGAAATGGCAAGTTCTATTAAATTAAAGAAAGTCCCTGATTTTCTTAAAAAAGCTCAAAAACATAAAGATATTATTATAGAAATTAAAAATTTATCGTTTGAGTATTCTAAAAATCAGCCAATATTGAAAAATATTAATTTGAACATTTATAAAGGCGAATTCTTAGCTATAGTTGGTGCAAACGGTTCAGGGAAAACTACTTTAGCTCTCCATTTTAACGGTTTATTAAAACCGTCTAAAGGAAGCGTGATAGTAAATGGAGTAAATACAAAGAAAACAAAGGTATCTAAATTAGCTAAATCTGTTGGTTATGTTTTTCAGAATCCGGACCAGCAGATTTTTGAAGACAATTTAGTAAGGGAAATTGGGTTCGGTGTTAAAAATTTAGGAATAAACATAGAAGATGTTTCAGAGAAGGTAAATGAAGTTATAAAATACACCGGCTTAAGAAAATATAAAACTCAAGATCCTTTTTCTCTTTCTCTTGGACAAAAAAGGAGGGTAACCATTGCTTCTATTTTAGCTATGGAGCCTCAAGTTATTATTTTAGACGAGCCATCTACTGGATTGGATTTAAGGACAACGGAAAATATAATGAATTTAGTCAGAAGTTTAAATAAATCAGGACATACAATTATTATGATTACTCATGATATGGAATTAGTTGCTCAATATGCTGAAAGAGTAATTGTTTTAAGTGAGGGAAAAATAATTTCAGACGAAATTACTACTAAAACATTCACTAAACAAAATATTTTAGAGAAATCAAGATTGCAAAGGCCGGAAATAAACAAATTAGGTTTTCTATTAGGGGAGTCAAGAATCTTAACCATAGACGATATTTTAAAATTAGTATGAAGATTGTTTCTTGGAATGTTAATGGAATAAGGGCGGTTCACAAAAAAGGTTTTTTGAAATGGCTAAACAAATCTCAAGCAGATATTGTTTGCTTGCAAGAAACTAAAGCCAAGCCAGAACAATTGGAGCCAGAGCTGATTAAACCGTTTAATTATTATTCTTTCTTTAATTCAGCTCAAAGAAAAGGGTATAGCGGAACAGCTGTTTATACTAAGACAAATCCGGAAAAAATTGATTATTTTTCCGGGTTTAAAGAATTTGACCAGGAAGGTAGGATAATGAAATTAAAATTTCCTGATTTCCTTTTAATAAATCTTTATCTTCCTCAAGGAGGAAGAAGAAAAGAAAATATGCCCTACAAAATAGGGATTTACGATTATCTTTTGAAATACTTTAGAAAAATAAAAGATGAAAATGTTATTTTAATAGGAGATTTTAATGTTGCTCATGAGGAAATTGATTTAGCTCGGCCCAAAGATAATAAAAACAATACTATGTTTACTTCCCAAGAAAGAGAAAAAATTGATCAAATAATTGACTTGGGTTTTGTAGACAGCTTCAGAAAATTTAATAAACGAGGGAGTAATTATACCTGGTGGCCTTATTTCTATAATGCCAGGCAAAGAAATCTTGGCTGGCGTATTGATTATGCTTTTGTTTCCCAACCATTAACTTTGAAATTAAAAAAGGCTTTTATCCTTCCACAAGTAAAGGGTTCTGATCATTGTCCTATAAGTATTGATATTTAATTATGGAACAAGTAATTTTAGTTGATAAAAACGATAAAGAGATCGGTAGGGAAGAGAAATTAGAAACTCACAAAAAGGGAAAACTTCATCGAGCTTTTTCCATTTTTATTTTCAATTCCCGAAATAAATTACTTTTGCAACAAAGAGCCAAAACTAAGTATCATTCACCCGGACTGTGGAGTAATAGTTGTTGCTCCCATCCTAGGCCCGAAGAAAGTTTGGAAAAAGCGACCCGAAGAAGATTAAAAGAGGAAATGGGCATAGAGTGTCCATTAAAAGAAATTTTCAGTTTTATTTACAAAGCTAAAGTAGAAGATTTGATTGAGAATGAATTTGATCATGTTTTTGTGGGCCGTTTTAATGGAGAACCCAAAATAAATAAAGATGAAGTTATGGATTGGAAGTGGATAAGCATAAATGAATTAAAAAAAGACATCAAAGAAAATCCTCAAGAATATACCCCTTGGTTCGGAATAATTATAAAAAGTGTCTTGACCTTGGACTTAGAAGAAGGTAAACTACCATAATGGCAGTAAAAGCTAATAAAAAGAACAAAAAGCCAGTTAAGAAGAACGAAAAGAAAATAAAGAATAAGGAAAAGAAAAAGACAGTAAAGAAAACTATAAAGAAAATAATTAAAAAAAGGAAAGCTCTAAGAAAGAAAAAGAGAGAGGTTTTAACTGGGCCAAAGGATAATATGTATCAGACCAGAATAAAAGTAGTCGGCATTGGCGGAGGCGGATGCTCCATTGTATCCGAAATGGCTTCCAAACTTCGCAGAGTTAGTTTTGTGGTTGCCAATACAGACATTCAAGCCCTTAAAAAAACCAGTTCCAAGTGCAGGAGGTTTGTTTTCGGAAAGAATTTAACTAATGGGTTAGGATGTGGCATGAATCCGGAATTAGGTAAAAAGGCAGCTTTGGAAGCAAAAGAAGAGATTAAAAGAATATTAGAAGGAGCAGATCTATGTATTTTAGTTTCTTCTTTAGGCGGCGGGACAGGTTCCGGCGCTTCTCCTGTTTTTAGCGAGATTTCCCAAGAGTTGGGCAATATAACCTTTGGTATTTTCACCTTGCCTTTTGATTTTGAAGGGGCTAAAAAAATGGCTATAGGCCAAAACAGTTTAGAGAAACTTAAACCCAATTTAAATGCTTTTACAGTTATTCCTAATGAGAAAATTTTTAAAATCATTGATAAAAAAACTTCTCTAAAACAATCTCTTTCTGAATTAAATAAGATTTTAGAAGAGGGGTTGGAGGGGCTGATTGAGATGATTTTTCTCCCCGGTCTGATTAATATCGATTGGGCGGATTTAAGAGTTATTTTAGAAGGAAGAGGAAAAATATGTTATCTTAATAGTATTGAAGCCAAGATAGATGAAGACCCCAAAGAGATGGTAAGGAGATTGACTCAAAGTCCTTTGAATGAATATGACGCTCAAAGAGCAGACAGAATTTTATACAATATTAGTTCTGACAAGGATTTAAAAATGGATACAGTGGAGCAAATCAGCCGATTTGTGACTGGATTTAACAAGAAGGCAAAAATAATCTTTGGTATCTCCCAACATCCAAGTTATAGAAAGAAAATAAGAATAACTCTTCTAGCCACAAACGATATTGAAAAGGAGAAAAAAATAAGTAAAAAAAAGAAGCCAAAGTCAGAACCAGAGTCTGAACAGTTTTCGCGAGAGGAGCCAATTCCAGAAAAGCCCATGGAAGAAAAATTAAGTCGGAAAAAGCCGATTCAAGAAAAACCGGCAGAGGAACAAGAGGTTGAAAAAAAACCAGTTTCTAAGATTAAGTTAATTACAGCTCCCAAGAAAAAAACTAAAAAACCTTTACCCAAGAAAGAAAAGCCCAAGAAAGAAAAAGTAAGGAAAAATGCCCTTCAGATTAGGAAAGAAGCAGAAGAACTGGAAAAGGAAATTTTAGAACAGGAAAAGAAATGGGAAATTCCAGCCTTTCTTAGAAAAAAACAATATAATAGTAAGTAATTTCATGGTTAAAATCCGCTATTGACTAAGCGGATTTTATGTTGTATACTTTAGTATTAATAATAGAATAAGGAAAGGTGATAAGTAATGAATGGATATGAAGAATTAGCTCAAGAAATGGGAGTAGAAGCGGAAGCAAATCAAACTCAGATTTTAGCAACAGAATTTAAGATGGTGGAGATAACCCTTATAACAAAGGAACAGAGATTTTCTCAAACGCAAGAATCAAAGATCCAAGAAGCCTGGAATAAGCAAAAAGAAAAAGCAGGAAATAATTTATGGAACGATCCAATGGCTTCGCTCGTCAACTTTTCAGTAAACAGCTTTGGAGGATTAGAGTTGGTCCTTCGAAAAAGTGATTACAAAATATACGTTGGCACTAGAAGAAGAAGACTCATTGATACTGATATCATACCAATGGACAAAAATAGCTCGCTGCCGATTTCATTAGGAGCAATAACAATTACTTCAGATAATTTTATAGTTCTAGGGCTAAGAAGTGGGACAGAGGCATATGAGGATGAGGTGGGGTTGTGTCCGTCAGGTTATCTTGATCCTTCGGCTCACTTTTTAAAAACAGAACTTAAAGAAGTAATTAGTGTAGAAGAGTTGATACTATGTGAACTGTATGAAGAGCTAAGGATGCAAACATATACCAGTAAGGCATATCTTGCCTTAATCCAAGATATGCAGCCGATGATAGCAGTACGATTAGTGATTCCATTTACCAGATATGAAGTAGAGCAAATCGCTAGGATAAATTTTGAGCACTCGAGACTTATTTATATAGAGAATACAACAAGTGCAGTGAAAAGAGCCTTCCGAGAATACAGGTTTACTCCCCACGCTCTTGCAGCGATTCTATGTCATCTTTTTGAAGAAAAACAAAATGTGTCCAAGAAATAATTGTTTCTTGGTTCTTTTTTATCTAATATTGCTAAAGTTAAATCTTAATGCTATTATAATATAATGATTAAAAAAGCCATTATTCCTATTGCTGGCCTGGGAACAAGATTCCTGCCTTTGTCCAAAGCTCTGCCCAAGGAACTTTTGCCCTTAGTGGACAAACCAGCTATCCAATATGTGATTGAAGAGATTCGAGCTTCTGGAATTAATGAAATCGTTTTAATTACCAGACCAAAGTCCAAAGAGGTTTTAAATTACTTTCAAAAATCTCCTAAACTGGAAAAAATTCTCAAAGAGAGAAAAAAACATAATTTCTTAGAAGAGATAAAAAAATTGACTCAAATTGTTGAGGAGACTTCTTTTTATTCTGTGGTCCAGAAAGAACCGTTGGGGGACGGGCATGCTGTTTTGCAGGCAAGAAAAGTAATCGAAAAAGAACCTTTTGCAGTTCTTTTTCCAGATGATATTATTGATTCAAAGATACCTTGTTTAGCCCAATTAGATGAAGTTTTTAAAACCTGCCAGAAACCGGTTGTTGCCCTGAAAAAAATGCCTAAAAATGAACTTAATCGCTGGGGAATTGTAGAAGTAGAGAAAATTGCTAATCGCATTTATAAGATAAAAAAGATTGTTGAAAAACCAGAAATTGATAAAGCCCCTTCTGATTTAGCTATTATTGGAAGATATATTCATACACCTGATGTCTTTCAGTATTTGAGCAAAGCTAATCCCGGCAAGAAAGGAGAAATATATATGGCTGAAGTTCTGCAGAAGATGCTTGACGATGGGAAAATCATTTACGGTTATGAGTTTGAGGGAGAATATCTTGACTGCGGACAGAAAATTGGCTGGCTGAAATCAAATCTTTATTTATCTTTGAAACATCCTCAATACGGATCAGAATTAAAAAAGTTTTTAAAAGATGAAAAACTCTAAAATTAAGAGCGTTAAAGCCAGACAAATTTTAGATTCCCGGGGTTTACCAACAATAGAAGTGGAGCTGGCAACGGAATCCGGCTCTTTTTGTGCTTCTGTGCCTTCAGGAACTTCTACTGGTAAGAACGAAGCTAAAGAATTACCTGCTAAAACGGCTGTTCAAAACGTAGAAAAGATTCTTAGTCCTAAATTAAAAAATAAAGAAGTTATTAAGCAGAAAGAAATAGACGATTTAATGATCAGTTTAGACGGAACAGAAGATAAATCCAAATTAGGCGCCAATGCTATTTTAGGAATGAGCTTGGCTGTTTGCCGGGCTGGTGCGGCAGCTAAAGGATTGCCATTATACAAATATATCTCTTCGGAAATCCAGTCCCAGAAGGTTTTTCCTAAGCCCTGTTTGTTGATGATTGAAGGTGGAGTTCATGCGGGCAATGACTTAGATTTTCAGGAATTTATGATAATGCCTCAAGAAAAATCCTTTTGTGATAATTTAGAAATAGGAAGAAAGATTTATCAAACTTTAAAAAAAATATTAGAAAAAAAATGGGGTAAAAGTTCTATTAATGTAGGCATGGAAGGAGGGTTTACTCCTAATTTAAAGTTTTCTGAACAGGCCTTAAGTTTAATTACAGAAGCCATAGAAAGGGCGGGTTATAAAAATAAAGTGGATATTGTTTTAGATTGCGCTGCTTCCCAATTTTACAAAAAAGACAGTTACCAGACTAATATGGGTATGTTTACCAAGGAAGGTTTTATTAAGTATTATTCAGATTTAATTTCCAAATATCCTATTCTTGGGTTGGAAGATCCCTTTTCAGAAGATGACTGGCAGTCCTGGAAAAAATTTAATTCAAAAGCTTTGTTAATCGGTGATGATTTATTGACTACCAATATTAAAAGGGTGAAAAAGGCAGTGGCAGAAAAAGCCTGTGGGGGAATGATTATCAAACCCAATCAGATAGGCACAGTTTCTGAAACTTTGGAAGTAATAAAATATGCCCAAGAGAATGATTTCAAGATTTTTGTTAAGCATCGTTCCGGAGAAACCAATGACAGTTTTATTGCTGATTTAGCTTTAGGCGTGGGAGCAGATGGTATTATGAGTGGCGCGCCGGCGCGCGGAGAACGTTTAGCTAAATACAATCGTTTATTAAAAATAGAAGAAGAACTATATGAGTAAATTAGTTTTATTAAGACATCTAAAATCCCAATGGAATAAAGAAAATAGGTTTACTGGCTGGATGGATGTGCCTTTGGATGAAAATGAAACCTATAAGGCCAAGGAACTATCTGAAAAAACATTTCAATTTAGTTTTGATAAGATTTATTGTTCATCATTATTCAGAAATAAAGATACTATAGCTAGAATGTTTGAATATGGCAACAAAAAATATCCTATTTTTATTCATCTTGATCCTGGACAAATGCAGAAGTGGGGGAATTATATAGATATTACCGACGAAGATGTTTCAGTTTTTGTTTCAGACGCTTTAAATGAAAGATATTATGGCAAGTTACAGGGAGAAAACAAAGATAGCGCTAAAGAGAAGTATGGGGAAGAAAAAGTTCATCTTTGGAGACGAAGCTATGATGTGCGGCCGCCGGGCGGAGAAAGTTTAAAAGATGTTATAAAAAGAACCACCCCTTTTTATAAAAAATATGTGGAGAAAGACTTGAAGCAAGGCAAAAATGTTCTGATTGTGGCTAGCCATAATTCTTTAAGATCAATCGTAAAATATATTGAAAACATTCCTGATGAAGAAATTATCAATTTGGAAATTCCTTATGCTGGTGTTATAGAATACAATTTTGATAAATCTTTAAAACTAAAAAACAAAGCCATACTCTGAATTTGACAGAGATTTTAGAAAGAGTATAATCAAAAACATGAGACAGATTTTATTTAAAAACTTAATAACGTGTTCCTTTATCCTTGTGGGGATTGTGATCGGAGCAGCTGCGGTTTATTTTAATCCGGGCATTTTTAATATTCAAGCCACTCAAGGTCAAGAAGATGGTTTTCTGTCCTTGGATCAAGTTTCTGAAAAAACGATTAAATTCATAAATGAAAGCATTCTTCAGGGTCAGGGTGCTGCTTCAATTATAGAGGCAGTTGAGGAAAACGGAATCTACAGGATTAAACTTAATATAGAAGGTGATGAATTTGACACTTATGTTACCAAAGATGGTAATCTTTTGTTTCCCCAGTCTATTGATATGGCAGAAGAAGAGGTGGTTAAATCAGACAATCCGGATGTTAAACTCTTTGTAATGTCTTATTGCCCTTACGGCTTGCAGGCAGAGAAAATGTATTTGCCAGTTTATGAGCTATTAAAAGATAAAGCCAATATGGAAATATATTTTGTAGATTATGCCATGCATGATAAGCAGGAGCTGGACGAGAATTTAAGACAGTATTGTATTCAGAAAAGCGATAAAGAGCAATACTATAATTATTTGTCTTGTTTTGTGAAAGATGGCGATTCAGGAAAATGCTTAACCCAAGCTGGCATAGATCAATCTTGGCTTGATTCCTGCATCCAGGAGACAGATCAAGAGTATAAGATAACTGAATACTATAATGATACATCTACTTGGATGAGTGGAGTCTATCCGCAATTTAATATTCATAAGGAATTAAATGAACAATATGGGGTTGGTGGTTCTCCTACTATGGTTATTAATGATAAAGTAGTCAGTGTCAGCCCTCGTTCCCCAGAAAACTTTAAGCAAATAGTTTGCGAGGCATTTAACAATACTCCCCAAGAATGTTCCCAAATTCTTTCTGAAGAAATTCCTCCTTCTAGTTTTGGATGGGAAGGTTCTTCTAACGAGGGAAGCTGTGAATAACTATGTATAACATTGGTATAGATATAGGTGCTACCAACACTAAGTTGGTTTTGTTAAAGGGCGTAAAAATTATAAGAAAAGAAAAATTTTCTACACCTCAAGAAAGAAAGAAATTAATCAAAGCTTTAGAAAGCAGGATAAATAAAATTGCTGATGATTTTTCTAAGTCCAAGATTAAAAAAATAGGTATAGGAGTTCCAAGCCCCTTAGACAAGAAGAGGGCTTTTATTTTAGATGCGCCAAATTTGAAGTATTTAACTAATTTTTCTTTAGATAAAATTGTTGAAAAAAATCTCAAAATTAAAACCATTATGGAGAATGACGCCAATTGTTTTACTTTGGCTGAAACAGTCATGGGTGCTGGGAAGGGAGCAAAAATAGTGGCAGGCATAACTTTGGGCACAGGAGTAGGGGGTGGAATAGTGCAAGACGGTAAAGTTATTAAGGGTGTTTTCGGATCAGCCGGAGAGTTTGGCTTTATTACCATAAATTTTGGCAGTAAATTTAGTATTTTAGACGAATATTGTTCAGAGAAATTTTTTAAAAGGAAGAAGCTTTATTCTAAGACATTGGACGATAAAGCCAAAAAAGGAGATAAAAAAGCTAAAAAGGTTTTTGAAAAATATGGAAAATATTTAGGAATTGGCTTATCTAATCTTATCAATATTTTAGATCCAGAAGTAGTTGTCATTGGGGGAGGAATTTCCAAAGCTCATAAGTTTTTTATGCCTTCGGTTAAAAGAGAAATCCAAACTAATGTTCTCTCGCCAATGTCTAGAAAATTTGTTAAAATAAAAATAGCTAAATTAAAAGATTTCAGCGGAGCAGTAGGAGCTGCTTTACTTTAATAAGATGAAGAAAAAAAATGTAAAACTTTATTCTACAGAAAACTGTCCTTTTTGCTTTACTTTAAAGCAATTTTTAAAAGACAGTGATGTCGAATTTGAAGAAATTGATATTAATCAGAACGATGAAGCCAGAGAAGAGTTGCTTGAAAAATTAGAGAAAGAAGGTTTAAGGGGTTCAGTTCCTATTTTAGATATAGACGGTCAAATGATAGTCGGATTTGACCGTGAAAAAATTTGTAATTTATTAAAAATTAGCAAATAACAATTCAATCCGCTTAGAAATATAACTTTTAGGATACGTTCGCTCGCCCAGCGTGCTCGCTTACTCTATCCTCGCCTCGCTCTCTCGCTTTGCTCGAACCTTGCCTGCTCGGCTCCGGGCGCTCCTAAAAATCATATTCCTTCGCTTATTACATCTATATGACCAAAATAGCTATTAATGGTTTTGGCCGGATTGGCCGAGCCACCTTTAGAAAAATTTTAGAAAGTTATCCTAATTTAAAAGTAGAAGCAATTAATGACTTGACAGATACTAAAACCTTGGCTCATCTTCTAAAATACGATTCCATTTATGGAATCTATAATAAATCTGTTAAAGCGAAAAAGGATTCTTTAATAGTAAATGGAAAGGAAGTAAAGATTTCTGCAGAAAAGGATCCTGCTAATTTGCCATGGGAAAAATTAGGCATAGACATTGTTTTAGAATCTACAGGCGTTTTTCAAGATTATGACGGCGCTTACAAACATATTCAAGCTGGAGCCAAGAAAGTAGTGATTTCTGCTCCTTCTAAAACTCCGGAAAAAGTTCCTGCCTATGTCCTGGGCGTTAATGAAGAAAAATACAATCCTCAAAAAGATGAAATAATGGATATGGGTTCTTGCACTACTAATTGTTTGGCGCCGGTAGTCAAAGTGTTGAATGACAAATTTGGAATAGTCAAAGGCTTTATGACCACTATTCATAGTTATACCAATGATCAGAATATTTTAGATCTACCCCATAAGGATTTGCGTCGGGCCAGAGCAGCCGCTATGAATATGATTCCTACTACTACTGGTGCCACCAAAGCCATTGGCAGAGTTATTCCGGAAATGGAAGGAAAATTAGATGGCATGGCTATAAGAGTTCCTACGCCTACGGTTTCCATTGTTGATCTGGTTTGCGAGCTCAAGAAAAAGACAACTAGAGAGGAAGTTAATAATAGTTTAAAGAAAGCCAGCCAGAGTAAAGAAATGAAAGGAATCTTAAAAGTTGAAGAAGAGCCATTAGTTTCAAGCGATTATATTCAGAATCCTTTTTCTTCTATCGTGGATGCCGAATTAACTAAGGTTGAAAGTAATCTGGTTAAGATTATTTCCTGGTATGACAATGAGTGGGGTTATGCCTGCCGTTTCGCCCAATTCTGCGATTTCATCAGCAAAAAATTGTAAAATAATAATTAAAAAATATGGAAAAAGTAAATTATTCTGAAAAGGATTATCAAGATTCAACAAATCAAGAGAACACAACTCACGAACAAATTATGGATTCCCTAAGAAGTAGAAATTTCGTTTACGCTGGTTTTTTGCTGAGATTAGTCGCTGCTTTTATCGATGGAATCTTGTTTTTAGCTTTAAGCATAATTTTGGGATTTATTACCAAGGTTAATCTATCAAATTTTCTTATCGAACCAACTGCTATCAGGGGTGTTCTGTTTATCTCTTCTTTTTTCTTCTACATGATTTTTCTTCTTGTTTTTTACTGGCTTTATTTTGCTCTAATGGAGAGTTCAAGTAAGCAGGGAACAATAGGCAAGATAATTGTTGGTATAAAAGTGAGTGATCTTAATGGTCAAAGGATTAATTTCTTAAGAGCAAGTAAAAGATATTTTCCCGTTAAATTTATTATTCCTTTTGTATTATTGTTAATGGGTTTTCAATTGATCGCTTTTATATTTATATTGATAGCAAACTTAATGATAATTTTTACAGAGAAGAAACAAGGGTTACAAGATATAATAGCAGGTTGTTTAGTTATTAGAAAATAGTAATTTGAAATCTAAAATTATGAATCTTTCTAAAGGACAAGCAAAGATTTTTATAATTGTGATATTAGTTATAGCTACGAGTATTTTTATTTACGAAGGCTATCAACATTTATTCAATTCACAAGATAGAAATAGAATAAATGAATTTCCAGAGAAAATAGGAGAATACTCAAGAACAAACGTTTTATTAGATGATTTATTACGTTCTGATATGCAATCAAGTGCTATGATTACGTATAGCGATCCTGATTCAGAAACGTGGGCTCTTGTACATATCACAATTTATAAGACAGAAAACTTTGCTGAAACAGAATATAAAAAGGCAGGGAATACAGGAAGAACAGAATGCTTAATTGGACAACTTGAAGGTGTATGCAAAACAGATTCTTCTTATGGTAGAGTTAATTTCACTTTTGGTTGGCTAGAAGGAAACAAAATTAGAAACATAGGAGTTTCTGAGAAAAAAGAAGATTATGAGGATATTGATAAGGTTGAGGAAAGGTGTGAAGAAAAGATGCTATTATTCATTGAAGCATTTGAAGAAACATAGAATTACAAAAGAATATATGAATTTAGAAATAAAAATCTCGATTATAATTCTTGTTATTGGAACTGTTTTGATAGTTATATTCGCAGGATTTTTTAATCATAAAGAAAATAAAGATTTAATAAATCAAGATATAATAGAGATAAAGACAGAAGAGCAGTTTTCTAATGAGATGTTGATTTCACAAATTCCCTCAGTAGTAATTTTTACTAGTGATGGGCTTTGGAAAAGAGATAAAAATATTGCTCCAAATATTGCTGCCATAAAAGAAATAATAGTAGAGAAAAGGTATGAAGATAAGATTAATTTTTATAAGTATACAGTTGTTACTTGTAAAGATAATAATATATGTGAGAAAGTCAATGTTAGTTGGTTGCCTACAATAGTTATTTTTAAAGACGAAAGCGTTATAGAAAAGTTTGAGGGTGGTGGTTGTACAATAAAAGAGTCAAAAACAAAATTAGAAGAGGCTTTAGAAAATATTATTTAATTTTTTTATAAAAATTATAATTTATGGTTAAAAAAGGGGAGTTGTATTATCCCTCTAAAGAATTAAAAAATAAGGCCTGGTTTAATAACGAAGAGGTCTATAAAAGAGCCGAAAAAGACCCTTTAAAGTTTCGAGCAGATTTAGCTGAAAAGCTTTTTTGGTTTAAGAAATGGAAAAAGACTTTTATTCATAAACCGCCCTATTTCCAATGGTTTGTGGGTGGTAAAATCAATACTACGGTTAATATTTTTGAGAAAAACAGATTGGGTTGGGATAATATTAAAAACAAAACAGCTATTATATGGGAACCAGAACCCTTAGAGGAAAAAACCAATTTTATTACCTATAATGATCTGTATCAGGAGGTTAATCGATTAGCTAATGGTTTAAAAGAGTTGGGGGTTAAAAAAGGAGATAGAGTAGGTATATACTTGCCCATGATTCCTGAAGCTATTATAGCTATGCTATCTTGCGTTCGTATAGGAGCTATTCATTCTGTTGTTTTTTCTGCTTTTTCTCCTAAAGCTTTACAAGTGCGCTTGCAGGATACAGCAGCTAAAGTTTTAATTACAGCTGACTCTTATTACAGAAGAGGGAAATTGATAAACCTAAAAGAGAATGCAGACCAAGGAATAAAAGAAACCAAGGTTAAAAAAGTAATTGTTGTAAAAAGATCAGATGGGAAAAATGTGGTCTGGAAAAAAGGACGGGATATATGGTGGCATGAATTATTGAAGAAACAATCTAATGAATGTGAAGCTAAAGTAATGGATGCGGAGGATACTTTGTTTATTCTTTATACCAGCGGCTCAACCGGTAAACCCAAGGGATGTGTCCATGTCTGCGGTGGATACACTGTCCAGGCATACAATACTTCTAAATGGATATTTGATCTTCATAAAGAGGATATACTTTGGTCAACCGCTGATTTAGGATGGATAACTGGACACACTTATTCTTGTTACGGTCCTTTACTGAACGGAGCTACCTTTGTTATTTTTGAAGGCGCGCCGGATTGGCCTAAACCTGACAGGTGGGCCCAAATAATTGAAAAAAATAAAGTTACCATTTTTTATACAGCTCCTACAGCTATAAGGATGTTCAAAAAATATGACAGCGACTTGATTAAAAAGTACAACTTTTCCAGTTTAAGGATCTTAGCTTCGGTAGGAGAGCCAATAGATGAGGATTCCTGGAACTGGTATTTTAAAGAAATAGGTAAAGAGAAATGTCCTATTTTAGATACTTGGTGGCAGACTGAAACCGGAGGTGTGCTTATTACAGCCTTGCCGGGAATAGGACCTTTTAAACCCTGTTTTACAGGCAGGCCATTACCAGGATTAAAATTTGATATTTTAGATGATAAAGGAAACTCTCTTCCTAAGAATAAAACAGGCAATCTGGTGCTTTTACCGCCCTTTACTCCTGGTTTATTGCGGAATATCTACAAAAATCCCAAGAAGTATTCAAAAACTTATTGGAGCCAGTATGGGGATAAAATATATTATACCAGCGATGGGGCTTATAAAAATTCCCATAATTTAATCAGGATTATAGGAAGAATGGATGACGTGATTAAAGTAGCTGGACATCGTTTAGCCACGGGTGAATTAGAAGATAGTATTTCTAAAATATCAGAGGTTTCAGAATGTGCGGTCGTTGGCATTCCTGATGAGATAAAAGGTGAGGTTCCAGTAGCCTTTGTTTCTTTGAAAAAGAAAACTTCTCTTGATGAAATTAAGGAAAAAATAAAAAATCAATTAAGAAAAGAAATCGGACCCATTGCCTCTGTAAAAGAAATATATTTAGTTAAAGATTTGCCTAAAACCCGTTCCGGTAAAATAATGCGCCGTATCTTAAAAAGACTTTTTACTGGCGAAGAATTAGGAGATCTTTCTACCCTAGCTAATCCCGAAAGCGTTGGACAAATTAAAGATAATATTATAATATAAATTATCATGAAAAAAATACTCATTGTAGCTAAAGACGATTTTACAGAACAGCTTTACAGTAATATTTTTTCAGAGGAAGGCTTTGAAACTATAACTACTCAATCCGGGCAGGAAGCATTAACTTTAGTTAAGCAAAAAAAGCCGGATGCAGTTTTAACCAATATAAATCTTAAAGATATCAACGGCTTTGATTTGCTTAAAAATCTTCAAGCTAACGCTGAAACCAAAAGGATACCAGTAGTAATATTTACTAACTTTGAGAAAGCGGGAGACAAACAAAAAGCAGTTGAATTAGAAGCCAAGGATTTTATTATTTCCGCTAAAGTGACACCCAGAGATATTGTTTTGAGGATGAGAACTTTATTAGGGGAAGAAAAGACCTATCAGATACCTATTGAGAATAAGTCAGATGATTTAATAGAATTGAGTCGGGACTTAGGATACAAAGGATCTTTAACCTGTATGAAATGTGGTGCTCCTTTGGAAATGTATTTAATGAGGGACTTTAGAAGAGGAGAAGATTATTTTAAAATTTCTTTTATTTGTCCAAGATGTTCTCGTTAATTTTTAAAATATGAAATCTATTATTATTGCTAATTGGAAGATGAATCCGGAGAATGTTAAAGGGGCTAAGCTCCTTTTTGATTCTGTTAATAAAGAAATAAAGAATTTGAGTAAAAAACCGGAAATAGTAATTTGTCCACCTTTCATTTACTTGTCTGATCTTCAGAATATAAAATCTAATATAAAGCTTGGATCTCAGGATTGTTTTTGGGAAGATAAAGGTTCTTTTACTGGAGAAATATCCTGTTCCATGCTCAAGAACTTTAACTCCAAATATGTGATTGTAGGTCATTCAGAAAGAAGAATTTTTTTAGCTGAGACAGACAGAAATATAAACAGAAAAATAAAAGCTGTTTTGAAACAAAGATTGAAACCCATTTTTTGTATAGGAGAAACCAAGAGAGAAAAAGATAAAGGCAGAGCCCAGACAGTTCTGCGCAAACATATAGAAAATGGTCTCAAAAAAATAGACAGAAAAGAATTAGAAAACATAGTTTTAGCTTATGAGCCTATTTGGGCTATTGGCAGCGGCAAGCCTTGCCTTCCGGATGAAGCCAAGGTAATGAGATTTTTCCTTAAAAAGGTTGTTAGTCAAAAATACTCCCGAGCAATAGCTGATAAGATGAGAATGGTTTATGGAGGAAGCGTAAACAGCCAGAACGTTAAATCTTTTATTCAAGAGGCTGGATTTAATGGAGTTTTAGTGGGCGGGGCTTCTTTAAAACCAAAAGAATTTATTGGAATTATAAAGCAAATTTAATTTTTTATGGATTTAATAAATCAAGGATATTTTTACAATCCCAGCAAGGGAAATATGTATATTGACGAAGTTCTTGAGGAGCTCTTTTTATATGTCCGGGAAAAACCGGATAAGTTTTATGATATTATTGTGGGTTGTGATTCCTCTTCCAATGAAGAGCCTCATTTTCCAGTTGTTTTGGTGATTTTAAGAAAGGGAGAAGGAGGTCGCTTTTTTATTAAAAAAGTGGCTTACAATAACAGAAAATTCTATAACTATCAGCAAAGAATCTTGGAAGAAGTTTGTCTTTCTTGTAAACTGGCTTTATCTATACGTAAAGATGTTGAAAAAAAATTAAGTCTTTATAATTATCAATTTCGTTATATTCATGCTGATATAGGAGAAAACGGGCAGACCAAGAGTATGATTCGGGAAGTGGTAGGATTAATTCAAGGAAATGGTTTTGAACCCAAAATAAAGCCAGAATCTTTTGTGGCTTCAAAGGTGGCTGACCGCTTTACATAATTCTTATTACTTCGAAAACCAAATTTTTTAAATTTAGCCCCCAAACCGCGCCCGAACCCCAAAATTTAAAAAATTGCTTTTCTTCGTATTTTATGCTGAATAGAAAAATTAAAGTTATGATAGCTATGTCTGGAGGTGTTGATTCTTCTGTGGCTGCTGTTTTGTTAAAGGAACAAGGTTTAGAAGTAGAGGGCGTTTTTCTTAAACTTTTTGACTCTAAACATTTTAAAGATTCAGAAAAAAAAGCCCGAAAAATTGCTGGAATTCTCGGAATTCCTTTTTTTGTTTTTGATTTAAGAAAAGAATTTAGGAAAGAAATCATTAATTATTTTATTGAAGAGCTTAAAAGGGGAAGAACTCCCAATTCCTGTGTTTTGTGTAATAGAGAAATAAAAATAGGATTTTTGCTTCAAAAAATAAAAGAAAGACATTTTCATTTCCTGGCTACCGGGCATTATGCCCGTATTGAAAGAGAAAAACTTTTTCAAGCCAGAGATAAAGAAAAAGATCAAAGCTATTTTCTATGGACCTTAAAGAAAAAGCAACTAAATAACCTTTTGTTTCCTATAGGCGGATATACCAAAGAAGAGGTTAAAAATTTAGCTCAAAAATTTAATCTGCCTACTTTTTCTTCAGAATCGCAGGAAATATGCTTTATTGGAAAAGATTTAGAGATTTTTTTAAGAAAGAATCTCAAGATAAAAAAAGGAGATATTGTTAACCAAAAGAAAGAGATAATCGGCCAACATAATGGTTTATGGTTCTATACTATTGGCCAGAGAAAAGCTATTAAATTAACTGGTGGGCCATATTATGTATTAGCCAAAGATGTTAAGAAAAATAATTTAATTGTAACTAGGAATAAAAAAGATTTATTATCTCAAGAATTAATTTTAGAGAGGACTAATTTTATAGGTAAAAAACCTCGTTTTCCTATTAAAACTAAGGTTAAGATTAGATATGGAAGTAAGTCTTTTTTCGCTGTTTTGAATAAAAATAGGATGACTTTTAAGAAGAAACAGTCATCGGTCACGTCAGGTCAATCAGCTGTATTTTATCGTAAAGATCAGGTTTTAGGGGGTGGAATTATCAAATAAAACTCGTTAGAAACGGGATTTCTAACGGGTTAAAGTTATCCACAGGGTGAATGCTCTGATTTCTGTTATAATATACTAATTTGAAAAGGTCGGAGTAAATATAATTATTATATAGATTTAGATAAAAATATGGTTTCAGAATTGTTAGAAAATGTATTTGAAGACTTAGGAGTTCTGTGGACAGGATTTTTAGAATTCATTCCTTCTTTGATAGTTGCATTAATTGTTTTCATAATTGGTTGGTTTATTGCCTTAGCTATTGGCAGAGTGGTAAGTGAGATTTTAATTAGGATTAGATTCAATGAGCTTTTTGAAAGAACAGATTGGAAGCAGGCCTTAGATAAGGCAAAATTAACTGTTAATCCAGCTGAGTTTTTAGGCGCAATTGTAAAATGGATTTTAGTTATTGTTGTTTTGATGATAACAGTGGAAATTTTAGGACTTACTGAGTTTGCTACTTTTCTAAGAGAAGATGTAGTAGGTTATCTTCCGAGTGTTTTTATAGCTGCTTTGATTTTTGTTGTAGCTGTAATTGTGACTGATATTGTTGAAAAAATCGTAGTAGCAACCGTAGAAAAAATGAAAGTAAATTATTCTCGTTTTGCTGGAAAGATGGCCAAATGGTCAATTTGGATTATAGCTATTTTTGCCATTATCTCAGAATTACAAATAGCTGAAAAAATTTCAGGAACTCTTTTTACGGGTTTAATGGCTTTCTTTGTTATTGCTGGTGGCTTAGCTTTTGGATTAGGAGGAAAAGAAATAGCGGCTGATATTCTAAGAGATTTAAGAGAAAAGATTAAAGAATAATACTATTATTTGAGATTCTTAAAAGCAACCCCCTCCTTTTAGCTAAAAGGAGGGGGTTGACATCTTTTGTGGCTTTGCTAATATTAAATTGTTAAATTGGAAATGTTAAGATTGAACACAATTTCAAAAAAGAATGATTATGCAAAAAAGCGGTTTTGACCTGCTAGTTTAATAATAGGCATTTCAAAACCGCGTCCAAGCGGTTTTTTGATTACACGAAAAGATAAAGAAAGAACTTTGACAAATAAATACAGGTCACGTGAGAATTTTTTAGAGCAAGATTCTTTCACGTGATGGTCATTAATTACTAGCCGAGAGATTTTAATTTTAAAGGCAAGTGGTGGATGCCTGGGGATATTGAGGCGATGAAGGACGTGGCTTAGCTGCGAAAAGCCTCGGGTAGGTGCGTAGCAACCTTTGATCCGAGGATGTCCGAATGGGGAAACCCTGCAACGAAAACCGTTGCAAGCGCTATTTAATAGCGTGGCTTACCCGCTGAAGTGAAACATCTCAGTAAGCGGAGGAAAAGAAAACAAAACCATTGCTTTGCAATGGAACATTTCCTTAGTAGCGGCGAGCGAAAAGGAAGAAGCCTAAAACCTTATTGTTTTACAATAAGGTGGTTGTAAGGGAATAACGTCGGGGGCATCCCGCTCTTTATACAAAATTTAGAAAGCGGGATATTTGCCGAGGGAGAATATTTAGGCAGAGTTAGTTAACTAAATCACCCTGGAAAGGGGAACCATAGAAGGTAATAGTCCCGTAAGTGAAAATTACTTTGCGCTCCTTGTTATTTTTCTTGAGTACCTCGAGAAATGAGAATCTCGAGGGAAGCATCCCGAACTATCGGGAAAGGCTAAATACTTAATATCTCCGATAGCGAACTAGTACCGTGAGGGAAAGGTGAAAAGCAGCCCAGTGAGGGCGGTGAAATAGAACCTGAAACCACTATGCTTACAAAGAATCAGAGTCCCGATTTTTTCGGGATGATGGTGTGCTTTTTGTAGAACGAGCCAACGAGTTTTGGTATACAGTAGTCTAATCCCGTTCCGGGAGGAGGCAAAGCGAAAGCGAGTGTTAAAAGCGCGTTTTTTACTGTATGCCTTAGACCCGAAGCCAAGCGAGCTTGCCATGGCCAGGATGAATTCCGACGAAAGTCGGGAGGAGGTCCGAACCCGTGAGCCGAGCAATACTCTGGGACGAGTTGTGGCAAGAAGTGAAAAGCTAATCGAGCTTGGTAATAGCTGGTTCTCCCCGAAATAGCTTTAGGGCTAGCCTTGCAGATTATCTCTGGGGGTAGAGCACTGAATGGTTTATCGCGGGTTTTACCCAGATAATCCAATCAAACTCCGAATACCAGAGAGTTATTCTGCAGGAGTCAGAATATGAGGGCTAAGCTTCATACTCAAAAGGGAAACAGCCCAGACCTTCATCTAAGGTCCCTAAACTAAGTTAAGTGGGAAAGGAAGTGATACTTCTTTGATAGTTAGGAGGTTAGCTTAGAAGCAGCTACCCTTTAAAAAGTGCGTAATAGCTTACTAACTAAGAAATATTGCATCGAAGATTTAACGGGGCTAAAACTTAGTACCGAAGATAAGGATATCATTGCTTTGCAATGGTGTGGTAGGGGAGCATTCCTATAACATTGAAGTTCTCGTGTAAGCGAGGGTGGAGTTATAGGAAGAGAGAATGTTGGCATGAGTAATCGCAATCCCGATGCGAAATCGGGACACCGAAAACCCAAGGTTTCCTTGGCAATGGAAATCAGCCAAGGGTTAGGCGATCCTAAGGCAAACCCGAAAGGGGTAGTCGATGGACAACCGGTTAATATTCCGGTCCATCTGTTAGATAAATTTAAGATGACGGAGAGTAGTATTCCGGGCGTATTATTGGATTTACGTTCGTTGCCTAAGATTTTTCAAGGGCTGCGAAAATTCTCTTTTTAAGGGGAAATTCGGAAGAGCGCTCTTCCCGGAAAATTCTTAAACCTGTTATCTAACAGATTTCGTACCTTAAACCGACACAGGTGGGTAGGTATAAATGTACCAAGGTGAACGAGTGAAACCTTGTTAAGGAACTCGGCAAGACAGCGTCCGTAAGTTTGCGATAAGGACTCCCCGATTTATCGGGGCGCAGCGAACGATCCCTAGCGACTGTTTACCAAAAACACAAGTCTCTGCTTAACTCGTAAGAGGATGTATAGGGGCTGAGGCCTGACCAGTGCTGGAACGTCAATCTTGGCGGTCATTCCGATTTATCGGAATGGCTGACCGAGTGAAGCGCCAGTGAACGTCGGCGGTAACTATAACTGTCCAAAGGTAGCGTAGTCCCTTGCCAGGTAAGTTCTGGCCCGCATGAAAGGCTAAACGACTGGGGAACTGTCTCAACAAGGTGCTCGATGAAAATGCAATACCGGTAAAGATGCCGGTTACCTGCGGCTAGACGGAAAGACCCCGGGAGGTTTACTGCAACTTCCTATTGTCTTGTTGTTTTGGATGCGTAGCGTAGCGGGGAGGCTTTGATTTTCCGATTTCGGTCGGAAAGGAGCCGCCAATGAAACACCCGTCTTTCAAAATGGCTAGACTAACTCCGATTTATCGGAAAACAGTGGGAGGTGGGCAGTTCAAGTGGGGCACTTGCCTCCTAAAAAGTAATGGAGGCGTTTAAAGGTCGGCTACTTCCGGATGGAAATCGGAAGCATAGGGCAAAGCCATAAGCCGGCTTTACAGCAAGACAGATAAGTCAAGCTGTTGCGAAAGCAGAACTTAGTGAACCGACGGATTTTAATAGAAAATCCGAAGATTACCAAATAAAAGTTACCCCGGGGATAACAGGCTGGTAGGGCCCGCGAGTCCACATCAACGGCTCTGTTCGGCACCTCAAATTTTCAAATTTGCCGACAATTCGGGGTGCTATAGCAGTAATGCTATAAATCCTTTAGCCTGGTTCAGAATCAGTCTGAATTTATAGAGGATAAAAAAATGGCTAATAACGATGAAACCCAAATTATTTTATGTTAAAATAAAATGATGGGTAATATCGTGGGAAGTTTAAATCAAGTCCAAAGATCAATTGTAATAGAGATAAAATATATTTTCGAAGAAATATAAACTTGATGATGACCCCGTAGAGACTTCTTAGAGTATGATAATAGTCTAAGAGATAGTGGCATTCAAACTACTATAATACGCCATCTCCCACTCTTTTTTAAAAGAAAGGGATGAAGATATAGTCCAAACTGTTAGAAATAATAGATAATTGCGATGTCGGCTCATCTTATCCTGGGGCTGAAGCAGGTCCCAAGGGTTGGGCTGTTCG
>CAZTQA010000006.1:0-34316 GCA_964615205.1 uncultured Candidatus Saccharibacteria bacterium
AGATACGCTCTGCCTTCCCTGATCTTGTGTTCGAACATTATCCTATTAGGGGCACTTGGACGGTTAGCTCAATGGCAGAGCATCGCGTTTACATCGCGGAGGTTATAGGTTCAAATCCTGTACCGTCCACATATTGAAAAAGAAACACTAATCATTTATAATCTTAACATATGCCGGGGTAGCTCAGTGGTAGTAGCGCTTCTCTGAAAAAGAAGAGGTCGTGGGTTCAATTCCCACCCCCGGCACACTTCGCTGCATTCAGGCGGGTATCGTATAATGGCTATTATATTTCCTTGCCATGGAAAAGATACGGGTTCGACTCCCGTTACCCGCTCCATGTACTATTTTTATGTTTTATTTCTTAATAATGGAAATTTGTATAAAGGTATTACTTTAGATCTTTCAAGAAGAATAAAAGAACATAAAATTGGAAAAGTTAAATCTACAAAACATAAAAGACCAATAAAACTTATCCATTATGAGGCGTATTTATTAAAGTCGGACGCTCAAAGAAAGGAAAAATATTTAAAAACTACGGAGGGGAGAAGATTTCTTCGACAACAAATAAAAGACGTTCTTAAAAATAATGAGGGTTCGCCCGGTCATACGACCGGGCGCCCGGTTGAATAACCGGGCGACTCTCGTTACCCGCTCTAGCTATTGACAAATCCTCTTGATTTGCTAAGGTAAGCCTACCCCTGTTAGAGGGGCTTTTAATTTAAGAAATATGTCTAAAAAAATAATTATTTTGATTTTGGTTTTAGTAATAGTTGCTGTTGCTGCTTTTTGGATTTATTCCAGAACAAATAAAGCAGAAGCAGAAACAGATGAAGCCAAAGAAAACCTTCCTATTTTTGCTACTATCCAAGGACAGGCTCTTCTGCCTATATCCTCTATCCCTCAAACAGAAATAAAAGTTGTTAGACGAATTAAGGTTGTTACTACAGCTTACTCCAGCACTACCTGCCAGACAGACAACACTCCCTTTATTACTGCTTCCGGAAGCTATGTTAAAGACGGTATTGTGGCTAATAATCTCTTACCTTTCGGTACTAAAATTAGGATTCCTGAACTTTACGGAGAAAGAATTTTCGTAGTAGAAGACAGGATGAACCAGAAAAAGGGATATTATCATGTTGATGTCTGGTTTTCCTCTTATTGGGAAGCCAAGTGCTTCGGCGCCAAAAACACTTATATTGAAATCATAGAAGAAGTATAATTTGTTAGACACTCGGTGTCTAACATCAAAAAAAGAACGAGGCCTGGCCTCGTTCTTTTTTAATTCTAAAACTAAATTTTAAACCTTGGGCAAGGCGGGAATCGAACCCGCATGGCCTAATGGCCGCAACATTTTAAGTGTTGTGCGTATACCTTTTCGCCACTCGCCCACTATTATGTTTTAATTTAAAATTGAGGCCTGGGCGAGATTTGCACTCGCGTATAATGGTTTTGCAGACCATCGCCTTAGCTACTTGGCTACCAGGCCATTAAGTAGACCGTCAAATTAAGATTACCAAATTTTACCTTATTTTTCAATTGAATAATAATCTTTTATTTTCGGAACAGATTAACGTTAATACTGTAAATCTTTTAAAAACTTTATTTTAGGAACAGGATGCATGTTCAAACGCTTGTTGAGCAACTGCTGGAGTTCGTAAATGTTTCCTTTTAAATTCTTAATAATCTCGTCTGTCTTTTCCCAAGGAATAACACTAATATACACTTTTGTCAAGCTTAAATCGACCGAGGTCTCTACCTTTATAATCGTAACTAAAATATTTCTGGAAAAGTTCATTTCCCTTACAATAATTTCCCCTAATTCCCGTTTTATGAGTTCATTAATTTTTTGAATCCTGTTGGTCATAGTTCTCCTTTTTCTTTTTCTTCCTTCCAAAAAATCAGTCCATCCCCTACCTCAATTTTAACATCCCCTTCATAAAGAATACCTATTTCTTCGCCTTTTCCAGCTTTCTGAATATCTTTTTTGTTTTTTTGAAGACTAATCATTTTACCTTTGCCAATTTTTTCTTCTCCTCTAAAAACTTCTATTCTTAATCCTTTTTCCACTTCTCCTTCAATAATCTTTCCTCCTACAATCTGACGGTTCTTTTCGCTCATGAAAACAACCAATGTTTTCATTTTTCCTATTTCTTTTTTAACTATTTCTGCGCTTAAAGCTTTTTCCATAGCTTCCCTTACAGCTTGAAAAAGCTCATAGATAACATCAAAACTTTTTATTTTTATCTTTTCCTGATCTGCAAATTTAGCTGCGGATGCATTGGTTTTCACCCTAAACCCTATAACCCTAGCCTTAGAAGATTTAGTCAATCTAATATCATTTTCATTAATCTCGCCTACTCCGGCCTTAATAATCCTTAAAACCACTTTTTCTTGAGGCAGTTTCTTTAATTCCTGTTCTATGGCCTCTAAAGATCCGGAGACATCTGCTTTTAAGATTAAATTCAATATTTTTTGGGATTCTTCAGATGCAATAACATTGATTTCCGACTTCTTGGCTTCCTTTTTTTGAACATATGCTTGGGCTGATTGTATGTCAGGATAAACTTTAAATTTCTCACCGATTTGAGGAACATCCTCCAATCCTAAAACAATCACTGGCTGGGAAGGCATAGCTTTGTCTATAGATTGTCCTTGAAAATCCTCCAAACTTTTAGCTTTTCCTAAAGTAGAGCCTGTCCCTATAATCTCACCCTTATTCAAAATACCATCTCTTAAAACAACAGTGGCTGTGGGTCCGCGATGACTGTCTAAATAGGCCTCAATTATTACTCCTTCGCCCGATTTAGACACATCTGCTTTTAACTCCTGCATTTCTGCGATTAAAGAAATCAATTCTAACAAATCTGGAATTCCCTGTTTAGTTTTGGCAGATACATTGACTGAAGGAATTTTGCCGCCTAATGACTCCACCATCACATTGTTTTGAGAAAGCTCTCTTTTTATTTTCTCTGGATCAGCTCCAGGTTTATCTATTTTATTAATAGCTACAATCATAGGTATGCCTTGTTGTTCTACAGCTTTAATAGCTTCTTTGGTTTGGGGTTTAATGCCTTCTTCTCCAGCCACAACTAAAACTGCAATATCAGCTACCTTAGCTCCTCTGGAACGCATAGCTGAAAAAGCTTCATGACCAGGAGTATCAATAAAAGTTATTTTTTTGCGGACTTGCCCTGAGGACGTTGAAGGATCTTCAATCTCATAAGCTCCAATGTGCTGGGTAATGCCTCCTGATTCTTTAGCTGTAATTCTCAAATCCTTAATAGCTTCTAAAATAGACGACTTGCCATGGTCAACATGTCCTAAAACAACCACTACGGGTGGTCTTGTTTGAATATTACTTGATTTTTCTTGATTTTCTGGTTTCATATTCCTCGGAATTATAATTATGTCATATGACATTTTAGAAATGTCATATGACATCTCTAATTATATCACGCTCCTGATATAGCCTTTTCAATAGCTTTTCTCTCTTCATTGGAAAGAGAATAACTTGATTTACCATTTTTTATTTCCTTACTGTAAACTCTGTTTGCTTCTCTGGTAAAATGACTGCTAATCACAAAACCATTATTATCAGCATCTAAAAGGACTATACAAAAACTTTGATCACCACCCACTTCTTTAAAAGGATTAAATCTAATCATACCTATTTTTTGAAAGGTTTTCTGGGAAATATTTTCTAATTTGGAAATTCTTTCCAAAACTTGTTTTAAATCTTGGTCAAAATTTTGTGTTTTTTGAATTTGCTCTTTTAATAACTTTTCCACATCTTTTCCACCGCCCTCAAAAAACAAATCCAACCGTTTCTTTTGTTTTAAATTAAAAAACAAACAAATGCAAATTAAAACAAACAAACCAATAAAAATTATGTTCTGATAATTAAAAAAATCTTCAATAGACATAGATTTATTTTAAACCTAAATTATTATTATTTCAATGTTTTATTATTGTCAAATCTGGTTTAGTAATTTAGTTTAAATGCTTTTTTATAAAAGCTCTCCCAGAACCAGATTTTAGATATTTTTCAAATTTAAATGCTTTATATTTATCTCCAGTTGTAAAATAAAAATCTGATTTCACAGGCAAACGATTGGCAGTTGCTGAAACATAACCTTTTTGATGTCTATTTAATCTATTTTTAAGATTATCTGTGCAGCCAATATAATAACCGCTTTTACATTTTAAACTATAGACATAGTATATAAACGGACTTCGTCACGCCGTAGGATTAACTTCGTCCAGTCAAAACCCGCCTTCGTCCCGAAGCTTCGGGACTTCGGCGAGGCGAAGGCGGAGGGGGTGAGATTTGAACTCACGAGTGATACAAGACCACATGGTTTTCGAAACCATCCCTTTCAGCCACTCAGGCACCCCTCCATAATTTTTAATTTTAACATTGTTTAAATTAATTGTAAACTAAGCTTTTTTCTGTTAAAATCTGATAATGTTTAAATTTGAAATCTTAAAAAAATCTAAGAAAAATAAAGCCAGATTAGGAAGAATTAAAACCCCGCACGGAGAAATTATCACTCCGGCTTTTTTGCCAGTAGCTACATTAGGCGTAATTAAAGCAGGTTTAACTGCTGACGAAATTTCTCAAACCAAAGTCCAAGCCCAAATTGTTAATTCTTTTCATTTTTTAAATTTGAACAGGGTAGAGACATTAAATAAAAAAGGGGGACTGCATAAATTCTTTAATTTTGATAAACCTATTTTTACTGATTCGGGAGGATTCCAGGTTTTTAGCTTGGGCAAAGGAGCTGAATTAGGATTAGGAAAAATCAGATCAATCTTTCCTGGAAAAAAAGAAAAGACATATGAAACCAAAACCAATTTGGTTAAAAAAACAGAACAAGGAGTTAAATTTCGTTCAACTTATGATGGCAGAGAAATTATCTTAACACCGGAAAAATCAGCTCAAATTCAAATCAAATTAAAAGCGGATTTTATTTATCCTTTAGATATTTGCGGAACACCCTTGGATACTTATGAAACCACAAAGAAAGAAATGGAGAGAAGCCATAGATGGATTGAAAGATTTTTAGATCAGAAAATCCCCAGCAATCAAAGAGTGTTTGGAATAATTCAAGGAGGACTATTTAAAGATTTAAGAGAAATTTCAACTGATTTTGCTAATTTCTTGCCAGTTTTTGGCATTGCTATTGGTGGAGCATTGGGAAAAAATAAACAGGAAATGTTTAAAATTCTTAGCTGGATTAACAAGAAAATTGATCCTCACAGGCCTCATCATCTTTTAGGGATAGGGGATTTGGAGGTTCTGGAAAAGATAATCCAATCAGGTATGGATATTTTTGACTGCGCTCTTCCCACAAGGATAGCCAGACATGGCACTGCTTTAACTAAAAAAGGTTATTTGAATATAACTAGAAATGGATTTAAAAATAACTTCAATCCTATTGAAAAGAACTGCCAATGTTATGCTTGTAAAAATTATTCTATAGCCCAAATCAATTTTCTCTTTAAAGCCAAAGAAAACTTAGCTGGCCGGCTTTTAACTATTCATAACCTTTTCTTTTTAGAAAAAGAATTACAAAAAATCCGTGAGAGGATATAATAGTGGACCTGGCCAGAATTGAACTGGCGTCTCTGCAATGCGAATGCGGTATAATGCCGTTATACTACAGGCCCGACTATTCGGGGTGCTGGGAGTTGAACCCAGGTCGCGGATTCCCGAAACCCGTATACTACCGTTGTACTACACCCCGATAACTAAGTTATCCAGTATTTATTCTTGGTCATTTCATCTCTTTTACTCATAATCTGCACCCTTTCTTTACGCGATTTTTCAGCCAAGGAGCTTAGCTCCTTTTCGCTAATTTTACCTAACTTTTCAATTTCTTTCTTTAACAAATCTTTTTTGTTCTTTTCAGGTTCATTTAAAACATAGCTAAATAAAATATCCAGAATCTGGCCTACCTTGGGACCAGGCTTAATATTTAAAATCTTCATCACATCATCGCCTCCTATTTCAAGCATAGTTACAGAGATAGGGTCTTGAGAGACCTTTTCTATCATATACCTTAAATGCCTTAGTTTATAAGGCTCTGCTTTGGGAACGCCTGAACCAATCCTATCACACATTCTTACTTGCAGTAATTCATCCATATTTTCCAAACCCACCTGGCGCACCAATCGCCTTACAGAAGATTCTCCCACTTCATCCACATTATAATAAAACAAATGATAACGAACTAATTTAACTATTTTTTGAATATCTTTTTTAGGAAATTTCAAGCAATTAAGAAGTTGGTAAGCCATTTTAGCCCCTACAATTTCATGGTTGTAAAAAGTAGAATCCAAACCTTTGCCTCTTTTTGTTTTAGGTTTACCTATGTCATGAAGTAAAGCGGCCAAACGCACATACTTATTAAAGTTTTTCTTACAGGCATATTCTAAAGAACGCAAGGAATGCTCATAAACTCCGTAAATATGGTGCTTGTTTTGTTCCACGCCATAACCTTGTTCCAGTTCTGGCATAATATGCTTTAAAAGATTTAATTCTCTTAAAAGTTCTATGCCTTGAGCTCCTCTTGGAGACATAATTATTTTCATTAATTCGTCTCTAATTCTTTCTTTAGAAATTATTTCTAAAAGACGGCTGTTTTTCTTTATAGCTTGAAGAGTTTTCTCTTCGATCTTCCAATTTTCACCTAAAACAATGGCTAAACGAACTGCTCTCATTAGCCGTAAAGCATCTTCAGAAAATCTTTCATTGGGACTTCCTACTGCCCGAATAATCCTGTCTTCTAAATCATCTTGACCTCCAAAAAGATCAACCACTCCGAGGTCCGACTTCCCGTTGGAGGTCGGACATCCCAAAGCCATGGCGTTGATAGTAAAATCTCGGCGCTTAAGGTCCTCTTTTAAAGTTTTAGCCCATCTAATTTGGTCTGGATGCCTTTTGTCAGTATATTTTGATTCTGTTCTATAAGGAGTAATTTCTATTTCTTTCAATCTGGGATTCTTGTTTTCAAGTTGAACTACTACTGTACCAAACTTATTGTCTCTAAAGGTTTTGGTAAAAATCTTTTCAATTTGCTCTGGCTTGGCGTTAGTAGCAATATCCCAATCTAAAGGTTCTTCGCCCCTCAATAAATCCCTCACACAACCGCCTACAAGATAGGATTCAAATTTATTCTCTTCTATTTTTTTAAGCACTGACCGTATTTCCTTTGGAATATTCATACTTTAAGCTTATCTTATTTTCTTGTTTTTTTCAATCTATTTTGTTAGAATATAAATGAATTAATCTGCCCTTGTGGTGAAACGGATATCATGCAAAGCTTCGGACTTTGTGTTCTGGGTTCGAATCCTAGCAAGGGCACGAAAAAATATGAAAAAAATAATTTTATGTATATCTCTATTCTTTTTAATCTTCTCTTTGACACCAAGCTTAGCATCAGCTTATGCTCCTCTGGTTCCTTGCGGACATAGAGATGCTAACCCTAATGAAGTAGGAGTTCAAGATCCTTATCCAGAGACAGAAATTAATGAGGCCTGTCGCTGCACGCTTTGTCATTTCTTTGTTTTATTTAAAAATGTGATTGATTTTTTCTTATTAAGAATAGTTCCTACGGTAGCAGTTTTAATGCTGGTAATTGGAGGCATAATGTTTTTTAGCGCAGGCGCCAGTCCAGCTAATCTGGAAAAAGCTAAAAAATTAGTTACCAACACTATTCTTGGATTAGTTATTATTTTCATGGCTTGGATAATTGTTAATACTTTTATGATGGTAATCGGGATTCAAGAATGGACTGGCCTTCAAACCTGGTGGCAAATTGAATGTCCAGTTCCGGATTTAAATACAGACACCAATAATAATTGCATTTTAGACGTTGAGGAAACAGAATAATCTTGCCCCCATAGCTCAATTGGCAGTAGCAGGATCCTCTTAAGATCAAGGTTGCAGGTTCGAGTCCTGCTGGGGGCACAAAAAAGCGAAATTAGGCTCAAGGTCTTTTTTTATTTTTAAAACCTGCTATAATAAAAAAATGTTAAACCAAAAAGAAAAAGAAAAGATCATATCTGAATACAAGATGCATAATAAAGATACTGGTTCGGCTGAAGTCCAGATAGCTTTGTTGTCCAAAGAGATAAAGCAGCTTCTTTCCCATTTGAAAAAGCACCCTAAGGATGTTCATTCCAGAAGGGGATTATTAAAGATGGTTTCCAAAAGAAGAAAACTGCTCGATTATCTTAAAAAACAAAGCGTTAAGAAATATAATTCTATTGTAAAGAAAATAGGGCTTAAAGCTAAACCTTAAACATGTTGGTTCATCCCGAACAAAGAATAACCGTTTTAATAGATGTCCAGAATCTTTATCACTCTGCCAAGAATCTTTACCAATCAAAGGTTAATTTCGGAGAAATACTAAAGATAGCAGTCCATAACAGAAAGCTTATCCGGGCATTTGCTTATGTCATTAGAACAAAAAGCGGCGAAGAACAGCCGTTTTTTGAAGCTTTGACCAAGCTGGGAATTGAAACCCGAGTTAAGGATTTGCAGGAATTTTACGGTGGAATGAAAAAAGCTGACTGGGATGTGGGTATAGTTATTGATGCTATCAAAACTGCAGACAGTGTAGATGTGGTTTCCTTGATTTCCGGAGACGGCGACTTCATTCCTTTGGTAGAATACTTGAAAAACCAGGGTAAAAGAGTGGAGGTAATTGCTTTTGGACGCTCTGCTTCCGGAAAATTAAAAGAGCAAGCAGATGAATTTCTGGATTTAGAAGACAATCCTAAAAGATATTTATTAAAGAAATAATAATGAAAGAAAAAAAATACAAAATTAATATTGGCAACAGAGACCTCGTTGTTGAAACCAAGAACTTAGCTGAGCAGGCAAATGGCTCAGTTTTAGTTCGTTATGGCGACACTCTTGTTTTAGCCACAGCTGTAATGTCCCAATATGAAAGAGAAGATATGGATTTCTTTCCTCTTTCTGTTGAATATGAAGAAAGATATTATGCAGCTGGAAAAATATTTGGCTCCCGTTTTATCAGAAGAGAAAGCCGTCCTTCAGATGAAGCTATTACCACTGCCCGTTTAATTGATCGGGCTATCAGGCCTAAGTTTCCCAAAGAGCTTAAAAGAGAAGTTCAGGTAGTTATTACTTGCCTTTCCTGGGACGGCGAAAACGACCCTGATATGCTGGGTTTAATGGGAGCTTCTTTGGCTTTGTCTATGTCTGACATACCTTGGAACGGACCCATTGCTAGTTTAAGAGTGGGAAAAATAAAAGATGATTTTGTTTTAAATCCTGTTTACGAACAAAGAGAAGAGAGTGAAATGGATTTAATGTTTGCTGGCGGAATAAAAGACAATCAATTCTTAATAGATATGATTGAAGGTGAAGCTAAGGAATCCTTAGAGAAAGATGCTGTCAAAGGTTATAAGTTTTTAGAGCCGGAACTGAAAAAACTAATTGATTTTGAGCAAAAAATTATCAAGGAAATCTGCAAAGAAAAAATAACTTTGGCTGCACCTGCAGCAGAGCCAAAATGGGAAAAAGAAATTAAAGAGTTTTTGGCTGGAAGAATAGAATCAGCTCTTAAAGAAAATCGTTTAGACCAGTTGAAACAAGAAATGATGGATTTCTTGAAAGACGAAGATGGAAAGAAAATAAAGTTTGCTAAATCCTTTTTTGACCAAGAGATAGATCGTATAGTCCATGAAACTATTTTAGAAAAAGGGATTCGGCCAGACCAAAGAAAAATTGATGAAATCAGGCCACTTCAGATAGAAGCGGGTATCTTACCCCGCACTCACGGCTCTGGTTTATTTTCAAGAGGACAAACTAGATCTCTTTCCATTCTTACTTTGGGTTCTCCTGGAGACCAGCGTCTTATAGAAGGCATGGAAATCGTGGGCAAAAAACGTTTTATGCATCATTATAATTTTCCTCCTTATTCTGCCGGAGAAACCAGGCCCATGCGCGGACCAGGTAGAAGAGAAATCGGGCATGGAATGCTAGCAGAAAAAGCTCTTCTCTCTTTGATCCCCAGCTCTGACCAATTTCCCTACACTATCAGAATCGTGTCTGAAATTCTTTCTTCCAACGGATCCAGCTCTATGGCTTCTGTATGCAGTTCCACAATGGCTCTAATGGATGCCGGTGTTCCTATCAGCGCTCCAGCGGCCGGAGTAGCTATGGGGCTTATTTCTAAAACAGATTCTTCCGGAGAAATAACAGACTACAAAATTCTAACTGATATTCAAGGACCTGAAGACCATCACGGAGACATGGATTTAAAAATAGCCGGGACTAAAAAGGGAGTAACAGCTATTCAAATGGATGTTAAAATATCTGGTATTAATCTTAAAATCTTAGAAGAGGCCTTAGTCAAAGCTAAAGAAGCCAGAGAAAAAATTCTTTCTCAAATGGCTAACACTTTAAGCCAACCCAGAAAAGAGCTTTCTCCCTGGGCGCCCAGAATTTACACTCTTAGAATCAAACCAGAGAAAATAAGGGAAGTTATTGGAAGCGGAGGAAAAGTGATTAATGAGATAATTGAAAAATGCGAGGTCTCCATTGATATAGAGGACGATGGTATGATTTTCGTCACAGCTGAAAAAGAAGAATCGGCCAAGAAAGCAGTTGCCTGGATTAAAAACATTACCCGGGAAATAAAAGTGGGAGAAGTTTTCCAAGGAAAAGTAAAAAGAATTATGAACTTCGGAGCTTTTGTGGAGATTATCCCCGGCCAGGAAGGTTTAATCCATATTTCCAAGCTTTCAGATAAAAGAGTGGAAAAAGTAGAGGATGTAGTAAAGATAGGGGATATCGTCCCAGTTAAGGTTATCTCCATTGACGAACAAGGAAGAATCAATCTTTCTTTAAACCACAACCATAATAGTTTATAATAAGACATATGGCAGAAAACAAATATCTCTTAGAAAAGATAAGAACAATGGGAAAAGACCTTCAAGGATCTAATTTTTCCTATACTCCGTTTGTAAAAAAGGAAAAAAGGAAAGGAGGAAAAAAGGAAATAAGGACAATGGAATCAGATATGGAACAATCCTTTTTAAAACCAGATCCGGAATTAGAAATTTCCAGACCAAAACCAGAGCCAAAACCAATGTCTGAAAGTATGCCCGAACCCAAACTTAAACCAATGCCTCAACCAATACCTAAGTCAATACCTAAGCCAGCACCAAAACTTGAAATCAAGCCTATAAATTTCAGAGGAAAAACAACCCAGGATTTTATAAAAAGAATCAATTTCCTGGAAGAAGAAGTAACTGTTTTAATTCGAGAAAAAAAAGAGCTTAATTTTAAAAAACAGGAATTAGAACAAAAGAAAAAATTATTGGAGGAAAAAACAAATGAATTAGAAGAAAATCTTAAAAAAGCAGAACAGGAAAGAATAGAAACCGAGCAAGAAAACCAAGAATTAGAAAAAAAACAAAAGGAATTAGAGGAAAAATTAACTTCCTATGCTCAAAAAGAGGAAAACCTAAGGAGAGAAATAATAATTAAAGAAAAAGAAAAAGAAAAACTTAATCAGAATATAGGTTTGTTGAATCAGGAAAAAAACAATTTCTTAGAAGAGAAAAAAGAAATTGAATCCAAAATTTACCAGTTATCAGAAAAACTAAAAATTTTAGAGGAAAGCTTAGAAAATACAGAACAAGAAGAAGCTGTTTTAAGGAAAGAAAAGGGCGCTCTGGAAGAAAAGCAGAAATCTCTCATAGAAAAAATGGCTTCCTATATCAGCCGGGAAAAATCTTTCAGGGATGAACTCATGCTTAGAGAAAAAGAAAAAGAAAAACTGCAACAAGAAGTTTCTAATTTAAGACAAGAAAAAGAAAAAACATTCAACGAGAAAAAAGCTTTAGACGAAAAACTCAATAATTTAAGGATTGAGAAACTGGAATTAGAAAAAGAAGCTAAAGTCCTAAAGCAAGAAATCGCTAAGATAAGACATCTAACTCGTTTCAAAATAATGTTTTCTATCTGGAAAAAGAAGAAAAGCGCAGAAAAAGAATTGATTATAAAAGAAAAAGAAAAACAGGCCCTGCAAAAAAGAATTGCTCTTTTAGAAGAAGGAAAAGAAAAATCAGAACAGGAAAAAGATTCTTTTTTAATTGCTAAAGAAAAGAAAG
Source organism: uncultured Candidatus Saccharibacteria bacterium (assembly GCA_964615205.1). Classification (GTDB taxonomy): domain Bacteria; phylum Patescibacteriota; class Minisyncoccia; order Minisyncoccales; family JAGMDC01; genus CAZTQA01. The sequence goes on from CAZTQA010000006.1 coordinate 12,154, forward strand.
TAAGAGAAGAATTAATGAACAAGGAAAAAGAGACTTCCCAGGAAGAAATAAAAATGGTAAATAAAGAAAAAGAGAGCCTGGAGAAAAGAATTAAAATGTTAGAAGAAAAAATGCATCAATCTCAAGAAGAGAAAAATAATATCAATAAACAAATTACCCAGCAGAAAGGGGAGGATTTTTATTTTATTCTTCTCCAAAAAGCCAAAAAAATGGAAAACGAAAAACAAGAGCTGGAAAAACAAATGAAGCTCTTAGAAAAAAAATATTCTGAAATAATTAATAAAGAAAAACTAATAGAAAAACAAACTGAAATTATAGAGCTGAAAGAAAAAGAAGCTTCTGATGAAAATCAGAGAATTCAGATAGAAAGAGAACGCCGGGATGCTGAAGAAGAAAGAAAGCAAATAGAAAATCAGAGATGGGAGATTACGGGCCAGAGACAAGAGCTTCAGAAAAAGATAGATCAAATTGAAAAAAACTATAACACTGCTGTAGAAAAACTGCAGGAAGCTAAAGAAACGGAAAGGGAACAAAGCCGGGGAGAAATTCTGCAAAGAATCAAACAGGATTCCTCCGCAGAAACAGAGCAGGAAAACAACGGTAAAAAAGAAATCGTTTTCAGACCCATTCCCCAGAAACAAACCCTGGGTCAAAAAATCTGGATAAGAGCTCTTACTTTAGCTCTAGTAATAAGCCTTTTTGGAATTTTGTTTACTTTTTGGTACTGGTACTTATACATTTATAATAAATAAGATGGACAAGAAGCTTATCAAAGAGATAAAAGAAAAATTGGAAAAAGATAAAGAAGCAATACAAAAAGAATTGCAAAATTTTGCTAAAAAAGATCCCCATCTCAAAGACGACTGGGATAGTTTTTTTCCTAAATTTGACAGCGGGGGATTAGAAGAAGCAGCAGACGAGGTAGAAGAATATTCCACCCGGCTTCCTCTTGAATTCAATCTGGAAATAAAGCTTAGAGATATTAATCTGGCTTTGGAGAAAATAAAAAAAGGCACTTATGGAAAGTGCGAAAAATGCAATAAAGCTATTTCTCAAGAACGGTTAAAAATTTTCCCGGAAGCCCGAACCTGCAGCAAATGCCAAAAGTAAAACAGGGCCCGCAGCCCTGTTTTGAATTTTTTATTTCAATTACTTCCAACTGATGGCAGATCCTAAAGAATATTTGCTTAATGGGTTTTTAGCTCCCCTGACATCAAAATGAAGATGACAGCCGGTAGATAATCCTGTGTTGCCCATATAGCCGATTACCTCTCCTTGAGCGACAATCTCTCCGTTCTTAACTGAAATCTTTGACAAATGGCCATATAAGGTTACTACGCCGTTGGGATGTAGAATCCTTACATAATTACCGGCTGGCCAAGTATTGTAGCCAACCTTTTGAATTGTTCCCCCAGCAGCTGCTAAAATTGGCGTTCCGCATTTATTAGCCACATCAATAGCATTATAGTAATGCAGCCCTTGAGAAATAATTCCCTGGGTAGGCAGAATAAAATAAGAATCGGTTAAAGGAATATTGGGATAATAAGTTTTTTTAGCCGGCATCTTGCCGTTAGGAATAATAAGAACATCGCCTATAAATATCTCTCCCGTTTCGCTAAGCTCATTGAAATAAATTATTTCTTCCGTATTTGCCTTGTAATCTTCGGTAATTTCACTTAAAGTATCTCCGGATTTAACCAGATGAAGAACGCCGGAAACTGGCAAAATAATTAATTTCTGGCCTATTTTAATTTTAGATGTCTTGGTCAAATCGTTTGCCCAAAGAACTGTGTCCAAGGAAATATTAAATTTTTCAGCGACAGAGGAAAGAGTATCATCTTCTTCTATAATGTATTCACTGATTTCCCTCCTTTGTTCAGAAATGTCTGCGCTCTCTCCTAAAAAACTGCCCAAAACTTGGGGATTAACAGTTACCAAAGGAGAAGCAGGCATTAAACTGTTTTTTTCAATCAGACACAGTTCCGGAGATTCCAGAACTAAACTGGTATTAGAATCAACAAAAAAACTCTCATTCTGTTGAGAGAATTGAACAGAGGCCAGAGAGGCTGTAAAATCCTGCGGGGCATTAATCCCACTAAAGACTGCTCCAAATAAAATAATCAGCAAAGACAATAAGCCGATTAGTTTGACTAAATTAATACTCATACAAACTATTTTTCTATAGTATCAGAACAGTGAATTAAGTCAACCCCGAATTATCCACACCTGTGAATTTATATTCTAAAAGAACAATTAAAGAAACACTTAAAAAATACAATGTTAAGCTCTCTAAAAAGCTGGGTCAAAATTTTTTAATTGACAAGTCAGCAGCTAAAAAACTAATCCAAGCAGCAGATTTTAAAAAACAAGATATTGTTCTAGAAATCGGACCAGGCATAGGGACATTGACTCAAGAAATTGCTTCTGAAGTAAAAAAAATAATAGCGGTGGAAAAAGATGAAAAGATGTGCCAGATACTGCGAGAAACACTTAAGGATTTTAATAATATAGAAATTATCAACGCAGATATTTTATTCTATAAACCACCAACTATAAACTATAAACTCATCTCCAATTTACCTTTTTATTTAACTGCGGTTGTGATTAGAAAATTTTTAGAAGAAAAAAAAGTGCCCAAAGAAATGATTTTAATAGTCCAGAAAGAAGTAGGGCAGAGGATAACATCTAAACCGCCTCATATGAATCTTTTAGCTGTTTCTGTTCAATTTTATGCTGAATCAAAGATTATTGATTATATATCCAAAAAATCCTTCTGGCCTCAACCAGAAGTTGATGCAGCTATAATAAAGTTATCTGGCTGTGCCAGAGGCGAAACCAGAAAAGTTAATCCCGGACGATTTTTCAAAATCGTCAAAGCTGGGTTTTCTCATCCTAGAAAAACCATTTTGAATAATTTTAAAAAAGAGCTAAAATTAGAAAAAGAGGAAATTCAAGAATGGCTGGCTAAAAATAATATCAATTCCAGCCAGCGGCCAGAATCGCTTTCTCTGCAAGATTGGCTTAACCTAACTAAAACGTTAAAGTAGATTGTTAAATTGTTAAGTTGTTAAATTGTTTTTTGTTCTGTGCTATAATATTTTAATGCCTCAAAGAATCAAAAATTCCATCTTTAAATTTTTTAACCTAAAAAGAACTACTCTCTTAGTTCTTTTATTTTTTATTACTTTAGGATCAATGTTCCCATCTTGTCCTTCTAACGCAGAATCTGCTACTGAATCTCTAATTGAAAAATCCGGCTCTTATATGCTTTTCGGACCCCTTACTCCTTTTTTTGCAAGAAAGGTGCAAGGACAAGGATGGATAGAGTCCTTAACTGGTGCTGCAAGAGATTATGCTGAAGGCATGGTAGCTTTCTTCCTTGATATAATGATTAGTATCTCGGCTGTTTTTCTAACCTTTGCTGAATCTTTGCTTAAATGGGTTATAAGTCCAGATTTTATAAGCGTAAAGTTTACTGACAACCCTGTTGTTAATATTGGCTGGACTACGGTCAGAGACTTTACAAATATGTTCTTCATTTTAATTTTAGTGATAATTGCTTTAGGAACATCTTTAAGAATAAAAGAATATGAAATCAAGAAAATTTTACCCACATTAATCCTTATAGCTGTTTTAATTAATTTTACTCCTGTTATTTGCGGATTTATTATTGATGCTTCTAATATTACAATGAATACTTTTTTAGAAGGAGAATTAACTTCTGCAGACTTCGATGAATTTGGCAAAACTATTGATGCAGAAATAGCATTAATATCTAAGGATGTGAAGGCTGGGGTGAAAATTCAAAGAGCTATAATGCTTATTTTGTTTAATTTTGTAGGCGCTTTTGTTTTTCTTCTTTACTGTCTATTATTCATAATCAGGTATATTGCTCTCTGGATTTTAGTAATTTTTTCTCCGATTGCTTTTTTCTGCTATATTCTGCCCCAAACAAAGGGAGTTTGGTCAGCCTGGTGGAAACAATTTACCCAGTGGTGCATTATTGGCATAATAGGCGCTTTCTTTATATACCTTACAGGCGCAGTGATATATGGTATTTCTGAGGCAGAAACAAAATTAGTAAACTCTCCCTCAAGAGAAGTAGGAGAAACAGGATTGGCTAATATTATTATATGGCTGGTGCCTCTGATTTTTTTAGTAATAGGGTTTTTTGTTTCTATGCAAAGCAGTGCTATTGGAGCAGATAAGGCAATAGCTCTTTCTAAAAAAGCCGGTAAAAAAGTAGGAGGATATGCTAAAACAAAAGCTAAAGAATCCGCTTTTGTTAAAGGACAAACGGAACAATGGAGACAAAGATTAGAATGGATACCTGAAAATGTAGGCACAGATAGAATGAAGGCTCAAGCGCAAGCAGAAAGTTCAAAAAGACGAGAAAAGAGAGTAAAAGAATCGCAAGAAACTCAAAAACATATGTCTGTTGATTGGAGAAATAAATTTGCTAATACAGAAGAAGAAAAATTAGCTAGATTCAGACTAGCCAACGAAGAAGAACATTTAGATGATGTAAACAAAGCAGATTTTGGAGTTGTTAAGGCTATAGGAACTGAAAAAGACATATCAGATGCCTTAAAACAGAGACCTGATTGGGCTGGCGAAGACGTAATCCGCGATCCAAAATACAAGACTAAAGAAGAAGCTATCAGAGCCAAAGTTCGGGGGACATCTCCTATTAAACTAAGACAAAATAATGATGCAAAAGCATTTGAGAGCGAAGACGTTGTTTTTTCAATGAGTCCAGATCAAGTAAAAGAAATAACAACAAGAGGAGAAAGCAAGCAAAAAGCAAACATTTATAAGACCTATGCAGATGAAATTCAAAAATTAACCGATATAGATATGATTTATAACACACCAGAAGAACTTCGAAATAAAGTAGACTCAAATAAAGCTCGAATTCAAGCAGAGATTGATAGACTTAGAAAAACAGGGGATCCTAACGATTCTAATAAAGCTGAAGCGATAAAAGAAATAGGAACTGCCCTTCAGAGAAGAAAATTCTAATAAGTTTATATTTATGGAAAAGAATAATTATAATTTGCCCACAAATACTGGTGATATACTTGCTGAAATAATAAAAAAACACCGCCTAGGCCCGGTGGATGTTTTAGATAATCCAGAGATGGATAAAGTATTACAAAAAGCTAAAACCCCGGAAGAAACTCTTAAGATAATAAAAGATTTACCATTTGAAAAAGTTTTTGACATTATTGAGAAAGTAGCCCAAGGCGAAATAGAGATTAAAAATCTATCTGTAATTATAAAAGAAGAGCTAAATATTTCAAAACAAAAGGCTGATGATTTAACTAATGATTTAATAAAACAAATTTTTGGAGAATTAAAAAAAGAAACCAAAAAAGCAGTTATAATTAAAAAAACCTTGGAGCAAAAAGAAGAAAAAAAAGATTCAAAAAAAGATGTTTATAGAGAATTACCTGAATAAAAAATCGGGTTGGTAAACACACACAACCCATTTTATTTAAACCAAGACTCTCCTTCCGAGTCTTTTTTTCTTTCTCTTTTTTCCTCTCCAGCTCCTCCAGCTCTTTCTTGTATTCCCATTATCTCCTTGACGGCTGCTGCTATCTCTGCGATTCCTTCTTTTGAGAAGAATTCTTTTTTTTCTCCGCCCTCGCTGGTCCAGGTAATCCTTTGTAAATTAGGTCCTGCTTGTTTATCCCTAAATATTTCAATAGCGGCGTGATGGGCCTTTTTCTCTGGAAAACCTCCTTCTACTAATGCTTTCTTAATTTTAGCTAAAGCATTACCGATTTTCCTTTTGTCAGCCTCAGATAGTTGTTCGGCTATCTCTACGTCTATGATGCTGTCAAATCTCTCTTTTCTCTTTTTCATCACATCCGGATGAAGATTGTAATCTACCAAGGTAACCGATACCAATTCGATATCTTTGTCAATATGTTTAAGGAAGTCTTCCATCCCCCGACTATTCTTAACTGCATCAAACAAGAAGTTCTGCAATTCTTTTTTTACATCTTTCTTCGATGCGGTACTAGGCACGATTTCGTCAATAGGTGTCGCGTTTATCACGGAACGAGTGGCATGCTCTCCTTCTTCTCGTAATCGCTCTAAAGGATCTATTACCTTTTGAAAAGTATTTCCAATCGCATCATCGCTCGTAAACATATACCATAGACGGGGATCCGTGAAATTCAAGCTTCCGCCTATAGCTGCGTCTATCCATGCCTGTTTCTCTTCCATTCCTGGAAATAATGGTATCGATGCCTGCATTTGTGCTGGCGGTACACTTGTCACATATCTGTAAATTCCTGGTAAAACAAGTCCTAGGCCGCGTTTTCTTATAACCAATGTTCCAAGGCGATCGAACACTCGATTTTCTCTGTATGAGACGACGATAAGTGTTGTAGCTAATATTGCTAATATCGTTAACACAATTGTTATCACTAGATTAGCCCAGCTTGAAGAGATCTGCGTTGCGTAAAAAACTGCTCCCAAAGAGAACACTGTTGCTAGTATTACTCTTGCTATAACTATCCAGGTTTTCCTATCATTCTTTTTTTTATCTCTTTTCCCTTTCTTTTCTGTTTCAGTCATTTTTTCTTTTTCACCTCCTAACAAGTTGTTTTAATACTGGTTTAATTATACATTTATTTTGAGGATTTGTCAAATTTTTACTGAATAAAAAATAGAGGGGAAAATAGAACCCTCTTATTAAGGTGGCGGGGAGCTTGTGTCTCGGAGTTTGTTTAGGGCAAGAATCTTAAGAAACGCCAGTATTAGCAGTATTATTAGGACAAAAATTATTCCTAATGCCACTATTACAGTTAAATTGATTTCTGTTCTCTCTTCTCCAGCCGGACCCCTACTCCTTTCCTCAGAAATCCTCCCGAATTCCCCCCAATCGCTCATTTCCGCAGCAGTATCTGCTATCAATGCGAAACACATCAAAAATACTAAAACAACAACCATTTTTCTTTTCATAGCAATCACTCCCTTTTTTTATTTTTACCTCAAACTATTTTATGATATCATTTTTCAATTGATTTTGTCAACCTTTCTGCTTTATGATAAAATAAAAGTGTGGTAAAATATTAGAATATGCAGTTTACTGTTCCAAAGTTCATAGAACGTGAAGCAAAGATTGTGGGCCCTCTCACTTTCAAGCAATTTGTTTTTATCGGCATAGCCGGCGGTATTTCTTTTGTGCTTTATTTTGTTCTTAATAACCTTACTTACACAATAATATCTGCTATTATTCTTTTTGGAGGAGCCAGCGCATTAGCTTTTATAAAAATTGAAGGCCGCTCTTTACCCACTATAATTAATGACTTTTTTGTTTTTTCTTTTGGTCCTAAATTATACATCTGGAAGAAAAAGGGAATACCGCCTAAGTTTCTTAGAGAAACGGGAAAAGAAAAATTAACAACTAAAACTGAAGAGAAAAGCAAACTAAGCATCAGCGGCAGTAAACTCAACCAGTTATCAACCCAAATAGAAATCAAAACAAAATAAAAAAGGTATGACTGCAACGCAGGATTTTCTGCAAACAGATCAAATAAAGGAAGGAGTGATTATTTTAAAAAACAAACAGCTAAGAGGCGTTTTAATGGTCTCGTCTTTGAATTTTGCCTTAAAATCAGAAGAGGAGCAATCAGCCATTATCTATCAGTTTCAAAACTTTCTCAATTCTTTGGATTTTTCCTGTCAGATTTTGGTTCAGTCGCGAAAAATGAATATTACCGGCTATTTAGATAAGCTTAAAAAAATAGAACAGGAACAAAAAGACGAATTGCTTCAGGTCCAAACCACTGGATACCGCGAATTTATAGAAAGCTTGGTAAAAATGGGAACTATTATGAACAAGTCCTTTTTTATTATTGTTCCTTTTTCTCTTTTAGAAACCAAAAATGACAATAAAAAAGGACTTAAAGCCCCTAAAATTCCAGCTTTAACTGAAGAAGAATTTCAAAGATGTAAAATACAGCTTCAGCAGAGAATGGACTTTGTAAGTTTAGGATTAAGGAGAAGCGGATTAAGAGCCATATCTCTTAATACTGAAGAAATCGTGGAACTTTTATGGGGGCTTCATCATCCCGAACAAGCAGAAGTAGGTTATTATCCGGAAATACCTCCGGAATTAAAAGAATAATATAATTATGAAACTCCCTTTTTTAAAAAGCAAAAAAGAAAAAGCTAAGGAAATCTATAAGCCGGAAATAATCAGGATAGAAGACATTATCGCCCCTCCTTCGTTTGAGATTAATTCAAACTATATTAAATTAGGGGAAAAATTAGCTAAATCCTTTTTTGTTTTTTCTTATCCTAGGTATTTAAGCACGGGCTGGTTTTCTCCTATTATTAATCTGGACACGCCTATGGATATCAGCTTTTTCATACATCCTATTGAAACAGGAATGATTCTAAGACAACTAAGAAAAAAAGTGACTGAAGTTCAAGCTGAAATTATTGAAAGAGAAGAAAAGGGTTTAATCCGTGATCCTTCTTTGGAAACTGCTTTTCGGGACATAGAACAGTTAAGAGACCGCTTGCAGACAGCCCAGGAAAGAATGTTTAAGTTCGGGCTTTACATCACCATTTATGGAGACACAACTAAAGAATTGCGGGATACGGAAACCGAGCTTCGTTCTGTTTTAGAGTCCCGGCTTATCTATATTAAACCAGCTCTTTATCGCCAAAAAGAAGGATTTATTTCCTCTTCTCCTTACGAATTAGACCAATTGGGCATCCATACCAGCATGAACACTAATCCTCTTTCCAGCATCTTTCCTTTTATTTCTTTTGACTTATCCTCCAACGAAGGAATCCTTTACGGGATAAACCAGCACAATAATTCCTTAGTTTTGTTTGACCGCTTTAGTTTGGAAAACGCCAACTCTGTTATATTCGCTAAGTCCGGCTCTGGAAAATCTTTTGCTGTTAAACTGGAAATTCTCCGTTCTTTAATGCTGGGAACAGAATGTATCGTTATCGATCCGGAAAACGAATATCGTTCCCTTTCTGACACTGTGGGCGGCTCTTATATTGATGTTTCCCTTTCTTCTCCTAACCATATTAATCCTTTTGAACTGCCTATGCCCAGAGAAGATGAAAGAGTAGAAGATGTTCTTCGCTCTAATATTATTAATCTGGTAGGATTGCTAAGGATTATGCTGGGAGGATTGAGTTCGGAAGAAGATGCCATCATAGACCGGGCCTTAACTGAAACCTATGCCGCTAAAGACATAACTCCGGGAAGAGACCCTAAAACTTGGAATGAAAATCTGCCTTTGATGCAGGATTTGCAATCAGTTTTAGAAACTATGGAAGGAGCTGAATCTTTAGTAAAAAGGTTAAGAAAGTTTACTAAAGGAACTTTTTCTCAGTTCTTTAACCACCCCTCTAATATTTCTATGGATAATAAATTAGTGGTTTTCGGAATCAGGGATATGGAAGAAGCTCTCAAGCCAATGGCAATGTATATTATTATGCGCTATATCTGGAATACTGTCCGCTCTAAAATGAAAAAAAGGATCTTGGTGGTAGATGAGGCCTGGTGGATAATGCAGTCTGAAGACGGAGCTTCCTTCTTGTTTGGTATTTGCAAAAGAGCCAGAAAATACTGGCTGGGAGTAACTACTATTACCCAAGATGTGGCTGACTTTATGAAATCAGATTACGGCAAACCTATTATTACTAATTCTTCTTTGCAGTTCTTAATGAAGCAAAGCCCGGCTACTATTGATATAGTTCAAAAAACTTTTAATCTCACTGAAGAAGAAAAATTTATGCTATTAGAATCAGCGGTAGGGGAAGGGTTGTTCTTTGCCGGACAAAAACATGTAGCTTTGAGAGTAGTGGCTTCTTATGCAGAAGAGCAAATTATTACTACATCTCCTGAAGAAATAATGAAAATTAAAAAAGCAAAAGAAAATGTCGGTTCTTAGTGTAGAAGGAGTTATGATGTTATTTTTAGCAGGATTGCTTGATTTATTTGGCGTAATTTGCGCTATCTTAATAGCTGCTTTTGGAATAGGGGCTATACTTTCCTATATTCCTGATGTGATTGGCATTCTTTTTTTGGGAGGGTGGCTTCTTTCTCGACCTCGTTCCGAAGTCACTCAAGAAGTTGCCCAGCATAGAGTTGAACAAGAAATTAAAATTAAAAAAGCTAAAGAAAAAACAGCTGAAAAAATGGCTAAAAAGGGAGCTAAAAGAGGCTTAAGATTTGCCTTAGCCACTTTGGGAGAATTAATTCCTGTTATAGGAGCCCTGCCTTTCTGGACCATATTTGTTTACTCGGAATTAAAAAACAGTTAAAATAACATAATATGTATAATAAAATATTTTTAATTGCCTTTATTTGTTTAATACTGGCTACAGTTGTCTCTGCTGTAGAAAGGCCTTTAGAAATTGACTATCCGGAATTTGGCGGTTTTAAACCTACTACTGTTCAGCAGACTCTTCTGCCTGATTATATAAAATATCTTTTTAATTTTTCTTTAATTATTGTAGGATTAATTGTTTTTAGCGCTCTTATTATTGGCGGTTTTCTTTATTTAATTTCCAGCGGTAATCCAAGTAAGTTGGAGGATGCCAAAGACAGAATCTTCGGAGCTTTAATTGGCCTAGTTCTTTTATTATCTTCCTGGCTTATTTTAAATACTATCAATCCTCAATTAACTATTTTCTATCCTGTTGGTTTAGAAGAGGTTTATATTTACCAGGGACAACCCGGTACTGTTACTTTATTTGCCGCCGCTAATTGCTTAAATTTAAATAATAAACCTGTTTGTGTTAATAACGAAGAATGTACAGAAGAAGGGACAAAGTGTTTTGATATTTTTAAAGACGGCACAAAAAGATGTGTCAGCGAAACAATAATTCTAAATCTTAGTAAAGATCCTAATCTTGATAAAACTGAATTTACTTCCGACAAGACTTGGGCAGATGTGGCTTCAGCTTTTATTTTCTATGGAGATAATTACGAAGTAAGAATTTGCGAAAACGAAGATTTTAAAAATTGTAAGATTATAAGGGAGCCTAATATATGTCATGATATCCCCTCATCTGCATCGTCTGTAGAAGTTTTAACAAAAGTTAATGGTGCTCGCTTATACACAGAAACGAATTTTGGTGGAAAATATCAGGATTTTCCTTTTGATGAAAATAATATTTGTTACACTAATTTTTCTCATATCGGCGACAATCAGGCCTCTTCTATAGAAGTAGCCCCGGGTTATTGGACAGTGGCTTGTAAAGAGTCGAATGGAAACTGTGGATGGACATCAGGGGCAATCATCTATAATACTTTTCCAGAGGACACTGGATATGGAGATAGCGATTTAGGAAGTGGCGAAAATTATGTAGGAAATAATAAATTAAGTAAATTATGCGTTATGAAATTTGGTTCTTGCGGAGGTGTACTTGTTTGGGACGGAAAAAAAAGTGATTTTTTCCCAAGAGGAAAGCAATATCAACTGGGGATAGATAGTCTTGTTAGTAACAATAGTATAGAAGAAATCTATCAATATACTGGAGATTGTGAAATATATATCTGGGAAAATACTGGCTTAGGAAACCAAGGGAAAGCTCTTGGGTCTCATTGCCATAGCGATACTGAATGTTGTGGTAGACAATGGGAATCAGAGCTCTCTGATTGGAGCAATCCCGACGTAAATAAATTTATTAACTTTAATGACACAACTAAAATTTATAACTATGACAAATGGGATATTGGTCCTGAATATGAATGCCCAGACACTAATGGATGCTGTGATTATGATGAAGATGGTTGCATAAATTATTGTTCTGCATGCGAATGCGATGCATACCTATACACTTTCCCCGATACTTTCCCTGAACCCTTCACTTGGCCCGATGGAAAATATAGCGACCAAGCACGTTGTACTTGTGCTGGATATTTTGGTAGCGCGACTAATGCACTTTTTAATCCAGATTGCAATCCAAAGAATAATTGCTGTGGTTGCGAAAGTGACTTAGATAATTGTTGTAGTCGTAATGATTGCAATTATGACAATGCCGTACATAAAAAAGCATCCTGTATTCAGGTGCTTGACTAATATTGTTTAACATGGTTAAGTAATATTAGGGGCAGGGGCGGATGACTATGTGGCGGTCTGGCTCTTGTCCAATACTTTCTGAAATTATATTTTCTCTATTAGCTAATTCCATATGGACAATTCTTCTTTCAAAAGCTGGCATGGGAGCCAGAATTTTTTCTTTTTTAGTTAAGGCCACCTCTTCAGCTGCAGAACGGGCCATCTCTTTTAAATATTCTATCTTCCTTTTCTTGTAATCATTGATATCAAGATTAATATAGAAATGCTCAGCTATTTTCCTTCTTAGCATAGCTTTTAAAAGATGCTGAATCTCCCCCAAGGTTTGGCCCCTTTCTCCAATCAATACTTGAGGTTCTTCCATTTTTAAATTAATCTCCACTGTTTCTTCATTAGGAACAGGTTTTACTTCAATTTCCGGCTCAAAACCCATCTGCTGAAAAAAATCTTGAGCTGTTTTTTTAATTGTATTTAAATTTTCTTGGTTAATCATTTTTCTTTAATGAAGGAGGTTGAATCTCCTTCATTTTTAGGGTGAAATGCTGTTGAATAATACTGAATAGAGTGAAAACTAAGAGATATAAGGCAACTACTGAAGGTAGGCCCCATAGCATCAAAACAATGAAAAAGGGAAAGAAATAAAGCATTTGTTTTTGCATCATATTGGAAAACTGAGCCATTGTATCCTGCTTCCCGGTAGATTTTTGTAAATTCTGTTTGGGAGTAAGCATCTTAGTTTGAAAAAACTGGAGAACGCCCACTAAAATAGCCAAACGCCAGAAAGGTTCAGTTAATTCTATAAATCCTAAAAAAGAAGTGCTCAAATTGTTAGAATAGTTCACGAAAGAATATAATGCATTAAGTTCTTCTATGCTTAATCCTTCTTTAAAGGTTAAAAAGACGCGATAAACAGCAATAATAATAGGTAATTGAATAAGTAGGGGTAGGCACCCGGAAAGAGGATTAACTCTTTCTTTTTGATAAAGTTCCATCATGGCCTTGGCTTGTTTCTCTTTATTGTCCTTGAATTTATCTTGAATTTCCTTCATCTTGGGCTGGAGCTCTGCTAATTCTTTCTGGGCTTTAATTCCTTTCGTGCTTAAAGGATAGATGACTAATCTTACCACAACAGTTAAAACAATAACCGCTATTCCAAAATCCTGGCCAGGAATATGTTGGCACAATAAAATTAAACCATTAAATAATGGCTGATAAAGGAAAATATAAAAAAATGAAGTAAGTAATTCAAGCATATTAAGGTAAATCAACGCCTCCGGGATTAAAAGGATGGCATCTTAATATTCTTTTTATTCCCTTCCAACTCCCTTTAAATATTCCGTATTTCTGAATACTTAAATAACAGTATTGGGAGCAACTGGGATAAAAGCGGCAATGCTTAGGCAGGCAGGGGGATATAAAGGCTTGATAAAACTTAATTATTCTTAAAAGCATCTTTGATTAATTTATCAACTTCTTTTTTTAAAGAGGTGAATTTTTGTTTTTCTATTCCAGGTTGGGCAACCAAAACAATGTCCCATCCTGGCTTTATTATTTCACTCTCTTTTTTAATTATCTCTCTTAATCTCCGTTTGACCTGATTGCGCACAACTGCTTTATTGGAAATTTTCTTGCTTACCACTATACCCAGCCGGTTATATTCTAAATTATTCTTTTTAATCTTTAAAAACAAAAAGTTGTTTTTAAACCCTTTTCCTTTCTGAAACACATCCTTAAATTCTTTTTCTTTTTTAAGGCGATTTTTATTAGCAAACATACTAAACTGTCAGCTTTTTTCTGCCTTTAGTTCTTCTTTTCTTTAAAACTCTTCTTCCTCCCTTGGTTTTTTTTCTAACCAAAAAACCATGCGTTTTTTTTCTTTTTCTTTTTTTAGGATTGTAAGTAAAAGACATATTTTAAAGATAGCATAATTAAAAATAAAAAACAATGTCTTTTTTTATCCCCATTTCATCCCCAGGTTATTAACAGAGGATGTTAAGTTAGGATAAAACCATTAAGATTTGTTTTTCTTGGTGAATGTGCTACAATAAAAAACATAAAAAAGAACTATGAATAAAGAGGAGCTCTGGCAAGCAATTCTTGCCCAAATCCAGTTTAATATTTCCCAAGCTAATTTCGCTACTTGGTTTAAGAACACTAAAATTCTTTTAAAGAAAGAGGGAAGACTGGTTGTTTCTGTGCCTAATCATTTTTCCAGGGAATGGCTGGAAAATAAATATAATAAAACCATACTCAAAATTGCCCGCAGTTTAGAAGAAGATATTAGAGAAGTAATATACGAAGTTCCTAAAGTAGGACTGAAAAGCAAGTCTGAAGACAGAATTCTAAACTCTTTTAACGAAGAGGAGCAACTTCAGTTTCAGGAATTAAAAGTAGATAAAATAACCAGCCTTAATCCCCGTTATTTATTTGATAACTTCGTTGTAGCTCCTTTCAATGAACTTCCTCACGCTGCGGCTTGGGCAATTTCTAAAAACCCAGGCACAACCTATAATCCTCTTTTTATTTATGGGGGAGTAGGTTTAGGGAAAACCCATCTTATTCAAGCAATAGGGAATAAGGTCTCTAAAGATTTTCAAAATAAAAAGGTAAGGTATATTACTTGCGAAAAATTTACCTCCGGCGTAGTCTCTTCAATAAAAAACCATAGCATTGAAGAGTTTAAAAGCAACCACCGGAAAATAGATGTTCTTATTATAGACGATATCCAGTTTTTAGCCGGCAAAGAAAAAACCCAGGAAGAATTTTTTCATATCTTTAATGCCCTATATGAAAAAGATAAACAAATAATTATCTCTTCCGACCGGCAACCCAAAGCTATATCTAATTTAGAAAATCGTTTACGCTCTCGGTTTGAAGGAGGAATGATTGCAGATATAAGTTTTCCGGATTTTGAAACCAGAATGGCTATTTTGAAAGTCAAAGCCCAGAATAAAGCTATTTCTCTTTCTGAAGAAGTTTTAGAATACATTGCTTCTAATATTAAGGAAAATATAAGAGAATTAGAAGGAGCTTTAAATAGATTAATTGCCTACCAAAAGTTAAATAATCAAATTCCTGATCTTCAGGTGGCTAAAACCCTTTTAAAACATATTATCTCTGCCCCAGCTAAAGTGGTTAGCCCTAAAAAAATTATTCAAATAGTAGCTGAATTTTATGATTTAAAAGAAAAAGAGATTGTTAATTCTTCAAGGAAAAAAGAAATTGTTCTTCCCCGCCAGATAGCTATGTATATTCTAAGAGATTCTTTAAATTATTCTTTTCCTTTTATCGGCAAGAAATTCGGAGGCAAAGACCACACAACTGCCATTCATGCCTTTGATAAAATATCCAGACAAATTAAGGAAAATGAAAAACTTTTTGAAGAAATAAATCTAATTAAACAAAGGATATATTCTGTTTAAAAACCTGTTTATAAACTGTGAGGAAAGAAGGGAAAAACTATAACCTGAAAATCTGTTCACGTTTATTCAACATCTTATTTATAGGAGAATTAAATTTAAAAAAATAAAAAAACTTTATATAACAATAATAATTAATAATATTAATAATAATTAATATAATTACTATATGAAAATTACTATCCTAAAAGAAAATTTAAAAAAGGGATTGAATGTTGTAGAAAAAATAACCACCAAAAACCTTTCTTTGCCTATTTTAAATAATGTGCTAATTTCGGCCGAAAATAATTTATTAAACTTAATTACCACTGATTTAGAAGTAGGTATTAAATATTGGAGTTTAGTTAAAGTAGAAAAAGAAGGAAAAATAACCATACCAGCTAAATTTCTTTCGGATTTTATTAACTTCTTAATAGAGGAAAAAATTTCCTTAGAGGTTAAAAACAATACTCTCTATATAGAATCTAAAAATCAAAAAACTCAAATCAAAGGACAGGATAGCGAAGAATTTCCCATTGTTCCTAAGATTGAGAATAAGAATTTTATAGAAGTAAACATTAACCCTTTTTTCCAGGGCATGGCACAGGTTATTAATTTTACCAGTCCCAGTCAGACCAGGGTGGAATTGTCAGGAATATATTTTAATTTTCAAAAAGATTATTTAAAAATAGTAGCTACAGATAGTTTTCGTTTAGCTGAAAAGACTCTTTATTTTAAAAATAAAAACATTAGCCAAAATATTCCGGAAAAAGGTTACTCTTTTATTCTTCCCCTTAAGGCTGGCAGAGAATTATTGAATATTTTCTCCGAGTTTCAAGATGACGATCCTAAAAAGAATAATAAAAAATTAAGAATTTATGCTTCCGTAAACCAAGTTTTATTCGAAACCCTTTTCCCAGAAATTGACAAACCTCAAACCCAGCTTATTTCCCGCTTAATCGAAGGCGATTATCCTGATTACGAACAGATTATTCCCGAAAAATACAAAGGACAGATAGTTTTAAATAAAAGTGATTTTTTAAATAAAATAAAAGCCGCTTCTTTATTTAGCGGCAGAACCAATGAAGTCAAAATTAAAGTAGACGCAAGTAAGAAAGAAATCCAAATTTTTTCCCAAAGCGCTGAATTAGGGGAAAGCCAATCTTCTTTGCCGGTTAAAGTTAACGGCAAGAATTTAGAGGTCTCTTTTAATTGGAAATTTTTAACTGAAGGATTGGCTAATATCAAGAGTTCAGAAGTAATTTTTGATATGAATAATGAAGAAGGACCTTCGGTTTTAAAACCAGTGGGTGACGATAGCTATCTTTATGTAGTTATGCCTGTTAAATCCTCTTGATCTTTTTTTTGAGGAGGAATGAATTCTTCCTTAGGAAATTTCTTTAAAGCTTCCAGCATAAAAGCTTTCCAAATAGGAGCAGATAAAGTAACCCCAGGTTTCCTGTTTGTGGGTGAATTATTATTATTACCAGCCCAAACTCCGCAGACCAAAGAAGGAGAATAGCCGATTGTCCAGGCATCCTTGTATTCCTGGGTAGTTCCTGTTTTAACAGCTGCGTCATATCCTGGTAAATAAAGAGAAGAATTGTATCCAAAAAGAGGAGCCCGGGCTTGGTTATCAGAGAGTATATTATTAAGTAATCGTGTTTCTTCTATCCCTAAAACCCTTTGAGGGCTTTTTTTATTTTCTTGAATAATATTTCCATCAGAGTCTTCTATTCTCAAGATACTTGCTGGCGGTACTTTTAATCCTTCTGTAGCAAAGACGCCGTAAGCAGAAGTCATTTCTAATAATCGTACTTCCCATCCCCCTAAAACAATAGCCGGGCCATAAGGAGGTTTTAAGGTGGTAATACCTAATTTTTCAGCTGTTTTTATACTATCTTCCAAACCGGCCATTTCTAATAAGACTTTAACTGCCGGAACATTAATAGATTGAGCTAGGGCATTTCTTAAGGTAACTTCTCCTCTGAATTTCTCATCATAGTTTTGAGGAATATATTCTTTATCTCCCCAAACACCAAAATTGGTTTTCTCGTCTATAACCGTAGTTTCATCATCATATCCTTTTTGAAAAGCGGTGATATAGACAAAGGGCTTAAAGGCTGAACCGGGCTGCCTGCCTATTCCATAGATGCTGATATTAACCTTTGGTTCAAAAAGGCAGTCCTTACCAATAGAACAACCTTCAGGGTAGGACTCGCCGAAATAATCTTTGGAGCCAACCATAGCCAGAATTTCTCCGTTTTTAGGATTGATAGCTACCAAAGAAGCATTATGGCATCCATTGTTTTTATTTATTTCCATTCTGGACTCAACTGCTTGTTCAGCTGTTTGCTGGAGTTCCCAATCTAAAGAAGTATAAACCTTCAGGCCGTTTTCCTTTAAAAATTCTTCTCCATAAGTTTTTTCCAATTGGCTTTTAACATAAAGAGTGAAGTGAGGAGCTTTAATCTCCACAATTTTGGGAGCAAATTCTATTTCTTTATTTTTAGTTTCCTGGGCTTGTTCTTGGCTAATATATCCCTGCTTGGCCATATTGTCTAAAACATAATCTTTCCTGGCTAATAAAAGTTCTTTATTATTTCCATAAGGAGAAAGCCGGCTCGGCCCGCATATTAAAGAAGCTAAAATAGCTGATTCTTCCAAAGAGAGGTTCTGGACTGATTTTTTAAAATAAGTTTGGCTAGCTGCTTCTACTCCATAAGAGTTAGAGCCAAAGGGTATTTGATTTAAATACCATTCCATTATTTGATCTTTAGTGTATTTTCTTTCCAGCTCAATAGTAAGAACAATCTCTCTGGTTTTCCTTTCCGCCGTCTTGCTTAAATTCAAGAAGCTGGATCTGATTAATTGCTGGGTAATGGTAGAACCTCCTTGAGCTGGCTGGCGCAGTTTAAAATTGACTAAAATAGAGCGAGCCACTCCTCTAAAATCAATACCATGGTGTTTGTAAAAGCTTCTATCTTCAGCCGTGAGAATAGCTTGGATTAGATTTTCTGGAACTTTTTCTAAATCTACAATAGTTCTTTTTTCTTCGCCGTAAATATTATACAAAACAACCTCACCGGTTCTGTCATAAATCTTAGTTGACTCAATAAATTGTTTTTCCATAAAACTTTCTGGTCGGGGCAGATCTTTAGCATAATAGAGAAACACTCCGAAAACTAGGGTTAAAAAAGCTCCTAAACCGAAAAAAAACAATTTCAATATTGTTTTAATTCTTTTAAATTTCTTTGTTCCTCCAAATATTTTTTTGTGAAAAACCCTTTTAACCATATTTTCTGCTATTTTTACTTTAATCTATTATTTTCTGTTTGGCAAATCCAAAAACCTCTGCTATGATAAAAATATGGTCAGCACTAATCCCCAAAAAATTGAAGAGGCGTTAACTAAGGGTGTAAAGAGAATCTATCCTAGTCGTGGAGATTTGGAAAAAGTTTTGAAATCCGGAAGGAGAATAAGAATTTATAATGGCATTGATCCTACCGGCAAACTTCATATTGGCCATTTGGTAGTCTTGAAAAAGATGAAACAATTTCAGGATTTAGGACACGAAATCATTATTTTAATAGGAGATTTTACAGCTACCATTGGTGATCCTACCGGGAAGGATGCAACTAGAAAACCCTTGACACGAAAGGAAGTACTGCAGAATTCCAAAGATTACAAAAAGCAGATCGGAAAAATTTTAGATCTTAAAAAAGCTAATGTAAGATTTTTACATAATCAGGAGTGGACAAATAAATTAAAGCCCAAGGATATGCTTGAACTGGCCTCTCGTTTTACAGTGGCTCGCTTGTTGGAAAGAGATATGTTCCAGAAACGTATTGAGGAGGGTAGAGACATTCATGTTCATGAATTTTTATACCCCATATTCCAGGCCTATGACAGTGTTAGTATGGACGTTGATTTAGAAATCGGCGGCAACGATCAGATTTTTAATATGCTGGCTGGCAGGACTTTAGTTAAGAAAATAAAAGACAAGGAAAAGTTTGTCTTAGCCACTAAACTTTTAGTCGATCCCAAGGGAAAGAAAATAGGAAAGACAGAAGGGAATACTATTAATTTAAATGAAAAACCAAACGAAATATATGGAAGAATAATGAACTGGCCGGATGGATTGATCGATACTGCTTTGGAGCTTTGCGCAGATGTCCCTTTATCTAAAATTAAAAAAGTTACAAATCCCAAGAACAAAAAATCAATTTTAGCTAAAGAAGTTATCTCTCTTCTCTATAGCAAGGAATTAGCAGAAAAAGCTGCTAAAGAGTTTGATAGGGTCTTCAAAGAAAAAGAACTTCCTTTTGAAATTTCTGAAATTAGGCTTGTCAAAAGAGAGTGGGATATTTTGGATTTACTAGTTAAAGCTGGATTAGCTTCTTCCAAATCGCAAGCCAAAAGATTAATAATACAAAAAGGAGTAAAAATTAATAATAAAGTAGAGGACGACTGGCAGAAGAAAATAAAAACAGAAAAGAATATGTTTATTCAAGTAGGCAAGAGAAATTTTAGAAAAATTATTTAATTTATATTAAAAAACTCCCCTACCCTGATGGGTGGGGGAGTTTTTAGCTTTCTTAAAAAGCAGATGTTTCAGAATCTCCTTCAGTAGGAGCTTCAGGAGTTTCTTCAGTTCCTTCAGGAGAAGGAGTTTCATCAGGAGCTGTAGGAGCTTCTTCAGTGGTTCCTTCTTCTGTAGGAGTGTCGGTGGAAGGAGCATCAGTGGTTCCTTCGTCCTGACTAATAAATTCGTAAGCCATAATTTTTAAAGTAATTTATGTCACTCTTAGATAAAAATAAAAAAGAGTGATTTCTTAATTCTACTCTCAAGTATATTATCATCGACCTTTCCCAATTTACACTTTTATTATATTATTTTTAAATTACTTGTCAAGACATTGAACAGCAAATAGCCATTCCTAAAGCATCAGCAGCATCGTCTGGTTTAGGAATCTCTTTTAAATTAAGAATAATTTTTACCATTTCTTGAATTTGTTTTTTATCTGCCCGGCCATATCCGCTAATAGTCATTTTTACTTGGAGAGGAGTGATTTCAAAAATAGGTATTTTCTTTTTGGCTGCGCTCAAAAGAATTACTCCTCTGGCCTGACTTACCGGCAAAGCTGTTTTTAGATTTTTAAAAAAATAAAGCTTTTCTACAGCTAAAATTTTGGGCTTGTAAGCATTGATGATTTTATTCATCTCTTGGCTGATTATTCTTAATCGCTCTGCGTCATTTAGATCTGGACTGGTTTTAATACAACCATAACCAAGACAGATTAAATTATTTTTGACCTTTATCCTTTGATTTTTAACTTTGATTGCACCGTATCCGGTTGTAGCTGTTCCCGGATCAATTCCTAAAATAATCATGTTTTTAAATTAGAATATATGTCTTGGACAGCATCGTTCTCGTCCAAGGCCTCAAATAATTTTTCTATTTTTTTCTTGTCTTTTTCCTCTATTTCAATTTCTTCTTTAGCTACCCAATCCAGAGAAGCAGAGTCAATCTCAAGATTTTCTTTTTCCAGGCCTTTCTTTACTTTCTCAAATTCCTCCGGCTTGGTATAAATATCTAACAGGCTATCGTGCCAATAAATATCTTCTGCTCCTGCCTCAATAGTTTTTAATTCTATCTCTTCTTTTTTTTGTATTTCAAGATTTGGAATTATGGCAACAGCTCCTTTTCTCTCAAACATCCATCTGACTGAACCTTCGCCAGCTATCTTTCCATTATTATTGTTAAGAATTTTTTTAATCTCTCCTAAAGTCCGGTTCTTATTATCTGTAATTCCTTCGATAATAATAGCTATATTGCCTGGTCCATAGGCTTCAAAAACTACCGCTTCTAATTTTTCGCCTTCCAGTTCTCCGGTTCCTTTTTTTATAGCTCGTTCAATATTGTCCTTGGGCATATTAACAGATTTAGCCTTTTCAATAGCCATACGTAAAACAGAATTACTTTCAGGGTCTCCTCCTTTTTCCTTGGCTGCAATTGAAATCTGACGAGCCATCTTAGAAAAGATCTTGCCTCGTTTTTTGTCTTCAATAGACTTTTTATATTTAATTCCTGCCCAATGCGAATGCCCGCTCATAAATTCATCCTATCAGTTTTTTAATTTTTTTTCAATTTTCTATTTAAAAAAGCAATTGTTGCAGCAGAGAACAAAGCTGTTGCCAAAGCTACAATCTTTGCAGAAATTGAGGGAGGCTCGGCCTCCCTCAACTTTATATTTAACAGAGATCTGGTTTCTGTGGCTGCAGCAGCAATACGCCCGGGGCTGTTTTCAGCTCTGGGCGTGCCAGCAGGATTCTGGCTGGTTTGCCATTCAGAATTCTGCTCATCAGTTGCCGGAATTCTTTCCATAGTTTGCTTAGTCTGGTTGTCTCCAGCCGGCCAACCTTCAGTGTGAATAACTTGATCAATAATATTTCCCTGGCTGTCCAAAAGTTCTAAGTTTTCACCCTGGTTGCTTAAAGCTCCTGTATAAATAAAATCTGCCTTGATTTTAGGCAGAGTAGAATCATCAGTTCTTTCTAAAATGTAGAAATCTTTTCCATTAATAGTTCCAGAAAGCTTTATATCAGGACTTCCGTCTTTGGCGTGCAAAATCCATTTTTCTAGATTGACTTTTATGTCACTATTATTATAGAATTCAATCCACTCGTC
>CAZTQA010000007.1:0-28959 GCA_964615205.1 uncultured Candidatus Saccharibacteria bacterium
TCACCTTCAAAAAACCTTGGAATTTCCTTTATTCTCTGCCTGTTATACACCGAGCCAACGGCTCGGTCGGCGTAAAAAATCAGGAAAATCTGTTATGGTGGACCCAGAGGGATTCGAACCCTCGACCCTCGGTATGCCATACCGATACTCTACCAGCTGAGCTATGGGCCCATTTCTTTCCTATGCCCCTGATAGGAATCGAACCTATATCTAGAGCTTAGGAGTCTCTTGTTCTGTCCATTGAACTACAGGGGCGCGCTTTCAAAATAACATATTTTTTTCTTGTTGACAATTATATTTTATGATACAATAAATGCATTATGGAAGAAACTAAAATAATTAAAATCGTGAAACAGGCATGCCCTGCCGTGATTACAATTGTTATATCCAAAGACCTTCCCAAGGTAGACGGCTTTTATATGCTTCCTTACGGAGGCCAGAACTTTGTTGTTCCCAGAATAGAAAAAAACAAAAAACAAAAAACAAAAATCGGAGGCGGATCCGGATTTATTATTTCTTCAGACGGATTGGTCCTCACTTCCCAGCATGTTGTCAGCGATCCTCATGCCGAATACACTATTATTGTAGAGCCAGAAAAAATCTATCCAGCCAAGGTCTTAGCCCGCGATCCCATTAACGATATTGCAGTTTTGAAAATTAATGCTAAAAATCTACCTTATCTAAAATTAGGTAGTTCTAATAATCTTCAGCTTGGAGAAACAGTTATTGCCATTGGTAATGCCTTGGGAGAATTTCATGATACAGTCAGCACCGGCGTTGTTTCCGGATTAAGCCGAAGCATCAGCGCTTTTGACGGAATGGCACAGCAAGCAACTAATCTTTGCGGCCTTATCCAAACTGATGCTGCTATTAATCCAGGAAATTCCGGCGGACCTTTAATCAACAGCCAAGGAAAAGTAATTGGTATTAATACAGCTATGGTGGCAATGGCTCAAAATCTGGGTTTTGCCATACCTATCAATTCTGCCAAAAAAGACTTAGACGAGATTAAACGTTACGGACGGATTAAAAAACCTTTCTTGGGAGTAAGATATATCCTTTTAAACGAACAAGTGGCTGAAAAAAATAAACTGCCGGTTAATTATGGGGCTCTAATAATAAGAGAAACTTTGGGGGAATCAGCTGTGATCAAAGGTTCAACCGCAGACAAAGCCGGATTAAAAGAATTTGATATAATTTTGGAATGCAACAAACAAAAAATTAGCGCTGATAATCCTTTATCATCTCTTCTCCAAAAAAGTAAAATCGGCGGAGAAATAGAACTCAAAATTCTCCGCGAAGGAAAGGAAATCACAATCAAGCTCACCTTAGAAGAAAAGAAATAATAAATCTTTGTTTTGTATAATCAAAAAAGTAAACTCACGATCGTGAGTTTACTTTTTTAGCTATTGTAAAATTTTGGCAATATTGTAGATTGGAATATCGTAGTTGTTTAACAAAAAGGAGGCAACAAGTTATGGAGTTTAAAGATATAATCGAAAGTAACATTTCCTGTTGGTACGAATTATCTTGGCAAGAAAATCCACCAGCTATCATTTTGAGAATACATACGGACTTTATCAAAGAATTTAAAACCGAACATCCCCCAGAAGAATGGCCAATTATTAAGAGTTTTAAAGAAAAATTCGGATTCAAAGATTTCGGCGGCAACTTCGACCAAGACATCGGTTTTGAAAAAGTGTTCAAGTACACAGGAGAAAATCAAGGATTCATTGAATATGTTACGAAAATACCTCAAATACAAAAAAGTACTTGTAGTCCTTGCCAGCAATGCAATGGCACTGGAAAAGATGAATGGCGCGGTGAAGGAGAAATTTGTTTCTTCTGCGAAGGAACGGGTAAAGAACGAGTTATGGATTGGCAAAGAGCCTACGCGATTTCAGCAAGTTTTACTGTTCTATTAATAGTACTAAGCTCCTTCAATCTTAAAGAGAACACCTCTATCCTCTTGCCACAGCTACTAACAATAAAGACAACAACTCACAAAGATATGCATGGCGGATCTTTTGGCGGAGAGATCAGCATACCTCTTCGGGAATGGCTTGCATCTTTAGGAGATAACGCCACGATTCCTGAAATGGTCAAAGCAATGAAAAAGGCACACAAACAGATGTTTGGACTGCATGATTATGAATCGTTATCTTTCAAGGTATATGTAAGATCCAGCGGTGCCTTTTTTGCCGACTGTCCGGGAAATGCCTGCGGGATTCATCCATCTGATCGGCGATTGGAAAAAGGAAAGGGTTATGAATTCAGCTGCCATAACGTAGACACCCCAGCGCAACAGATAGTCTTGCTCGCGGGATTAGCCGCTTTGTGCGACAAAGCCAGGAAAAAATAAAAACGCTTTGACTAGCGTCTATTTTTTTTGGGGCGAACGAGGAGATTCGAACTCCCGCTGAGAGTTCCACAAACTCTAGTGCTAACCGCTACACTACGTTCGCCATCTCAAGTGCCCTCGCGAGGAATCGAACCTCGATCTAGAACTTAGAAGGTTCCTATTCTATCCATTGAACTACGAGGGCGAGTATTTAATATTTTAAAATAAAATTGAGTTTAAGTCAAATTACTCCCCCTCTTCTACTTCTAATCCTGTTAGTTCTGGAAATGAAGATTTAATAATAAACAAATCTTGAAAATCTTGAGTACTGGCTTTTTCAAAGTTATCTTTTCTTTGTTCCCATATTCCTAAAATATTTTTAAAAGTATTTTCTTTAAAACTAACCTGCTGAAAATTGGCTTGGGGTTCTTTTCTTTCAGTTACAAAGCTGTATTTATAAAACATAATTCCACCTATAATTAGGTCCAGTAAAAATAGAATTAAAAAAAACTTAAAAGCTTTCTCCGCAATCTTGGAAGGTAGCCCTTTTAATTTATTTTTCCATTTTTTAAAATCTATTTTTTTCATAGTTTTATTGGGAGTAAACTTTCAGGCCTAAACTGGCGCGATCTTTTTTAATATCTAAATTTAAAATCTCAATTAAGTAGGGAGCGTTTTCCATTTTTTCTAAAAATCTGCAAAAATTATTAGAAGAACCTTCCAAGACTATACTATAAACATTAAAGCTGCACAAATTCTGATCTTGTTTTTGGGGAACGATAGAAGAAATATCCATAACTAAACTTAATTCCTGGGCATTATTTTCCAAAAACTTTATAAATTCAATGGGCTTTTCAGAATTTATAAGCAAAGAATTAATTCTATTTAATTCTGCCTCATAATGATTATATTGACGATCTAATTTTCGGAAATTTTCCTGCCTTTCTTGTAATTCAACAAATTTATTCTTTCCTGCTGCAAATTCTTCAGCATTAGCAACGATTTTTTTAGTTAAAGGATAAATAACAGCTAAAAAGAAAAGAGCTGAAAATATTATTGAAACTGCAATGGAAGTATAAATTTTTTTATTCAAAGAAGTCATATCTTTAAAATTAAAGAAAATTCTATGTCTTCAGATTTTGTCCAGATTGAGGAAGGAAAATTAAATGTTTTAAAAAAGTCTCTATTATTTTCAAGATTTTTTTCCAAATCTAAGAGAGACTGACGATCGGGAGAAAAACCATTAATGGCTAAAACAAATTTATAACCCTCTTCACTAGCTGTGTTTAATGCAATATTTCTAAAATAAATTCCTTGAGGAACAACTTGAGATATTTTTTCCAAAATTTCAATTGCAGAAGACTGTTGAGCATAGAAAGTATCTAATTTGGAAATTTCTTCATTGGTCAAGATTATCTTATTTTCTAGTTCTTCGATTTTAAAAAGTTCCATTTCTCTCTGGGAATATTCCAGAAAATTTTTCTCTGCATCTAGCTGGCTGGCAGTATAAATTTCTACTGAAAAAAGAACCAAAGCTAAAGAAATTAAAAAAGAGATTGTAACTATAATTAAAATAACCACAATCTTGAATTGTTTTTCTTTCAGTAACTCTTGTTTGTATTCTGGGGAAAGTAAATTTATCACAAAACTTTTAACTTTTAACTTTTTTTACGCCACGCAAGGCCAGGCCAATGGCAATGACATATTTTAATGATTTTTCCAAAGGCATCTGAATCTCTTCTGATATATTAATCCAAGGATTGCCGGATTCTGTTGGGATTTTCAACTCTAAAGAAAGAAAATTAGAAAAGCCTTTTAGATTAGCTCCTTCCCCGCAAAGAATTATTTTCTTAACTTCTTTAGAATAAAAATCAAGATAATTTCTGGTTTGTTCTACAAAATCAGTCAGAGCCGGAGTCAAGGCCTCAAAAATCCTTTCCTGACACAGAATTTCTTTCTTAAAGCTTTTAGAATTTTTCTTGGCTTTTAAAACTACTTTTTCCGGATTCTTCAAACCATACTCATTCTTTATTTTTTCCGCTTTCTTAATATCTATTTCCAGAGCCCGGGAAAGTATTTCTGTAAATCTCTGCCCGCAAATAGGGATAGAAGAGGTCAAACGAAGAGAATTGTTTTCAAAAATAATAAAACCAGTGCGATTACGCCCTAAATCAATAATAAAAATGGGGCCGGAAACATCTCCTTCTTTCATTAATGCTCGAGTAATAGCCAAAGAATCAACTTCTATGGCTTTTATCTTTATTCCTGCCTTTTTAAAACAAACCACATAGGAATCTACTATTTCTTTAGGCACGGCTGTGGTTAAAACTTCCAGAAAATCTTGTTTTGGGCTTGGAGAAGAAATAACCTGGAAACTAAGATAAACTTTATGAAGAGGTATGGGAATATAGTTTTCAGCTTCAAAGCGAATAGCGTTTTCCAAATCTTCTTTTTTCATTATAGGCATTTTAAGAATCTGAAAAAAACTTTTTTCTTCAGACAGCCCAAGGACAGCGTAATCTTTGTTGATCTTTTCTCCCTGAACTTTGTTTACTGCCTCTTGAAGGGTTTTAATTAAACCCAATTGATTTTTAACTCTTCCACTTCTTATAATCCCCGGTTTAAGGCGAGCCTCATTAAAAGCAGCCACTTTCAACTGACTGCCTTTTTTCTTCAATTTCATAATTATAATAGAAGAGTCAGATATATCTATGCCAAATGTTTCAGGTTGTAAATTAAAAAAATTCAACATTAATTCATTATAACAACTAAATAGTTTCCCTCCAACTAACTATTTCCCAGCCACCCGAAGGACCACTGGAAAAGGAAATATTTTCTAATCCTACTTCGTATTCTACTTCTGCATTATTGTCCAAATGGACCTTATAACCTGTAGCCTCCCTAACTTTCGTATTATTGTGCAAACGAAGCAAGCCAGTTGAAGTATAAAAGACTGCTCCTTGGGTATTATTTCCAACATCTATAGCCGGACTATTTATATCTAAAGAAGAATTAGTGGAAAGAACCATAATATAGCTTCCTTTCACGCCAGAACCCTGAAGAATAGATCTGTTATTAGCAATCACCTTTCCGTCATTAACAATAATGCCACTGGTTGAGCCGTAGCCGGCATTTAATTTCGTCAATGATCTGTTATTGAAAGCAACGTCTCCTGTTATATAAATACTCCCAGTAACTATAAAAATGGCATTATTTCCAACGATCAGATTTCCAACAATCTTTTTAGGACCTAAAGACACGGTTTCTCCTATAGGGACAGTAAAATCCCCACTAAAGATGCAGTTAGGATCATTATTACAGCTGGCTTCATTTTTCCAGTTATCAATTTGGTTTTGAGAAATGGGCAAGGGTAAAGGATCAATATCATTAGGTTTTTCTTTTACTTCTAAACCAAAATTGCAGTTTTCTAAACTGCCACCGGAAACATAGGTTAATGTTTCTCCAATATCAGAATATTTACAACTATGAGAAGAAGCATTAACTCCCACATCCAAATTTTCTATCCTGTTTCCATTTCCAGCCACAGTCACACTGTCGGTTATGTATCCTTTGCCTGAAGCAATAACGCTAGCATTAGAAAAAACATTTCCTTTTACCCGACTATTGTTCTCCATAGTCATTCCCCCGTCTCCTACTTGAATTCCATAATAAAAAGAGGCGTCATTGGTTGATATGTTAAGTACTACTTTTATTTTTCTGACATAGCCATCAATATTGCCTTCACAAATAATCTCTCGCGTTCCGGCAACAACGCTGCCCGAATATTGCCTAGCTATTCCTTCTCCCAAAGATAAATCATTGGGAGAAAAAGGCATCGCTACTCCTTTATTGTTTCTCAAAATCATATCTTCTATACCTGCTTCAGCTAAATAATAACTTTTTAGAGAATTGATTGAATTGGAAACTATTCTTTTTTCATTTAAAGCTAAGTTAATAAAAGAAAAAGCAATTGTTAAAGAAACGGACATCATAATAATGCTGACTATAATAGCTGCAAACCCTTTTTCTTTAGTGTTAATTATTTTCTTCATTTTAATATTCTCCTCTCAAGGTTGAGAGAGAAGTTAAAGTTTTTTCTCTTTGATATTTTTCTTTTGATGTTTTATACCTTACGGTTATGGTAGTTTTTATTGAAGAAGGATGGGTAGGAGAAGCAAGATAACCAAAATTTAAACTTGTAACTTCTACTTTTTCTGAAGTTAGAATTTGAACATCTTCGCTTTCCCTCTTAAGGCACAACCTCCCCCCGTCTAAATAAAAGTCAACGTAAGTTTCATCCTCATCTGTAGGAGGATTAAGAGAAGTTTCAAAACTAATCTGACTATTGGCAGTACTGGTAGGTAAATATATGCTTGAGGCATATTTAGCTTCTCCAGAAATTTTATTTAAAGCCAAATGGGCGTTCATTAAAACTTCTTTGTCAAAACGGCTGATGTTATAAAAATCAACTAATTTTAATATTCCGAACAGGATGGCACCGCCAACTATAGATAAAATAGCTATATAAACTAAAATTTCAATAAGGGTGAAACCTTTTTTCATTTTAAAAATTAGTTATAAGAGTAACCAAGGTTACATTTTTATTAACATCTCTTTCCATCCAGCTGACTATCACGCTAAATTTCAAAGAATCGGCATCTTTACGGCTATCGTTATAAGCGGCTTCAATATCTCCAGTCACAGGATCTCGGGAAACTTTTTCAAAAACAACTTTGCGGCTAAAAATATTTTCAATAACTCCAGGGTCAACTGTAGCTAATTCCCAATTCCCTCCTGAAATAATTGGATAATAAGTGTCTATGGAATCAATATCAAGCTCTCCAGGGCCAGTCTGACCATCACCGGCATCAATCCAATTAACCGTATCTCTTATACTTCTTACAGCTTCCACTCCTTCTTCAGCTAAATAAGCCGCTTCTATCTCATGCTCGTTTTCTTGCAAGATTTTTAAAGATAAAACAGCAATTTCGTAAAAACCTACAATAACTACGCCTAAAATAAAAATGGCAATCATTAATTCTATTACATTAAAACCTTTTTGTTTATCGTGATATTTCATATTATTTTATTGCGCTTGAGACAGACCGACAAAAACTGATGTCCCCTGGAAAGTCTCGCCTGTATCTGTATAGGTTATTAAACTATTCATGTCCCCGCTTATAGAAACGGTCAAAGCCTTATTATTATATCTAGCATCCCGATGAATACAAAAAAGAGTATCCGGACTATTTAAACTATGGGTATGGACACGAATTGTCTGATCTTCTCCCCCTACAGTTACTGTTCCCTGCCAGTCAAATTGCCCAGTATTTAAAAAATCACTTATTTTTATATTTTCAACAGTTAAAGGATCGCTAAAGGTTAAGGTTATAGTCTCATTGGCAGTATCTATGTTGCGGCTATAACTAAAATGAATATGCCGAGAATCAATTATTCGACTACCTAACAAAACAGAATCTTCGCCCTTAATGGCTATTTGGCCAGAAGAATCTATCCTTATAATTCTATACTGATTAGAATCTTGAGTAATCTGGATTTTAACTGTCCCGTACTGGGAAGTACTGCCTGTAATTCTATCAAAGATTACTTCGCTACCCCCACCGTTTAAAGATATATCTGAAGGACTTATCTCTGTTTTCAGAGACAAGTTATAATCTTCGTTATTTATATCTAAAGGATCATAAGAAACTCCTTTGAATAGAACGTACTTTTCCTGTTCAAAATGAACCCCATAACAAGATGACTCTTCAGAACCTAAGGTTTTTGACTGGGCTAATCTTAATATATTTAATATTTCTTGAGAACAAGCGTTAAGCTCGTTTTGGTTACGAAAAGGAAGATAACTTGATAAACTGAAAAAAGACAAAATGATAATAACTGATATAACTATTAAAATTTCAATAAGAGTGAAAGCTTGTTTTTTCATAATGTTTCCATCATTGAATACATTGGTTGAATCATTGAAACAGCAAAAAAACCAACTGCCCCTCCTATAAGAAGCATTAAAATTGGTTCTATAATTGAAGAAATATTTTTGGTAGCATTGGAAACCTCTTCTTCATAAAAGTCAGCCATCTTCTCTAAAATATCAGTTGTCTCTCCTGTCTCCTCTCCTACCTTTATCATTTGAATAATGGTTAAAGGATAAAGATGGCTATATTCAGCCAAAACATCTGATAATTTCTCTCCTTTCTCTATTCTTTTAGAAGATTCTCTAAGGGCTTGTTTAAAATAATAATTACTTAAAGAATTAGAAGATATATTCAAAGCTTTAACCATGGGAATGCCAGCCGAAAAGAGAGAACTTAAAATGCGAGAAGTAAAAGCAGCGTTAGTTTTTTTGATTAAAGTAGAGATTACTGGTATCTTCAAAACTAAAGCATCAAATCTTTTACGACTCTTCTTACTTTTTAAACTTAAACGAAGAAGAGCAAGGGAAGCTACAAAAGCTAAAAAAAACAAATACCAGTAATGAGCTAAAGAGGTGCCTAAAAAAATAACTATTCTGGTGGTTATGGGTAATTCAATTCCTAAATCCTTAAAAACAGCTGCCAGATTAGGAACTACCAAAACAAGCATAAGTACTCCGATAATTATCATGGTTACTATGATTACGGCTGGATAAATTAAAGCACCTATTATTTTAGACCTTAATTCCACCTCCCTTTCCATTTGATGAGAAAGAGATTTTAAGCTTCCTTCCATGGTTCCGGATTCTTCACCCGCCTTAATCATATTACAGAAAAGCTCGTTAAAGATTGAAGGAAACATCTCTAATGATTCAGAAAAACTCTTTCCTTTTATAACTTCGGATTTGATCCTTAGTAAGGCCTGCTTGAATTTTTTATTTGGTGAAACTAAGGCCAGGGTATTTAAAGCCCTGGGCAGAGCCATGCCTGACATTATCATTATGCGCAGGTTTCTGGTAAAAAAAAGCTTTTCTTTGGCACTCACCCTGCCCAAAGAAATATTTAATCCTCTTTTAATTTTCTTTGCCTTTGTTTCCGCATTAATTAAAACATAACCTTCTGCGCGAAGAGTTCGCGCTAATTCATATTCGTCCTTTGCTTGTTTGGTCCCAGAAATCGTTTCCCCTTCCAAAGATTTAGCTGTATAAAAATAATTAGCCATTTTTTATTGTTCTAAGAGCGGTTTTAATTCTTTCTTCTAAGGATTGATTAGGGTCTGTTTTCTCCAGAGCCTGTTTGGCTTTTTGCCTTGGAAAACCTAAATTAATTAATGCCCCAACCGCAGGATCAGCATCAGCAACATTTTCAGAAAAAACAATTTCTTGCTTAATCTTGCCGGAGATCTCCAAAAGAATCTTTTTGGCTTTTTTGGGTCCAATACCGGAAATACCTTTAAAGATTTCTTTATCTCCTGTTTCAGCTGCTTTTCTGATTTTTTCCAATGGTCCCAGAGAAGAAATTTCCAGAGCCGCTTTAGGACCAACGCCGGAGATGGCATTCACAAAACCAAAGAGTTCTCTTTCCTGCCAATTTAAAAACCCATATAAATCCAAAGCATTTTCCCTTACATAAAGAAAACAGAAAAGCGTTATCAGTTCTTCTGTTTTTATTTGCATAAGGTTTTTTCGGGAAAGAAAAATCTTATAGCCAATGTTATTGACATTAACAACAACGAATTTTTCTTTCTTACAAATAACCTTCCCTTGGAGATAAGCAATCATTATTAGATTATACCAAGTATTGCTTAAAAATAAAAATGTGATATAGTGTTTATGTATGCCAATAACAAAATCAGCTAAAAAATCTGTACGACAAAATTTAAGACGCAAAAGCAGAAATGCTTTCCACAAAAAAAGAGTTAAAGATCTTCTTAAAAAGGTCCAGACTTTGGTTAAAGAAAACAAAATTAAAGAAGCCCAAGAATTATTGCCCCAGGTTTACAAAATTTTAGACAAAGCTGCTAAGGTTGGTGTAATTAAAAAAAATACTGCTTCCCGTAGAAAATCTAGAATAACTAAAGGGTTAAAAACTAAATCCGGCTCACAAAAAAGTCCAGAGCAGCCATAGGCTCTATTTTCCCAGTTTTAATTTTCAAATCTACCTTAAATAGGTCCTGGTAGATTTTTTTTAATTCTTCTAAGCTAAAGCTCTTGGCTTGAAAAAAACTTTTCCTAGCCACAAAAGGATGAAGTCCGGCTATATTTTTGTAAGAAGGAGCTTGTTTAACTATTAGAAGATTACGAAACTGAAAAACAATCATTGAGAAGAGATATAAGGGAGAATCTCCTTTTTCTATGTGTTTATGAATTAAATGTAAGGCTATTTTTTTATTCTTGGCAGCAATGGCATCAATCGTTTTAAAAATATCTGTCTCAATTTTGGGATTACATATATCACTGACGGCCGTCGTTGATATATGTTTAGTGTAGTTTATTAATTTAATGATTTCATTGGATAAATTCCATAAGTCATTATCTGTATAATTCATTAATAAATTTAATGCCCGAATATCTATTTCAGCACCGTTTTCTTCTACTTCTCGTTTAATCCATTGTCTTAATTTTTCTTTTTCTAAAGGTGCAAATTCCTGACAGTGAGCCTCTTTCTTAAGAACTTTAAATAATTTATCATTCTTTTTTACATCTTTATCCTCATAAAAAACAATTATGTCTTTTATTTTCTTAATTTTATTAATATTTTCAATAAATTTTTCCTTGAAATCACTGTTGCTGAAACTATTTTTTAAAACAATCATTTTTTTTTCCTGGAACATTGAATTAGTTTTAAAAATCTTTTCAAATTCTTCATATTTTTCTTTACCCATATCCAAACTTTTCAGATTCAATCCGCTCTTGTGAACTTTCTGATATTCACCAACTATTTGATCCAGCTTTTTTTTGGAACGATAATTATCTAGCCCGAAAATAAAAAAAATCATAGTTAATCACAAAAGATATTTTTTGTAGTAAATGCCAGTCAAAATAAAAACTAAACCTAAAAAAGAAGAAGTTCCGTGGAAAAAATCTTTAAGAAGACTAGCAGAAATAACTGCACCAAAAATATAAAAGGATAGAGCAGCAAAAAGTAAAAATAATATTCCTGTTCCTAAAAAAGAATAGCGAATTTTTAAATAAGAATCTTTTTGGGAAAATCCCTTTTTAAAAAACAGAATAACAGATAAAGCGCCCACAAGCATCATAACTAAGCCGTGGAGAATCATCAGCCAGCAGGGAAAATTAAGCCCCCAGAGTATAAAATTAAATCCTCCGTATTGATAGATAAAAACAGAAGCCGGCTTAAAATAAATTATTCCGACTAAAAATTCAATTAAGGTTAAAAAGATTGTAAGCTTAAAAACGACATCTTTTAATCGTTTAAAATAAGTAAAAATCAAAACTATTTTTGCCAGATAAGCGGTGCTGATAAAAGTAAAAATGTTAACTGCATAAAAAAATATTTGGACCAGATGCAAATTGAAAGAAATAAAAGGTATAAGGGAAAAAAATAAAAAAACAAGAGAAGTAAATAAGAAGAACCTATAAAAACAGAAAAGGGCTTCGTTGGGCTGATTTCTTTTCCAAGAACTGCGCAGTTTTAAAGAAGCGAAAACACTTAAACAAAAAGCGAAAAATTTAAATATAATTAATAATGGAATCATAATATTTTAAAGGCCTAAAGCAACTGGCAGGAAGGGCAATAATATGCACTTCTCTGGCCTACTTTGATTCTTTTAATAATAGTATGACATTTAGGACAAGGTTCTCCTTCTCTTTTATATACTTTTCTAATAGTGTCAAAATGTCCTTTTTTGCCCTCTGGAGTACGGTAATCAGAAAAGCTTTCTCCTTGAAGCTGAATGGATTTCTCAAGAATGTTTTTCATAGCTTTATAGATCTTTTTCAGCTCTTCGTCTGCAAGCTTGTTGGTTTTTCTTAAAGGGTGAATGTCAGCCTGCCATAATATCTCACTGGAATAAATATTTCCAATACCAGCTATAACATTCTGATCCATTAAAACTTCTTTTATCTTTCCTTTCTTGCTCCTAATTGCCTGCTTAAATTTGATTAAACTAAAATTTTTGTTTAAAGGCTCTGGTCCTAAATTTTTGATTTCTTTTGCTTTTTCAAGTTTATTAGTATTCCATAACTCCACTTTAGCAAATTTTCTTAAGTCAGAAAGAGCCAGCATTTTCCTATTATCTAAAAAAAAGATTAAGTGAATAAATCTATTCATAGAATCCTCAAGCAAAGGACCTTTAACTTGAGAAACCCAGCTCTCCTTTGTCTTCTTCCACTTGCCTATAAGTAAATGGCCGGTCATTTTCTGGTGGACTAAAAGAGTTTTTTTATCTGATAAATCAATTAAAATATTTTTCCCCTTTCTCCTGATTTCTTTGATTTTCAATCCCTTTATTTTTTTATCAATCCTATAATGATCAGTCCAAAAATCAACAAAAGTTCTACCTAAAATTTTCTTCCTTAAAATACGAATCGTTGTTTCCACTTCAGGCAGTTCAGGCATCTTCTAAGGCCTTATTCACTTTAACTATAATTTCTTCAGGCGTAAAATGAGCTTTAATTAAGTAATCTTTAGCTCCCAATCTTAATCCTTTTTCTATGTCTTTTTTCTGTCCTAAATTGGAAAGTATAATCACAGGAATGCTGGCTCTGTTGCATTGTTTTTTAATTCGGGAAAGAACTTCAAAACCGTCAATTTCCGGCAAAATAATGTCCAGTAGAATTAAATCCGGACAATCTTTTTTGGTTTTTTTTATTCCTTCCTCACCGTCAATTGCTTCTAAAACCTCAAAACCCTCATTGGTGAGTTTTTTGGTAATTAACTGCCTAAGAAATTTATCATCTTCAACAACTAAAATTCTTTTTTTCATTTAATTAATTTTAATAAGGCAAGGTAAAATGGAAAGTCGTTCCTTTGCCTTGCTGAGATTCAAACCAGATTCGACCTTTGTGAGCATTAATAATATTTTTAGTAATAAAAAGTCCTAATCCTGTTCCTTCAGTTTCCATTCTAATTACATTGGAAGCCCGGAAAAACTTGCTGAAAATTCTCTTCTGCTGGCTTTCAGGAATACCTACTCCACTATCCTTTATAGAAAACTCTATTTCTTTTTTGTCTTTTAGATCATTTAAAGAAATAGTTATTTCGCCTCCAATCTTAGTATATCTCACAGCGTTGTCTAAAAGATTTTCTACAGCTAGACAGATTTTTTCTTCGTCTGCTAAGACTTTTGGTATTTTTTCTTCTTTTATGAAAATAATTTTAATCTTTCTGTCCTTTATCTGCTTTTTATAATCTTCTAATAAAGATTTAATTACTTTTTCAATATTTACGGCTGTATGACTAAAAATATACCTTCCTTCTTCAATAACAGTTACATTAAGAAGATCGTTCACTAAAGAAATCATTCTTTCATTAGAATCATAAGTCTTTGTTACAAAATCTCTTTGCTCTTTGCTGATTTTACCTAAATCTCCGCTTAAAAGCAACCTCAATGTCCACTTTATGGCTGAAAGAGGAGTTCTTAGCTGATGAGCGGCTAAAGAAACGAATTCTGTTTTCATTTCTTCTATCTTCTTTTCCCGAGTAACATTATGCAGAATAATCAGAACGGCTACAGTCTTTTTCTTGCTGGTTATAGGAGCAGCTGTAATCTCTAAAATCAGATCTTCGCTAATTTTAAATTCTTCTCTGGAGACAAAACCTTTTTTAAATATTTCTGAAAGGAATTTAAATTTAGTAAGAACGGTAATAGTATTAATGTTTTTAGCTATTAAATCTTTGCTTTTGATTCCGAAAAATTCCTCGGCTTTAGGATTAACTAAAGATATTTTTCCTTTTTTATCTAATACCAGTAATCCATCCGTAAGGTTATTAATAATACTTAAAGTTTTGCTCCTTTCTTCCTCTGCCAATTCGCGAGCCTTCTTAGTCTCTTTAAGAGTTTTCATTAAAAACTCTCTGGACTCTTCTAAGTCCTTGGTCCTTTTCTGAATCTGCGCTTCTAAGCCCAGTGCCTGTTCCCTTAATTCCCGAGTGCGAGCTCTTACCTTTATTTCTAAAACTACCTTAGCTTCTTCTAATTCTTTTTTGGTCTTTCGTAATTCTTCTAGTTCCTGTTCTCTCTTTCTCTTAATCTTTTTTAATTCACTCTCTTTTCGGGCTTCTTCTAATTCATAGACATTTTCCTCTTTAAAAAAATGAAACACCATCTTCTACAAAAAACTAATATAACGCCTTTAACAAAGGCGGCTTAAACGAGAGAAATTTTAAATACAAATTTATCCTAAAACTTTTTTTATTTTATCTACAATTTCGTTGGGCGTAAAATGAGCCTTAACCATAAAGTCGGTCGCTCCCAAGGTAAGCCCTCTTTCGATATCTTCTTTCTGACCCAAATTAGATAA
This sequence comes from uncultured Candidatus Saccharibacteria bacterium, assembly GCA_964615205.1. Lineage (GTDB taxonomy): Bacteria > Patescibacteriota > Minisyncoccia > Minisyncoccales > JAGMDC01 > CAZTQA01. The sequence goes on from CAZTQA010000007.1 coordinate 14,757, forward strand.
GATGATAATAGGCATTTGAGCCAACTCTTTGTTCTCTCTGATTTTTGAGAGAACCTCAAAGCCATCCATGCCTGGAAGAATTAAATCAAGTAAAATTAAATCTGGTTTTTCTTCTCCAGCTTTTTTCACTCCTTCTTCTCCGTCAGCCGCCTTGGATATCTCATAGCCTTCACTATCCAGCTTCTCAAAAATTAATTCTCTTAAAAATTTATCATCTTCTACGATTAGAATTTTTTTAGCCATATTTTTTTATCCTATTTGTTTTTTAACTTTTTCAATTACTTCTTTGGGATCAAATTCAGTTTTAATAAGCCAGTCCTTTACTCCTAATTCCCTGGCTTTATCTAGTTCCACTTCTTGACCAGAATTAGAAATAATAACCACAGGAATATTTTTTAATTTTTCATCTGCCTGCATTTCTTCCATAACTGTAAAACCATCTTTTCTGGGCATAACAATATCTAACAAAACTAAATCCGGCATAAATTCTCTCACTTTTTTCATTCCTTCCTCTCCGTCATAGGCACCCATGGCTTCATAACCTTCCTCTTTTAATTTTCTTACTAAAAGAGTAAGAAGAATTTGCTCATCCTCAATAATTAAGACTTTTTTCATACTGGTAAATTAAAGCAGAAAGTGGAACCTTCTCCTTCCTTTGTTTCAAACCAAATTCGACCTTTGTGAGCTTCAATAATATTTTTGGTAAGATAAAGACCAAGGCCGGTTCCTTCTGTATCTACTTTGGTAACGTTATCAGCCCTGAAAAACTTGGAAAAAACTCTGTGGAGCTGGTTAGAAGGAATGCCTATGCCCGTATCTTTTATACAAAGCTCTATTCCCATAGTAGCATTTTTTAAGGAAACTGTCACCTCGCCCCCTGAAGGAGTATAGCGCAAAGCATTTTCTATTAGATTCTGAATCGCCAAACCTATTTTCTCTTTGTCTCCTATGGTTTGAGGAAGTTTTGTCTGGGGCTTATTAAAAACAAGCTTTATGTCTTTAGTCAAAAATCTTTCTTCAAGGGAGTTTAATGAAGAAACCACCATTTCTTCCAAATCAAAAGAAAGAACTTTAAACATATATCTCCCTTCTTCAATACGAGCTACACTCAAAAGATCGTTAATTAAGTTTATCATCCTTTCATTGCTACAATAAGTTCTATTTAAAAAATTCTTTTGTTTTTCAGTCAAAGGCCCCAGATCTCCATCCATCATCATTTTAATTGTCCATTTAATGGCTGAAAGAGGAGTTCTTAGCTGATGGGCAGCCAAGGAAACAAATTCTGTTTTCATTTCTTCTATCTTCTTTTCCCGAGTAATATTATGCAGAATAACCAGCATTCCTTGCTTGATTCTGGCACGCACAATAAAAATAGAAGAAATTTCCAAAATCAGATTGGGAGACAAAACAAGTTCTTCTCTAAAAATCTCTTTTTGCTCTTTTTTCAAGGATTGGATCAATTCGCCAAAATATCCAAATCCAGAAAGCTTAGAGATGTGCTTACCCACCACTTCTTCACTTTCTACATTTAAAAATTCTTTTGCCTGAGGATTAATTAAAGAAAGATGGTTTTCTTTATCAAAAACCAGCAACCCATCAGCAAAATTATTAATAATATCTATACTGCGATTCTTTTCTTCCTCTGTACGTAAACGAGCTTGGTTTAAATAAAAATTAAAGTTTTTTAAGCTTTTAATTGTTTCATTAAAAGTTTCTGACAGCTCTCCGATTTCTGTTTTTTTGTCCACGGGCAGAGTTATATTCAGATTTCCTTTTTTCATTTGACGACAGGCAAAAGCAATCTGCTTTAAGGGCTTCAAAAAGCGGCTTAAGATAATCAGCAATCCCAAAACAAAAAAAATTAAAATACATAAAACTAAAACCGTTTCTCTTACCCAGATCTCTCTGACCAAATTATCTACATCCTGGACAGAAAAATCTTTTGAAGTTAGTTCAATAAACTCATTTCTATTTTTATTAGAATAAAAAAGGAGTACGGATGAGCTAAAAACAGCGAAAATTAAAAAGAAAATTATAATTTTGATATAAATAGAATATCTCATTATTCTAATCTACTTAATAAGGTATAAAACTCATATTTCTCAATTATTGCCCTGGCTTTTTCTTTATTATAACCCTTCCAGGAGCATTTTTCCAAACCAAAATCTATGGAAGCATCATCACGCGCCCTAGCTAAATTGAAAGATAATTCCACTTGTTCTTTATAATCAGTCAAAAGTTTCTTGGTTTTCGCTTTTAAATCCCAGGCCTCGCCTTTTTCTATGGTTTGATAAAGCTTTTCCACACTTCCATATTCCTGAAGAAGTTCTACGGCTGTCTTTTTACCAATACCCGTGGCACCGGGAATATTATCCGAGGGATCACCAGCCAAAGCTTTAAAATCAACCACTTGTCTTGGAGAAATACCGAACTTTTCCCTTACTTTTTTTTGATCATAAATAATGGTTTCTTTAATGCCCTTGCCTAAAGCATAAACTTTGACGCTTTCGTTTACTAACTGGAGCGCGTCCAAGTCACCGGTTAAAATATATATTTCCAGCTTGGGCAGAACTTGCTTTCTTTGAGCTATTTTGACAATAGTGGCAATCAAATCATCTGCTTCAAATCCCTGCTTTTCAAAAATAGGAACTTCAAACGCCTCCAAGATCTCTTTGACAATGGGAATCTGATTGTAAAGCTCATCTGGAGCTTTAACCCTCTTGGCTTTGTATTCCTTAAACTCTTGACTTCTAAAAGTAGGAGCTGGAAAATCAAAAGTTGCCACCACATATTCTGGCTTAACTTCTTTTAAAACTCTGAATAAAATTGTCAAAAATCCGTAAACTGCATTAACTAACTCTTTCTTTTTGGTAGTTAAAGGAGGTAAAGCATGATAAGCTCTGTGAACCAGAGCATTGCTGTCAATTATTAATAATCTCATTTTAATTAGTTGCTCTAAGTTGCTTGATTTTTTCCTGAACATCTTCGTTTCCGGGATTAAGCTGTAAAACCTGATTAAAATATTGCAAAGATAATTCTTTATTGCCCTGCCTCTGATAAGCCATAGCTAAAGAATAGAGCGCGTTAGAATAGTTGGGCATTAAAACAACGGCCTTTTCAAAAAGTCTGATAGCTTCGTCTGTTTGGTCATTATTGTAATAAAGTCGGCCTAATTGAAAACAAATTTCTGGCTGCTGAGGATAATCGTTGTAGGCCTTTTCCATTCTCCTTACAGCTTCTTCCATATTTTCTTCTTCGTAAGCTAAAGCTCCCTGCACTAATCCTTCTAAATAATCTTCCTTTAATTCTACTGTTTTAGCAAATTCTTGTTTGGCTTTTTCTGCTTCTCCTTCGCTTAGATAAAGCTTGCCCAAAGCCGAATGAAGAACGGGATTATTGGGTTCTAACTCAATAGCTTTGAGAAAAGATTCAGTGGCAAATCTAACCACCTCATTTCTTGTCTCGGGTTCGATTACACTACGAATATCTCTGTAAATAACAGCCAGATTTTCCCAAACAATTACTTCATTAGGAACCATTTTGGCTACTCCCACTATAGTCTTGGTTTTTTCCTGTCCATTTTCTATATAGTTTTTTTCCACTTCTTCTTCTCCTCCATAATTAGCTGCATTAATTACATATTCTTTGATAACGGCTAAATCAGTATCCTGTTTCATAGTTTCCAAATAAGCCATATTAAAATAACTTCTAGAAAGCATTACTCTGTAATAAGGTTGATAAGGATTTAATTGAACTGCCTTTTCCAGTTTATCTATTATTTTCTGACCATCTTTCTGCTCGTTCATAGCTTGAGCATAATTTACTTCCGCTAAATAGAACCTGGCATTGAAAAACCATAACACTCCTATTCCCAAAATAAGGATAAAAAGAAGAACATTAAAAATTAAAGAAAGTTCAGGAAAACTCTTGAAAGAGATTTTCTTTTCCTTGACCGGACCTTTCAGAGCCACCATAAGCAATGCCAAGAAAAACCAAAAAAGAAAAGCAGAAAGCACATTTTGATAATAAATCAATTGGGCTACAAACAAGCCTATAAAAGCCAGAAATAAAGGTAGTATTAAAGGTAATTCTCCAACAGAAGAAACTTCCTCTTTCTTAGCTGATTTAGGCAATTTTAATTTTGTTTGAATCAAAAAGAAAACGATCATTAGGGCCAAACCAATAATAGAAAGATAGGCTAATAATCCCAAAACACCCATGGTGGCAAGAATTTCCACAATATGGCTGCCCGAACGATTGAACCTAATTGACCAGTAATCTTTTTGATTAATTTCTAACGGTTTAAACTTAGCAAAATCATAATGAAAAGTTCCTATTCCTGAACCAAGAAATACAGATTTAATGTCTTCTGTTATAGCTCCTTTGGCGATAATCAGGTTTGTTCCAGCATCTAAAACTGTTTCTGGCGCAATATCAATAATTCTAGCAATGATTTTTGATTCTGCATTATATTCTATGTTTCTGGGAGAAACTGCCGGAATTAAAAATATAGCTGAAACAATAATTAAAAGAATGGGAATCATTAAAAGATTAACCTGTTCGCGGAAAACTCTTTTCCAAAGCATAAAGCCGGTAAAAACAAAAAGGGAAATCAAAAGCACAATCCAGCTTGGATTGTAATCAATAATTATGAGTAATGATAAAATGGAGAAGAAGAGAACTGCCAAGGGTATGCCTTTAAAACTTTTCTTGATATCAGACAAAAACATTCCCACAATTATTAAAAGTATAATTGATAAATACATAGCTAAACCACTGGCACTAAAAGTGGAAAAAGCCACTGGATTAAAAGAACTAAGCAGCATCTGTTCCGGCAATTCAATCCCCGCTATTCCAGCTATGGTCTGCCAAATTCCTAAAACAGAGAGATAGCTCATCAAAACCACAATAAAGGTAGAAGCTAAAAGAACCCTTAAAAGACCACTTACGGTTATTACTTGCTTATCGTTATCAACAGAGGTTTTATTAATGATTAAGAAATAGAAAAGAACTAAGGGAATTAAAATTATTAAACCATCGCCAAATCTGCCGAAATAACCAAAAATACTGGAATAATAATCAACAGAGAAAATAGCTGACAAGACAGCAATGCCAGTAAAAGCTAAAATAGGAAGATCTAAGGGCGTTCTCCTGAAACGCAACTCCTTATTTATCAAAACCATGTTTGCTATCCAAGCCAAAAATGCAAGCATTACCAAGAAAAGGATAAGATGCCCTTTGTTAAACTCGTGTATCTCTGATACAGAGGTAGTAAAAAAGAGAGGCAAAAGAAAAACCAGCGAATAAATGCTTCCTTTTATAATACGATTAAATATATTGGACATATGTTTTTCATCTTGAAAACCAGCCGCAGCCGATTAATCAAGCATCAAAATTATTATTTATTAAATATTAAGAAATACTATATTGTGTTATTCTCTTGAGTGTTTTGTCTGAATTTAATACTATACAAACAACATCTATTCTATACGGACCCTGCCAGAGCTTTCTGGCTGCATAGGCATTGGCTGCCCTTATTAATCTGTTAATTTTATCTTTATTTATGGTTTCTTCAGGCGAACCAAACCTTTCATTTGTTTTTGTTCTTACCTCTACAAAGACTAATTCATTATTTTTTCTACAAATTAAGTCAATTTCTGAATATTTGGTCCGGTAATTCTGCTCTATTATAGCATAATCCTTGTCCTGAAGATATTTTTTGGCAATATCCTCGCCTCTTTTTCCTGTTTCAAGATTATGCTTCTTCATATGTCTTAGAAGGTAAAGCATACTGCAGGGCCTCGGCCATATGAGCAATCTCTATATTCTGGCAATTATCCAAATCAGCAATAGTTCTGGCGATTTTTATCATTTTGTAATAAGAACGTGCTGAAATTTGCAGCATTAAGCCGGCCTGATATAAGATTTTTTCTACTTCTTTTGATAAAACACAAAATTTCTTGATTTGTTCATTTTTCATTTCAGCATTAGTGAATATCTTCTCGTTTTCAAACCTCTTTTTCTGGATATTTCTGGCTTTTTCAACCCTTTTCCTGATCTGCTCTGAAGTTTCCAATTTGGGCTTATCCTGGCTCAGTTCCTCAATATCAACTGCTGGCACTTCCACATAAATATCAATCCTGTCTAAAATAGGTCCGGATGTTCTTTTCTTATATTTAGCCACTTCTCTGGGAGTGCAAACACAAGCCTTTTTCGGATGATTCAAATAACCGCAAGGGCAGGGATTAGCTGAAGCCACCAGCATAAATTTAGCTGGATAATTTACTCTGGCTTTGGCCCGGACAATAGAAACATTGCCGTCTTCTATTGGCTGGCGCAATGCTTCTAAAACTGAATGAGGAAATTCATTAAACTCGTCTAAAAAGAGCACGCCGCGATGGGCTAAAGTAATTTCTCCGGGCTGGACATTACTGCCACCGCCAATTAAGCCGACTTGAGAAATACTATGATGGGGCGAACGAAAAGGTCGAACCTTAACTAAGGATCCTTCAGCCGGAATATTGCCAGAAGCCGAATAAATCTTGGTTACCTCCAATGATTCTTTTTCTTGAAGAAAAGGCAAAATGCCAGGTAAAGCACGGGCTAGCATGGTTTTGCCGCTGCCCGGGCTGCCAACCATAAAGATATTATGTCCTCCAGCAGCTGCAATTTCCATAGCCCTTTTTGTCTGCTCTTGGCCAAGCACTTCTGACATATTAAATTCTGGTTTTTCCTGCTTAAAGTCTGGGTTTTCTATATATCGGATAGGTTGTATCTTTTTTACGCCTGAAAAATGAGCTAATAGTTGGGGAAGTTCGCTAATTGGGTAAACTTTTATTTCTGGCACAATAGCTGCTTCATTAGCTGATTCTTTAGGAACAAAAATATGTTTATAGCCAGCTTCTTTGGCAAAAAGAGCTAAAAGAAGTGCTCCCTTTGTGTGCCTAAGGTGGCCATCTAAGGATAATTCGCCGAAAAATAATGATTTTTCCGGTATCGGATACCTGTTTATACTGGAAATTATGCCTAAAGCAATGGGCAGATCATAAAAAGAACCTTCTTTGGGCACATCAGCTGGCGCTAAATTAACTGTGATTTTTCTGGCCGGGAACTCAATCTTGGAATTAATAATAGCTGTTCTGACTCTTTCCCTGCTCTCATCAATAGCTTTACTGGCTAAACCAACAATATCAAAGCCTGGCAATCCCCTGGAAGCCACATTTACCTCGCAATCCACTGCCATTGTTCTCAATCCTATATTTAAAGCAGATGGAACCTTAATAAGCATGAATTTTTAATTTCTAATTTCTAATTTTCAAACTTATATTTATTACCATCCTTAGTTATAACACCCTTAATTTGAAGCAAGGAAAGCATGCCGCCTAATTTGGCGGTTGGGATTTTTAGATTTCGGGACAAAACATCAATTTCTAATGGTTCTGTTTCTAAATAATCAATAATTTTTCTTTCTAAGGCAGAATGCGGAAAAAATGAATTTTGAGAACCGTGGGGTGCGGGCGCGGTTTGGGGAAAACGGTTCGAAAAAGTTATTTTTGAAGCACCATCTCTAAAATAGTTTAAAATATCTTTGGCTGAAGTGACCATTTCCGCTCCTTCCTTAATCAACTGTAAAGTGCCTTTGGAAACCTCGCTGGTAACTGGACCTGGCACAGCAAAAAGCTTTCTTTTATATTTCTTGGCATAATTGGCAGTGATCAATGAACCGCTTTTGGGGCCTGCTTCTGCCACCAAAACAGCTTTTGCCAAACCAGCCACAATCCTGTTTCTTCTGGGATAAGTCCAAAGCTCAGGCTTTTTGTCTTTTTCGTATTCAGAAATTATTAAACCATTATTTTTAATAATTTCAAAGTACAGATTTTCCTGATATGCCGGACTGATTATATTTATCCCGCAGGGCATCACAGCAATCGTTCTACCGCCTACCCTGACCGCTGCCTGATGGCTAGTTGCATCCACGCCGTACATAAATCCGGAAACAATGGTTATGTCTGATGAAGCAATCTCTCCTATCAACCGCTCCACCATCTGCTTGCCATAGCTGGTCATTCTCCGCGAACCAACTACTGCCAAACAATTCTCAAAAATTTCATTGTCCCAATTTCCTTTGTAATAGAGCTGCTTGGGCGCGTCTTTGATTTTTTTTAATAATTTCGGGTAATTTAGATTATCTTTGGCAAAAAAATTGTCCATATTTTTATGAGTGAGGCTGAACCTCAATCATTTATACGGTTCTGGCGAGGGTGAAACCCCAGACTTTTTGTATTCCGGCTTTTTTTAAAACTCTACAGCACTCTCTCATTGTGGCGCCAGTTGTCCAGATGTCATCAACAAGTAAAACAGACATCTTAGGCATAGAAAGTAAAGTTTTTATATCAAGCGGTTTATTATTAGCGGAGAAAACAGATTTTTTTAATCGTGGGGCGAGTTCCCCCGCTGTGCGGGGGGACGAGTAGGGCGTGGTTAGGGGGAAACGATTTAAAAAAAACTGTTTTCGGAGCGAAAACGACCCCTCCACATTTTCTATTCTTTGTTCTCTGCTTAAATCTGTCTGGGAAATTGTGTCTTTTGTTTTTTTCAACAGATTGACTACTGGTTTTTCCATTATTTTCCCTATTTCTTTGGCAATTAAATGTGCTTGATTAAATCCTCTTTGCTTTTCTTTTTTCCTGAACATTGGCACATATGTGATATAAGCGGATGGAGAGAACAGGAAGTCAAAAAAAAGCTTAAATCTTTGTTTGTCTTTAAGTATGGTCTCAAAAACGTTCACAACAACTTCAGAAAAGGGATGAGTTATTCCCCTATATTTAGCTTTATAAATGAGCTCTTTAACAATCCCTTCATATTCCCAAATATTGGTTAATCCCTCCAACTGATATTTACTGGAGCATTTCTCGTGCCTTTGGCCGAAAAAACTATGCTTTTCGCAAACAGGACAAATTAGTTCTGTTTCTCCTAAAAAACTTTGGCAGTCATCGCAAATATAATTTCCTTCTTTACCGCACCCTAAACAAAACCTTGGCAAAAAAAGGTCTAAGATCAATTCTTTTGTTATTTTAAATTCCATCATTAGGAGATGTAGTTGCGTCTATTCCTGGAATATCAGGTATATCTATTCCGTCACTGGATTGGGTAGTCGTGTCTATGCCTGGGATCTCCGGCACATCAACTGGTTCTTGTTCCTGTTCTTGGAGTTGTTCCTGTGATTGTTGTTCGTTTTCGGGTTCAAACCAAGGAATTTGTTCAGATGGCTCTGGTTCTTTAGGAGTGAATTCGCCAAACATTTGCTCTTCAACTTGGGCTAATTGTTCAACTGGCTCATAGCCAGGTAGAACCTTGTTCTTAATATCTAAAACCAAGCCAACTAAACCAGTATATTCTGTTGTCTGGACAATTTGGGTTTGGCCTTTCTTTTTTTCTGATGTTTGAACTTGCTTCAGATAAGCTAATTCATAATCAGTAATTTCAGCTAATTCTTCAGCTATATAGAGGCCTAAATCTCTATCACCAACTGCTGCTTTAGCAATAGTCATTCGACTATCCCTAGTCATTTCTTGCCAGATATCATCTATAACACCTATTGTTTTGAAAGAATAATCAACATAGTAATTATTTTCATCCTCAAAAATACCATTAATAGTCATTGCCAAGTCAAAGTTTTCCAAGTCAACAGCTAAAATAGCTGAATTATCTATGCCAGCTTGGGTAACAATTTCTTCTCCAATCACTTTATTGCGCACATCCTCTGATGCAAAAATTGCTCCGGTAAAAACAAAGACCAGCATCAAGCCAAAAACAAAAGCATTGTGATACTTGACGAAGTTAATGACCTTTTTTATTAAATTACCCTCTTTTTTTGATGTTTTCATATATTTATATATAATTTTTAATTTTGTAATTTTTAAATAATATTTAAATGTTTAAATTTTTAAAAATTAAGACTTATTTATAAAAATATAAATTATAAAATTAAAAATTATTATCAAAATATCATAATTCCCCCGCCGCTCGGCCCAATACCCGGCGGCCGCGGCGTCCAAGAGGTGTAATTAACACTAATATCGTCTAAAACCGGCGTGTCAACCCCATCAGAAGTAAAAGCTACTTTGTAATAGAAATTAGGTCCTGACCATGCCAAACCAGACAAGTCAATAGTATTATTTGTTCCGGTAGTTAAATTATCGGCGCCAACATTTTCTTCGCTCCCTGCACTGCTAAAATCTGGCTCATCAGCGGAGACATATTTTCTGACTCGAATATCATCAAAAGCCACATTATAACTAGTATCATAAGCACTGGCGCTAAACCCCATATAAGATGATGTGGTATATGTGGTGTCCGTCACGCTTCCTTTTAAATCACCATCCAAATACAGCTGAAAATACCCTGCAGAAGTTCTTGTGACAGTAACTGTATGCCAGTTAGTATCATCTTCCCAGGTAGTGTCGATAATGGCAACCGCAGAAGAACCATCATCTCTAATTAACTTGAAGTAGTCTCCCGACGTATTTGAAAAAAAATAGTAACCTTTCGCAGCTGCGTTCATAGGGTCTGCATTATCTTTAAACATAAAATACCATCTTAGTAAACAGTTATATGAACCATTTATCTCATGTTTGAACTTCATATCCCATCTGCCATAAGCAGTGGCAGAGGGAGTGGATATGCTTTGCTCTCCAGAATCCGTGGTTTCAAGGTATTTATTCACCGCAGAAAAGGTGACTGTATGTACTGTCCAGGGCGGGCCTACTCCATAGTCTCCATCATTAAAATCGTCAAAGAATAAAAATGTATCTTGGCCACTGGAAGCAGAATTGGCAAAAGGATTGCCGTAGTAGATGTAGATGTCAACGTTGGAGCCGAGATCATCTTTAACTTCAACCCAGACAGTGGCTAATTGGTTTGGTGTGGTACCAGTGATACTTTCAATCCAATAATCCAGCAATGTTTCTTCATCATTGTCTGTGAATCTAATGTCATCAAAATCAGATTGAACATAAGCTCCCAAATCAAAGTCCTCGCCAGAAGCGCCAGAAGATTCTCCAATCAAGAGCTTAACTGGATAATTAGTGCCTGCTCCGGTTTGGCCCTGTAGTGTTATTTTTTTACGATATGAATAAAGACCCGAGTCCCAGGGATTATTACCGGAAGAATTATACCAACTAGTATTATCCTGACTGAACTGAACTGTAGCCGCACTACCAGATGGCTTGGTAGAAAGGTTATAAACAAAACTGTCTATGCTGAGAACACCCTGCCCGTCCAAAAGATTGGTCGAAGTTAAGGTGCCTGAATTGTTATAGGTCACCCTAAGATATGGATCATAATCATTTCCTGTATATTCTTTTGAATAAGCCCAAATATATCTGCCCCCACTGCCAGTTCCACCATAAGTCAGAGCGGTCCCGTAATTGGTATAAGTTCCATTACACCATCCTTGGACGTCGGATGTAATATCGAAACAACGATACGCGCCTACCGGAAGAACAACAGACGAATTTGTTGCGGGTGCTGCATAAAATGGTTTGGTATTCCAGGTTACACTATTCTCCGCCCAATCTTCTAATATTCTGAACGCTTGAACATTGTTAAGCCATATACTATGGCTATAAAAGTAGAGACATAGATCTGCATTGGTTACGTCTTTTCCAGAAATCGATGAAAGATCAAACTTAACAAGCGCTTCACTCGTAGCACTTGGAAATTGGATCTTAAGACCGGTTGCAGATCCATAGTTAGTAGTTGCATAACTCGAATCAACATAGGAATCTGCACTGGGTGAAAAATCATCCGTAATCTCGCATGAAGTCAATTTTGCCTGGCCGCCGCTGATGGTTATATTGGTTTTTGAAGCAATCTTGGTTTCATCGGTAAAAGTATCAGTAATTGTCGGATCTTCCCAGTTAATGGATATTGACGATTGTTTGCCAATAGCATTAGTGGCATAAACCATTGTCTGGTAATTTTGAGGTTTGGTATCGTGAGCCAGCCAATTGCCTTGCCAAACTCCTTGTTTTGTATTACCTTCTATTAAATCCAGAACAATATTGGCAATTCCTCCCATATCAGCTTTAACTTCTGTAATGCCGTAATCATCTTTTATTTCTACTGTGACTATAACATTATCTCCTGGCGCTACCTTTTTTGGTTCAATTGAAGCTGAAAGAAAAATTGGTTTATCCTTTGGGGTTTCTTCCGTTACTTCATCGGCGTCTCCAGTTGTTAAATTATTAAATTGTTCTATTGTTTTAGTGTTTAGTAGCACAAAACCCGTTACCACTATCAGACAGATGGTTATTAGTATTATTGTTTTGCTCTTTAAATAATTTTTAGACATTTTAAGCTATAAATTTTAAATAATTATCTTGAGAAATAATTAAAAATTCAGAATCGCTATAGGTATTTTGCCAATCTTTGGGAGGAATAACTCGCTCCTTTTTCCATTTTATTTCGTAGGCGAATAGTTTCCCTTCTCTTTCTTCAATAAAATCTATTTCTTTTTTGTTATAAGTTCTCCAAAAATAATTATTAGCGGAAAGATTGAGATATTCCTGCTTTTTTATCCTCTCGCTTATAATATAATTTTCCCAAAGCATGCCAATATCGTTTCTAATACTTAAGGGATTGAAATTGTTGATTAAGCCGTTGCGAATGCCATTATCATAAAAATAATAACGCGGGTTTTTGCTAATTTCTTTCCGTAAATTCCGGCTAAAACCGCTGAGCTTAAAAATAACAAAGGTCTTTTCTAATAAATCTAAATATTTTTCTACTGTATTTTTACTCATACCAAGCTGAGTCCCCAGTTCGGTGAAAGATACCTCTTTACCAATTTGAAAACACAGTAATTGTAAAAGGCGGACAATTTTATTGGAATATTTGATTCCATTCATTTCTAAAATATCTTTATATAAATAAGAACTAATTATTTCTCTCAAGTATTGTTCTTTTTTTTGATTATTATCGGCTAATACTATCTCTGGATAAGATCCGAAAATAAGACGAATTTCTAAATTTGCTTTGGTTTCAAATCTCTGCTCAATTCCGTTTATTTCTAGTTGAGCCAAAGGAAAAATTTTCAAAACATGCTTTCTTCCTGTTAAGGGTTCTCCTGTATTTTTCGCTAAACTAAAAGAAGATGAGCCGGTAGTAATTACTTTGATATTTTTCAAATGGTCAACAATAAGTTTTAAATTTAAGCCGATGTTGTTGATTTTTTGCGCCTCATCAATCGCTAAAACTTTATTTTCTCCTACAAAATTCTTGAGTTTTGAAATTGACTGGCTGCTTAAATATTCCTGAACGCCGATATCCTCTCCGCTCACCAGCAGATATTTTTCCTTGGTTTGCTCTAAAAATTTATTCAAAAGCGTGGTCTTGCCGCAACGCCGCGGACCATAAATTATTATTACTTTATTTGGCTGAATGCTTTTCTTTAAATTTTTTAATTGTTTTTGGGGAATATAGATGTTTTTTTCCATAAAATTTCCTTTGGAATTTAGTTTAAATTCGGTCAGTTGATTACCCTAATTTTAACAAATTCAGGCAGTTATATCAATGTCTATTTTAGTCGCTCTCTACGCTAACTATAATTTTTGAAAAATTGTTAAATGTTCATATTTTGCCATAAAAATTTTTACGAAACAAAATTTTCAGATTATCAAATACTACTAGGGACGGACTACCACTCGAAAGGACCTGTAATTGAAGATGGCGCTAGTGCCGTAGCCGCCCTGGAAGCCGCAGCTCATGCCGCCGAGTAGCCGGGCATTAGTGTCCCAGTTACCGCCATTGCTGTCGCCGCAAGCAGCTCCCCAGGAATAGTTAGTATCACCATCATTACAAGCTTTTCTATTTAAATAGAAGTAATTGCTGCCGCTGCTGCAACCTAAGGTTTGGTCTTCTGTACCACTCTGGTCACAAGCATCCCAATAATCATTAGTGGTTTGGGTTGTGCCAGCATCAGTGCTTAAATAAGGAAGGCCTGATTTAGCTGAAGCTGCTGCCCAGGTACGAAGAGAACTATTAATAGTGCTCCAAGAACTTCCCAGACAGCCATCTCCAGTACAAAGATCTCTGGTACCATCTACGCAATCAGCAATAGCTAAAGCAGAGATATATGCATAGCCAGCTGAACCATTATCACTGCTGGTTATATCTCTACTATTAACACTGGAAACTA
>CAZTQA010000008.1:0-22623 GCA_964615205.1 uncultured Candidatus Saccharibacteria bacterium
TAGTAGGGCCCGCGAGTCCATATCTACGGCCCTGTTCGGCACCTCGATGTCGGCTTATCCTATCCTGGGGGCGAAGAAGCTCCCAAGGGTTCGGCTGTTCGCCGATTAAAAAGATACGTGAGCTGGGTTCAGACCGTCGTGAGACAGGTCGGTCCTTATCTGTCGCAGGCGTTGAATCTTGAGGGGAGTTCGGGATAGTACGAGAGGACCTCCCGGAACCAACCTCTGGTGTACCAGTTGTTCCGCCAGGAGCATTGCTGGGTAGCTAAGTTGGGAACTGATAAGCGCTGAAAGCATCTAAGCGCGAAGCAGACTTCAAGATTAGGACTCTTAAATCGGTCGAAGATGACGACCTTGATAGGACACAGGTGTAAGCATCGTAAGGTGTTTAGCCAAGTGTTACTAATGATTTTTATATTTTCTCTCGGCTGGTGATTAATGACCATATTGCCCATTTCTATGGCGACTATACTGGACTTGTTCCACCCGATCCCATATCGAACTCGGAAGTGAAATAGTCCAAGGCCGATGATAGTCTTTTTGGCGAAAGTAGGTAGTCGCCATAAAAGTGGGCAATTTCAATCCCAAGGTTTCTTTGGGATTTTTTATTTTAAAATTCTGAAAAATGTATATAATAAAAGAATGATATCTAAAATTAACAAAAGAATAATTGTTATTGTAATTTTAATTGTTTCTATCTTCCTTTTGTTGAACTTAACCGATGGTTCAAAAAAAATAAAAGGTTTTTTTTATAATCTTTCTGTTCCTATTCAAAAGACATTTTGGCAGGTTGGAGAAAGAATTTCTGGATCTTTTAAAGATATAGAAAATCAAAAACTAAAAGAGGAAAATCAACATTTGCTCTCTCAAATTGTCTTTTTAGAAGATTTAAAACAGGAGAATATTTTTTTAAGACAAGCCTTAAATCTTGAACTTCAAAAAGAATTTCAGTTCCTTTTAACTGGAACCTTAGCTAAAGACGTAGGTGAAGATTTCATTCTGATAGATAAAGGCAGTAAAGATGGAATTCCTAAAAATGTTTCAGTTCCAGTCATTGACTCCAATAAGGTTTTAGTGGGTAGAGTCTGGGAGGTTTATGATAACTCCTCCAAGGTAATGCTTATTTCCAATAAAAACAAAGAAAACGATTTTTTGGTTCAGATAAAAATTGATGAGGAAAATTATTTATCGACTGAGGCCAAAGGAGCAGGAAATTCCAAAATCTTTTTAGAACTTATTCCCAAAGAAACAGAAATAAGTCTAGAAGATCTTGTTATTACAGATTCGTCAGGAAGAACTTTTCCTGAAAATCTTTTAGTGGGTAAGGTTAGTAAGGTTGAAAACAAGGACCTTGAACCTTTTCAAAAAGCAGAAGTAAGTCTATTTTCAGAGATAGAAAAGTTTGATCATTTGTTTGTTATTATTAATTATTGATTTATGTTGAAAAAATTATTTTTCTTTATTCCATTCTTTTATTTTTTAACCCTTTTCCAAGTAAGTTTTATGGCTTTTTTTGAATTTAAAGGATTGGTATTAAATTTAATTTTAATTACAGTCATAGTTATTAATCTATTTGAAGAACCGAACCAGAGATTTGGTCTATATTGCGCTTTAGTAGGGGGTTTCTTTTTAGATATTTGGTCAAGCCATATATTTGGAATGGAAACCTTAATTTTATTCCTAATAGCTTTATTCATAAAATTCTTTATTAAAAGTAATTTTTATGTTCCCTCTTTTTTCAAAAAATAAAAGATTGAGAATTGCTGATAAATTCAAGAAAGAAATTGAACCCCAAGAAGTTTTCCTGGATAAATTGTTCAGGTCTAGACAGGAAGAAGTTGGATTATCAGAAAAAAAAATAGAAGTCCCTCTTTCTAAAAGATTCATTCAAAGTATCTATTTAATTTTTTTAATTTTAATTGTGATTCTTTTTGGAAAAACATTCCAGATTCAATTTGTTCAGGGCGAAGAGTTTTCCAGATTGGCCCGTAATAATCAATTTATTGCTCATGAAATTCAGGCTCACAGAGGAGTTATTTACGACAAAGATTTTAATCAGCTTGTTTTTAACAAAATTAATTTTGACTTAGTTTGTCATCCTGAAGAGATCCCTCAGAATGAAAAAGAAAGAAAAAGGATGTTAGATGAAATATCCCTTATTATTGAGAAAGAAGTTCAACTTCCAGATTCTTTTTCTGATTTTTTAGTTTTAGAAAATCTCAATTATCAACAGTTAATTATTTTTCGGACAAGAGAAAAAGATTTTCCAGGGTTTGAAGTTATAAGTCATGCAGTTAGAGAATATAGAGAAGGGGAAATTTTTTCCCATTTGATTGGTTATCAAAGAAAAACCGGAGAAAAGACTGGTTTGGAAGAATTTTATGAGGAGTA
The DNA here is from genome assembly GCA_964615205.1 of uncultured Candidatus Saccharibacteria bacterium. GTDB lineage: Bacteria > Patescibacteriota > Minisyncoccia > Minisyncoccales > JAGMDC01 > CAZTQA01. The sequence goes on from CAZTQA010000008.1 coordinate 2,392, forward strand.
TCTAAAGGAAAATTCTGGTGAAATAAAAATTCAGAGGGATGCTATGGGTACTTTTACTGCGGAAAAGGTTGAATCTATGCCAGAGTCTGGCAAAAGTTTAGTTTTGTGGGTAGATTCAGATTTACAAAAGAAAGTTTATGAGGAATTAAAAAAAAGTATTGAGAATGCTGGTTCTGAACGAGGGGTAGGTGTTGTCTTAGACGTTAAGACTGGAGGGGTTCTATCTTTAGTAAGCATTCCCAGTTTTGATAATAATCTTTTTAGTCAGGGGATGTCTGCTGAACAATGGGAGGAAATCAGCAATGATATTCGGGAACCTCTTTTTAATAAGGTTATCTCGGGAACTTATCCTACTGGTTCTACCATAAAACCGCTTATCGCTTCGGCAGCTTTAGAAGAGAATATAATCTCTCCAGATAAAAAAATTCTTTGTACGGGAGAAATCGTTATTAAAAGTCCTTGGGACGAAGAGGTTTCTTGGACATATCATGATTGGAGTGTTCATGGATGGACAGATATCAGAAAAGCCATTGCCCAGTCTTGCAATGTCTTCTTTTATACTATCGGAGGTGGGTATAAAGATATTGAAGGGTTGGGCGTAGAAAAAATGAAAAAATATTTAGAGTTGTTTGGCTGGGGAAATACTACAGGAATCGATTTATCTGGAGAGGAGGAAGGTTTTATACCTGATAAAGAATGGAAGAAAAACAATTTCCAAGAAAATGTAGATAAGATATGGATGCCAGGCGATGATTATCACTTAGCCATAGGCCAAGGTGATTTAAGAATTACTCCTTTACAGGTAGCAGTTGCTTTTGTGGCTATTGCCAATAAAGGAATTCTTTATAAGCCCCGGGTTGTTCAAAAAATTGTAGATGAAAACAAAAATATTATTCAAGAATTTGAACCTCAAATTAATAATCAGAATTTCATTAGTCAGGAGACACTTCAAATAGTAAGGGAAGGTATGCGGCAAACAGTGACTGATGGTTCTGCCACCAACTGGCTCAATTCTCTGCCAGTGAAAGCAGCTGTTAAAACAGGAACAGCTCAGACAGGCAAAGAGGACTATTATCACAATTGGATAACTGTTTTTGCTCCCTATGAGGATCCAGAAATTGTAATGACTTTAATGGTAGAGAATGTTGAAGGTATGAAGGCGGTTACTCTTCCTTTAGCCCGTGATATCTTGAACTGGTACTTTTCCCAAAAAGAACAAGAATAAAAAGTAATCTCACGATCGTGAGATTACTTTTTATAGCTTGATTTTAAAGTAATTTCGGGATATTATTGAACTATAAGATAATTTTTCATTTTTAACTTTTAATTTAAAAATATGTCAAGCGTTGAAGAAATAAGAAAAATACGTTTAGAAAAACTAAAAGCCATCCAAAAAGCCCTTATTTCTCCTTATCCCTTAAGTGCTAAAAGAACTCACACCTGTTCTGAAGCTGTTAAAGATTTTCTTAAATTATCCCATGACCAAAAAGAAATTATTCTCACTGGCAGAATTCGTTCTTTAAGGGGACATGGCGGTTCTGTTTTTCTTAATATTGAAGACGGCACAGGACAAATTCAAGCTTATTTTAAAAAAGATCGTTTAGGTGAAAAAAACTACCAGTTCTTTTTGGGTCATTTTGACATAGGCGATTTTGTTGAAATTAGAGGGGTTTTGTTTAAAACTAAAAAAGGAGAAAAAACTTTAGAAGTATCTGATTATAAAATGCTGGCAAAATCTCTTTTGCCCTTGCCTGAAAAATGGCATGGATTAAAAGACACAGAAGAAAGATTCAGAAAAAGATATTTAGATTTGATATTTAATCCTGATATCAAAGAAAAATTTATTCTTCGCTCAAAAATTATTCAGGAAGTTCGTTCTTTTTTAAATAAGAATAATTTTTTGGAAGTGGAAACGCCCATTTTACAACCTATTTATGGAGGAGCAGCAGCTGCTCCCTTCAAAACTCACTTAAATGCTTTAAACATTGATTTATATCTAAGAATTGCCCATGAGCTTTATCTGAAGCGCCTTTTAGTGGGAGGTTTTGAAAAAGTTTATGAAATCGGAAAATGCTTTAGAAATGAGGGAGTGGACAGATCTCATAATCCAGACTTCACTATGCTTGAGTTCTATTGGGCATATGCTGACTATAAAGATTTGATGAAATTAACCGAAGAATTCTTAACCGCCATTATAAAAAAATTATTTGGAAAGCTTGAAATTGAATACGAGGGAAATAAAATAAATTTTAAAACTCCTTGGCCCAGAAAAGAATTCAATCAAATATTAAAAAAAGAAACCAAAATTAATTACGAGGAGATTAATGAAATAGCTCTTAGAAAAAAAGCAAAATCATTAGGTATAGAAACCAAGAAAGGGGCGGGTAAGCCGGAAATAGCTGATGAAATTTATAAAAAATTATGTCGGCCAAAGATATGGCAGCCTACCTTTGTTATCCATCATCCTTTGGGTTCTGCTCCTTTGGCAAGGCAATTAAAAAATGATTCTTCTAAGCTGGCTCGTTTTCAGCTTTTAGTGGGCGGGTTTGAATTAGTTAACGCTTTTTCAGAACTTAACGATCCCATTGAACAAAGAAAAAGATTTGAAGAACAAGAAAAAATATTTAAAAAAGGTTTTGAAGAAGCCCAGAGAATGGACAAGGACTTTATAGAAGCATTGGAATACGGTATGCCGCCGGCAGCTGGATTTGGGATGGGCATTGACCGCTTGGTTGCCTTGCTCACAGATTCGCATTCTTTACGAGAAGTAATATTATTTCCTACAATGAAGAAGCGTTCAGAAATATAACTTTTAGGATACGTTTACTCGCCCCAGCCGGTTCGCTTACTCTATCCTCACCTCGCTCTCTCGCTTCGCTCGAACCCTGCCCGCTCGGCTCCGGGCGCTCCTAAAAGCTATATTTTCTCCACTTAAAATAGATAACAATCTATGTTAGACGTTAAATTCATTAGAGAAAATAAGGATTTAGTCAAAAAAGCCATTAAAAATAAAAACATTCATTTAGATATTGATGAGCTTTTAGGTTTGGATGCAAAGAGAAGGGAACTTATTCAGAAAAGCGAAAAGATTAAAAGTGAGCAAAAAAAAGTAGGCAAAGAACAGAGAGAGAAAGCAGCCGAAATGAAGAAAGAGTTTAAAAATCTGAATGAAGAGCTGAAGAAAATAAAAGAAAGATATGAAGAGTTAATGCTGTTGGTTCCCAATATTCCTTCCCAAGACACCCCCGTGGCTCCAGATGAAAGCGGCAATAAAGAAATTTCCCACTGGGGAAAAATTCCAAAATTCAGCTTTAAAATCAAGGATCATATTCAATTGGGTAAAGAATTGGATTTAATTGATGTAGAAAAAGGAGTTAAAGTCAGCGGTTTCAGGGGTTATTATTTAAAGAACGAAGCTGCTTTAATGCATATGGCTTTAATGTGGCATTCTCTTTTAAAATTAAAAAAGAAAAATTTTCAGATTATGGTTCCTCCCACTTTAGCAAGAGAATTTGTCTTAGTTGGCAGCGGCCATTTCCCAGAAGGAAAAGACGAAGTTTTTCAAGTAACTAATCCCGGCAAATTAGCTGATGGCAAAGAAATTTCAGAGCCAATGTATTTGGGCGGAACTTCAGAGCCCTCTCTCTTGGCTTATTACGCTGATACTCTTTTAGAAGAAAAAGATTTACCCATCAGGTTGGCTGGTTTTTCCCAATGCTACCGTTCTGAAGTAGGCAGTTACGGCAAAGATACCCATGGTTTATACCGTTTACATGAGTTTATGAAAATAGAACAAGTTGTTTTTTGCAAAGCAGACATTAAGGAGTCTGAAAAGATTTTTGAAGAGATGAGAGAAAACTGCCAGGAAGTTTTAAAGGAATTAGAGCTGTCCCACAGAGTAGTTCAAATTTGCACTGGTGATATGGGGGCCGGGAAATACAAAATGTATGATGTTGAAACCTGGATGCCTTCGCGTAATAGCTATGGCGAAACTCATTCTGACTCTAATATGACTGACTGGCAAGCCAGGCGGTTGAATATTAGGTATAAAAATAAAAAAGGAGAAAAGAAATTTGTCTATACTTTAAATGATACTATGATTGCTTCTCCGCGCATTCTTATTGCTGTTTTGGAAAACTACCAGCAAAAAGGCGGTTCAGTTTTGGTTCCAAAAGTTCTCCAAAAATACCTCGGAATAAAAAAAATTTTCAAGAGATGAATACTTTAATTATTCTTCATGGTTGGGCTAGTTCTAAAAAGCGCTGGCAGCCAATCAAACAACTGATCGAGAACAGTTCTCGATATGTTAAGGTGGTAGTGCCGGATTTGCCTGGGTTCAAACAAGAAACCGTTTTAAATAAAGTTTGGAATTTGAATGACTATATTAAATGGTTAGAAGATTTTAGTTCAGATATTGCTGAACCCTTTTATCTGTTAGGTCATTCATTCGGCGGAAGAATGGCAATTAAATTTGCTGCTAAACATCCAGAAAAATTAAAAGGTTTAATTTTAGTTTCTTCAGCCGGAATAAAACCAGAAAAGACAGACTATGACTCAATAATTAAACTGGCTCAAAAAGGGAAAAAGCTTTCTTTTTTACCCTTTTATCCTTTTTTCAGAAAAGTTTTTTATAGGTATATCTTAAAAAAAACAGATTACATTGAAGCTGAAAAACTGCCTTATCTCAAAGAAACTTTCCAAAATGTCATCAAGGAAGATTTAACCGAACATCTTTCTAAAATAGAAACTAGAGCTTTAATTATTTGGGGAGATAAAGATAATATGACGCCCATACAAGACGGCTATCTAATGAACAGAGAAATTAGAAATTCTAAAATGGAAATTCTAAAAAATATTAGTCACAAGCCCCACAAAGAAATTCCAGATGTTTTAGTTGATAAAATTATGAATTTTATTAATGTTTGAAATATTCTTTCATTCTCTTATTTTATTAATCTTTTTCTGGGCCGTTAGAACTACAAAAGCAGTTCTGTTTTGGCTTTATCTCTGGCAATTGAAAGAATATCACACGGGCAGGTTCAAAGCTCATTTTCAAACAGAAAAAGGAAAAAGATTGATATGGAATAAAATTTTTATAGGAAAGCTTTTCTTGTTAGTTTCATTTTCCTTTCTTTTCAGTTATGCTTTTTTTATTCTTTTATTTGTATATTTTATTGAATTATCTAAGGCCTTGCTTGATTTCTTAAGAAAAAGAATTAAAAAGCCTGTTTTAACCAAAAAAACTGTTTTCTTGATAATTTTCAATCTTTCGTTTGTCTTTCTTATCGCTGCTTATATTGCAATCCAAACCAAAATGCCTTTATTGCAGGGGCTCGGCTTCTGGCTTTTATTGATTGATATTTTAATACCTCTCGTTGTTTCTTTAATTGTTTTACTTTCCCAACCCCTAACTGTTTTATTAAGGAACAGAGTTTTAGAAAAAGCTAAAAAGAAAAGAGAGCAATTCAAAGATTTAATTGTTATTGGTATTACGGGCAGTTATGGAAAAACTTCAACTAAAGAATTTTTATACACTATTCTTTCTGAAAAATTCAAAGTTTTGAAAACTAAAGAGCATCAGAATTCCGAAATCGGCATTGCTCAATGTATTTTAAATGATTTAAAGCTAGAGCATAAGATTTTTATCTGTGAAATGGGCGCTTATAATAAGGGAGGCATAAAACTGCTTTGCGATATTGTTAAACCAAAAATCGGTGTTTTAACTGGCATTAATGAACAGCACATGGCTACTTTTGGTTCTTTAGAAAATATCATTAAAACCAAATTTGAACTAATAGAAAGTTTACCTAAAGATGGCACAGCTTTTTTTAATGCTAAAAATAAATACTGCCAAGAACTTTATGAGAAAACTTTAATAAAGAAAAAACTTTATGCCCGAGAACAAGAAACAGGTGAAGAGGAGAACCTGGCTGGAGCAGTAGCTGTAGCTAAAGAATTAGGTATGAATGACCAAGAAATTGAGCAAGCTAAAAAGAAAATTAAATTCGGGTTACAAGTTGAGAAAATAAAAAACTTAAATATTATTAATTCCACTTATTCCTCTAATCCGCACAGTGTTATTTCTCATTTAGAATATTTAAAAAAATGGCAGGGAAGAAGAGTAATTATTATGCCCTGTTTAATTGAGTTAGGCCAAGCTTCGAAACAAGTCCATCAGAGAATCGGCCAAAAAATTGATGAGGTTTGCGATTTAGGTATAATTACTACCAAGGAATGCTTTAGCTCACTTGAAAAATCTTGCGATAGCAAGAAATGTCAGATTGTCTTTTTAGAAAATCCGAAAGAAATTTTTGAAAAGATTAAAGATTTTAATAATAAAAATGACATAATTTTATTAGAAGGTCGTTTATCAAGAGAAATTATCAATCTATTTTATGCTAACAATTAAAGAAATGTCTCAAAAAGAGGTTTGGGAGAATTTTCTTTTAGGATGTCAAAAAAAGACTTTTTTGGATTCTTGGAATTGGGGAGAATTTCAAAAAATGATGGGAAATAAAATTTGGCGGCTTGGTGTTTATAGCAAAAATGACTTAATGGCTCTGGCATTGGTATCTGAGATAAAAGCAAGAAGAGGAACATTTTTGTTGATACAACATGGTCCTGTTATTAAAGACAATAAACTGGAAATTCTGAAAATATTATTAGAAAAACTGAAAAAAATTGGAAAGGATGAAAATTGCAGTTTTATTAGAGTGAATCCTTTGTGGGAAAGGGATCAGAAAAGTCAAAACATTCTAGAAAACTTGGGATTTAGGAAGGCACCCATACATGCAAATGCGTATGAAGATACCTGGAAACTTGATTTAGCTCCTTCAAAAGACGAGCTTTTAATGAATATGAGAAAAACCACCCGTTATTTGATTAGGCAAGCAATAAAAAATCAGGATATCACTATAGAAAAAAGCGCTAATCTAAATGATATTGAGCTTTATCAAAAACTTAACAACAAAGTGGCAAAAAGGCAGAATTTTGTGCCCTTTTCTTTTAAATATGTAAGAAATGAATTTGAAGTTTTTTCAAAATACAACAATGCTTTGTTGTTCTTTGGCAAATACAAAGGAGAAATAGCTGCTGCCGCTTTAATAATTTTTTGGTCCGGGATCGGTTTCTATCATCAAGCCGCCTCTGATTCAAAATACGCCAGATTTTCCATTCCTTATCTGCTTCAGTGGGAAGTAATAAAAGAAGCCAAAAAAAGAGAATGCGTGTTGTATGATTTTTGGGGATATGTTTCTCCTCAAAAACATCCTTATCATCCCTGGGCAGGACCCACTTTGTTTAAAATGGGATTTGGAGGAAAGGCTTATGAATATATTAAAACCCAAGATTATGTTTTGTCTTCAAAATACTGGTTGAATTACATTATCGAAACAATCCGCAAAAGAAAAAGAGGTTTATGAAAAATCAAGGATTTAGAAAACCGCATAGGATGAGAAGAAAAAAATCTATATTGAAAAATAGTTTTTTTTGGATTGCTTTAGGAATAACAATTTTAATCTTTCTTCTGTCTTATTTCCTTTTCTTTTCTGATTTCTTTCGTATAAGAAACATAGAGATTTCCGGAAACCAGAAAACTGAAACTCAGATTATTGAAAACTTAATAGAGAGAGATAAAAATATTTTTCTGTTTAACTCTGAAAAAAATAAAGAAAATATTTTAAATAATATTTTTCAAATTACACAAGTTGGTATAAATAAAAAATTACCCTGTATTCTAAAGATAGAAATAGAAGAAAGAGAGCCAGTAGCCGTGGTCTGCCAGAATGAATGTTTTTACATTGACAAGCAGGGCATGGTTTTTGAAAGAACAACAGAAGATGGCCAGATACCCAAAATTAATAATTTAAATCTGCAGCAGGACTTAAAATTAGGAGACAAGGTCCTAGACGAAGAAAATTTAAATCAGATTTTAATTATAGAATCAGCTTTCAAAAAAGATTTAGGAATTTTAGTTGGTTCAATGGAATTAGCTTCAGAAAGGCGTTTGAACGTATTTACATCCCAGGGATGGCAGGCATATTTTGACATTCAGAAAGATATAAGCTGGCAGATAACAGAGTTAAAATCAATTTTAGAAAAAGAAATCCCTCTTGAGAAAAGGGAAAAATTGAAATATATTGATCTTCGTTTTGAAAAAGTGTATGTTTTTCCAGAATCAATTTTTGACTAAAGGACTCTATATTTGGTTATAACAATCCATCCTTGGTAATCATAAGCGTCCTGAAATCTTTTCTCTTCTTCCTCAACCCAATTTTGAGGCACTTCGGGTCTATAATTACCAAAGCCAGTGGTATTAATCATCCAGACAATATCATTGGTTTTTGTTTCTGTTTCAAAATCCTTAATAATATCTTCAGAGGAAAGAAGAGCTGTTCCTGAAAAATGTGACAATTCTCCGGAGCAATAAAGAAGGGGAGGTATCCCAGTTTTATTATAATATTTAAAGGTAAAATAAACAAAAGAAGAGCCAACGTAAATCTTATGGTTAGGATGGGCTTCCTGGTTTAAATAAGCAGCTGCTTCTGCCATTCCTGGTTTTTTATCAATCTCAAGAATATCCCAGTTATGAAAAGTGGAAAACATCATTAAAAGAACTATAAGAGCAAGAATACTTTTTCGAATTAAATTTATGGGTATTTTTAAAATAGCTATAGAGATCAAAATTAAATAGAAACTGGAAACAAATATGAAATAACGGTCAAGATAAATAGAAGTTTTCAAAGATAACACAGCTGCTCCAAGAAAAGGTACAGCAAACAAAAGAAAGATTAACCACTTGCCGGAGTTTTTATCTTTAATCAGTCCGTAGAGAATTAAACCCAGAAATGCGATTACAAATAATACAAGAATATTTTTATGAATATAAATATTAATATCCGTTCCTGTGGTTATTTTGTAAAAAGTGCAGGGGATAGACCAGATAGTCATTTTAGGAATCCAGTAGCTTTCCTGAACTTGGGTTAGCTGCTTGAGAAAAACTTTTAACCAAGGAAGATAAGAAAAAGCAATCACAAAATAGCTTATCAAAAGCAGTTTGAAGTTTTTTTTCTTGTGCCAAATATAGACAAAAGCAAAGAGGAACTGGGCCAGAACAGAAAAAAAGACATAATAATGGGAATAAATAGCTGGAATAACAGCTAAGATATATAAAGCCCACCACTTCCAGCTAGATTGCTTTGGAGAATAAAGAGCTTTAAATATAAAATAAGTGGAAATGACAATCAAAAAAGTGCTTAAAGCATACATGCGGGCTTCATGGGCATACTGTATTTGAAAAGAATTCAAGGCAACTAAAAGCGCGGAAAAAAGAGCTATTTTCTCACTCTTGAAAACTGTTTTGGCAAGCAGATAAACAGCCCAAATAATGAGTAAGCTGAATACCACACTGAATAATCTTAAAGAAAAAAGAGAATCACCTAAAATAAAATTCCATGATCTTAAAACAATATAGTAAAAAGGTGGATGGACATCCAGAATAATACGGTCAATCATTTCTTTAAAATTGTATTTTATAAGGAGAGCAGAAAAGGCCTCGTCATGCCATAAAGCCCTGGCAGTAAGATTGTAAAGACGCAGGATTGCTCCCACTCCTAAAATAGCCAATAAGGGTATATGTTTTTTAATTTTGAAAAGGTTCATAAACACGCATAATTTCCTGACCAAACTTGTTAAATTCCTGTTTAACTATCTTTATGTCCTGGTTTTCCTCTTTGTATTTTTTAGTATCAAACATAGTGGACTGGGTAAAAACAATCTGATCGCCCGAAGACATTTTCCTTTTATAACTGGTGGCTGGATCAACCAAGATATAGGGCTGATTATTGCCCAAAGTGAGATATTCCGGAGTCTGTACCGAGTATTCGTCTAAAACCAGATAAGTTTTCTTTTTAAGGTTGCGTTCGTTAAGATAATCGCTCACCACAGTCAAATCAGAGCGATAAGCATAATAGAATTCAGATGAATTTGCGTCTACATTGAAATAAAGATTGAAATCGTAAACAGCGCCTGTAAGTAAAAGCATGGCCAATGCCAGAACAAGCACGAATTTATCTTTGAAAATACGGCCTATTTTTTCCCAGAAAAACATCAGGCCCAGAGCTGAAAACAAGAACACGGCCGGCATAGCTCCAATAGCCCTCAAGCCGTGGGGTATGGCTTGGGCGCTTAACATAGCCGGACCCAGCATTCCCAAAAACCAGATGATCAAAACGCAATACTTAAAATATTTTTTGAAAAAATTAAGTCTTTCCTTGATTAAAAACCCCAGACAAATAAGAATAAAGAGAGCAAAGAAACAAGCCGCCACTGGATTAAGCATACTCATTCCGGAAACATTGTGCCTCCAGTTCAGATCGCCTTGGGTAAAGAACATTAAAAAAGTTTTTTCAATCACTCCCAAAAAAGTGCCCCAGAAATCCCCTTGGTTCAAATCAGGATTAAAGATAGATACACATCCAGCCCTGCCAGTAAAAGAACCGGGATGTCCTAAGAAGTACAGAGCCAGAGGAGCAGCCACAATAAAACTAGATAAAGAAGCAATAATTAATTCTCTCCAGAATTTTTTAAAGGCATCCCTTTGGATAACAAAGATTATTACAGCTATCAATCCTAAAATAGCCAGCATGGCTCTGAAAGAAATATATGTGTAAAATCCCAATCCCAAAGAAGCTCCGCTTAAAATTGCCCACAGAACGCGCTTCTTATGCTTTTCTTCCTTAATAACCAAATAAGCAAAATAAAAGAAAAGAGTTGCCAAGAGGGGAATTAGAATAGCTCTGAATCCGGTTCTGGAAAGGGTAGTATGCCAGGTGGAAGTAGCCATAAAAAAAGCAGTTATCAAAGCCGCTTTTCTGCCGAACAAGCTTTTAGCTAAAAGCCAGGCAGCCACAACACTCAATATTCCGATTAGAGCTGAAACAATATGTATCTGCCAAACCCCTATTCCAAACAACCCTATACTGCCGGCTAATAAGTAAAAATAAAGAGATTCTCTGCCTAACCCTCTTTCAAAAAAAGGAGTATGAGTTCCTTGTAAGATTAAAACAGCATCCTGGCCGTTGGCAGCTTCATCTGGAAAAAGTCCACCAGGAAGAGACTCTATCTGCCATAATCTAAAAAAAACAGCTAAACTTAAAACAAAAAAAATCAGGAGAACGAAGATTATTTTTCTTTGGTTTGAATCCATTAAAGTATTATAGCAAATTGACTTGGAAATGAAAATAAGTATAATAGTAAATGTATGGAAGACGAATTAAAAAAGTGCCTTAAGCAAAAAGAAGAATATTTAGAGGGCTGGAAAAGAGCCCGCGCTGATTTTATAAACTACAAAAAGGATGAAGAAAAAAGAGTGGCTGAAACTTTATTTTTTGCTTTAAGCGGAACAATAATTAAAATTCTGCCTGTTTTAGATGAGCTGGAAAGAGCGGAAAAAGAAACATCTGAACCAGGGATCAGTCAAATCAGAAAAAAGTTCCAGCATCTTTTAAATGATTTTGGAATCAAAGAAATAGAGACAAAGGGCAAGAAGTTTGATCCCAATTTCCACGAAGCTGTAGAGCAGGTGGAAGCCGAGAATCAGGAGAAAGGGATTATTATAGAAGAAACCCAAAAGGGCTATCTAATTGATAATCAGGTTCTGCGTCCAGCTAAAGTAAAGGTCGTTAAATAATTAAAATTTCAATAAACTATGGAAGAAAAAAAACAAATTCAAATTAAAGCCAAAGACGAAGACATCAAGGGAAAATATTCCAACCTGATGCAGATTGTTCATACTAAAGAAGAATTCATTCTTGATTTCTTTTTAGCTTCGCCTCCCCAGGGAATTCTGGCTTCGCGCGTTATAATGAGTCCGGGACACATTAAGAGAATGCTTAAGGCACTTGAAGAAAATCTTAAGAAATACGAAAGCAAATTCGGGGAAATCAAAGAAGCTGAACAGCCGGAGATTGAGCAGGAAAACAAAATCGGCTTTGCTGAATAAGATTAGGGCGTGTGGCTCAGTGGTAGAGCGCGTCTCTGATAAAGACGAGGTCGAAGGTCCGATTCCTTCCACGCCCACAAATAGGCAAAATATCTCCTTGGGGATGTTTTGGGTATTTTAGGCGATGAAGTAGAGAGGACCTTCTTCCCGTTATGCCTTCGGGCAACTCTCCGATTCCTTCCACGCCCACAAACAGTATGTCTCGAAGACAAACAAAAAACAAAAATGGCGCTGAAGCAATTAAGGTTTTAATTTCTTCAAGAGAGAAGATTCTAAATAATTTGAGACGAGTTATTGCTACTGGTAATTTTGACTATCGCACTTTTGGTACATCTATAGAAGAACATCTTGCCGATATTATTGTTGATATTTTTAAGAAAGCTAATTTTATTAGAAACGATGAGGATTATATTATTGCCCCACATAAAAATTACTTTCCCGATTTTGAATTAAGAACTGCGCCACCTATCGCTATTGAGTTTAAATCTGGCAATAGGAGACAAAATAGAAAAGGTAAATGGGTAATTGTTAAAAATAGCGAGAATGATATGGGAACTCTTAATGATTGGCCTAAGAGGATAAAGAAATTTGGTGGTAAAAATATTTATTATATTTTTGTGATTTACGATTTTAATGATAAAACAAAAGAAATTCAGAATATTGAATTTGCTCTCTTTTATAAATTTTTAGGAATTAATAAAGCAGGTACTCTTAAGTATCGTGAGAAAGATGGAAATCTGAGACCGAAAGATTTTGACGTTGAATCACCAGTAAAAACATTAGATCAATTCGAACAATTATTTAAGAAAACCATTGTTTATAGATCTAAACGAATTATTAAGAAGCACAGGAAAATTATAAAAGAATCCCAAGATATTAAAAAAGAGAAGGAGTAGTATTCTTGCGTCGTTTGTCGTTGGGTTTAAATTGAGGATTATCAATAGGATAAATTCCTTCATCTTCTGAAATAGTCAAATTTTTCAAATATTTCGATGCTACAACTGTAGCATCGTTATTGTATTTATAGCCATTACTTGATCGATAGTTTACTTTTTCAATCTTATCGCTGATTATCTTTTTATACTTTGGATCTATATCTATGCCAATATAGTTTCGACCAAGTCGTTTAGCAGCTAACGCAGTTGTGCCAGCGCCTATAAAAGGGTCGAGCACAACATCGCCTTCATCAGTTGTCATTAATATTAAACGTTCAAGTAGTGGTTCAGGAAGCTGGCAAGGGTGAGCATCTCTACGAGTACTGTGTCTAATACGATGTATATCTGTCCAAACATCACTTAAAAGAGTTCCATAAGGATTAATTTGGTTTTTTTTCCCTCCATAGTCTTTTATCATCTCTCCGCAAACACGACATTTTTTATGCGGCGACCTAAGCTCATGGAATTTAAAACCTTTCTGGTTTTTTGTGTAGAATAATATGCCATAATGGGAAGGAAGTAAAGTTTTACCGAGTGGAGCTCCCATAGAATCCCATGCAACCCAATGCTTGAAAACAGCGATTTTATTCAGATGATTAGCAAAACATATTAACCATTTCGGTATGTTATGTACTAAAATTGATCCGGTCGGTTTGGTTATTCTTACCATCTCGTCGAGCCATTGTTGACACCATTTTATATAGTCTTCGGAGGTTTTTTCATCTTTATAGTTTCCATACTTTTTATTGAGGTTGAATGGAGGATCAGCGAATGTCATATCTATTGTGTTGCTCGGTATTTTTTTCATTTCTTCTACCGCATCTCCAACAATAATCTGATTAAGCGGTAGTTTTTTATATTTTTTAGCCCCTGTTTCTGCTTTTGGCAAACTAGCCAGAGTTGGATTTTCTTTGCGAATAACATCAAGAACAATTCCTTGTATAAAAAGATTTTGGTTTCCCTTAACAATAATCGGCTTCATGCTTTTATTTGCTGGCTGTAAACGAACATATCCTTTCTCTTTATAGAATTTTTTTAAAGTCGCTTCTGAATTATTTATTAAAGCGACAACTTTCTGACCGTTTTCGGCCACACTCTGCTGTTTCACTAAAACAATATCACCATCATTAATCTTTTCATCAACCATACTGTTGCCAGTCACCTTAAGTCCATAAACTTTTCCAATTATAGGAAGTTTATTTTTTGGCACAGCAATTGTTTCCTTATCTTCTATTGCCTCAATCGGTTCACCGGCAGCAATAGTTCCGAGCAGTGGAATTACTACCAGATTAGAAATTTTTTGTTTCTTGTTTATTTCAATTGATCGCGGTTGATTTTCAATTTTTTTTAAATATCCCTTTTCTTTCAATGTATTTATATGTTGATGAATAGTAGCAACAGACGATAGCTTAAAATGTTTCCTTATTTCTTCTAAGGAAGGAGCATAATCGTTCTTCTTGATATATTTAGAAATATAATCTAATATTTGTTTTTGTCGTTTTGTAAGCATATTAGTTTTCCACACCTTATTATATTATATCAAAAATCATACCGAAAGAAAACCGAAAGTTATCCACAGCCAATCTGTTGATTTATATTCAAAAATATGCTACACTAAAAAAATGCTGAAGAGAGCAGGGGCGAAAGCCCTGACTAAACGATTATTACAAGCCGGGGCAATCCCGGTTTATTCTTTTTATTATACCGAAGACAAAAAGGTCGAAAAACGAATTGCGGCCATCGCGTAATTCAAGATTATAATTAAACAGATGGAAAATATAAAATTATGGCTAAAAAAGTTACTAGCCCAAGAGTAGCTAGAATTTCTTCCAAAGTTTTAAGAGATGAAAGAACAGGCAGGGGATCAAAATCTGCTGCTGGTAGCGCATTGTCTCAGAGAGAGAAGAGCTATAAGAGGAAATAAAAAGAAGCTAAGGTTTGGTTGTGGTTTTATAAAAACTACAACCGCCTTAGCCCCGCAATTTCATTATACATTAATTTAGTAAAATAAAAAATGGAATCATTGGTATTTAGAAAAGGAACATCAAAAGATTTAAAAGACAACGATGATTTTGTTGTTCGTTTTATTGCTACTCCCAAAAATTCAATGAAAATAATATACATTTTCATTTACGCTACTTATGAGCATATAACAAGAGACTTGTTTTTGAATCCGCAAAACAAAAAGGAGATAGATGATTTTTTTCAGGAGGAATTAGAAGAATGGAAAAGAAAGACACCAATAGATAAAATCCTAAAAAGTAAATATCATTATCTTATTTATGGCAATATATCTAGAATGCAAGCAAAAAGCCATATAGAAAAAGAGTATTTTGTCTAAGTCAGAAATAGATTCAATATAAAATATAGCTTAAAAAATAAAAATAGAAGAATTAATCGAAGAATAAAATTTTATGATGGATATTTTTTATAATATTGTTGGCGGTATAATAGTGGCTGTTTTAACTTCTGTATACATTGAATTAAAAAGAAAATATCATAAGCATGACTTTAAGAAGGTGTTTGGACGAGATACGGAAGATGATTTCAATATAGTGCACGGTTCAATGAAGTTAAGGCCTGTTTTTAATAAAGACGGAAGCATAATGGAATGGCCATATTATAAAGATGGTGTTAGTGAACTTTTTGGAAATATTTCTTCGGTAGTGTCGTTAACTGGTGCAAAATCAACAAAGGGGGGGAAAATAGGGGTCAACTCTATTTTTAGAGTAGTCTCCAAAAAGCGTAACGAGGACAGTCCTCGTTCTTTTAAATGTTGACTTAACGGCTTAAAAATGTAAACTGGAAATATCTAATAAAAAGGAGATGGTTTAAATGGCGGTGCCAGATGAATGGAAAACAAGAGATGGTAAGATAAGGGAAAAGACAGAGGGTCTTTCAACGAAAAGGAAAATAAGTAAAGCCTTAGGCAGGACTATAAGGCCTCTATCAAGCCTCGAGTGTTTGTTGCTTCGTCTACCTATCGAAGAAAGAGACCGCGATTTATCTTTTATCGAGGAAATGTGGCAAAGGTTGACTACAATGCAGGAGAAAACATGCGAAGAGATTCGTAAATTGGAAAGAGAAATTCCCATGGGAATAGCAGCATTCTCCGACCCAACCAAGATGTTCTTTTGAGAAAGATTATGGCAGGTCTTTATGGCTCTGTCTATTTTTTATTTCTAATCTTGATTTATGTGTTAGATTTACAAAACGGAACGAGGATTGTTCTCGTTCCGTTATTTTATTACTTTTTTAGTATTTTAAAATAATTTTATTTAGTAAGCTGACATTACTGCTATTATGACTCCCAAAAGTATTCCAATTATAGCAAAGCCAATTAGTCCGATGATTTGTGATAAAATATTCCCTAACCGTTTTGATAAGTATTTTTTTCCCAAAAAAACACCCATCATTCCAAAAATCATAGGAGCCCATATCAATATATAATTATCTGGCATAAGATTGCCCTGCCACATGCGAAAGAACTGTTCTTGGGAAAAAGGATGAAGACACTTACCGCTAAAGAAATATCCACGAGATAATGGGCACTGCATATCAAATGCTGCCAATCCCGAAATAATAAAAGGAAATAAAATTGCTATAATATATCCAAAATATTTTTTAATTATTGTTTTCATAAAAAAAATCACTGCGCAAGAGAATTGCCTACTTTATATTAAATTATATCATATGATATGAACTAGTACAAATTGTTGACTTAATGGCTTAAAAATGTAAACTGGGAATTAGTGAATATGATGGAGGTGAAATGATGTGGATTGATATCCCGAAAGATAAAAACTACCCAGAAGACTCTGTGCAGTGCGATGGGTGCGGAGGAAACGGATGCGAGTTATGCGGCGGCAGAGGATGGTTAACTCCGAGAAATCATCCTGATGGAAGAAGGTGTGCGTATCCAAAATGCAATGAGCCGCTTCACCCAACAAACATCGCACTTTACTGCTCGGATGAGTGCGCCCTTAAAGATGCACAAGCTACAAAGTGAGCAAAGCCGAAAGCAATATGTAAGTAGGTTTTCTTTTTTTATTTCTAATCTTGATTTATGTGTTAGATTTGGTAGAATAACAATGAAAAGGGCCTGTAGTTTAGTGGCAGAACACTACATTTGCAATGTAGGAATGGCAGTCCGATTCTGCCCAGGTCCAAAAAGGTTGTTAAAATTTTTAATTTTTTTAATTTTTAATTTTTAATTAATATTATGTCTAAAATATTAGGTATTGATTTAGGAACAACTTTCTCGGCTATGGCTGTTGTCCAGGCCGGGGAACCAAGAATCATAGAAAACAAAGAAGGAGCCAGAACCACTCCTTCGGTTGTAGCATTGAGTAAAAACGGGGAAAGATTAGTAGGAGTTTTAGCTAAGAGACAACAGGTAACCAATCCGGAAAATACTATTTTTTCTACTAAAAGGTTAATCGGAAGAAAATTTTCTGATTCGGAAGTCCAAAAAGACAAAAAGCTGATGCCGTACGAAATAAGGGAAGCTAATGACGGAGGCGTGGAAATAAAAATGGGAGAAAAGTGGTACAAGCCATTGGAAATTTCGGCTATGATTCTCCAAAAGATGAAAGCTGACGCAGAGGAAAAATTAGGAGAGAAGATTGAAGAAGCCATTATTACCTGTCCGGCATATTTTGACGATTCCCAAAGAAAAGCCACTAAAGTGGCTGGAGAAGTGGCTGGCTTTAAAGTAAGAAGAGTTATCAACGAACCCACAGCTGCAGCTTTAGCTTACGGCTTAACTAAAAGGGGAGAAAAAAAGATTGTGGTTTATGATTTCGGGGGAGGAACTTTTGATATTTCCATTTTAGATGTAAGTGAGGATACGGTTGAGGTAAAAGGAACTGGCGGTGACACCCATTTAGGAGGCGACGATTTTGACCAGAAAATCATTGACTGGCTGGCGGACAAATTTAAAAAAGATCAGGGCATTGACTTGTCCAAAGACAAGCTGGCTTTGCAAAGATTAAAGGAAGCAGCTGAAAAAGCCAAAATAGAACTTTCTACTACCATGGAAACAGAAATCAATCTCCCTTTTGTTACTTCTGATGCCAGCGGGCCAAGACACCTTCTTTACAAATTGAGCCGGGCTGAATTTGAAAACTTAGTCGGGGAATACATTGATAAATCAATTAAACTAACCAAGCAGACCCTTAAAGAAACAAAAATGGATGTTAAGGAAATAGATGAAGTTATTTTAGTAGGCGGGCAGACTAGAACTCCTAAAATACAGGAAGAGCTGAAAAAGATTTTTGGCAGAGAACCAAATAGAGACATTAATCCTGATGAAGTAGTAGCTGTGGGAGCAGCTACGCAGGGAGGCATTCTACAGGGTGAGGTAAAAGATGTTCTGCTTTTAGATGTTACTCCTTTGTCTTTAGGCATTGAAACATTGGGCAGCGTGAACACTATTTTAATTGCCAAAAATACCACTGTTCCCACTTCCAAATCCCAGATTTTCTCTACTGCAGCTGAAAACCAGCCTTCTGTAGAAATCCATGTTCTTCAGGGAGAAAGGCCTATGGCAAACGACAATAAAACTTTAGGCAGGTTTATCTTAGACGGGCTTCCTCCAGCTCCTAGAGGCGTTCCCCAGATTGAAGTGAGCTTTGATATTGACGCTAATGGCATTTTAAACGTTACAGCTAAAGACAAAGCCACTGACAAGAGCCAGTCAATCAGGATTGAAGGTTCAATTGGCGTATCCAAAGAAGAAGTGGAAAAAATGAAGAAAGAAGCTGAAATGCATGTTCAGGAAGATCAGAGGAAAAAAGAAATAATCGAAGCTCGCAATGTAGCTGAAAACCTGATTTACACTACAGAGAAAACCTTAAGGGATGCAGGAGACAAAGTTTCCGCTGACGTTAAGAAAGAAATAGAAGAAAAAATTGAGGTGTTGAAAAAAGTGAAGGACAGCGACAATATAGAAGAAATCAAGTCCAAAACCAATGATTTATCCCAAACCATTCAGAAAATAGGAGCCCAGATGTACGGACAGGGCCAGTCCGGGCAGCAACCACCGTCTGGCGATTCTGATAACCCTGATAATAAAGAAAAACCCCAAGAAGGAGAATACAAAGAGAAATAATTTAAACAATGGACTATTACCAAGTTCTGGGCGTTTCCAAGGACGCTTCAGAAGAAGATATAAAAAAAGCTTACAGAAAATTAGCTCATAAGTACCACCCGGACAAAGGAGGAGATGAAAAGAAATTCAAAGAGATAAACGAAGCTTATCAGGTTTTATCTAACAAGGAAAAAAGAGCCCAGTATGACCGTTTTGGCAGAGTTTTTGAAGGAGGAGCTGGAGCCGGAGCAGGCGGATTTGAACCGGGATTTGATTTCGGGGCCGGTTTCGGCCCTGGAGTGGGTTTTGATTTTGAAGACATTGGAGATATATTTGACCAGTTTTTCGGAGCAGGTTTCAGGGGAGAAAGAAAACAGGATTTAAAAAGAGGAAAAGACATCCAAATTGATTTAGAAATCCCTTTAGAATCAGTTTTAAGAGAACAGAGAAAGAAGATTAATCTTTACAAAACGGCTGTTTGCTCCCGATGTAATGGTACAGGGGCAGAGCCGGGCAGCCCAATAAAAGAATGCTTCAGCTGCCGGGGAACAGGTCAGGTTCAAGAGATGAAGAGGACTATTTTCGGCTCTGTGACCCGTTATGTAATCTGCCCTGAATGCAAGGGAGAAGGGACTAAGCCGGAAAAATTCTGTAACGTCTGTAAGGGAGAAGGAAGAATTAAAAAAGAAGAAACTTTTGAAGTTTACGTTCCGGCCGGAGTAGATACTAATCAAGTTATAAAGGTGGAGGGCAAGGGAAATGCCGGCAGAAGGGGTGGAAAGCCAGGCGACCTTTATATCAGAATTTTAGTTAAAAAACATCCTAAATTTGTCAGAAGGGGAGATGATTTATACATTAATGTGCCTATTTCTTTTTCTCAGGCCTCTTTGGGAGATAACACGGAAATCACTACTCTGGACGAAAAAAAGCTTGAATTGATAGTTCCTTCTGGAACTGAATCAGGCAAGATATTAAGAATTTCGGGCAAAGGCATTCCTCATTTTTCCGGATTCGGCAGAGGAAACCTGTATGTTGAATTAGAAATTGAAACACCCAAAAAATTAACTAAAAAACAAAAAGAGCTTCTTGAAAAACTAAAACAAGAAGGGTTATAATATTTTAAAATTAGAAATGCCCCCATAGCTTAGTGGTAAAGCAGTGGCCTTTTAAGCCATTGACGAGGGTCCGATTCCTTCTGGGGGCAC